>DASSKP010000022.1:0-39420 GCA_035690365.1 Mycobacteriales bacterium
GTGTTCTCGACGGCAGCGAGTTCGACGAGTTCAAGCCGCTCTACGGCTCGTCGCTCGTCACCGGCTTCGGCTCGATCCACGGCTACCCGATCGGCGTGCTCGCCAACGCGCGCGGCGTGCTGTTCGCGGAGGAGTCGGAGAAGGCCGCGCAGTTCATCCAGCTCGCCAACCAGAGCGACACACCGCTGCTGTTCCTGCAGAACACGACGGGCTACATGGTCGGCAAGGAGTACGAGCAGCGCGGCATCATCAAGGCCGGCGCCCAGATGATCAACGCTGTGTCGAACAGTGCGGTGCCGCACCTGACGGTCGTCCTCGGGGCGTCGTACGGCGCCGGCAACTACGGGATGTGCGGCCGCGCCTATGACCCACGGTTCCTCTTCACCTGGCCGAACGCGAAGTCGGCGGTGATGGGTCCGGCGCAGCTCGCCGGAGTGCTCTCGATCGTCGCGCGGCAGTCCGCGGAGTCGCGCGGCAAGCCGTACGACGAGGAGCAGGACAAAGCGATGCGCGAGCTGGTCGAGAACCAGATCGAGGCTGAGTCCAAGGCGTTGTTCCTCACCGCGCGGCTCTACGACGACGGAATCATCGACCCGCGCGACACCCGCACGGTGCTCGGTATGTCGCTGTCGGTCATTCACAACCAGCCGATCGAGGGACGCCGCGGCTACGGCGTCTTCCGGATGTGACCCGGTGATCACGAGACTGCTGGTCGCCAACCGGGGCGAGATCGCGCGCCGGGTCTTCCGCACTGCCCGAGCGATGGGCATCTCCACGGTCGCCGTCTACAGCGACGCCGACGCCGACGCGCCGTTCGTGCGTGACGCGGATCTGTCCGTGCGGTTGCCCGGTGCGGCGCCGGCCGACACCTACCTCCGTGGCGACCTGGTCGTCGCTGCGGCCAAGGCTGCGGGCGCCGACGCCGTTCATCCCGGCTATGGCTTCCTGTCCGAGAACGCCGCCTTCGCGCAGTCGGTCGTCGACGCCGGTCTCACCTGGGTCGGCCCGCCGCCGAGTGCGATCGAGGCGATGGGCTCGAAGCTCGGCGCCAAGGAGATGATGCGCGCAGCCGGCGTCCCGACCTTGCCATGGGCGACCGACGTGTCAGGTGCCGCCGATGTCGGTTTTCCGTTGCTGGTCAAGGCATCCGCAGGTGGCGGCGGACGCGGCATGCGCGTCGTCCGGGGTGCGGCGGAGCTCGAGGACGCTGTCGAGGGCGCGCAGCGCGAGGCCGGCAGCGCGTTCGGTGACGCGACCGTGTTCTTGGAGCGCTACGTCGAGGCACCGAGACATGTCGAGATCCAGGTCTTCGCGGACACGCACGGCAACGTCGTCTCGTTGTTCGAGCGCGAGTGCTCGATCCAGCGACGGCACCAGAAGATCGTCGAGGAGTCGCCGTCGCCTGCGGTCGACGACTCGTTGCGAACGCGCATGGGCGACGCCGCCGTCGCGGGGGCTCGTGCGGTGGGTTACGTCGGTGCCGGCACCGTGGAGTTCGTCCTCGACGACAAGGGCGAGTTCGCGTTCCTGGAGATGAACACCCGGCTACAGGTCGAGCACCCCGTCACCGAGCTGGTGACCGGGCTGGATCTCGTGCGGCTGCAGCTGCTCGTCGCCGACGGACATCCGCTGCCGCCGGAGGCGCTGGCGCCGACGATGACGGGTTCCGCGATCGAGGTCCGGCTCTATGCCGAGGACGCAACTCGTGGCTTCCTGCCGGTGATCGGCACGCTGCGCGCGTTCGACGTCGACGAGGCCCGCGTGCGCGTCGACTCCGGCTTCGAGTCGGGCAGCGTTGTCTCGCCGCACTACGACCCGATGCTGGCGAAGGTGATCGCGCACGCACCGACTCGCAGCGAGGCAGCTGCCGTGCTCGCGGCTGCGCTGTCCCGGGCGCGAGTTCACGGTGTGACGACCAACCGCGATCTGCTGGTGCGCATCCTCGGCGAGGAGGAGTTCCTCGCCGGGGCGACCGACACCGCCTATCTGGAGCGGCACGACCCGGCCGGCCTGGGGGCGCCGCTTGTCGACGACACGGGACGGCGCGTCCATGCTCTCGCGGCGGCACTCGCGGTGCAGGTGCACAACCGAGCGAGTGCCCGCGTCCTGTCAGCATTGCCGAGCGGTTGGCGTAACAACCCGTCGCAGCCGCAGCGCGTCCTGCTGAGCGACGCTGCCGGCGCGATCGAGGTCAGCTACCAGCTGGGCCGGGGCGGCACGGTCGCCGCGCAGCTCGACGGCGACGACGTCGACGTCACGGTCCACGGGACCAGCCCGTCGCTCGTCGATCTGACCGTGGACGGCGTACGGCGCCACTGCACGGTGACGCGGCAGGCGGACCTCGTCGACGTCGACTCGGTGAGCGGCTCGTCGGAGTTCCGGATCGAGCCGAGATTCCCGGATCTCGACGCTGCCCACAGCGCCGGCTCGCTCGTCGCACCGATGCCGGGCGCGGTGGTGCGGGTGCTGGTCGAGGCCGGCGCCTCGGTTGATGCCGGGCAGGCGCTCGTCGTGCTCGAGGCGATGAAGATGGAACACACGGTGGCGGCTCCGGCCGCGGGAACGATCGGCGAGGTACGCGTGCAAGCCGGCCAGCAGGTCGAGGCGGGCGCGGTGCTCGTCGTCATGACGGAGGAAGAAGGCACAGCAGATGCGGATTGACGGGTGCTCGGCGATCGTCACCGGTGGTGCGAGCGGGCTCGGACTCGCCACGGCGACGGAGCTCGCGAAGGCCGGCGCGCACGTCGTCATCGCCGACCTGCCGTCATCTCCCGGTGAGGAGCGCGCGAAGGAGATCGGCGGCAGCTTCGCCGGTCTCGACGTCACCGACGAGGCGGGGGTCCAGCAGGCGGTGCAGACCGCGGTCGGCCAGGCGCCGCTTCGCATCCTCGTCAACTGCGCCGGCATCGGCACACCAGGACGCGTCCTCGGCAAGCAGGGCGTCCTGCCGCTCGACGCGTTCGAGAAGGTCGTCCGGGTCAACCTGATCGGCACCTTCAACGTCATCCGGCTGGCTGTCGCGGCGATGGTCGAGTCGGAGCCGGTCGACGGAGAGCGCGGGGTCATCGTCAACACGGCGTCGGTCGCGGCGTTCGACGGTCAGATCGGCCAGGCGGCGTACAGCGCGTCCAAGGGCGGCGTGGTCGGCATGACGTTGCCGATCGCGCGCGACCTGGCTGACAAGCTGATCCGGGTCTGCACGATCGCGCCGGGAATCATGGACACGCCGATGCTCGCGGGCCTGCCGGAGCCGGCCCGTGAGTCGCTCGGTAAGCAGGTGCCGCACCCCGCGCGGCTCGGGTCGCCGACGGAGTACGCCGCTCTCGCCCGGCACATCGTCGAGAACGGCTACCTCAACGGCGAGGTCATCCGGCTCGACGGCTCGATTCGCATGGCACCTCGATAGTCGACCGTCTGCCGTGCCCGACGGCAACGTCCTCTGCGGCTCGGGCGTGGTCCTCGGCGCTTCCGCGCCTCCGGGCCAGCCCTAATGCCGCTGCCGGACATTGCCGTCGGGCTGCATTAGTTGTCGAAAGCTCTCTCGGCCGACTTCTGTTCGGCTGAAGCGGTCTGCGGTCGGTTCTGCGCGCGGTTCTACCTACAAACGGCCACGTCCGCAGGACCTCTGGCGCCGGTGCACGCTCCCGAGGGCGGCGTCTGCGCTCGTTTGTAGGTAGAACGGCGCTCGTCGCCGGCTGAAGGTGATCTCCGCCAGCTTCGCGGCGAACCGAATCGGCGTGTCCGGAGTCTCAGTTGTGTGGACGATCTCGACGAGCTCGACAGGTGGCTGGCGGAGTCCTACCCGACGGCCTTTCGCACTGCATGTCTCGTGCTGCGCTCGCCGGTCGATGCGGAGGACGCCGTTCAGGAGGCGTTCCTGCGCGTCTGGCGGTTCCGTGACGCGATCCCGCCCGGCGACGGTCGCCGGCCGTGGCTCTACCGCGTGGTCGTCAACGCCTGTCTGAGCCGCGTCCGCAGCGATCGCGTATGGCGTGAACGCAGTGGAGACGACGCGCTCGTCAACCTGCCCGCGCAGGCAGATCCGCAGCACGACGTCGAGGACGCGGTGCTGTCGAGCTGTGTCGCGAGCGCCGTCGACCGGCTGCCCGAGCACCTGCGCGTGCCGGTGGTGCTGCGCTATTTCACCGGGCTTCCCGAGCGCGAGATCGCGACAGCCATCCAGCGCCGACCGGGGACGGTCAAGTCCCGGCTGAGTGAGGCTCGCCGCCTGCTCGCCGAAGACCCGGCGCTCGCCGCCTGGGTCGAGATGGAGGTGGCCCGATGAACCTCGACGACGTGCTCGAGCGCGGTCTCGCCGGTGCAGGCGAGGACTATGACGTGCCGGCCGGCGGCATCGACCGGATCCGGGAGCAGCTCGCTCCCTCGTGCGCGGATCAGCCGCAGGACGGCGTACGACGCCGGACGCTGCGAGGGTGGCGGCCGAGCGGCAACGCCTGGTTGGGCATCGCGGCGGCGCTCATCGTCGTTCTCATCGCGGTGCCCATCGCCATCGGTGGCAGCAGCAGCAGTAACAGCAACAGCGGCGGCGAAGGCGGCGCCGGCCGGGCGACTGCCGTGGGTGCCCCGAGCGGCGGGGTCGCGGAGCCCGGTGTCGGCGGTGGCACCTCGGCCGGCACGAGCGGCAGCGGCGCGGAGAAGAGCGCCGGCAGCAGCGGGCACGTTCCGGTCCTCAGCGCCGTCCCGGCGCCCGCCGGCCCGGGCGTCGTGGCCGACCAGTCGGCGCCGCAGTACGCGACCAGCGCGTCGGGCAGCACCGCATCCGGGGACGCCGCGCAACGGGGCGTCGATCCGGTGCCGGTGACGACCAGCCGGGTGGAGAAGACCGGCGAGCTCGACCTTCAGGTGAGCAAAGGCCAGGTCAGCGCAACGTTGAGCCGGCTCAGCGACATCGCGCGTCTGCAGCGCGGCTATGTGTCCGACAGCAGCACGCAGGAAGCGGGCTCGGCGCCGAGCGGCGAGGTCACGCTGCGCGTGCCCGTGGACCGGTTCGAGCAGGCGGTGCACGACGCACGCAGCATCGCCGGCACGAAGGTCCTGTCGCTGCAGACCTCAGGTGTCGACGTCACGAGCAAGTACGTCGACCTGCAGGCGCGGATCCACTCGTTGCAGGCGACGCGCTCGACGTTCCTGACCATCCTCGCGAAGGCGACGACGATCGGCGAGACGCTCGCCGTGCAGCAGCGGGTGACCGACGTGCAGACGCAGATCGAGCAGCTGCAGGGTCAGCTCCGGGTGCTCGCATCCACGACCTCGATGAGCACGCTGACGGTCACGGTCGACCAGAAGAGGCCGGTGATCGTGGTGAACAAGCCCCATCGTGACAACGGGTTCGTCAAAGCCGTGAAGCTGTCGGTGTCGCGCTTCGTGCGAGGCATCGAGGCGATCGTCGGGATCATCGGCCCGGTCGTCCTGGTCCTGATGATCATCGTGCTCTGCTGGCTGGCAGCCCGGTTCGGCTACCGCGCCACGCGCCGCCACCTGGTCTGAGCCGGCGGCTCAGTCGAGGCGGTAGACGAGCAGAGAGAAGATCGCGAACAGGCCGGCGGCGACGAGTGAGGTGACCACGAGGCCGGCGACGAGCCCGGTGGCGTGCGGTCCCCAGTGCAGTTCGACGGCGACGGCCAGCGCCATCACGAGGAGAGCGACGGCGACCACGGGCCAGATGGCCTGGGTGAGCGCGAAGGCGCCGCCGACAGCGGCATAGGCGACCAGGACACCCACGGCGAACTCACCGACGTGCAGTGCCGCAGCCCGGGGAAGGCGGCTCATGCGGACATTGTGCGCCTGGATGGCACAAGACGGAAGCATTGACGCCCGTTCCGGGTTGACCTTTTCGTGGCCGGCCCAGGGGGAGTGAC
Source organism: Mycobacteriales bacterium (assembly GCA_035690365.1). Lineage (GTDB taxonomy): Bacteria > Actinomycetota > Actinomycetes > JAFAQI01 > JAFAQI01 > DASSKP01. The sequence continues at coordinate 5,880 of DASSKP010000022.1, forward strand.
GACGACCACCCGCCGGGCCTGGCTCATGTGGTCTTTCGGCATCACCGCTTACGCCATCGCGGTGTTCAACCGGTCGTCCCTCGGCGTGGCGTCGCTGCAAGCGCAGGAGCGCTACCACGCCACAGCGGCGGAGCTGTCGCTGTTCGCCGTGCTCCAGCTCGCGGTCTACGCCGCGATGCAGATCCCCGTCGGTGTCGTGCTCGACCGCTTCGGCACACGACGGCTGGTCGCGCTCGGTGCGCTGGTCATGGCAGGCGGACAGCTCCTGCTCGGCGTGTCACACACCGTGCCGGTTGCGATCGCCGCGCGCGTGCTCGTGGGCATGGGCGACGCGATGACGTTCATCAGCGTCCTGCGTCTCGTCGGGTTCTGGTTCGCGCCGCGGCAGGCTCCCGTGATCACCCAGCTGACCGGCATCGTCGGGCAGCTCGGACAGGTCGCGGCCGCCTATCCGCTCGTCGCGCTGCTTCACCAGGTCGGCTGGACGAAGTCGTTCGTCGGCGCGGCCGCGCTGGGCGCCGTGGTGAGCGTCGCGGTCCTCGCCACTCTCCGCGATGCGCCCGCGGGCACATCGGCGTCGTCGACGACACCGATCCGGATCGACCGGGTGCGGGCCAACCTGCGAGCCGCATGGCGGGAGCCGGGCACCCGCATCGGTCTGTGGACCCACTTCGTGACCCAGTTCTCCGGCACCGTCTTCGCATTGCTCTGGGGCTATCCGTTCCTTGTGCGCGGCGAGCATGTCGCACCGACGACGGCCGGCGCGCTGCTCTCGCTCATGGTCTTCATCGCGATGGGCGTCGGCCCACTTCTCGGCGCGCTCGCCGGCCGGTGGCCGAAACGCCGGTCGGCGCTCACACTGACGATCGTCGGAAGCTCCGCCGTCGTGTGGAGTCTCGTGCTCGCCTGGCCGGGTACGGCGCCGCCGGCACTGCTGCTCGTTCTGGTGATCGTCCTCGCGACGAACGGTCCCGGGTCGATGCTCGGGTTCGACTACGCGCGCACGTCCAACCCCGCCGAGCGGCTCGGCAGTGCGAGCGGGATCGTCAACGTCGGTGGCTTCGTCGCCTCTCTGTCGACGATTCTGTGCGTCGGCGTGGTCCTCGACCTGACCACGTCCGGCGGTCCGGCGTCGTACTCCCTCGGCGCTTTCCGGGCGGCCTTGTCCGTGCAGTACGCGTTCTGGCTGTTCGGTCTGGTGATGGTGCTGCGCACCCGCAAGGTGCTGCGCGACCGGTTGGCGGCGCAGGGCCTCGCGCTCGACCCGCTGCACCGGGCTTTTGCCCGCAAGTGGGCGGACGCAGCCGCGCGTCGCTGAGTCAGTCGGTGTCGAGGATCGGCGAGCGTTCGATCAGCTCGCGGCACTCCTCGGCCGTGCCGGGCATGCCCCAGAGGAAGCCCTGGACGGCGTCGCAGCCGGCGGCGAGCGCGGCGGCGAGCTGCACCGGAGTCTCGACCCCTTCGGCCACGACACTCGCGCCGAGCCGGTGCGCGAGGTCGATGATGCCGACGAGCAGGGGAGTCGGGCCGTTGGGGTCGGTCTCCGCGGCGAGCAGGCTGCGGTCGACCTTGATGACATCGGGTTCCAGCGCGAGCAAGCGGGCGAGCGAGGCGTAGCCGGCGCCGAAGTCGTCGACGGCGACCCGGATTCCCAACGCGCGAAGTGCGCGCACGGACGTCAACGCACGACGATCCTGCTCGATGACACTCGACTCCAGCACTTCGATCGACAGCCGTTCCGGCGCGACGCCGTGGTCGGTCAGTGCGTGCGACACCCGGGCCGGGAGGGAGGGGTCGGTCAGGCTTTCGCCGGCGAGGTTGACGGAGAGCCCGATCTCGGCCGGCCAGTGCGCCGCCTCTGACACGGCGCGGCGCACCACGGCCACGTCGAGTGCCGGCAGGACGCCCAGTCTGCGGGCGAGCGGGATGAAGACGCCGGGAGTGACGACGTCACCGGCGTAGCACCAGCGAGCCAGCGCCTCGAAGCCGCGAAGCGAGCCGTCGGCCATCCGGATCGACTGGAACGCCACGTCGATCCCGCCGTGGTGCACGGCATGGTGCAGCGCGGCCTGCATGTCGAGTTGCTCGGCGTCGCCACCGGCGAGCGCGGCGCTGTAGGGCATCACCGTGCCCTTGCCGGCGCGTTTGGCGGCGTACATCGCCACGTCCGCGCGCTTGAGCATCTCGGTGCCGTTGGCCGCCGGGTCGCCGGCGTCGAGCAACGCGACGCCGATGCTGGCGCGAACCTGCAGCTCCCGGCCGCTGAGCGACACCGGAAGGTCGAGGCTCGTCAGCAGGCGGCCGGCGACGTCGAAGCCGTCGCCACCGTCCTCGACGAGAACCGCGAACTCGTCACCGCCCAGTCGCGCGACGGTGTCGCCGGTGCGGACGCTGGCGCAGAGCCGCTCGCTGATCCGCACGAGCAGCTCGTCTCCCGCCGGGTGACCGAGTGAGTCGTTCACCGTCTTGAAGTCGTCGATGTCGATCAGCAGCACGGCGACCGGACGCATGTCGCGTCGGTGCAGAGCCAGTGCGTGCTCGAGCCGGTCGCCGAAGAGCGCCCGGTTGGCAAGTCCGGTGAGCACGTCGTGGAACGCCTGGTGGGAGATGCGGCTCATGAGTGCGCGGTTCTCGAGCAGTACGACGACCTGGCGACCGATCAGTGCCGCGACGAGGAAGGTGCCGGCGACGGTCATCGCCTTGCCGATGACCTGCCCCTCGGCGGCCTCTCGCAACAGGACGAGGATCGCCGCGCTGGCAGGGGCGAACGGCAGCAGCAGCGCGAAGCGCGGCGTCACGGGGTTCTCGACCACGTCGTCCGTGACGTCGTCGACCACGGCTGCGACGGCGAGGATCAGGAAGCCGGCGACCCAACCCGCGTCGACGAGGTTGACGGCGCCGTAGCGGTCGACGGCCGTGAGGTAGGCGAAGCCGCTGTCGCCGATGGACAGCGCGACGAGACCGGCTGTGATCCACCAGAGCCCGCGACGGGCGCCGGTGCGGGCATAGCTGATGACGATGACCGTCACGGACAGCAGCACGAGGTCGCTGCCCGGATAGGCCAGCGAGACGACCGCCGCGAAGGTCGAGTCGGCACCGGCCTTGTAGACCTCACCGAGAGCCGTGCCCCAGCTGACGATGAACAGCGATGCCGCCACGAGGACTGCATCGAGGGTGACGCGCAGCCGGCCTTGTCCCGCGAAGGCCGAGGATGGCCGCACGAGCAGACCTACCAGCCCGAGGACCGGGAAGACGAGGAAGCCGGCATCGGCGAGTGACGGGAACGGCGTGTCCCGGCCCACGACCAGCTCGTAGTAGCACCAGATCGCCTCGCCGACCGCCCAGCCGCCGGTGCCGCCGGCGATGAGCAGCCACGAGAAGCGGTTCCGGCGACGGCTTTGCGTGGCGCGCCACAGTGCAGCAGCCGATGCGGTCGCCGCCGCGAGCATCTCGGCGATGTCGTCGATGGAGCGGGTCAGATGCACGCCGCCCGGACGCAGCAGCAGGTCGAGCACGAAGCCGACCACCAGCAGCGCACAGCACACTGGTGCCCACCGGCGGGAGGTCATGAGGATGGATCGGCGCCCCCGGCGACCACGGTGAGCCGGGCGACCATCTTTGAGCCGAAAGAACTACTGGAGATCAACCACCATCTTCCCGATGTGCTGCCCACCACGTAGTACGTCGAGCAGCGCATCGAGAGCGCTTTCGATGCCACGACGATGTGTCTCACGGAAGACGAGCCGGCCATCCCGCAGCAATCCGGACACATGCCGCCGGAAGACCGGCTCCCTGTGCGCGTGGTCACTGACGATGAAGCCGCGCATGGTCAGCTTCTTGCCCACGACCAGGAACATGTTGTCCGGCCCCGGGCGCGACTCGTTGTAGGCGGAGATCATGCCGCAGGCGGCGATCCGGCCGAACGGGTTCATCACGGCCAGCGCGGCGCGCAGATGGTCGCCGCCGACGTTCTCGAAGTAGGCGTCGATCCCTTCCGGTGCTGCCTGCTGCAGCAGCCCGGTGATGTCGCCGTCGTGGTAGTCGAAGGCGGCGTCGAAACCGAGCTCGTCGCGCAGCCAGGCGACCTTCTCGGCGCTTCCTGCGCTGCCGACGACGCGCAGGCCGGCCAGCTTGGCCAGCTGTCCGGCGATGCTGCCGACCGCGCCCGACGCCGCCGACACGAAGAACGTCTCACCGGGCCGCACCTCGGCGATGTCGTGCACGCCGACCCATGCCGTGAGACCAGGCATGCCGAGCACCCCGAGGTACGCCGACACGGGCACACCGTCGGCGGCGGGGTCGACCGGCTCCAGCTGCCGAGCCGGGACGATCGCCCACTCGCGCCAGCCGAGACCGTGCCGCACCGTCGTGCCCGCGTCGATGCCCTTGACGTTCGACTTCTCGACAACGCCGACGACGCCGCCGTACATCGGCTGGTCGAGCTGGTACGGCGCCGCGTAGGAAGGAGCGTCGTTCATCCGGCCGCGCATGTAGGGGTCGACCGACATGGCGACGTTGCGGACGAGTGCCTGCCCTTCGCCCGGCTCCGGCACCTCGACCTCGACCATCCGGAAGTCCTCCGGCACCGGCCAGCCGTGCGGCCGCCGGACCAGTTGCCACTCACGACTGTTCGGAATGGTCTGTCTCCTCAGGTCTTGAGCTGGTCGCGCAGCTCGCGGCGGAGCACCTTGCCCGCAGCCGACACCGGAATCTGGTCGACGACGTGGATGGCGCGAATCTTCTTGTACGGCGTCACGCGTTCGTTCACCCACGCCATGACGTCCTCGGCGTCGGCATCGGGCTCCGACAGGACGACGAAGGCGACCGGAAGATCGCCGACGGCGACGTCGTACTTTCCGACGACCGCGGCGTTCGCGATCGCCGGGTGCTGGAAGAGCAGCTCCTCGAGCTCACGCGGATAGACGTTGTAGCCCTTGTAGATGAGCATGTCCTTCTTGCGGTCGACGATCGTGAGATAGCCGTCCTCGTCGATCACGCCGATGTCACCGGTGCGCAGCCACCCGTCCTCGAGCACATCGGCGGTCGCCTCGGGCTGGTTGTGGTAGCCGCGCATGACCTGCGGCCCACGGATGCAGACCTCGCCGTCCACGAGCTTGATCTCGGTGTCGAAGACCGGCACGCCGACGCTGCCGACCTTGCGCGTGCCGGAGCGCCACGACGGGTTGGAGGTCGCGCCCATGGTCACCTCGGTGAGGCCGTAGCCCTCGCCGATCTTGGCCTGCGGGAAGCGGACCTTCATCTCCTCGAGGATCTCGACGGGCAGCGGCGCGGCGCCGGAGGAGATGCCCAGCACGCTCGACAGGTCACGCTTGTCGATGTCGGGATGCTGCAGCAACGCGACGTAGATCGGCGGCGCCCCGCCCATGCTCGTGATGCGGTATCGCTCCGCGTCCTCGAGATAGCGGCCCGGGTCGAAACGCAGGTGCAGCACCAGTGTCGAGCCGGTGAGTACGGCGATGTTGAGCCCGCCGATCGTCCCCATCGCGTGGAACCACGGCGTGAGGTTGATCGCGACGCCGGTGCCGACACGAGCCGGCCACTCGTCCTCCGAGCCGACCTGGTCGAGGACGAGCCCGCCGTCGTCGTCCACCTTCGGTAGCGAACCGGTGCCCCAGCAGGCGTACTGCAGTGAGTTGACGATGACGTTGCGGTAGGGGAGCGCGACGCCCTTGGACCGGCCGGTCGTCCCGCCGGTGTAGGCCAGGTGCGCGAGGTCGTTGCGCACGTCGATGTCGACGGTGGGCGGCTCGGTCGGCTGTCCCGAGAGAAACGCCTCGAGGTCGACGTCCACCGAGTCGGAGGTCCCGGCCGCGTCGGTCGTGATGCCGACGACGAGCTCGGCCGGGATGCGGTCGCGGACCGCGGCGATCGCCGGCGCCGCGATGCCCCAGGTCACGACGACACGCGCACCGCAGTCCGTCAGCTGGAACGCGAGGTCGTCCGGCGGGAGGAGTGGGTTGGTGGGGGAGAACGTCGCGCCGGCGAGCAGGATGCCGTAGTAGACGACCGGATAGTCGATGCAGTTCGGTGCGTGTACGGCGACAACGTCGCCCGGTCCCACGCCGCGAGCCCGCAGCGCGTGGGCGAACTGTGAGGCGCGTGCGGCCGCGGCGGCAAACGTCAGCTCCTGCGACCCCTCAGGTGCCGTCGGGTCGATCCACCCGACACGGTCCGGCCACCGTCGCGCCGCGCCGAGCAGGATGGCGCCGATCGGGACGTCGGGATAGTCGAGTGACCGGGGCAGCCCCGGCGGCGCGAGAGGAGTTGCGACGACGTCAGCGTCCATCGACGGCCAGCCGGGCAATGCGCTCACGGTGGAACGTGCCGTCGCCGTACTGGTACTCCTCGCGTTTCGCACGCTTGAAGAACAGGTGTGCGTCGTGCTCCCAGGTGTAGCCGATGCCGCCGTGGAACTGGATCATTGCCGCGGTGACGTCCCGGGCGGTGTCGCTGCACTTCGCCTTGGCCACGGACACCGACAGCGCGGCGTCCGGCAGATGCGCGTCGAGTGCGTGGGCGGCGTACCAGCCCGAGTGCTCGGCCATCGTCGTCGCGACGTGCAGGTCGGCGAGGGCGTGCTTGAGCGCCTGGAAGGAGCCGATCGGCTTGCCGAACTGCTCGCGGGTCTTGTCGTAGTCGACGGTGCGGCTCAGCGCGATGCGCGCGATGCCGGCCAGGTCGTTGGCGTAGAGGACAGCAGCGCGATCGGCGACGTCGGGGAGCACCTGCCCGGAGAGCTGCTCACCGGCCGCCTTGTCGAACGTCACCGTGGCAAAGCGGGTGCTGCGGTCGAGGGCGTCTTGCCGGGTGACGGTGACCCCGCCGGCGGCCGGGTCGACCAGCCAGAGCGTGCCGCCGTCGGCGGCGACGACGATGCGGTCGGCGACGTGGGCGTACTCGACGAAGTGCGCGGTGCCGGAGAGCGTGTCGTTGCTCGCGTTGACCCGACCGGTCGCGGCCAGTGTCAGCTTCACCTCACCGGCAGCGATGCGCGGGAGCCACGACTTCTTCTGGTCCGGCGAGCCGCCGAGCCGGATCGCCTCGGCGGCGACGAGCGTGGGCAGGAACGGCCCGGGTGCGCAGCCCTCGCCCCAGCAGCGGGCGAGCACCGCTGCGTCGAGGAGCCCGAGACCGAGGCCGTCGTACTGCTCGTCGATCGTCACCGCGAGCCAGCCCTGCTCGCCGACGGCCTTCCAGAGCTCGGACGGGTCGCCGTCGTTGTCCGGGTCGTCGTAGAGCGCGCGCACCGACGTCAACGGGAACCGGTCGGCGAGGAACTCCCGCACCGTCGCCTGCAGCGCCCGCTGCTCATCCGTAAGAGCGAAATACACGAGAACTCCTCAAGAGTGGAGCGGGGTTGGGGCCCCGCGACAAGCGCTTTAGCGCGGGAGACCCAGCACGAGTTCGGCGACGATGTTGCGTTGCACCTGCGACGAGCCGCCCCAGATCGTCTCGGATCGCGACCAGAGGAACGACGCCTGCAGGTCGCCGACGTCGACGCCGTCGTCCGGCACCTGGTGGTAGAGACCGGCGACGTCGGCGAACAGCTCGCCGATGTCCTGGTGCGTCTCGCTCCACTGGAGCTTGGTCATGCTGGATGCCGCACCGAGCTCCTTGCCCTGCTCGACCTGGGTGAGCAGATGCAACGAGTGGTAGCGCAGGCACTCGAGCTCGACGATGCTCTTCGAGACCTTCTGCCGGAGGTTGGGGTCGTCCTGGCGGCCGAGCGAGCCGGCCAGCTCGATGATGTCGTCGACCTCACGCCGGAAGGCGGCGTACTGCGGCAGCGCCGATGAGCCACGCTCGAAGGACAGCAGGAGCATCGCGACGTCCCAGCCGGCGCCTTCCTGGCCGATGATGTTCGCCTTCGGCACTCTTACGTCGGTGAAGAACACCTCGCCGAAGTCGAGGGCGCCGCTCATCTGCTTCAGCGGGCGCACCTCGACGCCGTCGACGTAGGACCCGTCCGGGTTCTTGAGGTCGATGAGCAGCATCGTGATGCCCCGGTGCCGCTTCGGCTCCTGGGATGTGCGCACGAGGCCGAACATCTTGTCGGCGTGCAGCGCGTTGGAGGTCCAGATCTTCTGTCCGTTGAGGACGTAGTGGTCGCCGTCGCTCTCGGCGCGCAGCTGCAATGCGGCGAGGTCGCTGCCGGCGTTGGGCTCGGAGAAGCCCTGGCACCAGATGACCTCGTTGTGCAGCAGCGGCTTGATGATGTCGCGCTTCTGCTCGTCGGTGCCGATGACCATGACGGTGGGCGCGAGGAACGTCAGCCCGAGCGAGTTGACGGTCATCGGCGCGCGGTAGCGCACCATCTCCTCGTCGTAGATCGCACGCATCGAGGGCGTGCCGCCGCGGCCGCCGAACTCCTTCGGCCACTGGATGCCGGCGAAGCCGGCCCTCGCCTTGTCGGCCTCCCAGGTGCGCCGCATCTCAAAAGCCTGGTCGGGATCCTGACGCCGCCAGAAGCCGCGCTCGCGCCACTGCTCCGGGAGGTTGGCGTCGAGCCAGCTACGGAAGTCGGCGCGGAACTGCTCGTCCGCCTCGCTGAATGTCAGGTCCACGACTGCAGCCTCGCTTTCACTGTTCCGGGGGGCCGGGCCCGGATACCGAATCGCATTCTGTCCTAGCGAGGGCCGAACGGGAAAGCGAGGTTGGGCTGGCTAAGGTGCGCGGATGGCTGTCGATCCGACCGGACAAGACCTCAAGTCATTCCTCGCCGAAGACCCGGGCGGCCCGGTCGTGATGCTGAACCTGTTGCGGTTCAAGGAAGACGGCGGCCGCGAGTCCTACGCGAAGTACAGCCACGCACTGGTCGAGGAAGGACACCTGGCGCGCGTCGGTGGCGAGCTGCTCTACGCCGGCGACGGGTCGACGGCGCTCGTCGCCGAGGACGGCCAGGCATGGGATGCCGTCCTTGTCGTCAGATATCCGTCTCGCGAGGCGTTCTCGCGGATGGTGGCCGACCCGGACTACCAGAAGGTGACGCACTTCCGCACGGAGGCGCTGGAGGAGGCGGTGCTCCAGGCGACCGTGCCCTGGACCCGCACCTAGCCCACTCGACAGGCCGGGGCGGCAGGGAAAGACACGACCCGCGGCGAACCCCTGAGCGTGCGCATCACTGGCTTTCGCGGGCTCGTCGCCGTCGTCCTGCTCGGCGCCGGCCTGACCGCGCCGATCGCGCTGGCCGACAACCCGGTGTCGCCGTACGACGGCGGGACCGCGGTGCAGCAGTGTTACGCCAAGGCCTCGACGCAGATCGACGACAGCGGATACAAGTTCTGCCGCAGCATGCAGGCGCTGGTCTCCTCGGCCGCCGCGGCCTGCCGGACACCGCTTCGCGACACACCGGACGCCGCTGCGCCGGACTACTGCGGCGTGTTCGACGGTCGCGAGGTGAGCGAGGCGCAGGTTGCGTCGTACGAGCGGTCCTGGGTGCACCGCGCGCTCACGTTGCAGCGGGTCCTCGGCCAGAGCGCTCCGTTGTGGGAGGAGCAGTTCGTTCACACCCACAACTCCTTCAACGCGTCGAGCTACGTCGTGCCGACCGACGGCACCGCGCCGAGCTACTACCCGACGCTGACCAACCAGGACCCCAACCAGCTCTACTCGATGACCGACCAGCTGCGCATGGACGTGCGGGCTCTGGAGATCGACCTGCACTGGGTGCCGAGCCCGTACGGGTCACCGGCTACGCACGGCTACTGGGTGACCATGTGCCACGGCGACGGTCAGGACCCGACCGGTCAGGGTGTCTACGTCCACGTCGGCTGCACCGACGACCGCCCGGCGCAGGACGGCTTCGCGGAGGTGGGTCGCTGGCTGGCCGCCCACCCGCACGAGGTGGTGCTGCTCTATCTCGAGAACCAGATGTACGACGCCAACCCCGTCGCCGGCAAGTGGCAGGCGCATGACATCGCCACCCGCCTGATCCGTCAGCAGCTCGGCCGGTTCGTCTACCAGCCGCCGGCCGGTCAGCCGGCCGGCACGTGTGCGCCGATGCCCTACGACCTCACCAGTGACGACATCCTGGCGGCGGGAAAGCGGTTGCTGCTGGTCGGCAACTGCGGCCCCGCGGGCTGGAACGACTGGGTCTACACCCGTGGCCCGGCCTGGGACGAGAGCGGTAACCCGACGCACTACGGCGGCACCGACTGCGCCAGGGACCAGAAGGGCATGCGGACGCACTCCGTCTTCCGGCGCTGGTACGAAGAGAGCCCGTGGCTCGAGGCGATGACCGACGCGACGCAGGTCCTCACGGCTGATGCGACCGCGCGGATGGTGCGCTGCGGTGCCAACCTCATCGGCTTCGACCAGCTGCAGCCCTTCGACGGCCGGCTGCAGGCCTTCGTGTGGTCCTGGGCATCGGGGGAGCCTTCGGCATCGTCCGGAGCGTGTGCCTTCCAGGGCAGCGACTCGCGGTTCCACGCGTCGGGGTGCGACGTCCAGCGGCACTTCGCGTGCGCGTCACCCGACGGCAGCTTCCACGTGACCAGCGCGAGCGGAAGCTGGCCCGACGGCTTCGCCGCGTGCCCGGCCGAGTTCGCCGGCAGCCGCTACGCCGTGCCACCCAACGGCCTGCGCAACACCGAGCTCAGGAACGCGAGCCCCGGCACCGTCTGGTTGGACTACGCGCGCGACCGCAGCGGTCAGTGGCAGCCCGGTGCGTCGACCGCGTTCGTGCCGTCGCCGCCTCCGGGTGATCCTGGTGACGGTCACGGCAACCGTGGCAAGCACCGCCACCCCCACAAGTAGCGCGGCCGGAGGCGGGCCTCACTAGGGTGACGCCCGTGGCAGCTCGCTTCGGCATCACCGTGCCCTTCGAGGGCGTCCCTCTTCTCGAGCAGCGGTCGCTCTTCGAGTCGCTTCCCGACCTCGGTTACACGGACGTCTGGTCAGCGGAGTCCAACGGCAACGACGCGTTCACGCCGCTGGCGCTCGCGTCGGTCTGGGCTCCGTCGCTGCGACTCGGCACGTCGATCGTTCCCGTCTACACCCGCGGTCCCGCGACGCTCGCGATGTCGGCGGCGACGATGGCTGCGGCTGCGCCGGGCCGGTTCGTCCTCGGCGTGGGTTCTTCGTCGAACGTCATCGTCGAACGCTGGAACGCGATCGACTTCGACCGCCCCTACCAGCGAGTCCGCGACACCGTGCGGTTCGTGCGGGCCGCGATGACGGGGGAGAAGGTCACGGAGAAGTACGACACGTTCGAGATCAAGGGTTTCCGCCTCGGCTTCACGCCGCCGCAACAACCGCCGATCCTCGTCGCGGCACTGCGAAGTGGCATGTTGCGTCTCGCCGGCCGGGAGGCCGACGGCGCGATCATCAACTGGCTCTCACCCGACGACGTCCGCACGGTGGCGCCGTACGTTCATGAGGGCGGCCCGGACAAGGAGATCGCGGCGCGCATCTTCGTCGCGCCGACCACCGACACCGAGACCGCGCGCGGCGTCGCGAAGTTTGCGATCGCGGCGTACATGACGGTGCCGGTCTACCGCGCGTTCCACGAGTGGATGGGGCGCAGCGAGCTGCTGCAGCCGATGTGGGACGCGTGGGCGGCGGGCGACCGCAAGGCCGCTGTCGAGGCCATCCCGGACTCGGTCGCCGACGATCTCGTCGTGCACGGCGCGCCGGAGGAGTGCAAGGAGAAGATCCAGGCCTACGTCGAGGCCGGCGTCACGACCCCGATCCCGGCGATCTTGCCGGTCGGAGTGCCGGCGGCGGAGGCGATCAAGCTCATCGCGCCAGGCGGCTAGAGATGAAGCGATCGACGGCAGTCATCGGCGCGACGGTCGGCTTCGCGTTGCTCTATCTCGGCTCGACGATCGCACTCGGCCACCCACCGGACGCGAAGGACAGCGGCGCCACCGTCGTGCACTGGTTCGCGACCAACGGTGGGCACGTCCGGACGTGGGCGTGGCTGCTCACCCTCGCCGCGCCGTTGTTCGCGCTGTACGCCGCCTTCGTGCGTGCCCATCTTCCGGTGGGGCTGCGTGACCTGTTCCTGATCGGCGCGGTCGCGTTTCTCGCGGAGACCGCCGTGCAGACCTGGATCGTGCTCGCCCTGTCGTGGCACGGCAGTGCGTTGGCGCCGGCGACCGCTCGGACACTGCTGGACGTCGCCGACTACTGGGGACCGGTGCTCACGAGCACCACGATCATGATGCTGACGCCGGTCGTGATGGCGTCCTTCGGTGAGGACGCGCGGTTGCCGCGGTGGCTCGGTGGGCTCGCCGCTGTCGCTGTCGCGGAGCAGCTCGTCGAGACCCTCACGATCCTCGGCCGCAAGGGCTTCATGGCGCCCGGCGGACCGATGAACGTCATCGTCGGGGCGGGGCTCGTCGCCGTCACCCTGGTCGCGCTGGGGTTCGTCGTCGCCCGCCTCGAGAGGACGCTGCCGCCGTCCGACCGGGCGTAAGGTGCGAATGTGGATGTAGTTCGGCGTCACAACATCAAGGAGTCCGGGCAGCGAGACGGACAACCGATGGTGTTCGCCCACGGTTTCGGCTGTGACCAGAACATGTGGCGCTACGTCGCACCCCGGTTCGAGGCGGACCATCGCGTCGTCCTGTTCGACCATGTGGGGGCGGGTCGTTCCGATCTCTCGGCCTACGACCGCCGGCGCTACTCGACGCTTCAGGGCTACGCCGACGACGTCCTCGAGATCTGTGTCGCACTCGACCTGCACGACGTGGTCTTCGTGGGGCACTCGGTGTCGGCGATGATCGGAGTGCTGGCCGCGGCAGGCGAGCCTGAACGATTCGCCTCGCTGGTGCTCGTCGGCCCCTCGCCTCGCTACATCAACGATGACGGCTACGTCGGCGGATTCGAGGCGGCGGACATCGACGACCTGCTCCAGTCGCTCGAGAGCAACTACCTCGGCTGGTCGGCGGCCATGGCACCGATCATCATGGGCCGGCCGGACCAACCGGAGCTCGGTCAGGAGCTGACCGAGAGCTTCTGCCGCACGGACCCGGACGTCGCGAGTCACTTCGCCCGCGTGACCTTCCTGTCCGACAATCGGGCCGATCTTCGGCGGGTGGACATCCCGACGCTGATCCTGCAGTGCTCCGACGACGTGATCGCGCCGGTCAGCGTCGGTGAGTTCGTGCGCGACCAGATGCCGAGGGCCACGATGGTGCAGCTGGAAGCGACGGGGCACTGTCCGAACCTGTCCGCCCCGGACGAGACGGCAGCGGCGATCGAGGCCTTCCTGCACCGGGTTCCCGCGCAACTGTGACAGTCGGACAGGGCGATGCGCTCGAAGGGTTCATCGATGCGCTGCTCGATGACAACGCGGGGCAGCTGTACGAGCGCGCGCCGTGCGGATACCTGTCGACGACGCCCGACGGCACCATCATCAAGGCCAACGAGACCTTCTTCACGCTCACCGGTTACCGGCGCGAGGACCTGGTCGGACGCGTTCGCTTCGCGGACCTGCTGTCGCCGGGTGGCCAGATCTACCACGAGACGCATTACGCCCCTTTGCTCCGGATGCATGGCACCGCTCGAGAGATCGCGTTGGACGTCGTACGCGGAGACGGGCAGCGACTGCCCGTCCTGGTCAACTCCGTGCTGGAGCGAGACGAGCAAGGGCACGCGATCGTCATCCGCACCGCTGTCTTCGACGCGACGCAGCGCCGTGAGTACGAACGCGAGCTGCTGCGCGCCAAGCAGCGGGCCGAAGAGTCGGAGGCCAACGCCAGCCGGCTCGCCCGGACGCTTCAGCAGACGCTGATCCCGCCGACCCCACCGGCTATCCCGCACCTCGATGTGGCAGCGCGCTACCGCCCCGCGGGTGACGGCAGCGTCGTCGGTGGCGACTTCTTCGACGTGTTCCAGGTGGCAACAGCGGAGTGGGTAGTGGTGATCGGCGACGTCTGCGGCAAGGGTGTCGACGCGGCCGTGGTGACGGCGCTCGCTCGCTACACGCTGCGCGCGGCGGCGATGCAGCAGTCGTCACCTGCTGCTGCGCTGGTGACGCTCAACGATGTGTTGCTCGCAAGTGAGACGGAGCGGTTCTGCACGGTTGCCTTCGTCCGGCTCCGCCGCGGAGGCGACGGTTGGCACGCAACCGTCGCGCTCGGTGGTCACCCTCGACCGGTCCACGTCGACGACGCCGGGGCAACCCTTGTCGGGACGCCTGGGTCGCTGCTGGGTGTCCTCCCCGACGTCGAGCTGTCGGACCTCGAGATTCCGCTCGAGCCGGGTGAGTCGCTGCTCCTCTACACCGACGGAGTTCCCGAGGCGCGAGACGGCGGCAGCTTCTACGGCATCGACCGGGTCCTGCACCTCGTGGCCGGCACGGGCTCGAAGGCGGACCAGATGGCCGGCGCGGTGCTGGACGACGTCCTTGCTTTCCAGCACGGCGTGGCGCGCGATGACATCGCGGTCGTCGCCATCCGTGTCCCTGCGGACGACTAGCTCGAGCGATCCCTCGACGCGCGACGCCGGCCTAGAGGTCCGGGACGGTGCGCAGCGCGCGGAACGGCTTCGGCGGCGGCTGCATCTGCGCCCGCGGGCAGGTCGCCAGCGTGAGGCCGCCATAGCTCAGCGGTTCGTCGCAGAGGTTCTCCACGGTCCAGCCCGTCGCGGTCCCGAGTGGCGTGACGGTGACGCGATAGAGCGTGACCTCGTAGCGGGTCGTGGCGCCGTACACCGCCTCGATGCACCCGATCAGCTCGCCGATCGGACGGCCGAGGCTGTCGACACCTGAGGTGTCGTAGCGGCACCACTGGCGCGGCGTCGCGACCCAGCAGCCGCCCTTCGAGAGCGACTGCGCCTGCAGCGTGGCGAGGATCTGCCGTGCGGCTTCCTCGGGCACGATGGCAGCCGGACGGATGATCTCCGAGACCACTCCGTGGTCGTACTGCTCGATCCCGATGAGCGTGTCCTGCATCGTGGCCTCCCCACTCGTTGCGCCACGCGGCTGGTACGTCAATCGTCCATCGGGAGCAGTGCTCTTGACTCCTTTTGCGATCTTCACCTGATCGGCCCAGCAGTCAGTGCCGAGGAGCAGGCGACCAGTCAGCGTTCTCGCGGAGCGTCGGCTTGAGCACCTTGCCGCCCGGGTTGCGGGGGAGCGGCTCGGCGCGCACGGAGACGAACTGAGGGACCTTGAAGTCGGCGAGCCGGGACCGTGCGAAGTCCATCACCGCGTCGACGTCGAGCGACGACCCCGGCGTCGGTACGAGGATCGCGCCGACCTTCTCGCCCATCATTTCGTCCGGCACGCCGATCACGGCGACTTCGAAGACACCGGGCGCTGCGGCCAGGGCGTTCTCCACCTCGACGCAGTAGACGTTCTCGCCGCCTCTGTTGATCATGTCCTTCGCGCGGTCGACGATGTAGGTGAAGCCCTCCGGCGAGACGCGCGCCAGGTCGCCGGTGTGCAGCCAGCCGTTCTCGAACGTGGCCGCTGTCGCATCGGGCTTGTTCCAGTAGCCCGCCACGACGTTGGCGCCGCGGATGAGCAGCTCACCGACACCTGTCTCCGGGTCGGCGTCGCGCACGGCGAGGTCCACCGTCGGCACCGCAAAGCCGACCGAGTCCGCCTGCGTATCGGCGTACTCGTGCGGCAGGAATGTCGACACCGACGACGTTTCGGTCAACCCGAACCCGTTGCCGACCCGAGCGTTGCCGAACGCCGACTTGATCCGCGCCACCAGTGACGGTGCGATCGGCGCGCCGCCGTACGTCGCCAGCTCCACCTTCGACAGGTCGAAGTCGCCGGCGTTGGGCTGCGTGAGTGCGTACCAGAAGATCGCCGGCACGGTCGTCACCACCGACACGCGCTCTTCGACGATCGCCCGCAGGAACCGCTGCACCTCGAACGTCGGCATCACGATGGTCGTGCCGCGGTCGGCGAGCGTCGGCAGCAGCTGCGAGTTGCAGCCGGTGACGTGGAACAGCGGCACCGACACGAGGTTGCGCATCGGGTCACCGTCGCGTGGCTTGCGGATCCGGATGACGTTCTCGATGTTGGTCACGAAGTTCTCGTGAGTGGTCATCGCACCTTTGGGAAACCCCGTGGTGCCGGACGTGTAGAAGATCGCGGCCAGGTCGTCGAGCCGGAGGTCCTCCGCGACGAAGGGCGTCCCGTCCGGGAGCGGCTCATCGGGGGACAGCACGACCTTGGCGCCGGAGTCGCTGACGACGTAGTCGACCTCAGGTTCCGCGAAGCGGGTGTTGACCGGGACGACGACGCCGCCGGCGAGCTGCGTGCCGAAGAACGCCAGCACCCACTCGAGCTTGTTGCCGTGGCGGACGGCGACCCGGTCGCCTCGGCCGAGACCGGCCTCACGCAGGCCGCCGGCGACTCTCGCCGCGCGGTCCCACAGCTCCTGGTAGGTCATCCGCGGCCCATCGAGCTCGACGAGCGCCTCGGCCGTGGGCACCTCGTCGACCGAGCGTCGCAGCATCTCGACGAGCGACGACGGCAGGTCGTCGAAGTGCTTGACCCCATTGGCATCGCGCGTGATGCCGGACACGTCGAACGGTTCGATCAGCTCCGCCATCAGTAGGCCCCGACGTTCTCGAAGTAGCGGCGCGGATTGCCGACGAGCATCTGGTCGATCTGCTCGTCCGTGACGCCGCGTTCGCGAAGCGCGGGCAACACGTCGTTCTCGATGTGGAGGTAGTGCCAGTTCGGCAGCACGACGGGTTTGAGCTCCTGGTCGACCCAGTCGAGGTAGCAGGCGGCGTCCTGCGACAGCACCATCCGGTCGGCATAGCCGCGCCGGGCCAGCTCCGCGACGACGCCCACGCGCGCTTCGAACGGGCTGGTCACGTCGATGCCGAACCTGTCCATTCCCAGCAGGTAGCCCAAGTCGGCGAGCTCCGCCAGGTGATCGGCGTCGGTTGTGTCACCGCTGTGCGCGAGCTGCACCCGTGAGGGGTCCACACCCTCCTCTCCGAGTACTCGATGCACGTCCAGCCCGGTCCGGCTGGTCGGATGCGTGTGCACCATCACCGGCGCCCCTGTTCGGCGATGCGCCTTGGCCACGGCGCGCAGGACCCGCTCGACGTCGCGGGTCATCCCGAAGTGGTCGATCGCGCACTTGAGAAAGGCGGCTCGGGTCGACGTACCGGGAATGCCCTGCGTGATGTCCCGGACGAACATGTCGACCATCGGCTCCGGCAGGTCGGGGGACAGGGCTGGGCCCTTGTGCTCGAAGTAGAACGGAACCGTGTCGTAGGTGTAGACGCCCGTGGCGACGACGATGTTGAGGTCCAGCTGCGCGGCAATGCGCTCGATCCTGGGCACGTAGCGGCCGAGACCGATCACGGTGGGGTCGACGATCGTGTCGTAACCGGCAGCCTTCAGCGCCGTGAGCTTCTCGACAGCGTCGGCAACGCGCGCCTGTTCGTCCCACTCGTCGTGGTTCTGCTGGACGTCAGGCGTGAGGACGAAGACGTGCTCGTGCATCAGGGTTCGTCCGAGAGCGGAGCTGTCGATCTGGCCGCCTGCTGTCGCAACTGAGGTCATGTCGCGAACCCTACGTGCCCCTGCGAGGATGGCGACGTGACGACCGTGCGACCCACGGAGGCGACCGCCTCGACGAAGCCGCAGCGCGGTCCGGTGCTCGTCGCGCTGATGTTGTCGATGGGGTTGGCCGCACTCGACGCGACGATCGTCGCGACCGCGATCCCGCAGATCGTCAGCAACCTCGGCGGCTTCTCGTTGTTCCCCTGGGTCTTCTCGATCTACCTGCTGACCCAGGCTGTCGCCGTGCCGATCTACGGTCGGCTGTCCGACCTGTTCGGTCGCAAGCCGGTGCTCTTCTTCGGCATCGGCGTGTTCCTCGTGGGCTCGATCCTGTGCGGCGCCGCCTGGAGCATGCTCAGCCTGATCGTCTTCCGCGGTGTCCAGGGCATCGGCGCGGGCGCCATCATCCCGATGACCACGACGATCGTCGGTGACATCTACACGCTCGAGGAACGCGGCAAGATCCAGGGCTACATCTCCAGCGTCTGGGGGATGGCCTCGGTCGTCGGGCCGGCCCTCGGCGGCCTGTTCGCGCAGTACGCCACCTGGCGCTGGATCTTCTATCTGAACATTCCCATCGGTGTCGCCGCCGTCGTCATGCTGCACCGCAACCTGCGCGAGAACGTCGTACGTCGCCAGCACCGCATCGACTACGAAGGCGCGACCGTTCTCAGCATCGGTCTGTCGCTCGCGATCCTCGCGCTGCTCGAGGGCGGTGTCGGCTGGGCCTGGAGGTCCGTCCCCAGCCTGACGTTGTTCGCCGTCGCCGCGGTGATGCTGATGGTGTTCGGCTTCATCGAGCGTCGGGCTGCAGAGCCGATGCTGCCGCCGTGGGTCTTCAGCCGTCGCGTTCTGGCGTCGGCCAACATCGCCTCCATCGCAATCGGCGGCGTGCTGATCGGGCTCACGTCCTACGTCCCGACCTATGCCCAGGGCGTTGTCGGTGTGGGCGCCGTGCTCGCGGGCTTTGCCATGGCGGCAATGAGCGTCGGCTGGCCGCTTGCGTCCAGTCAGGCCGCCAAGCTCTACATGCGGATCGATTTCCGCGACACCGCGTTGATCGGCAGCGTGTTCACGATTGCCGGTTGCCTGCTCTTCGCCACCTACGTCCATGAGAGCAGCGAGCTCGGTCGGGTCGCCCTCAGCAGCTTTGTCGTGGGCGTCGGTCTCGGCTTCGCCTCGACGTCGGTCCTGGTCTGTGTGCAGTCTGTCGTCGGCTGGAACCGCCGCGGCGTCGTGACCGGCGCGAACATGTTCATGCGATCGCTCGGCAGTGCGGTCGGCGTGGCCGTCTTCGGCAGTATCGCCAACACCACGCTCGCCGACCGGATGCGTCACCCACCGGCGGCGCTTGCGCACCGGTTGCCGCACTCCGTCGACAGCGCGTCCATCGTCTTCTCCGGCCGCCGCGCCGACCCCGCGGTGCACTCCTACATCCGTGACTCGCTCTACCTAGCGACCCACCGCATCTTCTGGGCGCTCGCAGTCGCCGCCGTCTTCGGTTTGCTGACGCAGCTGCTGCTTCCCCGCCGCGTGAGTCCGCTGGTGTTCCCCGACGACCCGCCGGCGCACGCGTGAGCCCACGTCCTCTCGACGGCATGCTCGTCGTCGCCCTGGAGCAGGCCGTCGCCGCGCCGCTGGCGACGCGACATCTCGCCGACCTCGGCGCCCGGGTCATCAAGCTCGAACGCACCGATGGGGGCGACTTCGCCCGCAGCTACGACCATGCCGTGCGCGGCCTCGCGAGCCACTTCGTGTGGCTCAACCGCGGCAAGGAATCGTTCGCCGTCGACCTCAAGAGCGAGAGCGGTCGGGAGATCCTGCGCCGGTTGATCGAGCGCGCCGACGTCTTCCTGCACAACCTCGGACCGGGAGCGGTCGAGCGGCTCGGATTCGGGGCCGACGAGCTGCGTGCGCGTCATCCGCGACTCGTCGTCTGCACGATGTCCGGCTACGGCTCGACCGGTCCCTACCGCGACAAGCGCGCCTACGACCTGCTCGTCCAGAGCGAGGCCGGGCTGGTCGCCCTGACCGGCACGCCTGAACATCCGGCCAAAGCCGGCATCCCGGTGGCGGACATCGCGTCCGGGATGTACGCCTTCAGCAACGTCCTCGCTGCCTTGCTCCATCGGGAGCGCACCGGCGAGGGAACGGCCTTCGAGGTGACGATGCTCGATGCGCTCATCGAGTGGATGGGGCATCCGTTGTACGTCGCCGAACACACCGGCGAGGACCCGCCCCGAGCCGGGTTGTCCCATCCGGTCATCGCGCCGTACGACGCCTATCCGACGGCCGACGGCCACGAGATCGTCATCGGCATCCAGAACGATCGGGAATGGGTCCGGCTCGCCGGTGAGGTGCTCGGGCGGCCCGAGCTCGCAACGCACCCCGACTTCGCCACCAACGTGGCGAGGGTCCGCAACCGTGAAGCGGTCGACGCAGCAGTCGCCGAGGCGATGGCGAAGCTCCCGGTCGAAGAGGCGATCCGCGCTCTGGACGACGCGCGGATCGCGAGCGCGCGGCTCAACACCGTCAGCGAGGTGCTGGGGCATCCGCAGCTGGCCGCCCGCGATCGTTGGCGCGAGACGACCACTCCCGTCGGCGTCGTACGTGCCCTCAGGTCAGCGGTCGAGCCCGTGGGGGAGTCGCCCATGGGGCCGGTGCCCGCACTGGGGGAGCACACGGACCCTGTCCTCATGGAGATCGGCTTCGACTCGCAGCAGGTCGCGCAGCTGCGTGCCGACGGCGTCGTCCGCTGAACAAGGGCACATTGACCGGCCTGTCCGCATTTGCCGAAACGGGACGATCACGCGCTCGCCCGGTGTTAGCGTGACCGAAGCGTTACGGTCGGCGACGGCTCGACCCAGAACGAGGAGCCGGTGGCCACAACGATCGGCAATGTTCCCAGCCCGCGAGCGCCGGCCGAAGGCCCCGGGCCGGTGCCGGACGTTGTCGCAGGCCGGTTCCGGGTGCAGCGGGTGCTGCAGCGTGGCAGTGGCACCGCGACGATCTCGGCGCACGACGAGGTAGCCGGTACTGACGTCGTCCTGAAGACCGCGCGCACGAGCGCGCTGGCCCGCGGCACGCGGCTTCGCCTGCTGCACGAGGCGGAGGTGCTGCGCAGCCTGTCGGGTCCCGGGCTCGTGCCGCTCATCGCTGCAGGCGAGGACGACGGTCTCTTCTATCTCGCGATGCCGCGCATTGCCGGCCGCACCCTCGCTGAGCGGCTGGCGGAAGGACGGCTCGACGTCACCGAGACGCTGGCGCTCGCGCGGCACCTGTTCGCCGCACTGGCGACGGTGCACGCGCACGACGTGCTTCACCGGGACATCAAGCCGAGCAACGTGATGGTCAGCTTCGGTCGCGTCGAGAGCGCCACGCTGATCGACTTCGGGCTCGCGCGCAGCGACAGCCTGCACGAGTCGTTGCGCGACGAGCCGGTCGGCACCGCGCGCTACATGTCTCCGGAGCAAGCGGGCCTCGTCCACCGTGACGTCGACGAGCGTTCGGACCTCTACGCGGCGGGAGTGCTTCTCTTCGAGTGCGTCGCCGGACGTCCGCCCTTCACCGGCGAGACCGTGGGCGAGGTGCTCCGCCAGCACCTGTCGGCGCCCGCGCCGGACGTCCGGTCCTACGGCGCCCAGGTGCCTGCGGCGTTCGCGCAGCTGCTGCAGCGGTTGCTCCGCAAGGACCCGCGCGACCGCTACCAGTCCGCGGCGGGCGCGCTTGCTGACGTCGAGCAGATCGAACGGCTGCTCGCCGACGGCGACGCCGACCCCGTGATCGCGCTGGGGCTCGCCGACCACCGGGCGACGCTGACCGAGCCGGCATTCGTCGGGCGGCGTCAGGAGCTCACCGACCTGCTCTCTCTGGCGCGAAGTGCGGGCGCCGGCCAGGGCGGCGTGGTTCTCGTCGAGGCTGAGTCCGGTGGCGGCAAGTCGCGGATGCTCGAGGAGCTCGCCGGCCGTTGTATGGAGAGCGATGCGTTCCTGTTGCGGGGGCAGGGCGTGGACCAGGCCGCGCGCCGGCCGTTCCAGCTGCTGGAGGGGGTCGTCGACGACCTCGTGTCGGCGGCCTCGAACGACGAGGCGTTGACCGAGCGGCTGCGCATCGCCCTCGCAGGCGAGCGTGACGTGCTGGTCAGCGTGCTTCCCGCCCTCGGTGACGTGCTCGGCCCGGCGGCTGCCGACGAGCTGCTCGGTCCCGAGGAGTTCGGCGAGACGAGAGCGCTGACCGCGTTGGTGCATCTCGTCGACGCGCTCGGTGACGCAGGCCGGCACGCCGTCGTCCTGCTCGACGACTGCCAGTGGGCCGACGAAGCGACGATCCGGCTGCTGTCGCGTTGGCAGCGGGAGATCAACGAGCGGCCCGCCCATGCCCTGGTCGTCGCGGCGTTCCGCACCGAAGAGGTGCGTCCGGGCGATCCGCTGCGGACGGTCAGCCGCCGGCGTCTCGTCCTGGGCCCGTTCGGTGCGCCCGACGTCCGAGCGCTCGTCGAGTCGATGGCCGGGCGGATCCCCGACGACGCGCTCGAGGTCGTGCTCCGCCTGTCGGCCGGCAGCCCGTTCATGGCCAGCGCAGTCCTGCGTGGCCTCGTCGAGTCGGGTGCGCTGTTCCACGACGGGCAGCAGTGGCGCGCCGACGCCGACCTCATGGCGGGAGCGCAGTCGTCACACGAAGCCGCAGCGTTCCTCACCAGCAGGCTCGAGCGACTGGAGCCGGACATGCTGCGTCTCGTCGGCGCAGGCGCGGTCCTGGGCAAGCAGTTCGACGTCGAGCTGGCTGCCGGACTGGTCGGCGCCGATCCGGGTGCGTCGGTCCTGGCGTTGCAGGGGCTCCGCAGCCGGCACCTGCTCTGGCTCGATGCGGACGACCTCGTGGCGACGTTCGTGCACGACAAGCTGCGCGAGTCGCTGCTCAACCGGTTGTCGCCGGAGCAGCGTCGCGACCTGCACGCGCGCGCCGCCGCGATCCTCGCCGAGCACCCGGACGGTGCGTCGGCCTACGACCTCGCCTTCCACTTCCATGCAGCCGGTGACGATCGCGCCGCCCTGCCCTACGCATTGTCGGCCGCAAGCGAAGCGCGGGCACGGCATGCGCTGGGTGCGGCTGAGCAGCAGTACCGGATCGCCGCCGCGGGGGTCCCCGACGGTGACGATGCGACTGCCCACGACGTGCAGACCGGGCTTGGCGACGTACTCATGCTGCAAGGTCGCTACGACGAGGCTGCGGTGAGTTTCACCGCGGCCTTGAAGATCGCCACCGGTCCGCTCGAGCGCGCCGCGATCGCCTTGCGTCTCGGTGAGCTCGCCTTCAAGCGCGGCGAGGTGCCGGAGTCCGTCGACCATCTCGAGGGCGCGTTGCGTTCACTCGGTCGCCGCCACCCGCGCCGTCCCGTGACGTTCCTTCTCTGGGCCCTGTGGGAGGGCCTCGTGCAGGCGATGCACTGCATCCTTCCGCGACGGTGGGTACAGCGCCGGGAGCTCGACGAGGACGCCGTCGTCGACATCCTCGACGCGCGGATCTGCAGCCGGCTCGCCTACTCCTACTGGTTCAGCCGGGGTCGCAACCCCACGGCCTGGGCGCACTTCCGGGAGATGAACATCCTGGAGCGCTACCCAGCCACGCTGGAGCTCGCGCAGGCCTACTCCGAGCACGCCCCGGTCATGAGCACGCTGCCGTGGTACTCCCGCGGCATCACCTACGCGCAACGCTCACTGGAGATTCGCCGCGAGTTCGGCGATGTGTGGGGGCAGGGTCAGTCGCTGCACTTCTACGGCGTCGTGCTCTACGCCGCGTCGCGCTTCACGGAGGCGATCGAGAAGCTCACCGAGGCCATCCGGCTCCTCGATCGCACCGGCGACCAGTGGGAGATCAACACCGCCCTCTGGCACATCGGGTTCTCGCAGTACCGGCTCGGACGGCTCGACGACGCGGTCCAGACGTTCACCCGTTGCTACGCAAGCGGCCTGGAGATCGGCGACCACCAGGCCGCGGCGATCGGGCTCTCCGGCATGGCCAAGGCCACCGGCGGGCTTATCTCCGCCGACGACGTCCAGCGAGAGCTCGAGCACTCGACCGGCGACGTGCACACGTCAGGTGAGCTGCTCACCGGCGAAGCCGTCCGGCTGCTCGCGCTCGGCGACGCGGCCAAAGCCGTCCAGGTGCTGGAAGACGCGCACCGGCAGGTCCGGGCGGCCGGTGTGCGCAACGAGTACGTCGCCCCCATCCAGGCTTGGCAGCTGACAGCTCTGCGCATGCTCGCGGAACAGGCGGGCCCCTACCGTCTGGCTGCGCGCCGTGAGCTGCTGCGCCGGGCGCTGGGGGTCGGGCGCGGAGCACGCCGCACCGCACGCGCCTATCGCAACAACAAGCCGCACGTGCTCCGGGAGCTTGCGCTCATCCGCAAGCTCAGCGGCCACGACCGCAGCGCGCGGCGCCTCCTGGCGAAGGGCATGCGCATCGCCGAGCAGCAGGGCATGCTGCAGGAGATCGAGCTGCTCGCCGCGGTCGAGGACTCCTTCCGCAGCGGGCGTCGACCGATCGGCGCGCTCGCCGCGCAGACCGGTGCGACCGCCGACGCCGAGTCGATGGCCGAGGAGCCGCCGACGCTGTCGCTCGTCGACCGGTTCGACACGTTGCTGCGTGCCGGCCGTGCGATCGCATCCGCGCTCACCCCGGCCGCGGTGTACGACGCCGTGCGGGTCGCTGCGCAGGAGCTGTTGCGCAGCGAGGAATGCCTCATCGCCGTGATCCAGTCCGGCGGCGGCGTGGAGGAGCGACTGGTCCCGCTCGACGCGTCGTCGGGACTCGGCATCAGCGAGCGGCTCGTGCGCGAAGCGCTGCGTGACCGTGCGGTCCGCATCTATGCCGAGGATGCCTCCGCCGACCCGTCGGTCAGCATGGTGCTGCGGCAGGCACGATCCGCCCTCGCCGCACCGATCTTCGTCCGGGGTCGGCCGGTCGCGTGCTGGCACGTCGTGCATCGGCAGGTCAGCGGCCTCTTCGGGGCCGACGAGACCCGGCTCGCCGAGTTCATCTCCGCACTGGCGGGCGCAGCGCTGGAGAACGCCGACGGTTTTGCGGAGGTGCAGGCACTGTCGCAGTCTCTGGAGCGGCGTGTCGAGGAACGCACGGCCGAGCTGTCGGTCGCCAACAGCGCCCTGCGGTCGACGCTGGGGGAGCTCGAGCGGGCCAACAGCGAGCTGCGCCGGCTCGACGAGCTGAAGAGCGACTTCGTCGCGATGGTGTCGCACGAGCTGCGATCACCGTTGACGTCGATCCTCGGCTATTGCTCGACCATGATGCGGCACTGGGACCGCGTCGACGACGACCACAAACGCTCTTTCATCGACATCATCGAACGGCAGAGCCGGCGGTTGTCGGGGCTCGTCAACGACCTGCTCGAGATGTCGCGGATCGAGTCCGGCCACCTGGAGACCAGACTGCAGCCGTTGCTGCTGCGGTCCGTCCTCGACGAACTCGTCCGCGACTACTCCGACCGGATCCAGCAGCTGGACCTGACCGGCCACCTCGACGCGCATGTTCTCGCCGACCCCGACCACCTGCACCGCGTGCTCATCAACCTTCTCGACAACGCGATCAAGTACGGCGCCGAGCCGGTCATCATCGACGTCGCCATCGGCAAGGACGCGGTCTCGCTCGCCGTCCGCGACTCCGGGCCCGGCGTCGCCGAGGACTTCCGGCCACGGTTGTTCGAGAAGTTCGCCCAGGCCAGTGCCGGCAGCACCCGTAAGGCGACGGGCACCGGGCTCGGCCTCAGCATCGTCGCCGGGCTCGTCGGCGCCATGGGCGGGTCGGTCGGCTACGAACCTCCGAACGACGGCCGCCTCGGTGGCTTCGTCGTCCGGCTGCAGCGCGCCCGCTGAGGCGAGGTTTCCCTGCCGCTACGCCGCTTGTCGCGGGACCCCAACCCCGCTCCCGGAAGTCGCGAGATCGTCAACAGGGACAATGGACGAGTGACCGTGCTCGCGGATCGGCAGCGAGGGCGTCTGCCGGCGCGGGCCGAGCGGACGCCCGCCTGGGCACGCTTCGCCGTCCTCGCGATCGTCGTCCTGGCTGCGGTGCACGTCGCGCTGGTGGCCGGTCACTACGTCGTCGGGTCGTTCGACGACGACGGCCACTACCTCGCGCTCGCGAAGGCCTTCGTCCACGGCAAGGGCTACGTCGACACCTCGATCCCCGGCTCTCCCGTCGAGACGCTCTACCCGCCCGGCTACCCCTTGCTGCTCGTGCCGCTGGTGTGGCTCGCGGGGACGGCTGTCTGGCCATTGCGGTTGATGTCGGCGCTGGCGTTCCTCGGCTGCTTCCCGCTTCTCGACCGGCTGCTGCGCCGTCACCAGCTCTCGACCGGGCTGCGGCTCGCATCGCTCGGCCTGCTCGCGTTGAGCCCGACGGCCGCCACCTTCGGCAGCGAGGTCATGCCGGAGGCGGTCTTCCTGCTCGTGCTGCTCGGCGTGCTGCTCGCGTTGCCGCAGTGGGAGGTGGAGCAGCGCGTGCTGAGCTGGCGCGGTGCGATGGTTGCCCTCGGGGCGCCGTACCTCCTGCTGCTGAAAGCTGCCGGCCTGCCGATGCTCGCCGGCGTCCTCGGTTTTCTGCTGCTGCGGCGGCAGTGGCGGCGGCTCGGGCTCACCATCGGCGCGTCGATCGTGATGCTCATGCCGTTGGTGCTCGTGCGGATGGCGTCCGGCCCCGTCGTCGGCCAGCGCTACACGCACGAGTACGGCCTGGCCGGGCCGTTGTCGCGCGCAGTCTGGAACGGCGTGCGCCTCTACGTCACCGATGCGATCCCGACGACGCTCGTGCCCACCATGGGCGCCGGGCTGCACGGTCACAACCTCGCGCTCGACGCGCTGCTCGGGTTCCTGCGGTGGTCCGCTGCGTTGCTGGTCGCCGTTGGCTGGTTCAGCTGGCTGCGCCGGCGGATCGACGTCACCGTCCTCATCGTGCCGCTCTACCTGGCCGAGACGGTGCCGTTCCCCTTCATCAACCAGCGTCGAGTAGTCCTGCTGCTCCCGCTCGTCGTCGCCTGGTACGTCATGGGCTGGGGCAACGTGGTCGCAGCGTGCCGGCGATGGTCCGAAGCGCGCGCACCGCTCGGTTGGATGCGCCATGCGGCCGTGGTTCCCGTCGTGCTCATCGTTCCGGTGCTCGCGTGGCAGCTGCCGCGCGACTACCTGCTGCACCGAGGGGAGTCCACTCCTGCGGCGCGCGGATCGGGCTACGTCGCCGCGTTGCGCGAGATGACGCCGCCGGGCTGGAGCATCGCCACCGGCTACCAGTGGACGATCGCCGACCTGACCGGTCGCACGGCCAACAACGTCGCTCACCTGTCGACGAGCTGTCCGGCCGGGCAGCCCGCTGACGCGACCCGGCTCAGGTCGCTGTTCGTCCAGCACCACGTCGGGGTCGTGCTCGACGCGTGGGTGAAGTGGCCTTACAACATCGACAACGCGTGCGTCCTGGCCACGATGAAGGCCGTTCCGTGGGCCGTGCCGGTCTATCAGGGGTCCGACGAGTCGACAGTCTTCGCGCTGATCGGGCCGGACACACCCCGCGCCGATCTGCACGTGGTGCTCGACCAGCCGACGTCGATCGCGTCCCGGACCGACCTACCGGGTGGACCTGTTCGCGTTCGGGAGGTCTCCGTCGTCGTCCCTGCCGGCACGCGCGCGGCCGTGCTGCAGCTGCACACAGCGGGCTCCGGCTGGGTCACGATCCCGGCCCGCCTGACGCCGCCGGCCAGGGGACCGCGCCTGCTGCATGCCGTGCTGCCGGCCGGCCTGGTGGCTGACGCGGTGCGGGTCTTCGGCCCGTCGGAGTCGTCGTTGCGCGACCTGGTCGTGCTGGCAGCCGCGTCATGAGCAGCCGTACGACGGAGGCGCCGTCGTCAGCCGAGCCGGCGGTGCCGAAGGAGGCGTCGCTGCCGCGGTGGGCGATGTTCGCACTCCTGTTCGTGCTCGCCTGCGCGGTCGCTCTGCGTTTCCTCAGCCTGTCGCCGTTGTGGCTCGACGAGGCGCAGACCGTCGAGATCTCACGCCGATCGGTGTCCGGGCTGCTCTCGGCGCTACGCCATGACGGCAGTCCGCCGCTCTACTACCTCCTGCTGCACGCGTGGTTGAAAGTCTTCGGCACGAGCTCGTTGGCCGTGCGCGCGCTGTCCGGTGTGTTCTCGGTGGCGGCGCTGCCCTTGATGTGGCGCGCGGCGCGGCACCTGGGTGCATCCCGGCGCGACGCGTGGGTCGCGACACTGCTTCTGGCGACGTGCCCGTTCGCGATTCGCTATGCCACTGAGACACGCATGTACAGCCTCGTCGTCCTGCTCTCGCTGCTCGCGTTCCTCGCGTTCCGGCGGGTGTGGCTGGACGGCGGCGTGGGTTGGATCGTTCTCGCCGCACTGTGCACCGCGGCGATGTTCCTGACCCACTACTGGTCGCTCTTCCTCGGGGTCGCGGTCGGTGTCGCCGCACTGGTCGTCGTACGCCGCCAGCGGGCCCCGGCCCTGCGCGTTCTGTTTTCTCTCGCCCTGGGTTCGCTCGGGTTCGTCCCCTGGGTCCCGTCGTTCCTCTTCCAGCTGCGGCACACCGGCGCGCCCTGGGGCTCGCCGCCGTCGATCGCAGAGCCGGTGCTCTCGCCGAACGCATGGTCGGGCTCCGGACCGGTCGGCTCTGACGCCGCCCTGGCGTTCGCCTACTACGTGCTCGTCGGGTTGGCTCTCGTGGGTACGGCGACGGCGTCAGGTGTGCTCGTGGGTCGGCGACCGCGCCCGGTTCCTTCCTGGCTTCTCGGCGTCGCGTTCGGTGGGCTGCTGCTCGGCAGCACGGTGAGCCTCGTGCTGGGCAGTGCCTATGCGAGCCGTTACAGCTCCATCGCCCTCGCACCGTTCCTGCTCGTGGCAGCCTCAGGATTCGGCGCGATCCCTGCCCGCTGGTGGCTGCGCGCCGTGGGGATCGTCACCGTGCTGGGCCTCGTCGTCAGTGCGGCGTTGCCGGCCAAGCCGCGCAGCCAGGCCGACCAGGTTGCGGCGGCGCTGCGCAACGCCAAGCCGCACGACGTCGTCGTCTTCTGTCCTGACCAGCTCGGCCCCGCAGTGCATCGGCTGGCGCCGCACGCCGGGCAGCAGGTCGTCTACCCGACGCTGGGCAGCCCGGCGATGGTCGACTGGGTCGACTACAAGACGCGCAACGAGGCGGCCGACCCGCAGGCGTTCGCGAAGGACATCCTCGCCCGGGCGGCAGGCAGTGCGATCTGGCTGGTCTACGCCGACGGCTACCCGACGTTCGGCGACGACTGCAGCCGGCTGCTCGTCGCGTTCGGCGCAGCGCGCGGTCAGCCGCACATCGTCGTGCGCAGTCACCGTCGCACGGACGAACGTGACCGGGTCGCCTACTACCGACCCGGCTGACGGGTCAGAACAGCATCCCCGCGCCGAAGCCGCTCACCGCGACGACGGTGAACGCTGTTGCCGACAGCCCGCAGGCGAGCACCCCCTGCAGTCGACCGCGGAGCACCCCGGCGAGCGCGACCAGCAACGGGAAGTCGGCGCTGAGATAGCGCGGCAAGGACGTCGCCTGGGCGGACGTGACGGCAGCCAGGAAGAACACCGTCGCCCAGACCGCGATGCTGCGCGGCAGGAGCCGCCACGTGAGGACCAGCAGGGCCAGGGCGACGAGGACGACCCCGACCCGTAGTGCGACCGGGAGGCCCGAGCGGTTGGGCGCCTCGAACAAGCCGTGCACCGGGTTCGTGAACAGCCCGCCGCGAAGGCCCGGAGCCGACTGCGCGGTGAACGGCAGCAGAAGGTCACCATCGACGGCCGCGGTCCAGACACAGAAGATCCCGACCCCGACGACCGGCGCCGCGGCACCGGAGAGCAGCGCGAGACGCGAAGGTCGCGCCTCGCGGTCGCGACGACTCAGCCAGAGCTCCACAACCGGGACGACCGCCAGAAGGAGACCGGTCGGCCGGGCGAGGCCGCTGAGCAGCCCCGCAGGGACCGCCCACCAGGTCGCGGACCCTCGCGACCGGGCGGCGAGGAGGTAGGCGACCGCCAACACCCCCGCGAGCGCCTCGGCGTAGCCGATGGAGAGGACCACCGCACCCGGAGCGAGCAGCGTGAGCCACGTGGCGAGCACGGCGGCACCCTCACCGAGCTCGCGCCGGGCGAACACGGCGACGCCGACGCCGAACGCCAGTGCCGCGGCGTTGGCGACGAGCACGAGGGCCAGGCCGTCGTGACCGCCGAGCACGGCGCCCAGGCAGCGCCCGAGAAGTGGGAACAACGGGAAGAATCGCTCACCGTGGGGGTGGAGCTGGGCGGCGTACCCGTGCTCGGCGATCGAGCGGTACCACGCGGCGTCCCACGCCCAGATCCCGCTCGCGCCCGGCGCACCGTGACCGCTGACCGGGAAGCGGTGACCGTTGCGGAGCCAGCACACCCAGAGCCCGGCCGCGGTGAGAGCGCGTGAGACGAGCCAAGGGGGGAGGGCGACCAGCAGTGCGCGGCGCACGACAAGCGGCATCGGACGCAGGCTCGGCTCTCTGTCGGGCAGGTGCTGACCGGGTTCGCGAGGCGCTTACCGTATCGTCGAGGTTAGGTGCGGCGGCCGAGGGAAGGTCCGAATTGTGGTCGCCGCCGGTTGCTGACCGTCCCTGCCTTTGCGGAGCATTGCTGATGACTGACGCCCACCGGGGTTCCGTCGACCACGTCGTGATCGCCGGAGCCGGGCCTGCCGGGCTGACCGCCGCGCTCGAGCTCGTACGCCGTGACCACCCCACGATCGTCCTGGAGGCGACCGACGCGATCGGCGGCATCAGCCAGACCGTCGAGCGCGACGGCTGGCGCTTCGACATCGGCGGGCACCGCTTCTTCACCAAGGTGCAGCGGGTCGAGGAGTGGTGGCACCAGATCCTCGGTGACGACGAGTTCCTCAGTCGTCCGCGGATGAGCCGCATCTTCTACCGCGGCAAGCTGTTCGACTACCCGATCAAGCCGATGAACGCGCTGATGGGGCTCGGCATCATCGAGGCAATCCGCTGCGTGGCGTCCTACGTGTGGGTCCGCTTCCGCAAGCCTGACGAGAGCAACTACGAGGGCTGGGTCGCCTCGCGCTTCGGCTGGCGGCTCTACCGGCACTTCTTCAAGAGCTACACGGAGAAGGTCTGGGGAATGCCCGCGACCGACATGCCTGCTGACTGGGCGGCTCAGCGCATCAAGAACCTCTCGCTGTGGTCCGCCGTGTGGAACGCCCTGTTCCCGAAGAAGGGGCAGACCGAGATCACGACGCTGATCGATCGCTTCCAATACCCGAAGTTCGGTCCCGGGATGATGTGGGAGCGAGTCCGTGACCTCGTCCTCGAGGGCGGCGGCGAGATCGTGATGGAGGCGCCGATCCTCGCGGTGCACCACCGTGACGGCAAGGCCGTCGCCGTCACCGCGCGGGTCGAGGGCAAGAACGAGCGCATCACCTGTGGGCACGTCATCTCGTCGATGCCGATGGCCGAGCTGCTGCAGATCATGCAGCCGCCGGTTCCCGAGCACGTGCTGTCCGCCGCGCGTCACCTGCGCTACCGCGACTTCCTCACCATCGCGCTGGTCGTGCCGGAGAGCGCAGGTTTCCCGGACAACTGGATCTACGTGCACTCGCCGGACGTCCGGGTCGGCCGGATCCAGAACTTCGGGTCCTGGTCGCCGTACATGGTCAAGGACGGGCGCACCTGCCTCGGTCTCGAGTACTTCGTCAACGAGGGCGACGACCTGTGGTCGATGGCCGACGAAGATCTGGTCGAGCTGGCGAAGCGCGAGCTGCAGACGCTCGGCATCGCGGACACGCACGTCGTCGATGCGGGCTACGTCGTCCGCGTGCCGAAGGCCTATCCGGTCTACGACGAGGACTATCGCGACAACGTCGACATCCTGCGGAGCTGGCTCGACGCCAACACCCCCAACGTCCACCCGGTGGGCCGCAACGGGATGCACAAGTACAACAACCAGGACCACTCGATGTTCACCGCGATGCTGACCGTGGAGTCGATCGCCGACGGCGTCCCGCACGACGTCTGGCAGGTCAACGTCGAGGAGGAGTACCACGAGGAAGGCTCGTCCTCGGCCTACCCGGCAGAGGGTGGCACGGGTCGCTCCGCTCCGGTCATGCCCAGCCGGAAGAAGGAAGAAGTCGCCTAACCGCGCTCAGCCTTCGTTGGCTTCGGCGTCCTTGTCGCTCATCCGTTCGCGGATCGCATCGGTCACCGTCGGGTCGAGGAGCGTCGTCACGTCACCGAGCTCGCGGTTCTCCGCGATGTCCCGGAGGAGCCGGCGCATGATCTTCCCGCTGCGGGTCTTTGGCAGCTCCGGGTTGACGAGGATCTGACGCGGTTTCGCGATCGGGCCGATCTCGCGGGCCACGTGGTCGCGCAGCTCCTGCACGAACTTCTCCCCGTGCGCCTCGTCCTCCGCGACGTTGCCGCGCGGTGTCACGAAGGCGACGATCGCCTGTCCCGTCATCGGGTCGTGTGCCCCGACCACGGCCGCTTCGGCCACGGACGGGTGCCCGACGAGCGCGTGCTCCACCTCCGTCGTCGAGATTCGGTGGCCGGAGATGTTCATGACGTCGTCGACCCGACCGAGCAGCCAGAGGTCGCCGTCGTCGTCCTTCTTCGCTCCGTCGCCGGCGAAGTAGATGCCGTCGAACCTCGACCAGTAGGTCTCCTTGTAGCGCTCGTCGTCACCCCAGATGCCGCGGAGCATCGCCGGCCAGGGCTCGGTCAGCACGAGGTAACCGCCGCCACCGTTGCCGACGGACCGGCCGCTGTTGTCGATGACATCCGCGGAGATGCCGGGAAGGGGCCGCATCGCCGCGCCGGGCTTCGTCGCGGTGATGCCCGGCAGAGGACTGATCATGATGGCGCCGGTCTCGGTCTGCCACCAGGTGTCGACCACCGGTGCGCGGTCGCCGCCGACGTAGGTGCGATACCAGATCCACGCTTCCGGGTTGATCGGCTCTCCGACCGACCCGAGGACGCGGAGCGAGGACAAGTCGTAGGGCTCGAGCAGCTCGTGCCCCCACTTCATCAACGTCCGGATCGTCGTCGGAGCGGTGTAGAGGATCGAGACCTTGAAACGCTCGATCAGCTTCCACCAGCGGTCCTGGTCGCCCGGGTGCGGTGTGCCTTCGTACATCAACGACGTCGCCCCGTTGCACAGCGGGCCGTAGACGATGTAGCTGTGGCCGGTCACCCATCCGATGTCGGCCGCGCACCAGTAGATGTCCTTGTCCGCCTTCAGGTCGAAGACCATGCGGTGCGTGAACGCGCACTGCGTGAGATAACCGCCGGTGGTGTGCAGGATGCCTTTCGGCTTCGCCGTGGTGCCTGACGTGTACATGATGTAGAGCGGCTGCTCGGCGTCGAAGCTCTGCGGCTCGTGCGTCTCCGGCTGCTTGCTGACGATCTCGTGCCACCAGACGTCGCGTCCGGGATTCCATTCGACGTC
Organism: Mycobacteriales bacterium; assembly: GCA_035690365.1. Taxonomy (GTDB): domain Bacteria; phylum Actinomycetota; class Actinomycetes; order JAFAQI01; family JAFAQI01; genus DASSKP01. Next base: position 38,900 of record DASSKP010000022.1, read on the forward strand.
GGTCTCGGTGCGGCGTACGACGAGGACGTTCGCGACGTCCGGGCACTCCTTCAGCGCCTCGTCGACGGCCGGCTTGACGGGTGTCGGCGCCCCCCGGCGGAACTGGCCGTCCGTCGTGATGACGAGCCGGCAGTCACAGTCGAGGATGCGGCCCTTGAGCGCCTCGGACGAGAAGCCGCAGAAGACGACGGTGTGCGCGGCGCCCAGCCGCGCACAGGCCAGCATCGCCGCCACCGTCTCCGGGATCATCGGCATGTAGATCGCGACGCGGTCGCCGGCCTTGATGCCAAGTTCGGTCAGCGCGTTCGCCGCCTGGCAGACCAGCTTGTGCAGGTCGGCGTAGGTGATGGTGCGCTCGTCGCGCTCACCGTCGCCCACCCAGTGGTAGGCGACCTTGTCACCGAAGCCGGCTTCGACATGCCGGTCCAGACAGTTGACGGCGGCGTTGAGCTTTCCGCCGACGAACCACTTCGCGTAGGGCGGGCTCCACTCCAGCGCGGTGTCCCACTTCTGCTGCCAAC
>DASSKP010000023.1:0-5008 GCA_035690365.1 Mycobacteriales bacterium
TCCTCGAGCGCATCGATCAGTGCCGTCCGCTCGTGCTCCGCCCAGGTCACGAGAAGCAGGCTACGTGCCGGCTGCCGCCAGAACTGCGCGCCGGGTCAGCACCCGAGCCAGGTGCCGGCGGTAGTCGGCCTGACCGCCGAGGTCGCTGGGCGGGTTGGTCCCGTCGTCGGCCTTCTCGGCTGCTGCGCCGACCGCTGCAGCGTCGGCGGCGGCGCCTGCGAGCGCTGACTCGACCGCCCGCGCCCGGACGGGCGTCGGCCCCATGTTCGTCAGGCCGATCCGGGCCTCGGCGATGTCGCCGTTGCTGCGGCGGACCGCCGCAGCAACACCCACGATGGCCCAGGCCTGCGCCACACGATGGAACTTCTCGTAGTGGAAGCCCCAGCCGTCGCCGAGCTTCGGGACGCGGATCTCCACGAGCAGCTCGCCGGGCTCGATCGCGGTCTGCAGGTAGTCGCTGAAGAACTCCCCCGCACCGACCGTACGGCGTCCTCCTCCGGACGAGGCGATGGTGAAGGACGCGTCGAGCGCAACGGCAACCGCCGGCAGGTCACCGGCCGGGTCCGCATGTGACAGCGATCCCCCGAAGGTTCCACGGTGGCGCACCTGACGGTCGGCCACCGTCGCCGTCGCGAGCGCGACCAGCGGCGCGTGCTTGTGCACCAGCGGGTCCGCGAGCACCTCGGCGTGCGTCGTCGAGGCGCCGATGACGATGGCGTCACCGTCGTCGCGGACACCCTTCATGGCGGCGATGCCGCCGACATCGACGAGGGTCGACGGATACGCCAGCCGCAGCCGGAGCAGCGGGATCAGGCTCTGGCCACCGGCGAGAACTTTCGCGTCCTCTCCCCCGCCGGCCAGCGCCGACGTCGCTTCGTCGACCGACGACACCCGCACGTAGTCGAACTCAGGAGGGATCACTTCGCACCTCCTTGCTGCAATGCGCGCCAGACGTGCTCGGGACTGCACGGCATCGGGACGTCCACGACACCGCGAGGACGTAGCGCGTCGACGACGGCGTTGACGACAGCCGGCGTGGACGCGATCGTCCCCGCCTCACCGACTCCCTTCACCCCGAGCGGGTTGGACGTCGCCGGCGTCTCCGTCCGGTCGGTCGTGAACCTCGGCAGGTCGGCCGCCGTCGGGACGTAGTAGTCGACGAGCGTCCCCGTGGTGAGGTTGCCGTCGGCGTCGTACAGCGCCTCCTCGAAGAGTGCCTGGGCAATCCCCTGCGCGAGTCCGCCGTGCACCTGGCCCTCGACGATGATCGGGTTGATGACCCTCCCGACGTCGTCGACGGCGACGTACTTGCGGATCTTCACGAACCCGGTCTCGGTGTCCACCTCGACGGCGCACAAGTGCGTGCCGTGCGGGAAGGAGAAGTTCTCCGGGTCCATGACGTAGTCGCTGTTGAGCGTCGGCTCCATGCCCTCGGGGAAGTTGTGCGAGGCAAAGGTGGCGAGCGCGACCTCTTGGATCGACAGCTTCGCCTCCGGTGAGCCCTTCACGCTGAACGAGCCGCCGGCGAACTCCACGTCGTTCTCCGCGGCCTCGAGCAGGTGTGCGGCCACGCGCTTCGCCTTGTCGATGACCTTGCCGCAGGCCAGGTGCACCGCGACTCCGCCCACGACCAGCGACCGCGAGCCATAGGTGTCCATGCCCTGAGGCGCGGCGCGGGTGTCGGAGTGGATGACCTCGACGTCCTCGAACGGCACGCCAAGGGCGTCCGCCGCGATCTGCGACCACGCCGTGACGTGTCCCTGCCCGTGCGGAGCTGTGCCGGTGACGACCTCGACCTTGCCGGTCGGCAACATGCGGATCGCCGCGGCCTCCCAGCCGCCCGCGCCGTAGGACAGCGACCCGAGCACGCGCGACGGCGCGAGACCGCACATCTCCGTGAACGTCGAGATGCCGATGCCGAGCTGCACGGGGTCTTTGTCCGCCCGTCGCTTGTCCTGCTCGCGGCGCAACCCGTCGTAGTCGAACAGCTCCATCGCCTTGGCGGTTGCCGCCTCGTAGTTGCCGCTGTCGTAGGTGAGGCCAGCGACGGTCGTGTAGGGAAACTCCTCGTGCCGGATCCAGTTCTTGCGGCGCAGCTCCATCGGGTCCATGCCGAGCTCGGCCGCGAGCTCGTCCATGATCCGCTCGATCGCGAACGTCGCCTCGGGCCGGCCGGCGCCGCGGTAGGCGTCCGTCGGCGTCTTCGTCGTGAAGACCCCGTGGCAGGTGAACGACAGCGCCTCCATCTTGTAGATGGCGTTGAACATGAACGCGCCCAGCAGCGGCACGCCTGGCGTCACCAGCTGCAGGTAGGCGCCCATGTCGGCCATCAGGTCGACCTTCAGCCCGAGCAACGTGCCGTCGCTCGTCGCCGCGATCTCAATGTCCTGGATCTGGTCGCGGCCGTGGATGGTCGCCTGGTAGCCCTCGCTGCGCGTCTCGGTCCACTTCACCGGCCGGCCGAGGCGCTTCGCGACGACGAGAGCCAGCACCTCCTCCGCGTAGACGTTGAGCTTCGAGCCGAAGCCGCCGCCGACGTCAGGCGCTATGACACGGATCTTGTGCTCGGGAGTCCCGGTCACCATGGCCAGCATCAGCCGCAGGATGTGCGGAATCTGCGTGGCGGAGTAGACGGTGTACTCGTCAGCAGCCGCGATCGGAGCGACCACGACCGAGCGCGGCTCCATGGCTGTGGGGATCAGCCGTTGCTGCAGGAACCGTCGCTTGACGACGACGTCGGCCTTCGACTTCGCGACGTCGTAGTCGCCGCCGGCGAACGGCCAGGTGAAGCACCTGTTGGTGCCCAGGTCGGAGTGCACGAGCACCTCGTCCTTGAGGGCCTGTTCCATGTCGACGACAGCCGGCAGCTGCTCGTAGTCGACCTCGATCGCCTCCAGCGCGTCGGCGGCGGCGTAGCGGTCGCGCGCGACGACGACTGCGACCCCGTCACCGACGTAGCGCACCTCGTCGACGGCGAGCGGCGGGTGGTTGGGGTGTTTCATGTCCGCCGTCACGGGCCAGGCACAGGGCAGCGCCCCCTGCTCATCGGCGAGATCACGACCGCTGTACGCCGCCACCACTCCGGGTCGCTCCAGCGCGGCGCTCACGTCGACGCGGGTGATGCGGGCGTGCGCCATCGGGCTGCGCAGCACGGCCATGTGCACCATGCCGGGGAACTGGATGTTGTCCGTCCAGTTGGTCTGCCCGGTGACGAGCCGCGCGTCCTCTTTGCGCAGGCGGCGGCGGCCGACCTCGCGACTGTCGTCAGGGGACGAGATCTCGTCAGCAGCCTGCAGGGCGACTGCGCCCGGGTCGATCTCGCTCATGACCGGACCGCCTCACCCGACTTGAGCTGACCCGCGGCCTGAAGCACGGCATCGACGATGTTCTGGTAGCCGGTGCACCGGCAGAGGTTGCCCTCGAGGCCTTCGCGCACCTCATCCTCGGAGGGCGTCGGGTTTTCGTTCAGCAGGTCGACGGCGGCCATGATCATGCCGGGCGTGCAGTAACCGCACTGAAGAGCATGTCGCTCGTGGAAGGCCTTCTGCACCGGATGCCACTCGCCGTCGGTCGCCAGTCCCTGGATGGTCGTGACCTCCGCACCATCCGCCTGCACCGCGAGAACCGTGCAGCTCTTGACGGCCTTTCCGTCGAGATGAACGGTGCAGGCGCCGCAGTTGGAGGTGTCGCACCCGACGGGTGTGCCGGTGCGCCCGAGCCGTTCGCGGAGGTAGTGGACGAGGAGCAGCCGGGGCTCGACGTCGTCGTCATAGCGCACGCCGTCGACCGTCGTTCGGATGCGGGCCATCGATCCTCCCGAGGTAGATGACCGGACACTAGGCACGTGCGTTCGCGGATGTCACTAGGGCGATGTAACTGGTGAGAAAGGCATAGCGTCGGGGTGTGTCGACCGCGCCGGAGCACGTCCGCTTCTGCCTGGCCTGCGGCCAGTCGATGACGACGATGACCGTGCACGGCACCGCGCGGCGCGTCTGCACGCAGTGCCGCGAAATCCACTACGCGGATCCCAAGGTCGCCGTCGGCGTGGCCGTCTTCCGCGATGACCGACTGCTGCTGGTTCGTCGCGTGATGGAACCGGGTCGGGGTCGCTGGACGGTGCCCGGCGGTTACCTCGACGTCGGCGAGGACCCGAGGGATGCGGCTGCGCGCGAGGTGGCCGAAGAGGCATCTGTGGTGGTCCGCGTCGGTGACGTCATCGATGTCTTCGCGAACCCACCGGAGGAGGGCAGCACCGTGTTCGTCCTCTACCGGGGGCACTGGGTCAGTGGCGAACCGCAGGCCGGCGACGACGCCGATGACGCCGCCTTCTTCGGCCGGTCCGAGCTGCCTCCGCTCGCCTTCAGCAGCACCGCGGCCGCAGTGAACGGCTGGCCATCGCGTGATTGACTCCGAGACCGTGGCAGCCGACCGGATTGCGGACATCCTCGCCGGGAGACGCATCCTGCTCACGGGGGTGACCGGCTTCGTCGGTGAGGCGCTGCTGGAGCGGATCCTGCACGACCTTCCGGAGACGTCGGTCGTCGTCGTTGTCCGGGCCCGAGGTGCCCTCTCCGCGAACGACCGCGTCGTCCAGCTGCTCCGCAAGCCGGCTTTCGGGCGGCTTCGGGCACGTGACGGCGACGCCGCCGTCGATGCCCTTGTCGGCACGCGCATCACGGTGCTCGAGGGTGACCTCCCGCACGTGCCGCCGCTGCCGGACGACCTCGACGTCGTCGTGCACTGTGCGGGCGAGGTGTCGTTCGACCCGCCCATCGACGATGGCTTCGCGACCAACCTGCACGGCTCACTCGCGCTCCTCGAAGCCGTGAAGGCAAGCGGCTCCCGTCCGCACTATCTCCACGTCTCGACGGCGTACGTCGCCGGTCGTCGGGAGGGCCATGTCACCGAGGGCTCGCTCGAGCACTCCGTCGACTGGCGCAGCGAGGCCGAGGCGGCGACAAGGATGCGGGTCGCGGCCGACGACGCGAGCCGGACGCCCGAGCAGCTC
>DASSKP010000024.1:0-85089 GCA_035690365.1 Mycobacteriales bacterium
GTCGCGGACTTCGACGCAGCGTCGCCGTGCTCGTCATCACCATCGCTGCGCTCGGTTTCTTCGGCGGCTTCGTCGCGGCCGTCGTGCCACCGATCGCCTCGCAGTCGACCGAGCTCGTGAAGAAGGCACCCGACTACGTCAAGAAGCTCGACCACAACTCGACGTTCCAGCGCATCGACCGCCGCTACCACATCGTCACGAACCTCGAGAAGCGCGCGAAGAAGGGCTTCAGTGTCGACTCGCTGGGCGGTGTGTTCGGCGTCGGCAAGAAGATTCTCGGCATCGTCGCGTCGACGCTGACGATCGTGATCCTCACGATCTACTTCCTGGCGAACATGCCGGGGATCAAGCGAGTGCTCTACCGCGCCGTACCCAGGACGCGCCGTGCCCGGGTGGGCCTGCTGACCGACGAGATCCTCAACCGAGTCGGCGGGTACGTGCTCGGCAACCTGGCGACCAGCCTGGTCGCGGGCACGGCCACGTTCGTCTGGCTGATGGCCTTCGGGGTCCCGTATCCGGTTGCGCTGGCTATGTTCATCGCGATCACCGACCTGATCCCGCTGGTCGGTGCCACGATCGGGGCGATCGGCGTCACGCTGGTCGCAAGCTTCCACAGCCTGCCGATCGGCATCGCCACGTTCGCGTTCTACATGGCGTACCAGCAGTTCGAGAACTACGTGCTGCAGCCCCGCATCATGAAGAAGGCCGTGGACGTGGCGCCGGTCGTCACGATCGTCGCCGCGCTGCTCGGGGCGGCGATGCTGGGCATCATCGGGGCGCTGATCGCCGTGCCCATCGCCGCGGGCATCCAGCTGATCATGACCGAGGTGCTGTTTCCGCGACAGGACGAGACGTGAGGCTCCGACCGGACGCGCATTCCTGACGCTTCGCGTCGGCACCGTCACGCAGCGCACAAATGTCGGTTTCGAGCGGGTACCACACGGGCATCTTTCGCCGCAAGTCGAGAAGGCCGGTTTCTCCGGACCACGACGGAAATATCCCACCGGGGCTCAGATCGAGGCGGAGGACTGTGATGCACCCCGAGAACGACACCCAGGCTGTACGACGTGTGCTCGCGCGGGCCGGCGTCACAGCCGCCGCGCTCGCCCTGACACTCGCCGCCGGAGCGCCCGCGGCGTTCGCTCACGGCGGCGGCCAGGATCCGGCCGGAAACAACGGAACGGTCAAGGTCCACGACGTCGCCGGCGACCTGTCGCACCACGACGTCCCACACGTCGACTGCGACTTCTGGGTCCCGATGTGGGGCTTCGACGCGGGACAGTCCATGACCGTCTCGTTCGCAGGTCAGGCCCCGACGGGCAAGGACCAGCCGGTGACCTTCACGGCGCCCGACGGCTACACGCTGACCTCGACCACGCCAGCCGGCGGCGGCAACGACTACGACGGTGAGCTCGGTTTCAGCACGACTGCCGAGTCACTTCAGTCACAGCTCGGCGCCCCTCAGCCGCAGCAGGGTTACCACGTCAAGATGACGGTCGCGACCGGGGCGCCCGGCGGCTACAAGTACAAGGTCTTCTGGATCGACTGCCCGACGACCACCGGTGGCGGTGACACCGGTGGCGGTGACACCAACGGTGGTGGCGGAGGTGACACCGGTGGTGGCGGTGACACCAACGGTGGCGGCGGTAGCAACACCGGCGGCGGCAACACCGGCGGCAGCGACAACAGTGGTGGTCAGAGCGGTGGCACCACGGGCGGAGCCACTGGCGGCACCGTCGCCGGCGAGACCGGCAAGCAGAGCACGACCGGCACGGCCGTCCTCGGCGAGAAGGTCAGCCGGCCGACGACCGGCACCGCAGCGGTCGGCGCGACCGTGACTCCGGGTGCCGGCAGCCTTCCGTTCACCGGCGCCGAGATCGGTGGCCTGGCCGCGGCCGGCGCAGCGGCACTCGGCGGTGGCGGCTTCCTGATGCTGGCCGGCCGTCGGCGGCGGCGGGCCGGCGCGCACCGCGCCTGAGTCGGCTAGTCCGGCAGCGTCGCGAGGAAGCTCAGCACGGCGGCGTTGAAATCCTCCGGACACTCCAGCGCAGTCAGATGACCGGCGCGCGGCAGGATCTCCAGCCGCGCGCCGGTCACTGCGTCTGCGATCGCTCGGGCGTCCTCAGGCGGCGAGATCCTGTCCTCCTCCCCCACCAGCACGAGCGCCGGCATCGATGCCGTCCGCAACGTGTCGAAGGAGTCGGGTCGCGCCGCCATCGCACGCTGCGCCCAGGCGACTGCCGCCGCGGGCGCCGCCTGCACGAGCGCCTTCACCCGTCCCGTGACGAGCGGTCGCTCTGCCACCGTCGACTTCCCCAGCAGCGTCGGGAGCACGTCGTCCACGAGCACCGTCGACGACGGGTCGTCAGTGACGGTGGTAGCGATCCGCTCCCGGTTGGCGCGCGCCTCCGGCGGGTCCGCCGCGGCCTTCGTGTCGGCGAGGATCAGCGCAGCGACGCGATCGGCGTGTCGTCGCAGGAAAGCCAGCGCGACGTAACCGCCCATCGACAGGCCACCGAGCACGACGCGCTCCAGACCGAGGGAGTCCAGCAGCGCGGCGACATCGTCGGCTACGGCGTCGAGCGACGGTGGGTCGTCGCCGAGTGGACTGCCGCCGAAGCCTCGCTGGTCGGGAGTGATGACCCGGCAGGCGTCCGACAGCCCTTCGCGCTGCGCGAGCCACATCGCCGACGACAACGGGAAGGCGTGCAGGAGCACAACGGCTCGACCCGAGCCGGTGTCGCGGGCATGGAGCGCGACGGGCACGACCGGACGTTACTCCTCGCCCGTCGGCGGCCACTGCCGTGGCAACGGTGCACTTCCCGGGACAACGGCGTCGACGATCGCGTCGAGAACCGTCTCGGTGAAGCCGACGAAAAGATGCTTGGCCTTTGGCACCGCTACGACCTTTGCCTGCGGCACCACGGCGAAGCGTTGCTCCGCTTCGGCAGGGCGGAGGTAGTCGTCGAGCTCCGGCACGATCGCGACGAGCGGCTTGCCCGACTCCGCCCAACGGTCGAGGTCCGACTCGCTGGAGAACCGCAACGGCGGCGAGATCAGTACGGCGCCGACGACGCTGGGGTCACATCCGTATCGCAACGCCAGGTCGGTGCCGAAGGACCAGCCGACCAGCCAGGGTGTCGGCAGGCCTTCGTACTCGACGAGGTCGAGCGCCGCAGCGACGTCGTACTGTTCGCCGTCGCCGTTGCCGAACTCCCCCTGGCTGCGGCCACGTTCCGACTCGGTGCCGCGGGTGTTGAAGCGAAGCACCGCCAACCGCGCGAGCGCAGGCAACCGGTTGGCCGCCTTGCGAAACAGGTGGCTGTCCATCATGCCGCCGTGCGTTGGCAGCGGGTGCAGCATCACCAGCGTCGCGGCCGGTGCCTCTCCCTCCGGCAGAGCCAGCTCGCCGACGAGCTCCAGGCCGTCGGCGGTGTGCAGGACGATGTCCTTGCGTAGCGCCGGCAGGACCGTGTTCGCACGGATGTCAGCCATGCCGCGGCGCGTTCTTGGAGCGAAGCACCTTGGCGCCGCGACGATCGCGCGCCGACCAGCACGGTGTGTGCCAGTGCCGGCGGTCTTCCTCGGCCCCGACCGGCCAGGCCACGACATGCGGCGTCACGGGGCGGATCTCCTGATCGCACCCGGGACACCGGTAGGACTTGCCCGCCGTCGACCCCGTGATGGGACGCACCATCCACTGACCGTCGGGATGTTCCTCGGCGGCGGCGCCGGAGGTGCGCAATGGAGGCGCCTCGTCCACCCGGCGCTTCGCCCGTCGAGGGCTCACTGATGCGCCTGATCGCGGAGCAGGCCGGACACGCTGACTGCCGGCGAAGGCATGGACGCCGCGATGGCCGGCAGACGCGCGACGACGTTGTCCGCGCCGACCGCCTCCAGCATCGCGAACGGACCATCGGGATAGCCGCATCCGAGGCGCATGGCGGCGTCGACGTCGTCGCGTGACGCGTAGCCCTCGTCGACCATGCGTGCGGCGTCGTTCAGATGCGGGAAGAGCAACGCCTCGACGATGAGCCCCGGGCGGTCCTTGCAGCGGACGACGCTGCGGTCCTCTCCGGCGAGCGTCCCAGAGATGCGGTCAACCGCTGCTGCGCCGGCGGATGTCCGTGGGGCGACCTCGACGACAGCGGCCGGGCGCGGCGCGGCCGGGACGTGCACCACGACATCCGCGGCCGACGGGTCCGCGACCAGGTCGAAGCTCGGCTCGAGCAGCTTCATGATGTCGGCGACCGGCTGGTCGTCAGCTCCCCCGACGCTCACTCCGACGCGCCTCGCCGACGGCTCGCCCGTTGCACCGGCCGACCCGGGCAGGTCGACGGGCGTGACCGCGCCATCCGCATAGGAGTAGTAGCCCCGGCCGGTCTTGCGCCCGAGATGGCGAGCCATCACCAACCGGCGAAGCAAGGGCGCGGCGGCGTACCGCTGGTCGCGAGTCTCGGCGTACATCACCTCGAGCACCTCGAGGCAGACGTCGAGCCCGATCAGGTCCATCAGCGTCAGCGGCCCCATCGGAAGGCCACCTGCCGCGGTCATTGCGGTGTCGATGTCCGCTGTCGTCGCGTGCCCGGTCTCTGCCATCCGCGCCGCCTGGTTGAGGTAGCCGAACAGCAGGGCGTTGGCGACGAACCCGGCGCGGTCCGTGACGACAACGGGCGTCTTGCCGCAACGACCCGCCAGGTCGCGCACCGCCTCGATCGCGTCGGGGTCGGTGAGCACCGTGTGGACGACCTCGACCAGGCGCATGACCGGCGCGGGGTTGAAGAAGTGCATGCCGACGACCCGCCCCGGCCGGCCGGTCGCCGCCGCGATCTGGGTCACCGGCAGAGACGACGTGTTGGTGGCCAGAATGGTCGCGGGCGGGCAGATCCGGTCGAGCTCGTCGAACAGGCTCGCCTTGACCTCGAGCCGCTCCGGGACCGCCTCGATGACCAGATCCGCGCGCGCCAGCCGTTCACGGTCGCTGCTGAAGGTCATCCGGGCGAGGACGTCGTCGCGCTCCGCGGCCTCGAGCCGACCCCGGTCCACGGCACGACCCAGCGACTTCTCGATCCGCGCGCGCCCGGCAGCGACGAGCGCGTCGTCGACCTCGACCGCGACGACCGACAGCCCACTGCGACCGAAGACCTCCGCGATGCCCGCACCCATGGTGCCGAGACCCACCACGCCCACCGTGCCAATTCCCACGTTGGCAGTGTTTCGCATGCCTAGATGATCTATGTTCCGAGCATGGGCGGGGGCTTGGACGGCCGGGCGCAGTCGAGCGACGTCGTCGCTCTGGCGGAGGCCCTGGAGGCCCGCTCGGACGAAGTCGCCATGGCCATGCACGAGCTGGCTCAGCTGCTCGTCGCCGAGGAAGGCGTGGAGAGCACGCTCCAGCGGATCGTCGACCTGGCGAAGCGGGTCATCCCGGGTTGTGACGCGGCGGGCGTCACGTTGTACCTCGACGGCAAGTACCTGACGGCGGCCTACACCGACCAGCGGACGCTCGAAGTCGACGAGGGGCAGTACACCCGCGACGAGGGGCCCTGCCTGCAGGCCATGCGCGACCGCGCGGTCCTGCGGATCGACGTCGACGAAGCATCAGAGCGCTGGCCGCACTTCCTGGAGGACGCGCACCGCTCCGGGGTCAGGAGCTTTCTCGCCGGGCCGCTTCTGCTCAAAGACGAAGCGATCGGTGCCCTCAACCTCTACAGCAGCGACCACGACGGTTTCACCTCCCTGGACGACGTACTGATTGCGCTGTTCACCGGGCAGGCCGCGATCGCCGTGGCCAACGCGAAGACCTACGGCGACGCGATCGAGCTGACCCATCAGCTGCAGGAGGCGATCACCTCCCGCGCCGTCATCGAGCAGGCCAAGGGCGTGCTGATGGCACGCGAGGCACTCGACGCCGACGGCGCGTTCAGCCGCCTGCGGACGTGGTCGCAGAACCGCAACGTGAAGCTCCGCGAGATCGCGAAAGAGGTGGTGGACTCCACCCGGAGCTCGTGACTTCGCTATACATGTCAGGCCAGTGAGACAGCGGTTCAGCAGCAGCCGGTGGGTTCAGCCCCCGAGTGTTGTTGAGGAGGACCGCCAGTGGCGACGCCCCAGACCTTCCCGCTCCTGCGGGTGAGCGTCGAGCACTCAGGCGACTCCGCCGTCGTCCGGCTGGACGGCGAGCTGGACTGCGCAACTGCGCCGCAGGTCGAGGCCACGCTTGCCGAGCTTCAGCTCTCTCCGACCCCACCCCGGCGCATCTACGTCGACGCCGACCGCCTCACGTTCATCGACGTCTCCGGGCTCACGCCGCTCCTGCACGCGGTCCGCCGCCTCCCCGCCGACGGGCACCTCCAGCTGCGCAATGCGCGGCGTCAGGTGGTCCGCGTCGTGCGCCTCCTCGACCTGGCTGACGATCTGGGGCTGGATCACTGACCTGGCGACCGGCGCCGCCTCACCACAGGCGCGGAGTGTCCGGCTCGAGGCCGCGCAGCTCGTCGTAGTCGAGGACGACGCAGTCGATGCCTCGCTCCGCCGCCAGCACCCGGGCCTGCGGCTTGATCTCCTGCGCCGCGAAGATGCCGCGGACCGGCCGGAGCAGCGGGTCCCGGTCGAGTCGCTCGAGGTAGCGGGCCAGCTGCTCGACCCCGTCGATCTCACCGCGCCGCTTGATCTCGACCGCGACGTGCCTGCCGTCGGCATCACGGCAGAGCAGATCCACCGGCCCGATGTCCGTCGGGTACTCGCGACGGACGAGGCTCCAGCCCTCACCCAGCACCTCGCAGCGATCCGCGAGCAGCTGCTGGAGGTGCGCTTCCACACCATCCTTGACCAGGCCCGGGTCGATGCCGAGCTCGTGGGCGCTGTCGCTCAGGACCTCGTCGATCGTGATCGTGAGCGTCTCGCCTGCCTTGTTGGTGACGACCCACCGACCAGCGTCCTCGCGCAGCGCGCAGGGCGGACTCATCCAGTTGAGCGGCTTGTAGGCACCACCATCGGCGTGCACTGAGACGCTGCCGTCAGCCTTGACGAGGAGCAGTCGCGGAGCCATGGGGAGGTGGGCCGTCAATCGACCGGCGTAGTCGACGGAACAGCGCGCGATCACCAGACGCATAGCGACGCCAACCTAACAAGGAGACCGGTCCGGCGACCGACGGGTCACTCCTCGTTGCGATCTCCGGCTGCGGCTCGTCGGTCCTCGCCGGCTTGGTCGCGGTCCTCGGCCGCGTCCTCCCTGCCTTCTCCCGCGCCCGCCCGCGCGCCGGAGAGCTCGAGTCGATCGACGGCCGACGCGTCGCGGTCTCGTCCGGCCCACAGCCGGTCGATCGCCGCCTGCTCGCGCTCTGTCCGCCACTCCGTCGTGGGGTCCGCTTCCTCTGCGTGCCGGTCACGAGCTTCGGCCGCGCGGTCGCGGCGCTCGGCACGGTGGTCACGGCGGTTCGCGCGCGCGAGAACAGCGTCGATCCGTCCCTCACGCGACGCCAGCGCCGCCTCGCGCACATCCGCCTCCCGGTCTCGGCGGTCCGCCTCCCGATCCCGGTTGTCCGCGGCCCGCGCCCGGTCGTGCTCCCGGGCACGGTCGACTGCATCGTCCACGGGCGCCACTCCCTGATTCGGCCCCGTCCGCGATCATGACCCGGTGCAAGTCTCGAGTCCAGTCGATCCAGGATGCGTTCCAACCGGGGCGAAAGCCCACGAAAAAAGATCGTGTCTAGCCCTTGAAGGCTAGACATTCTCCTGCTGTGCTTGACGCTCGCGGCAAGAAGCGCCCGTGAGGTGGTGGTCGTGCCCTGCGACCAGTTGCTCGAGGACCGGTGCTTGGTGACCGGTGAGTCCGTCGTGAACATCCACGCGGACTTCACCGCGTCACCGCGTGCCGCGGGTCAGGCGCGGGCTCTCGTCCGGTCAGCGCTCAGCGGCGCTGGAACACGCAGCCTCAGCACGGACGTCCTCCACACGGCTCAGCTCGTCGCCAGCGAGCTCGTGACGAACGCGGTCATGCATGCCCGGACCGATCTGCATCTCGGTCTGTGCTGCGACGAGCACAACCTGCTCATCGCGGTCGCAGACGGGGCGCCGGAGATCGACGAAGGCGTGGCCTCGCCCGACTTCGACGACGAGTCCGGCCGCGGCATGCTCATCGTCGCCAGTGTGGCTGCCGACTTCGGCTGGCGTCGGCGCACCGATCGGCCAGGCAAGATCATGTGGGTGCTGCTCGCGCTCGACTCGCAGGACGGCAGCGGCTGACGTTTCGCCGCGCAAGTCGGCCGCTCCGCCGGCGCGCCTGAACCGACTGGTCGGTTCGTCCGTGATGAGGACAAAACCGGCCGGGAGGACGTGGCATGCGTCGAAGTCACCGTGTCGGCGTCGCCGTGGGGGCGCTGGTCACGCTCGCTGCTTGCGGAGGCGGGAAGACCGCGACGTTCACCGATCCCCCGCTTCCCACGCTGGCGTCGACAGCAACCGGTACGCCGGCGACCTCGTCATCGCCGGCCGCGGCGCACCACCGACACCGGCACATGCCTGGGATGCCGTCGACGGCTACACCGTCGGCCGCGCCCCCCGCGACTGCACCGGCGACTCCGGTGGCGCGGACGACGACAACCAGTCGCGCGACCCACAGCGCCTCCTCATCACCCGCACCGTCCACGACCCATTCGCCGACCGCGAGCAGCCCCACACCCTCGTGCGCCGGGACGACGGGCAGTACGACGACCATCGAGGAGCAGGCGGGAGACAAGTTCGCGCCGTCGAGCATTGCCATCTCCCGCTGCGACTCGGTGAAGGCTGTCTACTCCGACACCACCGGAGCGCCGCACACATTCACCGGGCCGGGCTGGAACTCAGGCGCCATGAGTGCAAGCGGCGAGGCGTCGTACACCTATCGCTTCATGAGCACGGGCACGTTCGACTTCTACTGCAGCTATCACCGAAGTCTCGGCATGACCGGCACGGTGACCGTGACGTGAAACGTCAGGCGCTGATGGGCTCGTCGAGCCGGATGACCGTGCGATCGATGCACAGCACGCGATGCAGTCTCGTCGCGACGAGCAGCCGGTCGACCCGGTCAGGAATCCGCCGCAGCACAAGGCGCCTGCCGGCACGGTCGGCACGCCGGTGGGCACCCACGAGCACGCCCAGTCCCGTCGCATCCACGAGCTCGACGCCGTGCAGGTCGAGGACCAGGTCGCCGGTCCCGTGCTCGATGGCGTGCGCGAGGGCGTTGCGGACGTCGGCCACGGTCGTCGCACCCAGTCGGCCGGAGAGCGCCAGCAGCAGTCCGGGGTGCAGCACGGAGATGTCCATCGCGCCCCCCACTGCCGACCTCGGATCGGTCACACCGTATTGACGTGGGACGGGACCCAACGGTTGCCACGCCGAGCGGCGCATCCGGAACGGCAGGGCGAAAACCGGGCGTAGTGGGTCAAACCAGGGTCGGGTCGTCCTTGCGCTCGATGTGAGCACCCAGGGCCTGCAGCGACTCGACGAAGCGCTCATAACCGCGATCGACGTGATGCACGTCGCTGATCGTCGTGACGCCGTCCGCGACCATTCCGGCCAGGACGAGGGCG
Source organism: Mycobacteriales bacterium (assembly GCA_035690365.1). GTDB lineage: Bacteria > Actinomycetota > Actinomycetes > JAFAQI01 > JAFAQI01 > DASSKP01. The sequence continues at coordinate 9,573 of DASSKP010000024.1, forward strand.
GCACCCGCGCGGATGTCGGTCGCGCGCACCGGCGCTCCCGACAGTCGTTCGCGGCCGCGCACGATCGCGTGATGGCCGTCGGTGCGGACGTCCGCTCCGAGCCGCAGCAGCTCGTCGATGAACATGAACCGGCCTTCGAAGATGTTCTCGGTGACGAAGGCGACCCCATCAGCGACCGCGTTGAGCGCGATCGCCATCGGCTGGAGATCAGTGGGGAAACCCGGGTAGGGCAACGTGACGAAGTCGACCGCATGCGGACGTCCGTCGATACGGATGCGGAAGCCGTCCTCCACGGAGCTGACGGTTGCGCCCGCCTGCACCAGCTTGTCGAGCGCCAGCTCGAGGTGCTCCGTGCGCGCGCCGTGGACGACGACGTCGCCGCCCGTCATGGCGGCGGCGAACGCAAACGTGCCCGCGACGATGCGGTCCGGCACCACGTCGTGGTGCGCGGGATGCAGGACGTCGACGCCTTCGATCTCCAGCGTCGACGTGCCGACACCGCCGATCTGCGCGCCCATCGCGCTCAACATCTCGCACAGGTCGACGATCTCCGGTTCGCGCGCGACGTTGTCGATCGTCGTGGTGCCTTCAGCGAGAACTGCGGCCATCAGGATGTTCTCGGTCGCGCCGACGCTGGGGAAGTCGAGCCAGATCTGCGCACCCGAGAGCTTCGGTGCCTCGGCGATGAGATAACCGTGCGCGTTGGTGAACGTCGCCCCGAGCCGTTCGAGACCCATGACGTGAAGGTCGAGAGCACGCGAGCCGATGGCATCTCCACCGGGCAGCGCGACACGTGCCTTGCCGGCTCGCGCAAGGAGCGGTCCGAGCACGCACACCGACCCGCGGATCCGCCGGACGTGGTCGTAGTCCGCCTCGTGACCGATCTCCACCGGAACCGTGATCGCGATGTCGGGCGCGTGACCGGTCACCTCGGCACCGAGCCCGCGGAGAACCTCACTCATGATCGGCACGTCGATGATGTCGGGGACGCGCGACAGCGTCGTCGTGCCCTCGGCGAGCAGCGCGGCGGCCATCACCTTGAGCACGCTGTTCTTCGCGCCGGTGATCGTCACCTCGCCGGCCAGGCGGGCGCCAGGGCTGACCTCGAACGTCTCCACGACTCGATCGTAGGGGGGCCAAGTAGCCTCGCGGCATGGCAGCACGGCAGCGTCGCGGCGAAACGGCCGAGAGCTCGACGGTGCATCTCACGCGCATCTACACCCGCACCGGAGACGACGGCACCACAGGGCTCGGTGACATGAGCCGAGCAGGCAAGACGAGTGCCCGCGTGACGGCGTACGGCGACGTGGACGAGGCCAACTCCTGTATCGGCGTCGCCATCGCGCTCGGAGCGCTCAGTGAGGACGTCGTCGCGCTGCTGACGTCGGTGCAGAACGACCTGTTCGACGTCGGGGCGGATCTCTGCACGCCGATCGTTCCGGATCCGCAGTGGGCAACTCTGCGCATCGACGAGTCCTACGTGCAGAGACTCGAAGCCGCGTGCGACGAGCACAACGAGGCGCTGCCCAAGCTCGACTCGTTCGTGTTGCCGGCCGGCACGGCCGGGGCCGCTCTCCTGCACGTCGCAAGGACCGTCGTGCGACGCGCGGAGCGCGGCGCATGGGCGCTTCTCGACGCCGAACGCGACGCGACCAACCCGCTGACGGCGACCTACCTCAACCGGTTGTCCGACCTGCTGTTCATCTTGGCGCGCGTGGCGAACGTCGACCGTGGCGACGTCACGTGGAAGCCGCGCGGCAGCACGGCCTGACATTTGCGGAATATGCCGGGTAAGTCCCTCTGAGTCGGCCGCCTCAGCGCGTCAAGCACGCAACGCACGCGGTCGATACCTCCTCGTGCGCAACTGCCCGGCATGTGCTGCTGCGTGCCCGGCGGACGCCCAGTGGTGCGGGCAGTGCTTCGCGTCGCTCGGCTCCACTCCGGTCCAGGTCACGACGACGGCCACCATCCCGGCACAGCCGGCCCCCGTGATGACGACACCGGTTCCATCGGCGGTCGCGCCACCTCCGCCGGTCGCCCAGACCTGGCCGCCACCTCCGGCGCACCATCCGTCGTTCGCCTCCATGAATCACGGCGGCTTCGACAGCGCCGTCATGCCGCCGGGCGGACGGATCGTTCCGGCACCAGCCCCGCCGCCGGTCGCCACGTTGCCGCCACCGGCGAACGGCATGCTCGATCGCCGAGCCGTCCTGCTGGTCGCCGTCGCGATCGGCATCGGCGCGGTCGGCATGGGGTTGTCCTACCTGCTCGGCCGTGACACTCATCTCGAGCCGGAGACCGCGATCCGCTACGCGATCGTCATCACGCTCGGCGTCTACGCCATCGTCGGCGGGCTGCTCGTGACGCAGCTGACCCCCGGCATCAAGCTCACCTGGCGGGTCGGCAACCCTTGGTTGGGTGGAGCGCTGGGGCTGGGTGCCGGCGGCGGGCTCGGCCTTCTCATGCTTCTCGCCATCAGCGGTCTGTCCGGGCATCTGTCCTCGGATCCGCGCGTCGTCACCATCATGAGCGAGGGCGATGCGGCACACGTCGCTGTCGCCATCCTCCTCACGTGCATCTGCGCACCGCTCGTCGAGGAGGTGCTGTTCCGCGGTCTGCTGCTGGAGTCGCTACGCACCCGGGGAGCGGCGTTCGGCATCTGGATGTCGGGGATCGCCTTCGCGATCTGGCACCTGAATCCCTCAGCCCTTCGCTACTACGCACTGATGGGCGCCTTGTTCGGTCTCCTCTACGTCAAGCGTGGACTCGTCTGCTCGATGGCAGCGCACGCCGGCTTCAACGGCGTCCTGACGATCGCCGCGGTCTTCATCGTGCTTGCGCCGATGAAGACGTTCTCCGGTCTCGGGGTCGACGTACGCGCTCCGGGCGGCTGGTCCCAGGACCACACGTCGGCGGCGGGGCTGTCGCTGCACGGTCCCTCAGGGGCGTGGCTCGGGGTGATGACGGTCGAGACTCCTGTGCAGCCCGACCTCCAGCAGGTGACCGCTCGACTGACATCGGAGACGTTGGCCTCCGCCGTTCCCTCGCAGGAGTTCAGTGTCGACCGCAACACGGTCCGCAAGGTGGACGAGCCGATCGGTCACGGCGTCGAGCTCGACGTGACCGTGCAGGGTCACAGCGGGCACATGCTGTTCTTTCCGCGAACGGGTCAGTCGGTGGAGGTCGTGTTCCTGTCCGGCGGAAGCCTCAAAGCCGAGCACGACTTCGCGAGGATGCTCGCGTCGCTGAGTCTCTCCGGCTGACCCGCGGCGCAGCCTCCACCCACGCCAGCAGGCCTGGGAGCGCGACCGATGGCACCGCGAGCTCGAAGAGCTCGTCGCCATGACCGCACTTGACGATCGTCGCGTCCGCAACCACAGCCACCGTTTCGGCGCCGTGCGGTCGGCGTCGCCCACCGAGGACGAGCGCAGACCGGAAGAGCACGTGGCGCGGTCGTGGCGAAAGGCTGAAGGTCTTGAACCAGAGCAACCTGTCGCCGTCATAACGACCTACCCCGAACGACCAGCCGAACGAGCCGGTTACGCCACGGCCAGGACGGGCCGTGCGCAGCGAGACATCGATCGTGCCGCCGTCGCGATCGAGCAGACGGCGTCGTACGACGAGAAGGATGAGCACGCTGCAGACGACGACCAGGACCAGACCGACGACCTCGACCGCCTCCACCCCCGAGCGCCTGAGGTCAGACCGTCTCGCCGACAGTGCGCAGCCTGGCGGCCGCGCGTCGCTCTGCTGACTTTGCGTCCTCGTCATCGCCACCGCGTGCTCGCTCGAGCGCCTGACGGGCACGTGAGGTGTCGATCTCGTCGGCAAGCTCGACGACCTCCGCGAGCACGGACACGCTCTCGCGGGTGACGGAAAGGAACCCTCCGTGGACGGCGGCGACGAGCTCGTCCTCGCCGCTTCGGCGAATACGCACCGGGCTCGGGACGAGGACGCCGAGCGTGGGCTCGTGCCCGGGCAGGATGCCGATGTCGCCGTCGGTGGTCCGAGCGATCACCATCTCGGCCTCGCCGGACCACACCATCCGGTCCGGAGCCACCAGCTCGACGTTCATCGTTGCCACGCAAGGATTCTACGGAAACCGGCAGTGGAGATCTGCGGCGGGTCACCGTCGCCTGGCCCGCCCGGGCGGTCGATTGCTCCGTTCGGCTTAGTCCCTTGTGCCCGGTGGCCCAACGTCGTGGGCGTCGACCTGCCGACCCCGTCACTGGACAGGAATGCGGTCGTTGCACGCCACGTCCGGCGAGAGCAGAGAGGCGGGGGTCGGGGCTGATGCGTATCTCGCTCATCCTCGCCCTGACCCTGCTGGCGACCGAGCTGCTTCCGGCGCGGGTCATTCGAGCGGGCCGTGCGGACGGCGACCTCGGCATCTCCAGCACCTTTGCGATGGCTCTGGTGATCACCGGTCCGATCGGCATGGCGGTCGGACTTCGCGCCATCGTCTCGCTGATGATGGGGTGGCGCGCAGGCTCGACCAGCCGGCGGATGGCTGTCGAAGCCGGCCGGTGGTCCCTGGCGATGCTGACCGCACGGGTGTTCTACGCCCTCCTGACGCGGCACTCGATCCTCGGCACGGATCCGCAGATGCTCGCGCGCGACATTCCGGGGGCGCTCGTCGCGGCGGCCGTGCTCTTCGCGGTGCACCACGCCCTCAATATGCGGCGTTCATTTGATGACGTACGGCGCCGGCGTGGCCAGCAGCTGGTGTTCGAGCTGTCCACCTCCGGCCTGCTTCTCGCCTTCGCGCCCGTCGTGGTCGCGACCGTCGACATCACCGTCTGGCTGCTGCCGCTCCTTCTTCTGCCGATCGCCACCATCCGCAAGAGTGCCGCGCTCGCGACCGAACGCGAGCGCCAGGCGGTCTACGACGCATTGACCGGCCTGCCCAACCGCGCCCTGTTGCAGCAGCGGGCGACGGTGGCGCTCGCCGACGCCGGGCGGACCGGCTCCGCCGTCGCTGTCATGCTTCTCGACCTCGACCACTTCAAGGAGATCAACGACACGCTCGGCCACCGAGTCGGCGACAACCTGCTTCGCGCCGTCGGAGAGCGTCTGGCCGGCGCTGTCCGTGAGACCGACGTCGTCGCGCGGCTGGGCGGTGACGAGTTCGGCATCCTGACCTCCTGCATGAACTCGGCGGACGACGCCGTCGTCCTTGCGGAGCGCCTGCTCAGCGTCCTGCGCGAGCCGTTCTTCGTGGACGGCGTACGGCTTCAGTCGCAGGCCTCGATCGGCATCGCCGTCAGCCCGGACCACGGCCGCGACGTCGAGACCCTCGTGCAGCGTGCGGACGTCGCGCTCTACACCGCCAAGGAGGAGCGCGGCTGCTGGTCGATGTACAGCCCGGAGGCCGACCGCTACACCCCGGAGCGGCTCGCGATGCTGGGCGAGCTGCGCGCCGGTCTCGAGACCGGGCAGCTGGTCGTCTTCTACCAGCCGAAGTCCGACGCCAAGACCGGCGTCGTCGTCGGGGTCGAGGCGCTGGCCCGCTGGCAGCACCCGACGCGCGGGCTGCTTCCGCCGGACGAGTTCATTCCGCTCGCGGAGAACACCGGGCTCATCGGCGACCTGACCTTCGAAGTTCTGCGCCAGGCGCTCGCGCAGGTCCGCACCTGGCACCGCAAGGGGATGCAGATCGGCGTCTCGGTCAACCTGTCGGTGCGCCAGCTCACCGACATGAACCTGCCGCGGGACGTCGCCGCTCTCCTGGCCGACTTCCACCTTCCGGCATCCGTGCTGACGCTCGAGGTGACCGAGACGACGATCATGGCCGACCCGTCACGGACCCTGAACGTCCTGCGCATGCTCGCCGACATCGGCATCGACCTGTCGATCGACGACTTCGGCACCGGCTACTCGTCGCTGGCCTATCTCCGCCGGCTGCAGGCCGACGAGCTGAAGATCGACAAGTCGTTCGTCATGGGGATGAGCCGCAACAGCAACGACGCGGTCATCGTCCGGTCGACGATCGAGCTCGGCCACAACCTCGGGCTGCGCATGGTGGCCGAAGGCGTCGAGGACGCCGAGACCTGGCACCTGCTGCGCAATCTCGGCTGCGACGTCGTACAGGGCTACCACCTGTCGCGACCGCTGCCCCCGCAGCAGATCACCGAGTGGCTCAGCGATCGCAAGCTGCGGGTCGCCCTCGACCCGCAGCCGCTCTCGGCTTAGCTCTCCGACTCGAGGCGCTTCGCGTTGGCCTCGACGTCCTCGACACCACCGCACATGAAGAACGCCTGCTCGGGGTACTCGTCGAACTCGCCGTCGCAGAGGCGGCGGAACGAGTCGATGGTCTCCGCGAGCGGCACGAACTTCCCGGGGATGCCGGTGAACTGCTCGGCGACGAAGAACGGCTGCGACAGGAACCGCTGGATGCGTCGCGCCCGGTTGACGAGGATCCGGTCCTCTTCCGAGAGCTCGTCGATGCCGAGGATCGCGATGATGTCCTGGAGGTCCTTGTAGCGCTGCAGGATCTCCTGCACCCGACGGGCGACGTTGTAGTGCTCGTCACCGAGGTAGCGAGGGTCGAGGATTCGTGAGGTCGAGTCGAGCGGGTCGACGGCGGGATAGATGCCGAGCTCGGAGATCGACCGGGAGAGCACCGTCGTCGCGTCGAGGTGCGTGAAGGTGGTGTGCGGCGCCGGGTCGGTGATGTCGTCTGCGGGCACGTAGATGGCCTGCAGCGACGTGATCGAGTGACCACGGGTCGAGGTGATGCGCTCCTGCAGCTCACCCATCTCGTCGGCGAGCGTCGGCTGGTAGCCCACCGCCGAAGGCATGCGGCCGAGCAGCGTCGAGACCTCGGAGCCGGCCTGCGTGAACCGGAAGATGTTGTCGATGAACAGCAGCACGTCCTGCTTCTGCTCGTCGCGGAAGTACTCCGCCATCGTCAGCGCGGCCAGGGCGACGCGAAGACGGGTGCCCGGCGGCTCGTCCATCTGGCCGAAGACGAGGGCCGTGTCCTTGAGGACGTCGGCTTCCTCCATCTCGAGGTAGAGGTCGTTGCCCTCACGGGTGCGCTCACCGACGCCGGCGAAGACCGAACGGCCACCGAACTGCTGGGCGACCCGGCGGATCATCTCCTGGATGACGACGGTCTTGCCGACACCGGCGCCGCCGAACATGCCGATCTTTCCGCCTCGGACGTACGGCGCCAGCAGGTCGATGACCTTGATGCCGGTTTCGAACATCTCGGTGCGCGGCTCGAGGTTCTCGAGCAACGGCGCGGACCGGTGGATCGGCCAGCGCGTCTTGACGTCGATGTCCTCCGCGTTGGCGTCCAGCGCGATGCCGAGGGCGTTCCACACGTGGCCGAGCGTCGCGTCGCCGACCGGCACGCTGATCGGTGCACCGGTGTCCTCGACGGGTGCGCCGCGGACGAGGCCGTCGGTCGGCTGCATCGAGATGGCACGGACCATGTTGTCGCCGATGTGCTGCGCAACCTCGAGGGTCAGCGTCCGGGTCTCGTCACCCAGCGTCCGGTCGACGTGCAGCGCGAAGTAGATCTCCGGCATCTCGTCGGGAGCGAACTCGACGTCGACGACGGGGCCGATGACGCGTACGACGCGTCCGGTGCCGCCCTGCTTGCTCTGCGGCGTCTCTTCGACTGTCGCGGTCATCCTTCACTTCCCGTCTTCGCCAGGGCCTCGGCGCCACCGACGATCTCCATGATTTCCTGGGTGATCTCCGCCTGGCGGGCAGAGTTTGCGTCACGTGTCAGTGACTTGATGAGCTCGTCCGCGTTGTCGGTCGCGGACTTCATGGCCCGCTGCCGGGCTGCCTGCTCGCTCGCTGCCGCGTCGAGCATCGCGGCGTAGATGCGGGCTTCGATGTAGCGCGGCAGCAGCGCGTCGAGCGCACCTTCCGCGCTCGGTTCGAACTCGAAGTTGAGCTGCGGCCGCTCCTCGTCGCTCTCGGTGTACTCGACAACGAGAGGAAGCATCCGTTTCGCCACGGCCTTCTGCGAAGCCAGCGACTTGAACTCGGTGTAGACGATGTGAATCTCGTCCACCCCGTCATCCTGCGACCCGCGGACGAACTCGTCGATCAGCGCGTCGGCGACAGCCTTCGCGTCGGAGTAGGCCGGCTGCTCGGTGAAGCCGGTCCAATGGCGGGAGACGTCGCGCCCGCGGAAGCGGTAGTAGCTGACGGCCTTGCGTCCGACGAGGAAGGGCACCGTCTCCTTGCCCTCCTCGCGCAGCTTCGCGTTGAGCTGCTCACCGGCGCGCAGCACGTTGGCGCTGTAGCCGCCGGCGAGGCCGCGGTCGCTGGTGATCAGGAGGACAGCCGCCCGAGACGGGTTGTCGCGTGGGGTGGTGAGCGGGTGGTCGACGCTGCCGGTCTGGGAAGCGACCGTGCTGACGACACCCGTGATGGCGTCGGCGTACGGCCGGGCGGCCTGGATCCGCTGCTGGGCCTTGACGATGCGCGACGCAGCGATGAGCTCCATCGCCCGGGTGATCTTCTTCGTCGACTGCACCGACCGGATTCGCCGGCGGTACTCGCGGAGCTTGGCGCCCAACGGACTACTCCGCGCCCGAGTTGTCGGCTGCCGCTGTCGGCTCGGCAGTGTCGACCTTGTCGTCGTCCTTCTTGCTGCGACGCTCGGCGGTGACCTTCTCCTGGCCTTCTTCGCCCTCGGCCATCGGCTTGGCCGGGTGCTCCTTCTGACCGATCGGGTCGCCGGTGGAGGTCTCGAACTGCTTCTTGAAGTCGGCGAGCGCGCTCTTCAGCGTCTCGATCGTGTCGTCGGAGAGCTGGCCGCTGTTGACGATCGTCTCGAAGACACCCTTGTGCTGGTGGGCGATGTAGTCGAGGAAGTCACGCTCGAACCGGCGGATGTCCTGCACCGGGACGTCGTCGAGCTGACCGCTGGTGCCGGCCCAGATGGACACGACCTGCCGCTCGACGGAGTACGGCGTGTACTGCGCCTGCTTGAGCAGCTCGACGAGTCGCGAGCCCCGCTCCAGCTGCGCCTTCGACGCCTTGTCGAGGTCGGAGCCGAACGCCGCGAACGCCTCGAGCTCGCGGTACTGCGCGAGGTCGAGACGCAACCGGCCGGCGACCTGCTTCATGGCCTTGATCTGCGCGTTGCCACCGACGCGGCTGACCGAGATGCCGACGTTGATGGCCGGACGGACACCGGAGTTGAACAGGTCGGTCTCGAGGAAGATCTGACCGTCGGTGATCGAGATGACGTTGGTCGGGATGTAGGCCGACACGTCGTTGCCCTTGGTCTCGATGACCGGGAGGCCGGTGAGCGAGCCGCCGCCGAGCTCGTCGGAGAGCTTCGCGCAGCGCTCGAGCAGCCGCGAGTGAAGGTAGAAGACGTCGCCGGGGTAGGCCTCACGGCCGGCCGGGCGGCGCAGCAGCAGCGAGATGTTGCGGTAGGCCTCGGCCTGCTTCGACAGGTCGTCGAAGATGATCAGCGCGTGCTCGCCGTTGTACATCCAGTGCTGCGCAATCGCTGAGCCGGAGTAGGGCGCGATGTACTTGAACGCGGCGGGGAACGACGCAGGCGCCGCGACGATCGTCGTGTACTCCATTGCGCCGGCCTCTTCGAGCGAGGCCTGCACCTGCGCGATCGTCGAACCCTTCTGGCCGATGGCGACGTAGACGCACTTGACGGCCTTCTTCTTGTCGCCGCTCTTCCAGTTGTCGCGCTGGTTGATGATCGTGTCGAGCAGCACCGCGGTCTTGCCGGTCTGCCGGTCGCCGATGATGAGCTGGCGCTGACCGCGACCGATCGGCGTCATCGCGTCGATGGCCTTGATGCCGGTCTGCAGCGGCTCCTTCACCGGCTGACGCTGGACGACCGAGGGTGCCTGCAGCTCCAGCGGCCGCGTCTCGGTGGACTCGATCTCGCCCTTGCCGTCGAGCGGGCGGCCGAGCGGGTCGACGACCCGGCCGAGGAAGCCGTCGCCGACGGGCACGGACAGGATGTTGCCGGTGCGGCGAACCTCCTGACCCTCCTCGATGTGCTGGGCGTCGCCGAGGATGACGCAGCCGATCTCCCGCACGTCGAGGTTGAGCGCGATACCGAGGACACCGCCCTCGAACTCGAGCAGCTCGTTGGTCATGCACGAGTGCAGACCCTCGACGCGGGCGATGCCGTCACCGGTCTCGGTGACCACACCGACCTCGTCGCGCGACGCACCGGCGTCGTACGACGACACGATGCTCTCGAGCGCGTCCCGGATCTCTTCGGGGCGGATCGTCAACTCGGTCATGGGGCGAGCTCCTTCGCTTGCCTCGTGGTGCTTGTTTCGGAAGTACGTGTGGGGTGGTGCGGCGTCATCGCGACTGGCCGCTGAGCTGACGTCGCGCCTCGGCGAGGTGCCGGAGCACGCTGCCGTCGATCTGTTCGTCGCCGATGCGGACCGTGACGCCACCGATGAGCGCTGGGTCGACCACGAGTTGCAGGCGGATGTCACGGCCGTAGGCGTCACGGAGCCGCTCGATCAGGCGCTCCTGCTGGTCCTCGGTCAGCGGCACGGCGCTCGTCACGCGGGCGATGAGCCGCTCGCGTCGCGAGGCGGCGAGCTCGGAGAACTCGCGCAGCACGCGCTCGACGGTGCGGCCGCGCGGTGCGATGACCGCACGCTCGACCAGGGCGAACGTGGTGTCCGCGACCTTGTCGTCGAGCAGCCGGTGAAGGAGCTGGAGCTTGCGGTCGGCCGGAAGCAGCCGGTCGGTGAGCGCGGCCCGCAGCTCGTGCTCGGATGCCAGGATCCGCTCGAGGCGGAACAACCCGTCCTCGACCTCGTCGAGCTGGTCCTGACGCTCGGCGCCGACGAGGGCGGCCTCGACGGCAAGGTTCTCGAGCGCGTCCACGACGTCGCGCGGCTCGGCCCAGCGGGTGCGAGCCACCTGCCTGAGCAGCTCGGTCGTCGTCGCGGAGACCCGCTCGGCGAAGAGCGTCTCGACGAACTGCTCCTTGCGGGCGTTGTCGATCGCCGGATCGGCGAGGGTGCGTCGTACGCCGCCCGGACCGGCGAGAACCGAGACGACACCGAACAGCTCGCCCGAGAGCTGCGCGAGGCCGGCGTCGTCGAGATCGTCGGTCAGCTCGGACAGACGCTCACGCAACGCGGCGAGCGACCCACGACTGGCGCCTTGCACTAGGAGCGCTCCGTCCCGGCGCTCTCCAGACGGGAACCCGCCTCGACACCACTACCGACACCGGCGATGAAGTCGTCGACCAGCTTGCGCTGCCGCTCCTCGTCACGCAGCGAGTCGTGCACGATCTTCTCCGAGAGAGTGATCGCGAGCTCACCGATCTCGTTGCGCAGCGACAGCAGGATCTGGTGCCGTTCGGTGGCAAGCCGGTCGCGGTTGGCCTCGAGGATCTCCTCGGCGCGGCGGGTCGCCTCGCTGCGAGCCTCCTCGATGATCGTCGCGCGCTCGGCCTGGGCCTCTTCGCGGAGCCGGGTCGACTCGCGCCGGGTCTCGGCGAGCGCCTCCTGGTACTCCTTCTCGGTGGCCTCGAGCCGCGCCTTCGTCTGCTCCGCCTCTTCGATCTGCCGGCGGATCATCTCCTGGCGTTCTTCGGTGCGCTGCGTGATGACCGGCAGCACCTTCTTCCAAAGGAACAGCAGGATCAGCCCGAAGACGATCCACTCGAAGATGAACGTGCCGTTCGGGATGAGGAAGTTGTTGGTCTTCTCACCCTGAGCCGCGGCGACGACAAGTGCATGCATGCGGTGTCAGCTCACTTGCCGAGGACGAAGGCGAACAGCGCGGCGAAGGCGAGGTTGATGAAGTACGCCGCCTCGACCAGGCCGACCGTCAGGAAGAACTGGCCGGTGAGCTGGCCCTGAGCCTCGGGCTGCCGGGCGATGCCGCTGATCAGGGCGTTACCGGCGATGCCGTCACCGATGCCGGCGCCGATGGCGCCGCCGCCGAGCGCCAGCCCGCCGCCGCTGAGGCCGCCGGCCGTCGCAACGGCCTGCGTCATGTCTTTTGCTGCCATGGTCGTCTCTCTCCTTCGAGGACGGAGGGTTGGTCAGTGCTCCTCGGCGGTGGCGAAGCCGAAGTAGAGGATCGTGAGGAACGCGTAGATGAACGCCTGGATCGGCGCGATGAAGCCTGAGTCGAAGATGCGCCAGACGAAGTCAGCGACGCCGTACAGCGGGAAAAGGTAGAACGGCAGCAGCGCGATGACCGCGAGCATGATGCCGCCCGCGAAGATGTTGCCGAAGAGTCGAAGCGACAGCGAGAGCGGGTTGACGATCTGCTCGAGCAGCAGGATGAACGTCCGGAGGCCGGTCGGCTTGGCACGGAACCAGTCGCCGACGTAGCGCACGCCCTTCCGCTTCACGCCGAGGTAGGTGTAGAGGATCACGACCCAGGCGGTCATCGCGTAGACCGTGTTGACGTCGGCGGTGGGCGGCGCGAGCCGCTCCGGGTGGTGACCTGACGGGAACCAGCCGAGCCAGTTGCAGAACAGGATGAAGAAGAACAACGACACGCCCAGTGGCACCAGCCACGGGGGCACACCGTGACCGACCGCGTCCTGGACGTAGGTGCGGGTCTGGTTGATGACGAGCTCGGTGATGAGCTGGGTCTTGTTGGGGACGTGGCTGCTGGCCTTGCGCGCGACCCAGTAGAGGAAGCCGCAGGTGGCGACGGCAGCGATCACCGTGGCGTACATCGTGTCGATGTTGAACGTCAGAGCGAGGAAATGCCGGGTCGGGTGGTCGCCGACGGTGATGTCGGCGGCGAGCAGGGCGCCACTGCCGATCACGGGCGGACCACCTTCCGCAGCGGCGCGGCCAGCAGCGCCATCAGCAGCAGCTGGAACACGAGCAGGCCGACGAAGACGGTCCAGCCGAGCGGCCGGTAGGCGAGCGCGACGAGGAAGGCGACGAGGGTGATCAGACCGAGACGCTTGCCGGTCGAGCTGGCTGCCGGCCCGCGCCACTGCTTCAGCGGCCGGACCGCAGTGGGCTCGTCCTCCTCGGCGACCTCAGCCTCGCGGGAGGAGTCGACGAGCATCTGGGTGTCGGTCCACAGCCGTCGCGAGTTCCACATCCCGAGCCCGAGACCGACGCAGATGAACAGGCCCGCGAGCGGGTAACCGGTCAGCGTGCAGGCGGCCACGGCCGCGACACCGACTGCGGCAGCAGAGACCAGTGCGAAGCGATAGCCGCGCGCGACGGCGCTCCATTGAGCGTCGAGGGCCACGATCAGTCCTTCGGGTTTCGACGCCCCCCGCGGGCGCCGGTGACATAGGGCCGGAGCAGGTAGAAAGCGCCGGTCGCAGCGCCCAAGATACCAATCGCCATACCGACGAAAGTGAGCAGGGGTGAGGTCCCCAAGGCTCGGTCCACGAGGTATCCAAGGAACACTCCGAGCCCGATGCAGACGCCGCACGTGGCGCCTAGCTGAAGCAGCTGCGCCGGCCCAGGAAGCTGCTCCTGGCTTGGGTCGGGATCAGACACGGGGTGGGTGCCGCAGCCGGGGAATGTTGCTGGCGACCAAGAGCACGGCGGCCGCCGCGAGATAGCCGGAGAGGACGACCAGCGGCCGGCCGTGAGCGAGCGCGACGGTGACCGCGCCGCCGGCCACGAGCGCCGACCACAAGTACATGATCACGACCGCACGCGCGTGCGAGTGGCCGATGAGCAGCAGCCGGTGGTGCAGGTGAAGCTTGTCCGGTGCCCACGGGGCCTGACCGGTCCGGGTGCGCCGGACGACCGCCAGCAGCAGGTCGACGAACGGCACGGCCAGCACGGCGAGCGGCAGCAGGAGCGGCAGCAGGGCCGGGAAGTAGCCGCTCGTGCCGACGATGGCGTTGGGGTCGATGCGGCCCAGCAGGCTGATCGACGCGGCGGAGAGCATCAGCCCGAGCAGCATGGACCCCGAGTCGCCCATGAACACCCTCGCCGGGTTGAAGTTGTGCGGCAGGAACCCGACGCACGTGCCCGCGAGCACGGCGGTCAGCAGGGTGGGGGCGGCCGCCCGGTCGAAGTGATGCACGACCGAGAGCTCGTAGGAGTAGGCGAAGAAGGACAGCGCGGCGATCGCCACCACGCCGGCGGCCAACCCGTCGAGACCGTCGATGAAGTTGATCGCGTTGATGGTCACGACGACGAAGATGATCGTCAGCGGGACGCCGATGTCTGGCGTGAGCACGAGCGCGCCGGTGCCCGGGATCGGCAGGTAGAGCAGCTGGACGCCCTGCAGCACCATGACTCCCGCGGCCAGGATCTGGCCGGCGAGCTTGCTCATGGCGTCGAGTCCCCAGCGGTCGTCGGCCGCACCGACGACCACCAGCAGCGCGCCGGCGATCAGCACGCCCCGCGTCTCGCTGGTGTCGAAGACCCGTTGCAGGGTGGGGAGCCTGCTGGCCACGGCGATACCCGCGAAGATGCCGGCGTACATGCCGAGACCACCGAGCCGCGGCGTCGGGATCGTGTGGACATCGCGGTCACGCACGTCGGTGTAGGCGCCGATGGCCTCGGCGAAGCGCCGGACGAACGGCGTCAGGAGGTAGCAGACGGCAGCGGCGACGGCGCCCGTGAGGACGTACTCGCGCATTGCGCCTCGCCGCCCGTCGGACCGTCAGCCGCGCGGGTAGGCGGGGTGGCGCGCGACGAGCTCCTCGACGGACGACCGGATGTCGGCCGCACCCGTGCCGTCCGAGTCACGGACAGCCCGGGCGATGAGCGCGGCGACGTCCTTCATGTCGCCCTCGGTCATGCCCTGCGTCGTCGTCGCCGGGGTGCCGACCCGGATGCCGGACGCGACCGCGGGCGGCTGCGGGTCGAACGGGATCGCGTTCTTGTTGAGCACGATGCCCGCCTCGCCACACCTCGCCTCCGCGTCCTTGCCGGTGACGCCGGTGTCGCGCAGGTCGATCAGCGCGAGATGGGTGTCGGTGCCGCCGCTGACCGGGCGCATGCCCTCGGCAGCGAGGCTCTCGGCGAGCGTCTGCGCGTTGGCGATCACCTGGCGGGCGTAGGCCTGGTAGGACGGCTGAAGCGCCTCGCGCAGCGCGACCGCCTTCGCGGCGACGGAGTGCATCAACGGGCCGCCCTGCGTGAACGGGAAGACGGCCTTGTCGATGCGGGGAGCCAGCTCCTCGGTGCACAGGATCATGCCGCCGCGCGGTCCACGCAGCACCTTGTGCGTGGTGAACGTCACGACGTCGGCGTGCGGCACCGGGCTCGGGATCGCCTTGCCCGCGACCAGCCCGATGAAATGCGCCGCGTCGCAGACCAGCCACGCGCCCACCTCGTCGGCGATCGCGCGGAACTTCTCGAACTCGATGAGCCGGGGGTAGGCCGTCGCGCCGCAGATGATCATCTTCGGCTGGTGCTTGAGAGCGAGGTCACGAACCTCGTCGTAGTCGATCAGCTCGGTGTCCTCGCGGACGCCGTACGGCACGATCGAGAACCACTTGCCGCTGAAGTTGACCTTGCTGCCGTGCGTCAGGTGGCCGCCGTGCGGCAGCGACATCGCGAGCACCGTGTCACCGGGCTCGCAGAGCGCGGCGTAGGCGGCGAGGTTGGCGCTCGCGCCCGAGTGCGGCTGGAGGTTGGCGTGGCCCGCGCCGAACAGCTCCTTGGCGCGGGCGATGCCGATCTCCTCGGCCCGGTCGACGACCTCACAGCCGCCGTAGTAGCGCTTACCCGGGTAGCCCTCGGCGTACTTGTTGGACAGCGTCGAGCCCAGCGCGGCGAGCACCGCCGGCGAGGTGAAGTTCTCGCTCGCGATGAGCTGCAGGCCGCTGCGGAGGCGGTCGAGCTCGTCGAGGACGACACCCGCGATCTCGGGGTCCTCCGCCTGAAGTGCGTCGAAGTCGGGCCCCCAGAACGGCGTGCTGTCGGTCATCGCGAATCGTCCTCAACAGTGCGGCGGCGGCGGTCCGCCCACTCTAGTGCCGCTACCCGGACACAATCCCCGCTCGCCGCGCCCCTGCCCGAAACGTCCTGCTAGTCGCTCTGGAGGTCCGGTACGACGTCCCGCAGACGCTCGGCGTCGAGGGCGCCGGCGCGCAACAGTCGAGGCTGCTCCCCGGTGACGTCCACGATCGAGGACGGCAGGGCTTCAGCGGACGCCGGACCGGCGTCGAGATAGACCGCGACCGCCGCGCCGAGCTGGAGCCGGGCGTCCATCGCGGTGAGTGGCGCCGGGTTGCCGGTGCGGTTGGCGCTCGACACGGCGAGCGGGCCGGTCTGCTCGATCAGCGACAGGGCGAGCGGATGGTCCGGGACGCGGACGGCCACGGTGCCCCGGGTCTCGCCGAGGTCCCAGGCCAGATGCGGCGTGTGCCGGACGACCAGAGTGAGAGCGCCGGGCCAGAACGCCTCCGCGAGCGCGCGACCCGCGTCCGACATGCCCTCGACCACGGCGTCCGCCATCTGGCGGGCGGCGACGAGGACGGGGACGGGCATGTCACGGCCGCGGCCCTTGACGGCCAGCAGCAGGTTGACCGCCGTCGGGTTGAACGCGTCGGCCGCCACGCCGTAGACGGTGTCCGTCGGCATCACGACGAGATCGCCGCGGCGGATCGCCGACCCGGCGTCGACCAGGCCACCGGCCCGTTCGGCGTCGAGCGTGCAGTCGTACGTCCGACCGCTCACGGCTGTCGGCCCCATGCCACGCGGGGCCGACCGGTGAGGTCGACGTCGTCACGGACGTCGACGAACCCGGCGCCGACGAGCACCGCCGGCGCCGACGCACCCTGTCGATCCGAGTGTTCGACAACCACGAAGCCTCCTGGACGGAGCAGGCGCGCAGCACTCGCCGCGACGCTGCGGATGACAGCGAGCCCAACCTCGCCCGCCACGAGCGCGAGGTGCGGGTCGTGGTCGCGCACCTCGGGGTCGACCGCGGACATCTCGTCGGCACCGACATAGGGCGGGTTGGACACGACGACGTCGACGGCACCGTCGAGCTCCGGCAGCGCCTGGACGGCGTCGTCCTGGTGGATGCCGATGCCGGGATCACCGGCCGCGCGTCGATCGGTTGCGTTGCGGGTCAGCCACCGAAGCGCCCCGGGGTCGAGCTCGACGGCGTGCACCTGAGCGTGCGGGACCTCGTGCGCCACCGACAACGCGATCGCGCCGGAGCCACTGCAGAGATCGACAACCACAGGACTCGGACCGGCCGTCCGGGCGAGGTCGATCGCGAGCCCGGCGACGACCTCGGTCTCCGGACGCGGCACGAACACGCCGGGGCCCACGGCAAGGTCGATGTAGCGGAAGCCGACGGCGCCGGTGATGTGCTGCAGCGGTTCACGGCCCGCTCGACGTCGTACGAGGTCTTCGAGGTCGGCCCCGGTGGCGGCGGCATGCGCCTCGAGCACTCGCGCGTCGTGCTCCGCGGAGTCGACGCCGGCCTCGCTCAACCTGCGCGCGATGTCGCGGGTGGTCACTCGCCACCGCCGAGCTGCGTGGCGGTGTCGGCGTCGATGAGCGACTGCACGACGGCGTCGAGGTCGCCGTCGAGCACCTGGTCGAGGTTGTAGGCCTTGAAGTTGACCCGGTGGTCGCTGATCCGGTTCTCCGGGAAGTTGTAGGTCCGGATCCGTTCGCTGCGGTCGACCGTGCGCACCTGGCTACGGCGCGCGTCACTTGCTGCGGCGTCGGCTTCTTCCTGCGCCTTCGCCAGCAGTCGCGCGCGCAGGATGCGCATCGCCGACTCCTTGTTCTGCAGCTGACTCTTCTCGTTCTGACACGACACGACGATGCCGGTCGGCACGTGCGTGATGCGCACTGCGGAGTCCGTGGTGTTGACGCTCTGCCCGCCGGGGCCACTCGACCGGTAGACGTCGACGCGCAGGTCGTTGGGGTCGATCTCGACCTCGACCTCTTCAGCCTCGGGGAAGATGAGCACGCCCGCGGCGCTGGTGTGGATGCGGCCCTGCGACTCGGTCACCGGCACCCGCTGGACGCGGTGCACGCCGCCTTCGTACTTCAGCCGGCTCCACGGCATCAGGTCTCCGCGGCCACGGACCGCGATCGTCACGTCCTTGTAGCCGCCGAGGTCGGACTCGGTCGCGTCGAGCACCTCGGTCTTCCAGCCGTTGCGCTCGGCGTAGCGGAGGTACATCCGCAACAGGTCGCCGGCGAACAGCGCCGACTCCTCGCCGCCCTCCCCCGCCTTGACCTCGACGATGACGTCCTTGTCGTCGTTCGGGTCCTTGGGCAGCAGCTGGAGACGCAGCTGGTCCTCGAGCTCCGCGAGCCGTTGTTCGAGCCCCGGCAGCTCGGCCTTGAACGACGCATCGTCGTCGGCGAGCTCCCGCGCGGCCTCGAGGTCTCCCGCGGTGCTCTTCCACTCGCTGTACGTCGCCACGACCGGGCCGAGCTCGGCGTAACGCCGGCCGAGGGTGCGGGCACGGTTCTGGTCGGCGTGCACGCCGGGATCGGCAAGCTGCTTCTCCAGCTCACCGTGCTCCCGCACGAGCTCTTCGACCTGCTCGAACACCACGCCTCTTCTCTCCGAGCGGACATGCAAAACGGCGCCGGGCCAGCCCGTGAGGGATGGTCCGGCGCCGCAGGGAAGCTACTTGTCGGCTGCCTTCTTGGCGTCCTTCTTCGCGTAGCGCTGCTCGAAGCGTGCGACGCGGCCACCGGTGTCCAGGATCTTCTGCTTGCCGGTGTAGAAGGGGTGGCAGGCCGAGCAGACGTCGGCGTGGATGACGCCGTTCTTGGCGGTGCTGCGCGTGGTGAACGAGTTGCCACACGTGCAGGTGACCGTCGTCTCGACGTAGTCAGGGTGGATGTCGGTCTTCACGGCTTCTCCTCAGTCTGTCGGTCGCCGGGTCCCGCCGGTCGGCGGGTGAACCGGAACCAGCCGTTTCCAGTGTGCCAGAACCGCAACGCCGGCGGGCCGGCGCGGATTCCCGGGCCGGCCGCCGGGCGTCAGTCCTCGCTGCCGTTGCCGTGCGGCGTCGTCTTCTGGACCTGGAGCAGGAACTCGTAGTTGCTCTTCGTCTGCTTCATCCGGTCGAGCAGGAGCTCGATCGCCTGCTGCGGGTCGAGGGCGTGCAGCACGCGGCGCAGCCCCCAGACGACCTTCAGCTCGTCCGGCGCGAGCAGGATCTCCTCCTTGCGGGTGCCGGACGCGTCGACGTCGACAGCCGGGAAGATCCGCTTGTCCGCGAGCTTGCGGTCGAGCTTGAGCTCCATGTTGCCGGTGCCCTTGAACTCCTCGAAGATGACCTCGTCCATGCGCGAGCCGGTCTCCACGAGAGCAGTCGCGAGGACCGTCAGCGAGCCGCCGTTCTCGATGTTGCGAGCCGCGCCGAAGAACCGCTTCGGCGGGTAGAGAGCCGTCGAGTCGACGCCGCCGGACAGGATGCGGCCGCTGGCCGGCGCCGCGAGGTTGTAGGCGCGGCCGAGACGGGTCATCGAGTCGAGCAGGACGACGACGTCGTGACCGAGCTCGACGAGCCGCTTGGCCCGCTCGATCGACAGCTCCGCGACCGTCGTGTGGTCGTCGGCCGGCCGGTCGAACGTGGAGGCGATGACCTCGCCCTTCACCGACCGCTGCATGTCGGTGACCTCTTCAGGTCGCTCGTCGACGAGCACGACCATGAGGTGCACCTCGGGGTTGTTGCGGGTGATCGCGTTGGCGATCGCCTGCAGCACCATCGTCTTGCCGGCCTTCGGCGGGGACACGATGAGGCCACGCTGGCCCTTGCCGATCGGCGCCACGAGGTCGATGACCCGGGTCGTCATGAGGTTGGGCTCGGTCTCGAGCCGCAACCGATCCTGCGGGTAGAGCGGAGTCAGCTTCGCGAACTCCGGACGCGCCTTCGCCTGCTCGGGGTCGATCCCGTTGACGGTGTCGAGGCGGACCAGCGCGTTGAACTTCTCGCGTCGCTCCCCTTCGCGTGGCTGCCGCACCGCGCCGGTGACCGCGTCGCCCTTGCGCAGGCCGTAGCGACGGACCTGCGCGAGCGAGACGTAGACGTCGTTCGGGCTGGCGAGGTAACCGCCGGTGCGTACGAAGGCGTAGTTGTCGAGGATGTCGACGATGCCGGCGATCGGGATGAGTACGTCGTCCTCGGTGAGCACCGGCTCGGAGTCGCCCGGGCCGAAGCGGTCGCGGGGACCGCGGCCGCGGTTGCGCTCGCGGAACCGGCCGCGGCGACGTCCGGTGCGGGGGTCGACATCGTCGTCGCGGGTCGAGCCGGCCGGCCCTCCCGGCTGACCGTCGTTGCGCTGCTGGCCCTGCTGGCCCTGACCGCGCTGACCTTGGCCGTCGCGCTGACCTTGGCCGTCGCGCTGGGGCTGCCCGTCACGCTGGCCCTGGCCGTCGCGGTAGCGCTGGCCGTCGCGCTGGCCCTGCCCGTCGCGCTGACGCTGGTCCTCGCGCTGGCTCTGACCCTCGCGCTGACGCTGGTCCTCGCGCTCGCCGTCGCGCTGCCGGGTCTCGTCGGCGCGATCGTCACGGGTCGCGCGCTCGGCACCCGGCTCGGCCTCGGCGGCGCGGCGGCTGCGCTCGCGCTGCGCGGGCGCGGCCTTGGCGGCAGCGGCGCCGCCCTGACGCTCCTGAATGGCGGCGATCAGGTCGCTCTTGCGCATCCGGGCGGTGCCGCTGATGCCGAGATCGCCGGCCATCTGCTGCAGCTCGGGCAGCAGCTTGCCGGCCAGGCCGCCGGAGCTGCGGCGGCGGGCGCCGCCACTGCCGTTGGCCGACGACCCTTCATCCGCCGCGCCTGCGGCGGTTGGGCCGTCGTTGAGTGTTTCGCTCACAAAGGGTCCTTCCCTGGAGCGGTACGCCGGCGTGTGGCACGGCGTCCGTTGAGCGATCCGGTAAGCCGGATCCCCGCCATGTGCGGCGGGAGGTCTGTGGGGGGCGCGGCGGTGTCGCGAGGAACTCGAGGTCCGCTGCGCGGGGAAAAGCGCGAGATCACGCCCCATCGGGCGGCTGTCGCGAGGCTCAGCGTACGCCGTCCCCGACGCCATGGGCAACAACCACGACGAAGGCCCTATTCCCGGCGTGTCTCCAGCGGGACGAGTGTGGCTCCGCCGGCGTCGACGTCGAGGGGCAGCACCGTCCAGCCGCGGCGGCCCAAGTCGACCGCCTCCGAGCGGTTGTCGGTCGTCGTCAGCGCGAGCACCGTCGGACCCGCGCCGGACACGACCGCGGGAATGCCGCGACCTCGAAGCTCGTCGAGCAACGCCGCCGTGCGCGGCATCGCCTCGGCGCGGTAGAGCTGGTGCAGCCGGTCCTCGGTCGCGACGAGCAGGCGCTCGGGTCGGTGGCGCAGCGCCTCGACCAGCAGCGCCGCTCGCGCGGAGTTGGTCGTCGCGTCGGCGTGTGGCACGACGTCCGGCAGCAACCGCCGGGTCGCCTTGGTCGACGACGACGAGCCCGGGACGAAGGCGACCGGAGCGATCGACGCGGCGAGGTCCAACCGCTCGGCGTGCGCACCCTCGGCATCGGTCCACGCCAGCGTCAGGCCACCGAGCAAGCAGGCGGCGACGTTGTCGGGATGGCCTTCCAGCTCCGTCGCGAGCGCCAACGCGGCCGCGTCGTCGAGCCGCTCCGCCCCACCCGCCACCAGCGACCTGGCAGCCACGATGCCGGCGACGATGGCAGCGGCAGACGAGCCGAGACCACGACCGTGCGGGATCCGGTTGGCGCAGACCACCTCGAGGCCGGCGGGGCGCCCGCCGAGTCGGTCGAACGCTGCCCGCATTGCGCGCACCACGAGGTTGCGTGCGTTGCGCGCGACCGTCGCCGCACCCATGCCCGCGACGTCGACGGACAGGCCCGAGTCGGTCACCCGGGCGACAACGTCGTCGTGGAGCATCAGCGCGAGACCCAGCGCGTCGAAGCCCGGGCCGAGGTTGGCGCTGGTCGCGGGCACCCGGACGCGAACGGGCGCAGCACGAAACGTCGGTCGTGGAGTTCCTCGGGCCATCACTCAGCCGCGCAGGCCGAGGGCATCCGCCGCCGCGGAGACGTCAGCCGGGATCGTCTGTGGTGTGGGCGCGCCGCTGATCGCCCACTCCGGGTCCTTCAACCCGTTGCCGGTGACCGTGCACACGACGAGCGCGCCGGCCGGAAGCGTGCCGTCGCCGTGCGCCTGCAGCAAGCCGGCGACGCTCGCAGCGCTGGCCGGCTCGACGAAGACACCTTCTTCTCTGGCGACGTACCGGTAGGCCTCGAGGATCCGCTTGTCGGTGACCGACTCGATCGCTCCGCCGGACTCGTCCCGCGCAGCGAGCGCCTGCTTCCAGGACGCCGGGTTGCCGATCCGGATCGCCGTCGCGATCGTCGACGGGGTCGCGACCGGTGAACCGCTGACGATGGGTGCGGAGCCTGCGGCCTGGAAGCCGCGCATGACCGGTCGCCGCGAGGTCACGCCGTCGGCCGCGTATTCGCAGTAGCCGCGCCAGTAGGCCGTGATGTTGCCGGCGTTGCCGACCGGCAGGCAGTGCACATCGGGAGCGACACCGAGCGCGTCGCAGATCTCGAACGCCGCGGTCTTCTGCCCCTCGATGCGGAAGTTGTTGACGGAGTTGACGAGCGACACGGGATAGGAGTCGGCCAGCCCGCGCGCGACCGTCAGGCAGTCGTCGAAGTTGCCGTCGACCTGCATCAGCCGCGCACCGTGCACAAGCGCCTGCGCGAGCTTGCCCATGGCGATCTTGCCGCTCGGCACGAGCACCGCACAGATCATCCCGGCGCGCACGGCATAAGCCGCCGCGCTCGCGCTGGTGTTGCCGGTCGATGCGCAGATGACGGCTTGCGCGCCCTCTTCCGCGGCCTTCGAGATGGCGACCGTCATGCCGCGGTCCTTGAACGAACCGGTCGGGTTGGCCCCCTCGACCTTGAGGTAGACGTCACATCCGACGCGCGCCGACAACCGCGGCGCAGGGATGAGCGGTGTCCCGCCTTCCTGCAACGTCACGACAGGAGTCGCGTCGGTCACCGGCAGCCGGTCGCGGAACTCCTCGATCACGCCGCGCCACGGGCGACGGCTCACGGTCGACGTCGTGACACTCACCCTGCACCACCTTCGACGCGCATGACACTGGCAACAGCACGTACGACGTCCAGCTGACGCAGCTCTTCGACTGTCTCGGAAAGGGCCGCGTCGGGTGCAGTGTGGGTCACGAGCACCAGCGTCGCGTCGTCGCCGTGACCTTCCTGACGCACGGTCTGGATGGACACGTCCTGCGCAGCGAACGCATTGGCGACACTCGCCAGCACGCCCGCCTTGTCGGCGACGTCGAGGCTGACGTGGTAGCGCGTCGGGGTCTCACCCATCGGGCGGATGCGCAGGTCGGCGTAGGCCGACTCCCCCATCCCGCGCGCACCGCTCAGCCGGTTGCGAGCGACCGCGACGAGGTCGCCGAGCACCGCGCTCGCAGTCGGAGCGCCGCCGGCACCGCGCCCGTAGAACATCAGCTGACCGGCGGCGTCCGCCTCGACGAACACCGCGTTGAAGGCGTCACCGACACTGGCCAGCGGATGCGTCCGCGGAATCATCGCCGGGTGCACGCGCACTCCGACGGAGTCGCGACCGGTGCGATCCGGCCCCCGCTCGGCGATCGCGAGCAGCTTCACGACACTGTCCATCTCACGGGCGCTTGCCACGTCGCCGGCGGTCACATCGGTGATGCCTTCACGATGTACGTCGGCAGCGGTGACGCGAGTGTGGAAGGCGAGCCCCGCCAGGATCGCGGCCTTGGCGGCAGCGTCGAACCCCTCGATGTCCGCGGACGGATCTGCCTCGGCGTAGCCGAGCGCCTGCGCTTCCTCGAGTGCCTCGTCGAAGCCGGCGCCGCTTTCGTCCATGCGCGAAAGGATGTAGTTGGTGGTGCCGTTGACGATGCCCATCACGCGGGTGACCCGGTCTCCCGCCAGGGACTCGCGCAACGGGCGCAGCAGCGGGATGGCGCCCGCGACGCTCGCCTCGCAGTAGAGGTCGGTGCCGCCCCGCCGGGCGGCGTCATAGAGCGTGGCCCCGTCCTCGGCGAGCAGCGCCTTGTTGGCGGTCACGACGCTCGCGCCGCGCTCGAGTGCCGTGAGCAGCAGTGATCGCGCGGGTTCGATGCCGCCGATCACCTCCACCACGAGGTCGATGTCCTCGCGCCCGACCAGCTCGCCGGCGTCCGAGGTGAACAGCGCCGGATCGACCGGCAGGTCGCGGAGGCGCGCCGGACGCCGGACGGCGATGCCGGCGAGCTCGAGCGGAGCACCGACCCGCTGCGCGAGGTCGCGTTCGTGCGCGTGCAGGAGCCGGACGACCTCGCTGCCGACGACCCCGCAGCCCAGCAGCGCGACCCTGAGCGGCCTCATCCCTGATCCAGGGCGAGCAGGTCGTCGAGAGTCTCGCGGCGGACGATGACGCGCGCGGTCCCGCCACTCACGGCGATCACCGGCGGCTTGAGAACCGCGTTGTAGTTGCTGGCCATCGAGCGGCAGTAGGCACCGGTCGCGGCAACCGCGAGAAGGTCACCGGGCGCGAGGTCGGCGGGCAGCCACGCGTCGCGCACGATGATGTCGCCGGACTCGCAGTGCTTCCCGACGACACGGCAGAGCATCGGCTGTGCATCGCTGTCTCGCGACGCCAACGTCACGGTGTAGTCGGCGTCGTACAGCGCAGTGCGGATGTTGTCGCTCATGCCGCCGTCGACGCTGACATAGGTGCGGATGCCGTCGACGTCCTTGATCGTGCCGACCTCGTAGAGCGTGACGGTGCCGGGGCCGGCGATGGCACGACCGGGTTCCACTGCGAGCCGCGGTGTGGGCAGACCGGTTGCCGCGCACTCGCGGTCGACGATCGCGCGGAGCTGCTTCGCAACGGCGGGCACCTCTGCGGGATCGTCGTCGGAGACATAGGCGATGCCGATGCCGCCACCGAGGTCGAGCTCCGGCAACGTGACATCGAGTGCGTCGCGGATGGCGCCGAGCAGCTCGACGACCCGGTGGGCCGCGACCTCGAAGGCCGCGGTGTCGAAGATCTGTGAGCCGATGTGGCTGTGCAGGCCGACGAGCTCGAGCGATGGCAGCATCAGCACCCGACGGGCAGCTTCGAGGGCAGCGCCGCTGGCGATCGAGAAGCCGAACTTCTGGTCCTCGTGTGCGGTCGCGATGAACTCGTGGGTGTGTGCCTCGACACCGACGGTCACGCGGATGAGCACCTTCTGCCGGATCCCCCGCAGCTCGGCAGCGTGCGCCAGCCGGGCGATCTCGATGTCGCTGTCGACGACGATGCGGCCGACGCCTGCGTCGAGTGCGGCGTCGAGCTCAGCCGGTGACTTGTTGTTGCCGTGCATCAGGACGCGGTCGGGTGCGAACCCGGCCGACAGTGCTATGCCGAGCTCGCCGCCGCTGAAGACCTCGAGCGACAGGCCTTCCTCGGCAACCCAGCGAACGACCGCCCGGGAGAGGAACGCCTTGCCGGCGTAGTAGATGTCGGTCTCGTCACCGAAGGCCGCGCGGTATCCGCGGCAGCGGGCACGGAAGTCGTCCTCGACGGTGACGTAGGCGGGCGTGCCGTGCTGCTCCGCGACGTCGCGGACGTCGACGCCGCCGAGATGGAGTACGCCGTCCACCCGCTCTGCGCCCAGCGGCCAGATCTGCGGGTCGATCGTCGCCATGTCGGCGGGCGGTGGCGGCTGCCGGTGCGTCAGTGGCGCGACGTCACCGTGCAGCGCCCCGGCGGGATGCGCTCTCATCGCACGGTCACATCCGCTCCGGAGCGCTCACGCCGAGCAGGTGCAGCCCGTTGGCGAGCACGACACGCGTCGCCTCGACGAGCCACAGGCGGGCACCCGTCAGCGGCGTCGGCGCCTCGTCACCCATCGGCAGCACGCGGCACGCGTCATAGAAGCGGTGGTAAGTGCCGGCCAGCTGCTCGAGATAGCGGGCGACCCGGTGCGGCTCGCGCAGCTCTGCCGCCCCGGCCACGATCCGCGGGAACTCGCCGAGGGCCCCGAGCAGGTCGCCCTCACGCTCGTCGCTGAGCAGCGCAGGGTCGAAGTCGTCGCCTCGGGTGACGCCCATCTCGGCGGCGTTGCGCAGCAGCGACGAGATGCGGGCGTGGGCGTACTGCACGTAGAACACGGGGTTGTCGTTGGTCTGCCGGGTCACCAGCTCGATGTCGAGCGTCATCGGTGAGTCGGCGGGATAGCGGGCCAGGGTGTAGCGCGCGGCGTCGACGCCGACGGCGTCGACGAGCTCGTCGAGCGTGATGATGTTGCCGGCCCGCTTCGACAGCCGCACCTCCTCGCCGGAGCGCACGAGCTTGACCAGCTGGCCGATCAGCACCTCGATGTTGCGCTCGGGGTCGTCACCGGCGCAGGCCGCGATCGCCTTGAGCCGGCCGACATATCCGTGATGGTCGGCGCCCAGCATGTAGACGCAACGGTCGAAACCGCGCTCGCGCTTGTTGATGTAGTAGGCGGCATCGGCGGAGAAGTAGGTGGGCTCTCCGTTGCTGCGGATCAGCACCCGGTCCTTGTCGTCACCGAAGTCGGTGGTCCGGAGCCAGATGGCGCCGTCCTGGTCGAAGACGTGCCCCTGCGACCGCAGCGTCTCGATCGCGTGCTCGACGGCACCGGAGTCGCGCAGGAAACGCTCGGAGAACCACACGTCGAACTCGACACCGAAACGGGCGAGGCTGGCCCGCATGTCGTCGAGCATGAGCTCGTAGCCCTGCTCGCGGAAGGCGAGCACCGCCTCGTCGTCGGGCAGGTCGAGGATGCCGGGGGTCGCGGCCACCACTCGCGCGGCGGCATCGACGACGTAGTCGCCGGCGTAACCGTCCTCGGGTGACGGCTCACCACGCGCCGCCGCGAGAAGCGACAGACCGAACTTGTCCATCTGCGCACCGGCGTCGTTGATGTAGTGCTCGCTCGTCACCTCGGCGCCGGCCGCCTCGAGCAGGCGGCGCAGTGAGTCACCGAGAGCAGCCCAGCGGGTGTGACCGAGATGAACCGGTCCCGTCGGGTTGGCCGAGACGAACTCCAGGTTGACCCGTTCCTTCGCCAGCGTGTCACTGCGTCCGTAGTCGCTGTCGGCGGTCACGATCGTGCGCGCGAGTTCGCCCTGCGCACCATGGGACAGCCGGATGTTGAGGAAACCGGGGCCGGCGATGTCGACCTCGTCGATGCCGGGGTGGTCACGCAGGCGGGCTGCGATCACCTCGGCGACCTCGCGCGGCGGCCGACCGGCCGGCTTCGCGAGCTGCAACGCCGTGTTGGTGGCGTAGTCGCCGTGGTCCTTGTTACGGGGTCGCTCGACGGTGACCGTGGCAGGGATGTCCACGGACAGCTCGCCGGCTGTGACCGCCGCCTGGACCGCAGCGATCACCGCGGCAGAGACGTCCGAGGGGGTCACCCGGCGAGATTATCGCAACGAAACGTTGACGATCTTGGTCATTCTCCGCCGGAGAAGCCGTATGACGACGGCGGTGACGGCAGCTTTCCGGTGTCGCCGTACTCGATCGTGATCTCCTCGTGCTTCGTCAACACGATGCGCGACGGGTCTCCGGTGAACCGCTTGCCGTTGACGAAGAAGGCGAGCTCCTTGCCGTTGCCGTTGCACAGACCGCCGACGCAGTCACTCGTCAGCCGCACTCCCCACTCGATGAAGAACTGCCCGAGGACGAAGGTCGCCGGGACGCTGTTCTCGATGTGGATGACACCGTCGCTGTTGTGCGTGTGCAATGGGGCCAGACCGAGCGCTTTCGTCCCGTCGGTGATGTAACCGACGTACGGCGGCACGGGGACGGCCTTGCCGTCGACGTTCAGGTCGAGGTGCGCGTGGTAGTGCACTGACAGCATCTCTTCGCCGTAGGGCAGCCCGGCCGCCTGCACGTAGGCGGCGCTGTTCTTCCCCTGGTCGATCACCGCCGGTGGCAGCCACGGCGGCTGCGCCGTCGACAGATCCACCGGGCTGACGGGCAGCGACGCAGGGGGAGACCGATAGGTCGACGGCGTCGACGACGGCGTGCCTGTCGAGCTCTGTGCGCCAGGGCTGACCGTGCCGGAGCCTCCGCTGCCGCAACCGGCCAACGCGACGAGACAGGTGGCGGTGGCCAGTCTCGCGAGCCTCACGCCGGCCGCTCCCCCGCATCGGTCATCAGCCTGCGGACCAGGTCGATGAGCTCGTCCGGGTCGAAGGGCTTCGTGAGATAGGCGTCGACGCCGATCCGCTCCCCGCGCTGAAGATCCGCCTCCTGCGCACGCGCCGAGAGCAGGATGACCTTGATGTGCGAGGTCTCCGGGTCGCTGCGAAGTCGCGCCGCCGCCTCCCACCCGTCGAGGCGCGGCATCATCACGTCGAGGGTGATGACCCGCGGCTGCGCATCCTTCACCTTCTCGAGCGCGTCCTGCCCGTCGACAGCAGTGACGACATCGAATCCCTCGAGCTCGAGGTTGACCGTGATCAGCTGACGAATGACGTCGTCGTCATCGACAACGAGCACGCGCCCCGCACCGGCCACCCGGCGAGGCTATCCGCCGATCACGCAGCGTGGTGCGCCCACCATCGGCTGCTAGCCTCGGCGCGGTCCCCAGCCCCCGTAGCTCAGGGGATAGAGCACCGCCCTCCGGAGGCGGGGGCGCAGGTTCGAATCCTGCCGGGGGCACGTACGCGCGGGTCAGGAGTCCCGACCCCGACGGAGAGCGAGCGTGTCGACGTGAGTCTGTCGGACGAAGCGCTCGAGGCGCTGACCGCCCTCGCCGGGGTCGCGCTGACGCAGTCGAACCTCGAGTCCACTCTCGTCGAGGTGTGCCGGATCGCGGCTCGCGCGGTTCCCAACGCCGAAGGTGCGTCGATCACGACCTTCCCGCAGGGTCGCCCGGGCGCGCTCGGCGACGACGAGTGGTCCCGGACCCTCGACGAGCTGCAGTACGCCGAGCACGAGGGCCCTTGCCTCGACGCCTTCCGCACCGGCAACGCCTTCCGGGTCCGAGACCTCGGCGCGGAGCCCCGCTGGCCTTCCTATGTTCCTCGCGCCGTCAAGCAGGGCGCCCGCAGCATGATGTCGATGCCGATGACGGCAGAGGGCAACGTGCTGGGTGCTCTCAACGTCTACGCGCGGGTGCCGGACGCCTTCGATGCCGAGGCGGCCTCCGTCGCGGACATCGTCGCCGCCCATGCCGGCCTCGCGTGCCAGGTCAGCACGGCCTACTTCGGTCACCGAACGCTTGCGGAGCAGCTGTCCGAGGCGATGACGTCACGAGCCGTCATCGAGCAGGCGAAGGGCGTCATCATGGCGACCAATGGCGGCACGCCGGACGACGCGTTCGACATGCTCGTCCGCTTGTCACAGAGCAGCCATCGCAAGCTCCGCGTCATCGCCCAGGAAGTCGTCGCGAAGGCCGGCAAGCAGTAACCGTCACCTCGACGGCCGGACCGCGCCGGATCTGAACGGAAACCGGACAAACTGCACAACCTCCGTTGCCGCCGTTCGCGCCACTCGCCACGATGCCGCTGCCCCGACCGGGGGTGGCCATCTCGCCGGGACGACCCGATCGGTGTCCGCGGCGCACGTAGGAGAGGACTGTCTGTGGGCAAGAAGCGTTTCATCATCGGGGGGCTTGCGGCAGGCGCGGTCGCGCTCGCGGTCATGCCTGCAATGGCTGACTCACAGCCGTGGACCGGCCCCAACCTGATCGCCCAGTGCCAGGGCGCCCCGATCGTCGGCACGGGTGACCCGACCATCGACGGCGCTCAGGCGAGCCCCGTTTCCACCAGCGGATGCTTCAAGGCCGCCGCCGGCGCGACCGCGATCACCGTCAACGTCGTCGACGGCTCGGGTGCCAACGTTCCCTACAACGTGTCGTTCCAGGCGCCCGATGGCGCGACCAGCGTGGGTGACATCGTCGACGGCTGCGCCGGTGCCCAGACGATCTCGCTGCCGGCGGGCACCGGATACGTCTACGTCTTCATCGACGACCCGGCCGACGCCGCCGTGACCTGCGGCGCCCCGTCGACCGCCACGTCGGGCACGATCAACCTCGACTGGCTCTACCCAGCGGCCTGACGCAGATCTGCACAGAGGCAGGCCCCGGTCCATGTGACCGGGGCCTTGCCGTTTCCCGGCGGTCAGCCCGGAAGAGCGTGCGCACCCTCGGCGTCTTGACGACGCACCGAGATGAGAGTCACCGCCAGCACGAATCCCACGGCAGCGAGCGCAGCACCGGCCAGGAACGCCATGTCCGCACCGTGAGTGAACGCATGCAGCGCGAGGGCAGGTCCGTGCAGGGTTGTCGCGTGGGCGCGGGCGTCGCTGCTGGCCGCGTGACCGAAGACCGTGATGAGCGATGCCAGCCCGATCGTGCCGCCCACCTGTTGCCCGACGTTGAGCATCGCGGAGGCGATGCCCGTGTCCTCCGGCTCGACCGCCGTGACCGCGGCGAGGGTGATCGGCACGAACACCGTCCCCATGCCGATCGCGATCAGCAAGATGCTCGGCAGGACGTGGGCGACGTACGACGACCCGACGCTGAGTGTCGAGAGATAGAGCAGCCCGCATCCGGCGGTCAACGTGCCGCCGCCGATCAGTGCCCGGGTGGGCACCTTCGTCACCAGTCGGCTGGCGATCTGCGCCACGACCACGATCGTGGCGCTCACCGGCAGGAACGCGAACCCGGCCTTGATGGGGCTGAAGTGCATGACCTTCTGGACGTACTGCGTGAGGAAGAAGAACATCGCGAAGACCGCGGCGCCGACGATGAGCATGACGGCGTAGGCGCCGACTCGCGTGCGGTTGCGGAACAGCCGCAGCGGCATCAGCGGCTGCGCGGCGCGTGACTGCATCACCACGAATGTCGGCAGCAGCACCGCCGCGATCGCGAACGACACCAACGTGGCCGGGTCGGTCCAGCCGGCGGCGGGGTTGGCCGCATGAATGAAGCCGTAGGTCAGCGCCGCCATCCCCACCGTCGAGGTGAGCGCGTCAGCCGCGGCGAACCGGCCGCCGGTCCGTCCCGACTCGGCCAGCACGAACGGCGTGAGGATCGCCAGCGCGACGCCGATCGGCGCGTTGACGAACAGCACCCAGCGCCAGGACAGCCACTCCGTGAGCAGGCCGCCGAGAATCAGCCCGATCGCTGCACCGGCGCCGGAGACCGCGGCGTAGACGCCGAAGGCGCGGTTACGCGCCGGTCCTTCCTCGAACGTCGTCGCGACGAGGGCCAGCGCCGTCGGTGAGGCGATCGCGCCACCGACCCCCTGCAGCGCGCGCATCGCGAGCAGCCAGCCCTGGTCCCAGGCGAAGCCACCCGCGAGGCTCGCGAGGGCGAAGATGAGGACGCCGGTCATGAACATCCGCCGGCGGCCGAACATGTCGCCGGCTCGGCCACCCAGCAGCAGCAGACCACCGAAAACGAGCGTGTAGGAGTTGAGCACCCAGGCGAGGTTGGTGTTGGTGAAGTGCAGCGCCCGTTGCATGTGCGGCAGGGCGATGTTCACGATGGTGGCGTCGAGGACGACCATCAGCTGTGCCGAGGCAATGACAGCGAGAGCGATGTTGGGATGGACATGCGCATGGTGACCGGATGACCCACGGGTCAGGTCGGGCGATGCGGCGGTCGTCACAAAGCTGCTCCAGGTCCACGGGGGCGGCGATGGCCGTCGTCGGCTCGTCGCGACGCTACGCGATCATTGCCTCGTGACCACCGCGGGCTACAGCGGCACACCGCTGCATCGCAAGCTGGGAGTCAAGCCTGGGTCACGGGTCCTCCTGTCGGCGGCGCCACCGGACTTCGCGCTGGACCACACGCCGCCGGACGCGGTCGTGCACACCCGCGCCGCCGGGTCGCCGTACGACGTCATCGTCGCGTTCTGTCCGGACCGTGCGCGCCTCGACCGGCGGTTCGCGGCGTTGCGTGAACGGCTGACGACTGCGGGCGCCTTGTGGGTGGCCTGGCCGAAGCGCGCCAGTGGAGTGGAGACCGACCTCGACGAGAACGTGGTCCGCGATGTCGGGCTCGCCGAAGGACTGGTGGACGTCAAGGTGGTCGCCATCGACGACACGTGGGCCGGACTGAAGTTCGTCCGCCGACTCCGCGACCGATGACGACGCCCGGCGACCAAGACGGCGCACTCGAGTGGCTGCTTCCTGCTGACGTCCGCCCACGAACGC
Organism: Mycobacteriales bacterium; assembly: GCA_035690365.1. Taxonomy (GTDB): domain Bacteria; phylum Actinomycetota; class Actinomycetes; order JAFAQI01; family JAFAQI01; genus DASSKP01. The sequence goes on from DASSKP010000024.1 coordinate 41,671, forward strand.
CCGGCAACCTGGTCCGGCCCCTGGTGCACGGAGCCGTGTACTTCCGCCGGTTGTGTGAGGTCGTGGGGGCGACTCGCTCGGGTGACCGCATCTTCTTCACCGACTGGCGCGGCGATGCGGACCAGCTGCTCGACGACGACGGTCCCCGGGTCGAGGAGCTCCTGTGCAACGCCGCCAAACGCGGCGTCGAGGTGCGCGGGTTGCTGTGGCGCTCCCACAGCGACAAGGTCACCTTCAGCGCTCAGGAGAACCAGCAGCTCGGCCGCGACCTCAACGAAGCCGGCGGCGAAGCGTTGCTCGACCAGCGCGTGCGCCGCGGCGGTTCGCACCACCAGAAGCTCGTCGTCGTCCGTCACCCGGACCGGCCCGACGCCGACGTCGCGTTCGTCGGCGGCATCGACCTGTGCCACGGCCGACGTGACGACGAACGGCATCTCGGCGACCCGCAGCAGCAACCGATGGACAAGAGGTACGGCGACCGTGCTCCGTGGCACGACGCGATGGTCGAGATCCGCGGTCCGGCCGTCTGCGACGTCCTCGAGACGTTCCTCGAGAGATGGAACGACCCGACGCCGCTGGACCGGCGGACGCCGTACCGCATGGCACTGCAGCGTGCGGCCGACATGCCCCGTCGGCCGCAGCCTCCCCCCGAGTCGCTCGACCCCCCGCCCAGCGCTGGACCGCACACGGTGCAGATCCTCCGCACCTACGGCGCCAAGCGACCGCCCTACCCGTTCGCGCCCGGCGGCGAGCGGACGATCGCACTTGCCTACGCCCGTGCCTTCGAACGTGCACGCTCCTTCATCTATGTCGAGGACCAGTACCTCTGGTCGGAGCTGATCGCCGGCGCGCTCGCCGAAGCCCTGCGTCGCGAGCGAGCGCTGCGCGCCGTCATCGTCGTCCCGCGCTATCCGGACTCCGACGGACGGATGACCGGGCCGCCCAACCGGCTCGGTCAGCTCCGCGCGATGGAGGTCCTCGCGGACGCGGGCGGCGACCGGGTCGCGGTCTACGACCTCGAGAACTCCGCCGGCACACCGATCTACGTTCACGCGAAGCTCTGCGTCGTCGACGACCTCTGGATGACGTGCGGCTCGGACAACTTCAACCGCCGCTCGTGGACCCACGACTCCGAGATCACCTGCGCCGTGGTGGACGGCACGCCGGACGACCGCAGCCCGCACGACGTCACGGGCGACGGTCTCGCCCCTCGCCGACTGCCGCGGGACCTGCGGTTACAGCTCTGGGCGGAGCATCTCGGGCTCAGCCCGGACGACCCACGGCTGCTGGACCCGGCCGAGGGGTTCGACCTGTGGCGCCGGACGGCGGCCGATCTGGAGAGCTGGCATGCGCGCGGCGGCAAAGGCCCGCGCCCACCGGGGCAGGCACGACCACACGAACCGGACCCGGTGGGACGGCGCGCCAGGGTTTGGGCAACGCCCCTCTACCGGTTAGTGTTCGATCCGGACGGCCGACCGTTGCGCCACCGCGGTCGTCCGATCACCGGCCCGAAGGGTTCAGGCTGAGCGTGAGAAAGCCGATGCACTGACCATGGCGACCGACCCGGGCGGAGCCTTTTCGCGTGCCGATGAGCTGACACGAGTCATCCGGCCGGCTGCCGTCGTCCCCGAGGCGAGCGCCGCGGCGATCATGGCCCAGCTGACCTCGCGCGACGTCGCCAGGGGCGGCGTCTGGAACGTGAGCACAACCCTGTGGCAGCGCTACAGCGGCGCCTGGGACGGCATCGGTGGCACGACCGGCTCCGCCGTGCTCATCGGCTCGATCGCCGTGGCCTACGAGACGCCGGTCCGCAACCACATCACGATCTACCGCGTCACCATCACCGCAGGCGGCCGTGACCTCGGATGGACCGTCGAGGCCCTCTGCGACGAGGCACTCGGCTACGGCGGCCTCACTCTGGAGGTCTGCCCCCGCGCCGAGCTGATGGCGCCGCCGACTCGCGATCCGTTCAAAGCGCGTCGCGGCCTCTGAACCGCACGCTCGGCGCCGTCGTACGGCGCCTCCCTTGGGCGTAGCCTGAGGGATCGTGACGGTCGAGTCGGGAACGGGACAGTCAGGGTCAGGTCAGCGCGGCGCCGGTCAGCCGGACGCGTTCGCCGGCTTCGGGGCCAACGAGTGGCTCGTCTACGAGATGTACCAGCAGTACCTCAAGGACCCCGAATCGGTCGACAAGGCCTGGTGGGACTTCTTCGCCGACTACCAACCGACCGACGCCCAAGCCGGCCCCTCCACCACCGCGCCCTCCACCAACGGCGCCACCGCCGCGACATCTCCCGCTCCCGCTACCACGAGGTCGTCCAGCGACTCGGCCCCTGCCCGCTCTGCGACCCCGGCGCCGTCCAAAGACAAAGACGCTGAAAAGGGGAGCACGAAGCCGGCTGAGGAGAGTGCCCCCGCCGCGGCGGGCGGGTCGGCGGGTCGCGGCAGCGGCGTTGGGGTCAACGGGGCGAGCGAACGCAGCGAGCGAGAGAGTGCGCCCCAGCCGCAGAGCGACCTGCCGAGCCGCACGCCCCTGAGGGGCGCCGCCGCCCGCGTCGTCACCAACATGGAAGCCAGCCTGGCTGTCCCGACGGCGACGAGCGTGCGCGCAATCCCGGCGAAGCTGCTGATCGACAACCGGGTGGTCATCAACAACCACTTGCGCCGTGGCCGCGGCGGCAAGGTCTCGTTCACCCATCTCATCGGCTTCGCACTCGTCCGCGCGCTGGCCGACTTCCCGGTGATGAACCGCGCGTTCTCCCCCGTCGACGGCAAGCCGGGAGTGAGCTCGCCCGACCACGTCAACCTGGGCCTCGCGATCGACCTGGCGAAGGATGACGGCTCGCGTTCGCTCGTCGTCCCGAACATCAAGAACGCCGACACCCTCGACTTCTCGAGGTTCTGGGCGGCGTACGAGGACCTGATCCGTAAGGCGCGGACCGGCAAGCTCACGGCCGACGACTTCGCGGGGACGACGATCAGCCTGACCAACCCGGGCACGATCGGCACCGTTCACTCGGTGCCCCGACTGATGGCCGGGCAGGGTGCCATCGTCGGCGTCGGCGCGATGGAGTACCCGGCGGAGTACCAAGGCGCCGCCGAGGACACTCTCGCGCGGTTGGCGATCAGCAAGGTGATGACGCTGACGTCGACCTACGACCACCGCATCATCCAGGGTGCCGAGTCCGGTGACTTCCTGCGGCGGATGCACGCGCTGCTGCTCGGCGACGACGGGTTCTACGACGAGATCTTCCGCTCGCTGCGCATCCCCTACGAGCCGGTCCGCTGGATCACCGACATCGCGATCAGCCACGACGAGGAGGTCGGCAAGCCGGCCCGGGTGATCGAGCTGATCCACGCATACCGGGTGCGCGGTCATCTGATGGCCGACACCAACCCGCTGGAGTTCGAGCTTCGGCGCCACCCCGACCTCGACGTCGTGCAGCACGGGCTGACGCTGTGGGACCTCGACCGCGAGTTCCCGACCGGAGGGTTCGGCGGCAAGCAGCTGATGAAGCTGCGCGAGGTGCTCGGAGTGCTGCGCGACTCCTACTGCCGGACCGTCGGCATCGAGTACATGCACATCCAGGACCCCGAGCAGCGCCGCTGGATCCAGGACCGGGTGGAGCGCCACCACGAGTCGCCTCCGCGCGAGGAGCAGCTGCGCATCCTGGGCAAGCTCAACCAGGCCGAGGCGTTCGAGACCTTCCTGCAGACGAAGTACGTCGGCCAGAAGCGGTTCTCCCTCGAAGGTGGCGAGTCGGTCATCCCGCTGCTCGACGCCGTCGTCTCCGAGGCCGCCCACGACGACATGGACGAGGTCGTCATCGGCATGGCGCACCGCGGCCGGCTCAACGTGCTGACCAACATCGTCGGCAAGTCCTACACGCAGGTCTTCCGGGAGTTCGAGGGCAACCTCGACCCGCGCACGGCGCACGGCTCCGGCGACGTGAAGTACCACCTTGGCGCCGAGGGCGAATACACCGCGATCGACGGCGAGCGCATCGCCGTCTCCCTGACCTCCAACCCGTCGCACCTCGAGGCCGTCGACCCGGTGCTGGAAGGAATCGCGCGAGCGAAGCAGGACGTCATCAACCGCGGCGCCACCGGCTTCACGGTGCTGCCGGTGCTGATCCACGGCGATGCGGCGTTCGCCGGCCAGGGTGTCGTCGCCGAGACGCTGAACCTGTCGCAGCTGCGCGGCTACCGCACCGGCGGCAGCGTGCACGTCGTCATCAACAACCAGGTCGGCTTCACCACGTCGCCGACGTCTGCGCGCTCGTCGGTCTACTCCACCGACGTTGCCCGGATGATCCAGGCCCCGATCTTCCACGTGAACGGTGACGACCCCGAGGCCGTCGTACGCGTCGCCCGGCTGGCCTACGAGTTCCGCCAGACGTTCAAGAAGGACGTCGTCATCGACATGCTGTGTTACCGCCGGCGCGGGCACAGCGAGGTCGACGAGCCGTCGTTCACGCAACCGGTGATGTACGACCTCATCGACGCGAAGCGCAGCGTTCGCAAGATCTACACCGAGTCGCTCATCGGCCGCGGCGACATCACCGTCGAAGAAGCCGAAGCAGCGCTACGCGACTACCAGGAGCAGCTCGAGCGCGTCTTCGCGGAGACCCGCGACGTGTCGACGGCTCCCCCCGAGGCCGAACGCGAACCGCGACCCGAGCCGCAGGCCGTCGACACGGCAATCACGACGGAGGTGCTCAAGCGGATCGGCGAGTCGCAGATCAACCTGCCGGAAGGCTTCACGGTGCACCCGCGTCTGCTGCCGCAGCTGCAGAAGCGTGCGCAGATGGTCAGCGACGGGGGCATCGACTGGGCGATGGGCGAGACGCTCGCCTTCGGGTCGCTGCTGCTCGACGGCACGCCCATCCGGCTGGCCGGTCAGGACTCACGTCGCGGCACGTTCGGCCAGCGCCACGCCGTCCTCGTCGACCGCCGGACCGCCGAGGAGCACACGCCCCTCGCGCACCTGTCCGACGAGCAGGCGCCCTTCTACGTCTACGACTCGTTGCTGTCGGAGTACGCCGCGATGGGCTTCGAGTACGGCTACTCGGTCGCGCGGCCGGAAGCACTCGTCCTGTGGGAGGCGCAGTTCGGCGACTTCGCCAACGGTGCGCAGTCGATCGTCGACGAGTTCATCTCGGCCGGCGAGGCGAAGTGGGGACAGCGGTCGTCCGTCGTCCTGCTGCTGCCGCACGGCTACGAAGGTCAGGGTCCCGACCACTCCTCGGCGCGGATCGAGCGCTACCTGGCGCTGTCCGCCGAGGACAACTGGAAGGTCGCGATGCCGTCGACCCCGGCCAACTACTTCCACCTGCTGCGCCTGCAGGCGATGTCCGGCCGGTGCAAGCCACTCGTCGTCTTCACTCCCAAGTCGATGCTTCGGCTGCGGGCCGCGACGTCCAAGCCGGACGACTTCACGAGCGGCGGATGGCAGCCGGTCATCCCCGACTCCCACGTCGACGCCGAGGCGGTCACCCGGGTCATCCTCTGCACCGGCAAGGTCTGCTACGACCTGGCCAAGCAGCGCGACGCCCGCGACATCGACGACGTCGCGATCGTCCGGCTCGAGCAGCTCTTCCCCTTGCCGGCCGACGAGCTGACCGACGTCCTGTCGACGTACCCGTCGGCGAAGGACATCGTCTGGCTTCAGGAGGAGCCGGCCAACCAGGGCGCGTGGCCTTTCGTCGCGCTCAACGTGCCGGAGCACCTCGAGAGTGGGCGCACTCTGCGACGCGTCTCACGACCGGCGTCGGCGTCCCCGGCCGCCGGGTCGCACATGATGCACGAGGCGGAGCAGGCATCGTTGTTCGACACGGTGTTCGGCTGAGGTTCGCTCTCATGTACTTCACCGACCGCGGTATCGAGGAGCTCGAGACGCGTCGCGGCGACGAGACCGTCACCTTGAGCTGGCTCGCCGGGCGGCTACAGACCTTCGTCGACCTCAACCCGGAGTTCGAGACACCGGTGGAACGTCTCGCGACCTGGCTGGCCCGCCTCGACGACGAGGAAGACTGAGCGCGTGGCTCAGTAGACCGTCGCTTCCGCAGACAGATCGCATGTTGCGCGCCACGACCTCGGGAGCCCCGTAGCGAAGTCCGGTCGATTGGGTAGCGTCTTCGCCAAGATGTCTCCCTCCGGCCAGATAGCCCACCCGTGACCCGACTGGTCCTGCATGCCGGACTGCCCAAGACGGGGACGACGGCGTTCCAGGCCTTCGCCTGGCAGAACCGCGAGGTGCTGGCCGCCCGCGGTGTCGCCTACTGCGATGGATTTCTTGGGCGCAACCACACCGAGCTCGGGGTGGCGTTCAGCCACCGGATCACCCCGCTGACCCGGTCGTACGGCGTCCATGACGAGAGTGACCGGAAGGCGTTGCAGGCGCGGCTGCCGGAGATGCTCGGCGATCCTCACCGAGCGTCGACGGTGCTTGCCTCCTCCGAGCACCTGACGAACCTCGTCTACCGCCCGGAGTCCGTCGAGGAAGCGGCCGAGGCGCTGCACGCGCTGTTCGACTCTGTCGTCGTCGCGCTGGTGTTGCGTCGCCCGGACTACTGGACGCCGAGCATGTACACCGAGTCCGTGCGGGCCGGCGGCCCGCGCCCCTTCAACGCGCATTTCGTGGACCGGCACCGGCGCCTGGTGGACCATGTCGCCCTGCTGCAGCGATGGAGCTCGGCGTTCGGCCGGGACAACGTGGTCGCGGTGCCGTTTCTCGAGCGCGACAAGTCCGACCCGACGACTATCCCCTTGCGGCTGCTCGCCGTCACCGGCATCGACCTCCATGCCACCGACACCTGGGCGGCGTCGCCGAGCGTGCGCTACACCTCCATCAGCGCCTACGCGGTCGAGCTGTTGCGCCGCCTGAACGCGGAGCATCCGGACGCTCCACTCCGGGCCCGGAAGGACCGCCGCCGCATCATCGCGATGGTCCGCGACGAGTGGCCAGGGCCCACGCAAGCCGTCACTCCTGCCGCTGCAAACCGGCTGGCCAAGCACGGCTGGGTGCGCGCCGATGTCGGCGGCGTCGCCTCCGGCGACGCGACCCTGTGGCAGGAGTGGCTGGCCCAGCCCGACGCCCCGACCATGCCGGCACCGCAGGTCTCCGACGAAGACCTTCAGCGTGTCATCGAGATGATCCCGCGACCGCCGGCACCGCAGAGCTGGGCCTCCCGTGCTCCCGCACGAGCGCGCCGACTCGCCCGCCGGCTGATCCGTGGCGCGACCCCGAGCTGACGCCGGACATCGCGACGGCTATTTGCTCGGCTGGGGCACCTTGCAGTCGTGCACCTTCGGGTTGACGCCGACGTAGTTGAGCGGCCCGGCGAGCACCGTCAGGGCCACCGTGCCGGCCTTCGCACAGCTGGCGTTGTTGTGCTTGAAGTAGTCGCGCTGCCAGGCCGCGATCGCGCCGATGGCAAGCCAGATGACGAGCAAGAGCGAACCGATACGCACCGCGACCTCCGCAGGACTGTTGTGGCTGTTGTGCCCCGCGCCGCCCGGTAACGAACGTGATCAGCGACGATGGAAGACGACGTGCCACAGCGAGCCGCCCAGGTCGACGGCGTACAGCTCGCCCGCATCCGCTTCCCCGAAGCCGGAGAGATTGCCGCCGAACGTCGCCACCAGCGCACGCGGGTAACCGCCCGTGGAGCTGCGACCGAGCACCCACGTCTCGCCGCTCGCATAGTCGGCGAACACGTAGAGACCGTGGGCGAACGGATAGGTGGGTCCGTGGTAGGCGAACCCGCCGATGACCGCCTCTCTGTTGTTGGAGTGGTCGTAGACGGAGACCGGCTTGCGCATCGTCCGCCCGGCACATCGTGAGCTGTTGTACGTGACCAGACCCTCACGGCAGGACCAGCCGAAGTCGATGCCGCTGTGGGTGCCGACGTGGTCGACCTCTTCCCACGCGCTCTGCCCCACATCACCGATCCAGAGCGAACCATCGGCGCGGTCGACCGAAGCACGCCATGGGTTGCGCAGACCCCAGTCGAACACCATCCGCTTGTTGAAGGTCTTGGCGCGGGGGAACGGGTTGCTGGACGGGATGCAGAAATGCCTGCCGCCGCAGGAGTGGTCGACGTCGACCCGCAGGATCTTGCCCGACAGCGAGGTCAGCCGCTCGGCGTTGCCGTAGGGATCACCCGCTCCCCCGCCGTCACCTGTCGTGATGTACAGGTAGGCACCGCGGCCGAACATCAGCTGACCACCGTTGTGGTTGGTCTGGTTGGGGTGCGGCACCGCGAACAGACGAACCTCCGTGGAGCGGGCGACCGAGGTGGCGGACGCGCCGCTCGCCTTGAACCTGGAGACCTGGAGCGCGCCATCACTGCGGGTGTAGGCCGCGAACACGAACGGATGCGTCGTGAAGCCCGGGTGAAAAGCGATGCTGAGCAGCCCCTGCTCCCCTCCGCTCAGCACCTCGGACGTGAGGTTGAGGTAGACCTTCGACTGGATCGCGCCACTCTTCACGAGACGCACCGTGCCGCGCTGCTCGACGACGAAGAGCCGGTGTGAGCCGTCCCTCGCCGCGGTCACATAGACCGGACTGCTGAACCCGCCGACGACCTTGTGAAACGTGACGCTGACGTTGGCGGGCCAGATCGTGGCCGTGGTCGTCGCCTGCGAGACGGCGGAACCACCGATGACCCCGGTGACCAGAAGCGCCGTACAGATGAGGACGCGACGCATGCGCATTGCGGCTCCGATCTCCCCCGGGACGGATGCCGAGCAGCGTACGGCGCCTCAGATGGTGAAGACGACCTTGCCGAACAGCTCTCCGTCAGCCATGCGGGCGAAGCCGTCAGCGGCGCGCGACAACGGCAGCTCCGAGTCGATCGCCGGCCGGACGCCGGTCGCGACGAGGAAGCCGAGCAGCTGCTCCAGCTCGGTCCGGTTGCCCATGGTCGAGCCGAGGACGTCGACCTGGGTGAAGAAGATCCGGGCCAGCTGCGTCTGCACGTTGAGCCCGCTCGTGCCGCCACAGACGACAACCCGGCCACCCGGCCGGGCGGACTTGATGGAGTGGTCCCAGGTCGCCTCACCGACGCTGTCGATGACGGCGTCGACGCGGCCCGGCAGCCGCGCGCCGGTCTCGAAGACCGCGTGCGCGCCGAGGTCCAGCGCGCGCTTGCGCTTTTCGTCGCTGCGGCTCGTGGCCCAGACCCGCAGACCGCCCGCCCGGGCGAGCGCGATGGCCGCAGTCGCGACACCACCTCCGGCGCCTTGCACCAGCACCGTGTCACCGGGCTTGGTGCCTGATCGCGAGAAGAGCATCTTGTAGGCCGTCAGCCACGCCGTGGGCAGGCACGCAGCCTCGGCGAACGAGAGCTCGGCCGGCTTCGGGACGAGGTTGCGTCGCGGCACCGCCACCTTCTCGGCGAACGTGCCGGGGTGGCGCTCCGAGAGCAACGAGCGGCGGGGGTCATAGGTCTCGTCCCCCCGGCCGGCGTCCGGGTCACCCACGACGGAGTGCACGACGACCTCGTTGCCGTCCTCGTCGACGCCTGCGGCGTCGCCACCCAGGATCATCGGCAGCTGGTCGGCGGCGAGCGCCTGTCCGCGCAGGGCCCACAGGTCGTGGTGGTTGAGGGACGCGGCCTTGACCGAGACCGTCACCCAGCGGTCCGGCACGACGGGGTCGGGCTGCTCACCCACCTCGAGGCCGGACAGCGGGTCGTCGGCGGACAGCCTGGCGGCGTAAGCGGCGAGCACCTAACGAGGTTAGAGGCGGGCCACGCCTTCTCTGCGCGCCGCCTCGGCGACGGCCTCGGCGACCGCGGGCCCGACCCGGGGATCGAACACGCTCGGGATGACGCAGTCGTCGGCGAGGTCGTCGCCGACGACTGCCGCGATCGCGTCGGCAGCCGCCAGCTTCATGCCCTCGGTGATGCCGGTTGCCCGCACGTCGAGCGCACCGCGGAAGACGCCGGGGAAGGCGAGGACGTTGTTGATCTGGTTGGGGAAGTCGCTGCGACCGGTCGCCATGACCCGTGCGTACTTGAGCCCGACCTCGGGGTGGATCTCCGGGTTGGGGTTGGCGAGGGCGAAGATGATCGCGTCCTTGGCCATGGTGGCGACCGCCTCATCGGCGACCTTGCCCGACGAGACGCCGATGTAGACGTCGGCGCCGTTGAGCGCCTCCTCGATCGAGCCGACCAGACCGACCTTGTTGGTGAGTCCCGCCATCTCCATCTTGATCGCGGTCATGCCGCTGCGTCCTTCGTGCAGGAGGCCCTTGCTGTCGGCGATCGCGACGTCGCCGATGCCAGCCTCGAGCAGGATCTTCGTGCACGCCACGCCCGCCGCCCCAGCGCCGCTGACGACGACCCGAAGGTCGCCGAGTGTCCGGCCGGTGAGCCGGGCGGCGTTGTTGAGCGCGGCGAGCACGACGATCGCCGTGCCGTGCTGATCGTCGTGAAAGACCGGGATGTCGAGGCGCTCCTTGAGCCGGTCCTCGATCTCGAAGCAGCGAGGAGCGCTGATGTCCTCGAGGTTGATGCCGCCGAACGCCGGCGCGATCCGCACAACGGTCTCGACGATGTGGTCGACGTCCTTGGAGTCGAGGGCGATCGGGACGGCGTCGACACCGCCGAACTGCTTGAACAGCAGCGCTTTGCCCTCCATGACGGGAAGCGACGCCGCCGGGCCGATGTCCCCCAGCCCCAGGACTGCCGTGCCGTCGGTGACGACGGCCACTGTCGAGCTCTTCCACGTGTAGTCGTGCACCAGATCGGGCTGCTCGGCGATGGCCAGGCAGACCTCGGCAACACCGGGCGTGTAGGCGAGGGACAGGTCGTCGCGGTCGCGCAGCGGCACCTTGGAGACCACCTCGATCTTGCCGCCACGGTGCAGTGCGAAGACCGGACTCTCAGGGTCAGGTTGGGCAGACATCGGCAAGCTCTCCACGGCCACGACGGGACTCCAGGCGGATGTACTGACGGCGGAGCCGGTCGGGCCCTCTGTGATGGCGTCGGGGGTCGCCCGAAGATGTTCCGAATCTTGACACAACGCGACCGCCGCGAATTCGGCTGCCCTGGCAAGATGACGCTCACGACTACCCCGGAGGTCACCGCTGTGAACCGCTCCACACGCCCTGGCGTCTACGCCACCGCGCTCGTCTGCACGCTGACACTGGTCGCCGCCTGTGGGGGTGGTTCGTCCGGTGGCAAGCAGGCCGTCCAGCCCACGTCGTCGGTCGACTCGGCCGCGGCCGGCAAGGTTCCGAGCGCAATCAAGAGCGCCGGCGTCGTCAAGGTCGCGACCGACGCGTCCTACCCGCCGGACGAGTTCTTCGCCTCGGACAACAAGACCATCCAGGGTCTTGACGTCGACCTGGGCGAGGCGATCGGCGGGGTCCTCGGCCTGAAGTTCGAGTTCGTCAACGTCGGTTTCGACAGCATCATCCCGTCGCTCGGCTCGCGCTACGACCTCGGCATGTCGTCGTTCACGGACAGCAAGGAACGCGAGAAGACCGTCGACATGGTCGACTACGCCAACGTCGGCACCAACGTGCTCGTCCCCAAGGACTCGTCGCTCAACCCGACATCCGTCGCGGACCTTTGCGGTAAGACGGCGGCCGTCGAGAAGGGCACCGTCCAGCTCGACATGCTCCAGGCGCAGGCCAAGAAGTGCACGTTGCACATCCTGCCGTTCCCCGACGAGAACCAGGCCAACCTCGCACTGAAGTCCGGTCGCGCCGACGCCGTGCTGGCCGACGTACCGGTCAACGTCTACACCGCGCAGCAGTCGAACGGGGCGTTCAAGGTCGTCGGCGGCAGCATCGACCCGGCGCCGTACGGCATCGCCGTGCCGAAAGGCGCCAAGTACCAGGGCCTCGCCGACGCCATCCAGGCCGCGCTGAAGGTGCTCAAGAGCAACGGCACCTACGACGCGATCTTCAAGAAGTGGAGCATGTCGCCCACGGGCATCAGTGACTTCACGCTGAACGGTGCGGTCAGCTAGACCGGAGCACAACGATGACGACGCCGGCCCAGGACGACCTCCCCGTTGTCCCGCTGCGCCATCCCGGCCGATGGGTGGCAGCGGCGGTCGTCCTGGTGCTGGTGGCGATGTTCGTCCACTGGCTGGTCGCGACCGAAGCCCTGCACTGGGGCGTCGTCGGGCACTACCTGTTCGAGCCGGTGATCCTCACCGCCGTACGACGCACGATCGTCCTGACCATCATCGCGATGGTCATCGGCATCGTGCTCGGTGTCGTGCTGGCCGTCATGCGACTGTCGCCCAACCCGGTCCTGTCCGGCTCGGCCTGGACCTACATCTGGTTCTTCCGCGGTACGCCGGTGCTGGTGCAGCTGTTGTTCTGGTACAACCTGCCGGCCGTCCTGCACTCCCTGTCCGTCGGCGTGCCGTTCGGCCCGTCGTGGTTCCACACGGACCCCAAGACGATCATCACCCAGTTCGGAGCGGCGATCCTCGGGCTCGGGCTCAACGAGGCCGCTTACATGGCCGAGATCGCACGCGCTGGCATCCTCTCCGTCGACGAAGGACAGACCGAAGCGGCGCAGGCGCTCGGCATGACGAGGGCCAAGACGATGCAACGCATCGTCCTTCCGCAGGCCATGCGCGTCATCATCCCGCCGACGGGCAACGAGACGATCTCGATGCTGAAGACGACGTCCCTCGTCTTCGCGATCGGTTACACCGAGCTGCTGACGACGGTCCAGATCATCTACGGCCGCACCTTCGAGACGATCCCCCTGCTCATCGTCGCGAGCATCTGGTACATCTTCATGACGACCGTGCTCAGCGTCGGTCAGTACTACCTCGAGCGCTACTACGCGCGCGGCTCTCTGCGTGGCCTGCCACCGACGCCGTTCCAACGAGTGCGCGCACGGCTGGGCCGGGGGCGTGATGTCAACGCCGGCCTGCAGCCCGTCCTGCTCTCCACCGGTCAGGAGCACCGATGACATCGCCGTCGGCCCAGCCGATGGTTCGTGCCGCCGGTGTGCGGAAGAACTTCGGACGCCTCGAGGTGCTCAAAGGCGTCGACCTCCAGGTGCAACGGGGCGAGGTGATGTGCATCATCGGTCCGTCGGGATCCGGGAAGTCGACGTTCCTTCGTTGCATCAACCACCTGGAGAACGTCGATGCCGGCAAGCTGTTCGTCGACGGCGAGCTCGTCGGCTATGCGGAACGCGCGGGCCGCCTGCATGAGCTCCGCGAGCGCGAGGTGGCGCGCAAGCGGGCCGAGATCGGCATGGTCTTTCAGCGTTTCAACCTCTTCCCGCACAAGACCGCCCTGGAGAACGTCATCGAGGGCCCGGTCGTCGTCAAGGGCACCGACAGGAAAGCCGCGAGCGACCGTGGTCACGAGCTCCTCAAGCGGGTCGGCCTCGAGGGGCGAGAGAAGGTCTATCCCCGACAGCTCTCGGGTGGGCAGCAGCAGCGCGTCGCGATCGCGCGCGCCCTCGCCATGGACCCGAAGCTGATGTTGTTCGACGAGCCGACAAGTGCCCTCGACCCTGAGCTCGTAGGCGAGGTGCTCGACGTCATGCGCGACCTGGCCACCGAGATGCAGATGACGATGATCGTCGTCACCCACGAGATCGGCTTCGCGCGCGAGGTGGGCGACCAGCTCGTCTTCATGGACGACGGCGTCATCGTCGAGGCCGGTCCCCCGAAGGACGTCATCGCCAACCCGCAGCACGACCGGACGAAGGCCTTCCTCTCCAAGGTCCTCTAACGACGCGACAGGCGGCCGGGGCGCGGCCACAGGCGCAGGACGGCCCGCCCGACGACTGCCTCCACCGGCTGGGCGCCGAGCTCCCGGCTGTCGGTGCTGCCGAACGCGTTGTCGCCCTCGAGCCACAGCGCACCATCGGGTTCGACGCGCACAACGCGCTTCACCGACAACGGCCGCTCCGGAAGGCGTACGACGACCACGTCGCCTACCCGCGGCTGTCGGCGCGTCGGCCGCATGTCGACGAGCACCTGGTCGCCGTGACGTAGCGCCGGGACCATGGAGGCACCCGCGACCAACACCCGGCGGAACGGAAAACGCACGGCGATAGTGTCGCTGGCGTAGCCCACCGATCCGCGAATCTGGAGGACGAAATGCTTCGTCGTCTACTCACACCGAGCATCACCGTCTCGGCACACTGCGACCTGCCGTGCGGCATCTACGACCCGGCACAGGCCCGGATCGAGGCGGAGTCGGTCAAGGCCATCTGCGAGAAGTACCAAGGCAACGAGGACCCGGTCTTCCGCACGCGCGCGCTGTTCATCAAGGAGCAGCGAGCCGAGCTCGCGAAGCACCATCTCTGGGTGCTCTGGACCGACTACTTCAAGCCGCCGCACTTCGAGAAGTACCCCAACCTGCACCAGCTGTTCAACGAGGCCACGAAGCTCGCCGGCGCGGCGGGCGGCAAGGGCAGCGTCGACCCCGGCGAGGCCGAGAAGCTGCTGCAGAAGATCGCCGAGATCGACAAGATCTTCTGGGAGACCAAGCAGGCATAGGTCCTGTCCCCAGCTGTACGACGGGCACGCCGTTGATCCGTGACGCCACGGTCGACGACGTGCCCGTCATCGTCTCGCTGGTGCGTGAGCTGGCGACGTACGAGCGGGAGCCGGAGGCGGCGGTCGCGACCGACGACGACTACCGCAAGGCTCTGTTCGGCGACCGTCCCCGGGCCTGGTGCCTGCTCGCCGAGGACGACTCCGGCGAGGTGGTCGGCTTCGCCTTGTGGTTCTTCAACTTCTCCACCTGGCGCGGCCGGCACGGCGTCTACCTCGAGGACCTCTTCGTCCGACCGGAAGCGCGCGGCGCGGGCCATGGACGGGCACTGCTCAGCCGGCTGGCTCGCATCGCGGTCGACAACGACTGCGCCCGGATGGAGTGGGTCGTCCTCGACTGGAACGAGTCCGCCCACCGCTTCTACCGCGGTCTCGGGGCCGAGCCGATGGACGAGTGGACGGTGTGGCGGGTCAGCGGTCCCGCCCTCGGCTCGCTGGCGGCGACCTAGCCCTCACCGCACTGGGCCGAACGGGTTGTCCGGGGGGAAATCTCGCTGGGCGCGTAACGGCTGCGGTGATGCAGCGCATATCCCGGTATCGCCGCGGCGACCAGCCGCCGTTTCGAACCTGGAGGTCCCGATGGCTCACCGCGCCCGTCTTCTCGCGCTGACCCTTGCCGCGCCGCTGTCCGTCGTCGCGTACCACCCGGTCCAGGCTCTGGCCTCGACCTCGGCCACCTGCGACGGCCATCAGGCGACCATCGTCGTGACGTCGAGCTCGCCGCACAGCGTCTACGGGACGGACCACGCCGACGTCATCAAGGTCGAGGCGGCGGGACACTCGGTCTGGGCGCGTGGAGGCAACGACATCATCTGCGGCTCGAGCGGCGCGGACCAGCTGCACGGCGGTGCAGGCAGTGACCAGATCTTCGGCCATGCCGGCAACGACCTGATCGTCGGCGGCTCCGGCAACGACCACCTGTCCGGCGGCGACGGCGCCGACACGCTCGACGGCAACGACGGTGCCGACACCCTCAACGGAGGCAGTGGCGCCGACGTCGAGAACGGTGGCGGCGGGGACGACGTCGAGAACGGCGGCTCTGGTAACGACACCCTCAACGGCGACGACGGCAACGACACGCTGAACGGTGACGACGGCAGCGACTCGATGGACGGTGGAAACGGCACCGACACCGAGGACGGCGGCAGCGGCACGGACACCGGCGACAACTCCGGCAGCGACGATGGGACGTCCGTCGGCTGAGGCTCTCCCCCCTGGGCCTCAGCGAGCGACGGCAGCGGGCGCCGCGGTCTTCTTGACCGACGGCGCCCGTTGTCGTCCGGTCCTGGTGCGGTCGACGAGTGCCTGCAGACCGCGAAGAATGCCGTCGATCAGGACGTCCGCATCAGGGGTTGTCTCGGCATCGCTCGTGACACCGAAGCTGAACTCACCGTTGTAGGAGAACATCGCCACCCCGACACGAAGCCGGTCGGCGATCGGCACGTACGGATAGGCGTGCAGCATCCGGCAGCCGAACGCGTACAGCGGGAACGGCGGTCCCGGCACATTCGTCGTCACCGTCGTCAGTGATCGCTGTGGCAACCGGAAGGCCGTACGGAGCGTCGGCTCCAGCGCGTCGAACGGGAGATGCTGGGCCAGCCGCGTCACCCACGATCCGGCGTCGGCCTCGCCAGAGGTCTTGAGCTGCGCGCTGCGCACCTGCACCGCCCGCAGCTGTTCGACCGGATCGGCGAGCCAGACCGGCAGGTCGAGGAGAAGCGCGGACACCCGGTTGTCCCGGATGCTCTCCTCCCCGGGGGTTCGCGTCGAGACGGGAACCAGCGTCCGGACGCTGTGCTTGGTCGGGTGCTCGCCACGTGACTCCAGAAGCTCGCGGAAGCCGGCGGTCACCGCAGCGAGAGCGACGTCGTTGACCGTCCCGCCGAACTGCCGACGAACGCTCTGCACGTCCGCGAACGGCACGGCGGCGAAGCGGTAACGCCGGTGGGAACCCGCGTGCCCGACCAGCGACGTCAGATCCGTGGGCGCGGTTGCCCCGCCCAGCGCGGCGAGCCCCCGCCCCACGACGAGCGATGTCCGCAGTGCGCTGCGCGGCGCGCGAACCAACCGCACCGTCGCGCGGGCAAGGGCAAGTGGTTCGGTCAGCTGGTGCGCAACGGCCTCGACGGCCAGACGGGCACCCGACGGCGCTGGCCGAGGCACCCAGTCGCTCGCAGGCGGCCACTCGGCTTCGGCGCTCAGGTCGAGCATGACGGCCAGCGCATCGGTGCCGGAGATCCCGTCGACCAGGCAGTGGTGCACCTTCGACAGCAGCGCCCACCGGCCGTCCGGGAGACCCTCGACGACCCAGGCCTCCCACATGGGCTTGTCACGATCGAGCCGCTGCGACATGACGCGGCCGACCAGCCTCCGAAGCATCGCGTCGTCGGCGCCGCGCGGGAGCGCGGTCCGGCGTACGTGGTAGTTGATGTCGAAGGTCTCGTCGTCGACCCATACCGGCGGTCCGAGGGAGAAGGGCACGCGCTGGAACCGCTGGCGATATCTCGGGACCAGCGACAGCTTGCGCGAGAACCCTTCGAGGAAGCTTTCGTGGCTCGGCACCGGGCCTTCGAATATCCCGACCGACCCGATGTGCAGACCCGCGTGTGCGTCGGCGTCCTCGAGGACGAGGAAGGCCGCGTCAAGTGGCGACATGGCGTCCATGCCACCGATCGTGGGGCCGATCATGGCCACGCGTCAGAGGCAAACGTCCCGGCTCAGGTCCATCCGCTGCGCCGGGTCAGATGCCGCTGAGCGACGAGGTCACCGGGACCGGCCCGGTCGGCCAGCCGCTCGGCGACGGCTCGCCGATGGGCGTCGTCGACGTTGCCGCCGTACTTGAACTTGCCGACCACCTCGGTGACCGTGATGCGGACCCCGCGGATCCCGGCGAGCCGGCGGGCGTGCACGGAAGGGTCGGCATGCGACACGTCCGGCTCGTAGGCGGACAGCTGCGCGCGCAGGATCTGCAGCTTGCCCTCGTCGTCGTCGACGACGACGGCCTCCCCCGCGAGCTGGGCAGCCGCGTAGTAGGTCGTGGGGATCCCGAGCGCCGGGTCCTCCTCGGCCACCGCCTTCCATGCCGACGGAACGTAGGCCCAGTCGCCCGCCACGCTGAGCAGGACGGCGGGGTTCTCCTCGAGCGCAGCCCAGAGCGGATTGGGGCGCGCCAGGTGCAGGACCACGACCGGACGTACGCCGTCCACGGCCGGCTCGGCGACGAACTGGGTGGGCACGACGACGGGCAGCTCGCGCCCCCGGCCGGGGGCGATCAGGTGGCCGAAGCCCTGCGCGCGGACGAACTCCCACGTCTCGGCGTCGTCGAGCGGGGCGTCCCATGGGTGAACCAGCACGGATCCATCTTCCGCCAGAGGTGGGATACCGTTTTGCGGGCGGACCAGGGCCGGACGATGCGGAGGCGAAGCGGTTTGACACAGGACGCGGGGGCGACGGTGGACGCGGTGGAGCAGCCGGGCCCCGAGGACGTCGTCACGATCAAGCTGCCCGCTGCCGGCGCCTACCTCTCCGTGCTGCGCACAGCCACCGCAGGGCTCGCCGCCAGGCTGGACTTCACCCTCGACGAGATCGAGGACCTGCGCATCGCCGTCGACGAGGCCTGCGCGATGTTGCTCACGCAGGCGCTGCCCGGCGCCGACCTCGAGTGCCAGTTCGCGCTCGAGTCGGACAGCATGCGCGTCGGCGTCTCGGTGCTCACGCTCGACGGCCAGGAGCCGTCCCGCGACACCTTCGCGTGGACCGTCCTCGCGGCTCTCGCCGGCGAGGTCGACAGCAGCGCCGGGGTGGACAACCGCGTGACCATCACGTTGCTCAAGCGCAGGAGCGGGACTTCCCGGTGATCACCCCCGAACCCGCCGCGGCCTCGTCGCCGGGGCAGGACGTCGCCGCCAATCCCGAGGCTGCCGACGTCGACCCCCAGCTGACGAAGGACGCCGATCGCGCAGCGCGCACCTCGCACGACCGGGCGCACGCTCGCGAGCTCTTCGGTCAGCTCACGGAACTGACCGAGGACGACCCCCAGCGCCAGCGAGTGCGCGACGAGCTGGTCGAGATGCATCTGCCGTTGGTCGAGTACCTCGCGCGCCGGTTCCGCAACCGCGGCGAGCCGCTCGACGACCTGGTGCAGGTCGCGACGATCGGCCTGATCAAGTCGGTCGACCGCTTCGACCTGGAGCGCGGCGTCGAGTTCTCGACCTACGCGACGCCAACCATCGTCGGCGAGATCAAGCGCCACTTCCGCGACAAGGGCTGGGCCATCCGCGTGCCCCGCCGTCTCCAGGAGCTCAAGCTCTCGCTCACGAAGGCGACCAGCGAGCTGTCCCAGAAGAACGGTCGCGCGCCGACGGTTGCCGAGCTCGCCCAGCACCTCCAGATGTCCGAGGAAGAGGTCCTCGAAGGTCTCGAGTCGGCCAACGCCTACTCCGCCGTCTCTCTCGACGCGCCGGACACCGGCGACGACGACTCCCCCGCCGTTGCCGACTCGCTGGGCACGACCGACGAGTCACTCGAGGGCGTGGAGTACCGCGAGTCGCTCAAGCCGCTGCTCGAGAAGCTGCCGCCGCGGGAGAAGAAGATCCTGCTGCTCCGCTTCTTCGGCAACATGACGCAGTCGCAGATCGCCGCCGAGCTGGGCATCTCGCAGATGCACGTGTCACGACTGCTCGCCCGCACGCTCGCTCAGCTGCGCGAAGGCCTGCTCGCCGAGGACTGAGTCAGCGCCACGACAGCGCCGACGCACACGACGAGCAGCACGACGGACACCGCCGGCAGCGTCGAACGCTGGTACCACGCCACGACCAGCCCGAAGAACTGCGCGAGGTACGACGGCGTTCGTGGCCAGTGGCGCCCGCGGGCCAAGGCGCGCGCGAGGGCGAGCAGGCCGGCGCCGAACACCACGAGCAGGACACCCAGGATGACGGCGGTCATCTCGTCGTGCGGCCGGCCGACGAGCGACGCGACCACGAAGACGATCCCGGCGACCACGCCTGCCGCGCCCTCCGCCGCCACGACCCCGACGGCGGCGCTGTCCCACGTCTCGGAGCCCCACGTCACGGACAGATCTTCGCGGTCGCGGCCAGGCACCCGGCGTGTCGGGGGGCGAATCGGTCACGACCGCGAAGATCGGCGGAGCACGGCTACCCTGCTCCGGTGCGCGCGCTGCTGATCGTCAACCCCAAGGCGACGACGACATCGGTGCGCGGTCGCGACGTCCTGGCCCGCGCCCTGGGCAGCGACCTCAAGCTCGACGTCGCGGAGACCGAGCGTCGGGGGCACGCCATCGAGCTCGCCGCGCGCGCCACCGCCGAGGCCTACGACCTCGTCGTGGTCCTCGGCGGCGACGGCACGGTCAACGAGGTCGTCAACGGCCTGCTCCGGGACGCCGGCGGCCCGACACCGGACCAGCCGGCGCTGGCCGTCGTACCCGGCGGCAGCACCAACGTCTTCCACCGGGCGCTGGACATCCCGCGCGACCCGGTCGAGGCCACCGGCGCGGTCCTCGACGCGCTCCGCGAGGGCCGCAGCCGGTCGCTCGGCCTGGGCCGGGTCGACGACCGGTGGTTCACCTTCACGGCAGGGCTCGGGCTGGACGCGGACGCGGTCAGGGTCGTCGAGCAGGCCCGTGCGAAGGGCAAGTCCGCGGCACCGACCCGCTATGCGTGGGCGGCCGTCCGCCGCTTCTACGCCGCCGATCGCCGCCAGCCGACGCTCACGCTGCACCGTCCGGGCGAGGAGCCCGTGACCGGCCTGTTCCTGGCGATCGTCGGGAACACCTCGCCGTGGACCTACTTCGGGACGCGACCCGTCGTCCTGACCCCTGAGGCGTCCTTCGACCGGGGGCTCGACCTGATCGCGATGCGCAAGCTCCGCACGGTCGGCACGCTCTGGGCCGCCGCGGGCATGCTGGGAGGCAGCGGCGTCCGGGGCAAGTCCTCGGTCGTCCTCGAGGACCTCGAGGAGTTCCGCCTGGTCGCCGAGCGGCCGGTCCATCTGCAGGTCGACGGCGACTACCTCGGGGAACGGGAGTCGGCGACCTTTCGCAGTGTTCCGGCGGCGATCCGGGTCATCGTGTGATCTATCGCGCGTCGGTGTGACGAACCCAACACCGCCACGCCCGCTGCGAAGCCGCATCCATCCTTGAATAAGACCGAATCGCGTTCTACCGTCAGGGCTGAAGTTGGTCTGGACGTAGCCGGAACGAGCCACTAGCGTCCGGAACAAAGCCCGATCGTGATCTTGAGGATGACGACCGGCACGACCCACCTCGTGAAACCGTTCACAAAGTCGGGCCCTGTGCTCGCCCTGACGGAGGAGACCGCATGGACTGGCGACACCGCGCCGCCTGCCGTGACGAAGACCCCGAGCTGTTCTTCCCCATCGGCACCAGCGGACCTGCGCTGCTGCAGATCGACGACGCCAAGGCCGTCTGCGAACGCTGCACGGTCATCGACGACTGCCGCAGCTGGTCGCTCGAGACCGGCCAGGAAGCCGGCGTCTGGGGCGGCCTGTCCGAGGACGAGCGGCGCGCGCTGCTTCGCCGGGGTGTCCGCGCGGAGCTCCACACCGCGTAGGCGCACCGATGGCTGAGGACTACGTCCGGCCGCCGCTGCTCGGCCGCGAGGCACCCTCGGCTCGCGCCGGCGCCGTGCGGTTCTGGGTGGGGTTCGGCCTGATCCTCGCGGGCGTCATCGTGGGTGTGTTCCTCCTCTACCGTCTCGCGACCGGCGGTGGCGGCGAGGGCAGCCCCGGGCTCAACCCTCAGGGCGCTCGGGTGACGCAGCCGGTGCGCTGACGGTCACCGTCGCGACCGTCCCTCCGCCGTCGCGTGGCCTGACCTCCAGGCGCCCGCCGAGCTCGCTGCCGACCAGCGTGCGCACGATCTGAAGCCCGAGCCGGTCGGACTCTGCCGCCTCGAAGCCGGGCGGCAGCCCGGCCCCGTCGTCGACGATGCTCGCCCGCAGCTCGTCGCCCGACCGCTCCACGACGATCTCCACGAGGCCGGGCCGGTCCACGCCGTCGTACCCGTGCTCCACCGCGTTCTGCAGCAGCTCGGTCAGCACCATCGCCAACGGCGTCGCCACCTCGGCCGGCAGGGTGCCGAAGCTCCCGCGGCGGCGCACCCTCACCTGCTCCGGCGCAAGAAGGTCGACCACCATCAGCGCCACCCGGTCGGCGATCTCGTCGAACTGCACCGACTCCTCGAGCGTGCCGGAGAGGGTCTCGTGCACGACGGCGATGGAGGACACCCGCCGGACCGACTCCTCGAGCGCGAGCCGCGCCTCGACCGCGTCGACCCGGCGGGCCTGCAGGCGCAGGAGGGCGGCGACCGT
This sequence comes from Mycobacteriales bacterium, assembly GCA_035690365.1. Classification (GTDB taxonomy): domain Bacteria; phylum Actinomycetota; class Actinomycetes; order JAFAQI01; family JAFAQI01; genus DASSKP01. Next base: position 63,573 of record DASSKP010000024.1, read on the forward strand.
CTGCAGGTTGTTCTTCACCCGGTGGTGGATCTCGCGGATCGTCGCGTCCTTGCCCATGAGCTGGCGCTCGCGGCGCCGGACCTCGGTGACGTCGTGGACCAACACGAGCGCGCCGATCCGCTCACCGCCCGGCAGCAGCGGGATCGACCGCAGCTGAACGATCGCGTCGGCCGCCTCGATCTCACCCAACCGTGGGACCCGGCCGGCGGCGATCATGCCCACGGGCTCGTCGCGCGGCGTCGGAGAGGGCGCGACGAGCTCCGCGGTCACGTCGGCGAGCCGCAGCCCGTGCAGGTCGCCGAGGAAGCCGAGCCGGCGGTACGCCGACAACGCGTTCGGGCTCGCGTAGGAGACGGTGCCGTCCTCGTCGAGCCGGACGAGACCGTCGCCGACGCGGGGACCGGCGCCGTCGTACCCGCCCGACGGCTCGGGCCAGCGGCCCTCGGCGAGCATCTGGGCGAGGTCGGTCGCGCTGCGCAGGTAGGCGATCTCCAGACGGCTCGGCGTCCTCGCGGCGGCAAGGTTGGTGTCCCGGGCGACGACCGCGACCACCTCTTCGGCGACGACGACGGGGATCGCCTCCTCGCGGACGGGGACGCCACCGAGCCAGACCGGGTCACCTTCGCGGCAAATGCGTCGCTCCTCCAGCGCGATCAGCAGCTGCGGGCGCTCGCCCGGACCGGCGATGAGACCGACGACGTCGTCCTGGTAGGCCGTCGGCCCCGTCGTCGGCCGGATCTGCGCCACCGCGACCAGCGTGCCGTCGCCGGTGGGGACGAACAGGATCAGATCGGCGAAGGACAGGTCGGCGAGCAGCTGCCAGTCGGCGACCAGCCGGTGGAGATGGTCGGCGCCCGCGCCGGCGACACCGTGGCGCACCAGCAGCTCGTCCATCGTCGGCATAGCCGGAATTCTGACCGTCCGCTCATTAGAGTCGATGCGTGAGGCCAGGGAGGGGGCACCGTTGAGCGCTGACCAGCGCGGCGGGCTGGCCTCCGCCATCGAGCGGGTGAGCACCGGGCTCGACGAACGGCGCACGCCGCTGGCCCTGGCCATCGCGGTGGCGGCACTGCTGATGACCTACCGCGGGCTGCACGAGCCGACCCACAACTTCGCCGCTGCCGGTGTCGCGATGTTGCTCGTCGCGCGCGCGATCGCCCTCGGCCGGGCGTTCCTCGGCCGTCACCTCGCGGCGAGCGTTGCCTTGCTGGTCGCGGCCCGGGCGGCGGACACCGGCGAGCACGTTCTCATGTCGTGGCTCGCGGTCGCCGGCGCCGGCGCGGTTGCGGGTCTCCCCCGCCGCCCACCGCCCCCGGCTGATCCCGACGACCGCCGCCACGTCTGGGCGCTCGTCGACGGCACGTCCGGCGACACGCTCGCACCGTTCGTGCTGCGCACCGACAAGACCTACGTCTTCAGCCCCGACCGCCGGGCGGCCGTCGCCTATCGCGTGCGGCTCGGCACGGCGATCGCCTCCGGTGACCCGGTCGGTGAGCCGTCGTCCTACGCCGCGGCGGTCGAGGCCTTCGTGGAGCACGCCGACGCGCAGGGCTGGCGCATCGCGGTGCTCGGTGCCGGCCCTCGCTCACTTCCGTTGTGGCGCCGGCAGGGGCTGTGGGCGCTGTCGATCGGTCGTGACGTGCGCATCGATGTCGCGTCGTTCTCGCTCGAAGGGCGTCGCTTCCGCAACCTGCGGCAGGCCGTGCAGCGATCGCGCAACGCCGGCGTGACCGCCAACATCATCGGCGAGCGCGACATCGACGACGACCTGCGTGCCGAGCTGGTCGACGTCATGACCGCGGCCGGCAAGGGCACGCAGACGCGCGGCTTCGCGATGATCCTCGACGAGCCGCTCACCGGCGTGCATCCCGGCATGTACGTCGCCTACGCGCGGTCGGCGTCGGGACAGCTCGTGGCCTTCCACCGCTACGCCAGCGCCGACGGAGGTCGCGAGCTCTCGCTCGACGTTCCGTGGCGACGTCCCGGTGCACCCAACGGCGTCGACGAGCGGCTCATCGTCGAGATGCTGGAGTGGGGCGCGACTCGCGGAGCGCGTTCATTGTCACTGGCCTTCGCGGCGTTCCCCGACGTCTTCGAACAGCAGCAGCGCAGCATCGTGCAGCAGCTCGCCTATCGGGCGGTGCACCTGCTCGACCGCTTCATCCGGCTCGAGTCGCTCTACCGTTTCGTGCGCAAGTTCCACGCGTTCGGCGATGAGCGCTATGTCGCGCTGCGGCCGATCCAGGTCGTGTTCGTCGCGGCGACCGCGTTGTCGCTGGAGTTCGGCGCCCCGAAGAAGCGCCGCCGCTAGAGACCGTCTAGTTGTCGTTGCGGTCGGAACGAATCCGGTCGCCGATCCGCTGCCCCACCGAGACGGCTTCTTCTCCGATGCTGCGGAGCACGCGCAGGAACGCATCCGCCGACTCGTCCATCGTCTGCTTGTAGGAGCGGGCGGCATCGCGCGCCTCTTCCGACATCGACGCCTCGTCCTCGCCGCCGCGCCGCGGGTAGTCGCCGCCGAGGATGCGTTGGTAGTCGCCGTCATCGACCCATCGGCGCAGCTCCGCTGCGCGAAGCACCGCGAACGGGTGCAGCTGCCCTTGCAGCGCCAACAGCTTCAACACGCCGTTGCGAAGGTCCCCCTGGGCGTCGTACTCCCTGGCTTGCTCGAGGAACGCGGTGACGTCCATCTCGCCGAGCCGCGATCCGCCGGCCATCTTCATCTGCGCGCGTAGCGCAGCCGCGGGGTCCTGCCCGGCGAGAACACCGGCGCGGTCGCAGGACAGCTCCGACTTGCGGTACCACTCCTCGAGTGCGGTGAGAAGCGCGCGCAGGCCGAGATAGCCGACCGGGATGAAGAAGACGCGTCGCGACAAAGTCAGCAGCTGGTCGAGCATCGAGCGGTAGACCGCGTGTCCGGACAGGATGTGCCCGAGCTCGTGCCCGATGACGAAACGCAGCTCCTCCTCATCCATCAGGTCGACCAGACCGCTCGTCAACATCAGGAACGGCTTGTCGATGCCGACCGTGCGGGCGTTGGGCTGCGGGTCGCAGACGATGAAGGTCTCGGGCGGCTCGGCGAGGTCGAGGTTCGATGCCCCGTCGAGGACGAGTCGATGAACGTCGGGGAACTGCCGCTCCCCGACCCGGACCGTCGACGCGAGCGCGAGCAGCCGCGGAGTGCGGCCGGCGAACAGACCGGACAGCCAGCGCAGCATCTGGTCGAAGCCACGCACCTTGCGCAGCGCCGACAGCGCAGCCCGGTCGGCGGGATGCTCATAAGCGCGAGGGCTGATCTCGGCGAGTCGCGCGCGGGCGCGGTCCGGCGTCGTCGTCACCTTCGCGAAGTTACGCCGCATGGGCACGACGCGCAGCACGACGTAGCATCCGCCGCATGCCGGACACCGTCACGGGCCACGCCGGAGAGATCGCCGTCGCGGTCGCGCGAGCGCACGGCGTCGAGACGATGTTCACGCTGTCGGGCGCGCACGTCTTCCCGCTGTACGACGGCGCAGTCAGGGCGGACCCTCCGATGCGGCTTGTCGACGTACGCCATGAAGCCACCGCCGTGTTCGCGGCCGAAGGACTGGCACGCCTGACCCGCCGGCCGGGTCTCGCGGTCCTGACCGCCGGACCCGGCGTCACCAACGGCGTCTCCGCGGTGACCACAGCACACTTCAACGGCTCGCCACTGCTCGTGCTCGGCGGCCGCGCACCGGCGGAGAAGTGGGGACAGGGAAGCCTGCAGGAGCTCGACCATCCCCCGCTGCTCGCACCGGTGACGAAGTACGCCGGCACGATCAGCTCCGTCGACCAAGTCGCGGCACAAGTGGGCGAAGCGCTTCGGCTCGCGACGACGCCGCACCGCGGACCGGTCTTCCTCGACATCCCCTTCGACGTCGTCTTCGCGCAGACCGAGATGCAGCCGCAGACCGCCTCGACGCCCGGCACCGTTGCCGCCGAAGAGGCGGACGTCGCCGCCGTCGCGGCCGCCATCGATGCAGCCCGGCGACCGGTGCTCGTTCTGAGCTCGGACGTATGGACGGATGGAGCGGCGGATGCGGCCCGGCGGTGCGCGGAGCAGCTGCGACTGCCGGTCATCACGACGGGCATGGGACGCGGCATCCTGCCGAGAGGCCACGAGCTGCTCGTGACGCGCGCACGGTCGGCGGCGTTCAACGGCGCCGATCTGGTCGTCGTCGCAGGTGCCCCGCTCGACTTCCGGCTCGGCTACGGGCGCTTCGGTGGCAAGGACGGCGCGACACCGGCCTCGGTCGTGCACCTCGCAGACTCGCCCGGCCAGCTCGCCCGACACGTCACGTTGGCCGCGAGCGCTGCCGGAGACATGCCGTCGATGTTCGATGCCATCACTGCCACGGTGCGCAAGGACCGGCGCGACGACGAGTGGCTGCGGTCGCTCCGCGAGGCGGCCGCTGCAGCCGAAGCGGCCGATGCGGACCTGCTCGCGAGCGACGCGGACCCGATTCATCCCGCGCGCATCTACGGCGAGCTGCGCCGCGCACTGGACGACGACGCCGTGGTCATCGGCGACGGTGGCGACTTCGTGTCGTTCGCCGGCCGGTTCGTCGAGCCCGCGCGGCCCGGGCACTGGCTGGACCCCGGGCCGTTCGGCTGCCTCGGCACCGGCGCGGGATACGCCATCGCCGCCCGGCTCGCGCATCCCAGCAGCCAGGTCGTCCTGCTCCTCGGCGACGGCGCCGCCGGCTTCTCCCTGATGGATGTCGACACGCTGGTGCGCCACCAACTGCCGGTCGTCGTGGTCGTCGGCAACAACAGCGTGTGGGGGCTCGAGAAGGGCCCGATGCAGATGATCTACGGCTACGACGTCGCCGCGGACCTCGGGCACCGGACGAGGTACGACGACGTCGTGCGGGCGCTCGGCGGCGCCGGCGAGATGGTCACGACCCCCGCCGAGATCGGCCCGGCCCTCAGGCGAGGCTTCGCGGCGGCGGCGCCGTACCTGATCAACGTCATCACCGATCCGGACGCCGCCTACCCCCGCTCCACCTTCGGTGTCTGAGGCCGGAGAGCCACCCCCCTCGACGATCCGGGCTGACTGTCCGTAGTCTGGTCGAGACCAAACCGAGACCGAACCGCGCGCCGGACGCCGAATCCTGCCCACCGGCGCGCTCCACGTCGACACCGCCCGGGCAGGAGCGGGGGAACCACCGTTAGTCGGCCGCGTCCGCGTGGCCTTGGGGTGAAGTCGCCACGGCGACAGGGCACGACACGACACGTGTCCCAACCCGACAGCTAACCCCGTAGGCGCGCGAGGAGGCCCTGTCCGTGCTGCGCCTACGGTTGCCCGCGCCTGCCCTGCCGCCGCTGCTGGTCGTCGGTACAGCGACGATCATCGGCGGCCTGCTGGTCACCGCTGAGGCGCCCGCTGCGGCTCGCGCCGCCGCACCTTCGGCCTCGGCCGGCCAGGTGGCGGTGGCGTCGGACCTCTACCGGCCGTTGCTGCACACGGCTCGTGCCTTCCCCGCGCCCAAGCCGAAGGTCCGCCACAAGGCGGCCCCCCGGGCGCATTCGGTCTCGCGGAGCGAGGTGCGACCCGCGGTCACCCGGCCCGCAGTCCCCCACACCGGCGCACTGCGGCTCTCGTCGCACGGCGGCTTCGTCTTCCCGTTCCTCGCCGGCCATGCCAGCTCGCCCAGCTCCTGGACCCAGGACCAGGGTGTCGACCTCGCAGCCAGGGGCTACGCCTGCGGCTCGGCCGCCGTGCTCGTGGCCGTGGGCGACGGCACGATCATCCAGGAGGGCATCAGCGGTTTCGGGCCTACGGCGCCCGTGATCCGGATGTCGTCCGGTCCGCTGGCCGGGCGCAACGTCTACTACGGCCACACCGGCCGCGTCTACGTGCCGGTCGGCGCCCACGTGCATGCCGGCCAGCCGATCGCGGAGGTCGGCTGCGGCTCCGTGGGCTACTCCTCGGCACCGCACCTCGAGATCGGGGTCAGCGTCCCCGGCGGTCCGTCGTGCTGCCCGGGCGACCATCAGACCTCGGGGACGATGTATCAGCTGCTGCTGTCGTCGTACCGCTGATCCAGCGGGTCACAGCCGGGACAGGAACCTCTCCCGGTCGACGACCTGGCGCACCACCCGTCCTCGGGCGACCTCCTCGCCGTCCTGGGTGACGGCAACCGCGAACTCCAGCCGCCTGCCGTCGAGCGTGACCAGGGTTGCCCGCGCTTCGACGGTGGCGCCGACTGCGGACGGCCGCAGGTGCTCGAGATCGATGTGCGTGCCGACCGTGGTCTGTCCGGCGTCGAGCGCGTCGCGGACGGCCGCGACCGTCGCCTGCTCGACGAGGGCGACGACCCGCGGGGTGCCCAGGACCGGTACGTCGCCACTGCCCAACGCGACTGCGGTGTCCGCGTCGCCCACCACGAGCGCGACCGAGGCAGTGAGTCCGACATGCATCGACTGATCCTGCCTCGGCGGATGAGCCGCGTCACCGGCGGCAGCGCTTTCCGGGCCCTTCGACCCTAGGCCGCGTCGCGCCTGCGTCGGCTAATCAAGACGTGGGTGCCGACAACGCCACGGTGTCGCGACCGCCGGCAGCGGTTGACGACACCGGACGGCTGCTACCGCCTCCGGGCTGGTACCCCAATCCCGACGGGACGCCGTCCCTGCGCTGGTGGTCGGGCCTCGCCTGGACGGCCGACGTGCAGCGTTATGCGCCTGCGCGTTCGACGTCCGATCTCATCGCGAGAGTCATCATCGCTCTCGCGATCGCGTTCCTGGCCGTCATGCTGATCGTCGGCGGTCTGATCACGGCATCGAACCCGTGATCGCGGCCCGCATCGCCCGAAGGTGCAGCTTCGCGGCGCTCTAGCCCCCTCAGACCGCGGTGATCTTGGTCCAGGCGACGAGGCTCAGGCGACGAGGCCGAGGCGACGGAGCTCGACGGTGAGGTCGTGCGGGTTCGTCGAGGCAGCCATCGCGGCGTCGAGGGTGATGACGCCGTCCCGAATCAGACCGACGAGGTGCTGGTCGAAGGTCTGCATGCCGTAGAACGCACCCTCGGAGATGAGCCCGTTGATGCCCGAGGTCTTGTCCGGGTCGGAGATCGCGTCGGCGATGCGGCCGGTGTTGACGCAGATCTCCATGGCGACGCAGCGGCCTTCGCCGTCAGCGCGGGGAACCAGCCGCTGGCAGATGATGCCGCGCAGCGAACCGGCCAGACCCAGACGCACCTGCTTCTGCTCGTGCGGCGGGAAGAAGTCGATGACGCGGTTGATCGTCTCCTGCGCGTCGGTGGTGTGCAGCGTCGACATGACGAAGTGACCGGTCTCGGCGGCGGCCAGCGCGGCCTTCACCGTCTCCTGGTCACGCATCTCACCGACGAGGATGACGTCGGGGTCCTGCCGCATTGCGGCACGCAGAGCGGTCGAGAAGTCCTCCGTGTCGACCCGGACCTCGCGCTGGTTGATCATTGCCAGCTTGTCGAAGTGCAGGACCTCGATCGGGTCCTCGATCGTGACGCAGTGGACCTCGCGGTTGGAGTTGATGTGGTCGATCATGCCGGCGAGCGTCGTGGTCTTGCCGGAGCCGGTCGGGCCGGTCACGAGGACCAGGCCGCGGGGCTCGAGGGCGAGGTTGGCCAGGACGGGCGGCAGGCCCAGCTCGTCGAGCGGGATGGCGCCCACGGAGACCCGGCGGAAGACCAGACCGGCCGAGCCGCGCGAGCGGAAGGCGTTGACGCGGAACCGGCCCACACCTGCGAGGGAGTAGGCGAAGTCGGCCTCGTTGGTGCGCTCGAACTCTTCGACGAGGTCCTGGCGGAGAACCTCCCGGACCATCGTCTCGGTGTCGGCAGCGGTCAGATCACGCGTCTGGAGCTTGCGGAGACGGCCGTCGATGCGCACACGGGGAGGGGAGCCGACCTTGCAGTGGAGGTCGGAACCGCCGCACTCGACGAGTGCGCGGAGAAAGGGCTCGATGGTGAGAGTCGAGGTCACGAGGTTTACCTCGGCTCCCCAGAAGCCGGTCTTGACCCGTCCGCGAAGATCGTTACGCCGAACGGCTCACTCGATGACGGCGATCACGTCGCCTTCCTGCACGACGTCGCCCTCGTTGACCCGCAGCTCCTTGATCGTCCCCCCGGACTCGGCCGCCACGGGGATCTCCATCTTCATGGACTCGAGGATCACGAGCGTGTCGCCCTCCTCGATGCTGTCGCCCGCACTGACCACGACTTTCCAGACATTCGCGACCATCTCGGCGCGGACTTCCTCGGCCACGAATCCTCCTCAGGCTGGGCGCCGCGTCGCGGCGGAGTCATCAAATCACTGTCGCTGGTCGAGCTCGCGCTGAAGTCGCTCGGCGGTGGCCTTCCAGTGGGCCGCCTCCGCCTGCCACTTGCGCAGCTCGGCGAGCAGGCCGGTGGCGACCTCCTGGGACAGCTCGTCGGTGTCGCCGGGCTGACGCCCGCCCGCCCGCAGCTTCACGACCAGAACCAGGGTGGCCACCGCGAGCAGGATGACCGCAAGGCCGAGAGCGGCCTGCGCGGTCCCGCTCACTCAGCGGCCCGTCCAGTGGGGAGGACGCTTCTCGAAGAAGGCCGCGATCCCCTCGGCGACATCTTTCGTCGTGGTGAGCAGGGACAGCTGTGCCTGCATCGCCTCCAGCGCTGCCGGCAGCGACGTCGTCTCTGCCGCCGCGACCCAGGCTGCCTTCCCGAGCCGCACCGCGACGGGAGCCGCACCGGCGAGCTTGTCGACGTACGACGTCACGGCGTCGTCGAATCCGTCGTCGGGCAGGACCCGCGAGACCAGGCCCATGGCGTACGCCGTCTGCGCGTCGAACCGCTCGCCGGTGAGCATGTAGTCCATCGCGTGCTTCGGCGACACGTGCCGCGTCAGCAGCGCACTCACCATGAACGGCCAGAGGCCGCGGTCGACCTCCGGCATGCCGAACTGCGCGCTCTCCTTCGCGAGCACGATGTCGCACCCGGCCGCCAGCCCGATGCCACCGGCCAGACACAGACCTTGGACACGCGCGACGATCGGCTTCGGACACGTGCGCATCGCGACGACGAGGTCCTTGAGCAGGCCGCGGCCTTCGTGCTGCTCCAGACCCGTCGCGTCGTTGCTCATCACCGCGAGGTCCGCGCCTGCGCAGAAGACCTTCTCGCCCGCGGAGCGCACGACGAGGACCTTGGCTTCATCGTCGGTGCCGGCAGCGCGCACCGCGTCGAGCAGGCCCTGCAACACATCGCGCGAAAGCGCGTTGCGCTTGTCCTCGCGGTTGATCGTGAGCGAGAGCACGCCGCTCTCACGATGGACGAGGAGATCGGTCATGTCGCGCGCATCTTGTCGATGAGGCCGGTGTCGTAGTCACCGGAGACGAACCGAGGGTCGGAGAGCAGCTCGGAGAAGAACGGCAGGTTGGTCTTCGGTCCCTCGATGTGGAACGCATCGACGGCCGCGCGTGCGTGCTCGATGGCGGCCGGGCGATCGTCACCCCACACGACGACCTTCGCCAGCAGCGGGTCGTAGAACGGTGTGACGGTGTTGCCGGCGCGGTAGCCGCTGTCGACCCGAGTCGCCGGCGGCTCCTCCCACCGCGTCACCTTGCCGGGCGACGGGAAGAAGCGCTTCGGGTCCTCCGCGTAGACCCGAAGCTCGATCGCGTGACCGTGCGGCTGCACAGTGGTCAGGTCGCGCGAGGGCGTATCCCCCGCTGCGATGCGCAGCTGCTCCTCGACCAGGTCGACTCCGGTGACCAGCTCTGTCACGGGGTGCTCGACCTGCAGTCGCGTGTTCATCTCCAGGAAGACGTAGGTCTGCTCGGCCGGGTCGACGAGGCACTCGACCGTGCCGGCGTTGCGATAGCCGACAGCCTGCGCCGCGCGCACAGCACCGTCGAGCATCTGCTGCCGTAGCGCCTCGGTCACGCCCGGAGACGGCGTCTCTTCGGCCACCTTCTGGTGCCGGCGCTGCACCGAGCAGTCGCGCTCCCCCAGCGCGACGACCGTGCCGTCCGCGAGACCCAGCACCTGCACCTCGACGTGCCGCGCGCCCTCGATGTAGCGCTCGAGCAGGATCGCCGGCGAGGAGAAGAACCGCGAGGCGCGGCTGCGTGCCGTCTCGAACGCGGACCGCAGCTCGTCCTCGTCGCGGGCGACGCCCATGCCGATACCGCCGCCACCGGCCGCGGCCTTCACCATGAGCGGGTAGCCGACCTCCTTCGCGGCGGCGACCGCGTCCTCGACGTCGTCGACCGGCGACTCGGTGCCCGCGGCGACCGGCACTCCGGCGGCGGACATCCGGTTGCGCGCGCGCACCTTGTCACCCATCGCGTCGATCGCGTCCGGGCTCGGCCCGACCCACACCAGACCCGCGTCGATGACGGCCTGCGCAAACGCCGCGCTCTCTGCGAGGAAGCCGTAGCCGGGGTGGATCGCCTCAGCACCACTGCGCCGCGCGGCCTCGAGGACCTTCTGCACGTCGAGGTAGGACTCGGCCGGCGGCGGCGGGCCGAGCAGGACGGCTTCGTCGGCCTCGTGGACGAACGGCAGGTCGGCATCGGCCTCCGAGTGCACCGCGACCGTGCGCAGACCCATGCGGGTCGCGGTCCGGAGCACGCGGCGGGCGATCTCGCCACGGTTGGCCACGAGCAGCGACTCGAACACTCCGATCGACGCCCTTTCCCGACGTAGCGGCTCGCGGGTGGCGAGACTAACGGGTGTGGGCCTCACGATCGTCGTCCTGGTCGGGGCCGTTGCGGTCGGCTACGCCCTCAACGGCACCTGGTCGGGGCTGACGACGCTGCGATTGCGCTGGCGACGCCTCGTCGTCGCCGCCGTCGTCGCGCAGACCGGCGGAGCCGCACTGGGCATTCTCGGCGTGACAGACGCCCGGCACGGCTACGTCCTCGGGCTGGGCGCCTCAGCGGTCTGCGCCGCTGCGTTCTGCGCCCTCAACCTGCACGTGCCGGGCGTCCCACTGGTCACGCTGGGGCTCGTGGCCAACGCGCTCGTGGTGACCCTCAACGGAGCCATGCCGGTGTCGATCGTCGCAGCGTTGCGGGCCGGCGTACCGATCACGGACATCGCGGCCGGCTACGACGCCCGCCACGACATCGCAGGCACTGGGACCGAGTGGCGCACCCTCGGCGACGTGATCCCTCTGCCACTGCCCTTGCGCCCCGAGGTGGTGAGCCCAGGCGACGTCCTCGTCGCCTCGGGCCTCGGCGAGCTCGTCGTCATGGGCATGCTCCGGCGCCGGGTGACGGGCGTCGGCCGGCGGCGTGCTGTGATGGACGGCGACAACTCGATCGAGGAGTGAGCATGGCCAAGAAGGCCCGCAAGCGGCGCGCCCGCAAGAAGAGCAAGGCCAACCACGGCCGTCGTCCGAACGCTTAGTTCAGCAAGCGCAGTCGGTACGCGCCCTGCAACGCCCCGACGCCGCTGCAACCATCACTTCGTTCGATGGTTGCAAGGCGGCTTACTGGGCGTCGCAGGGCGCGACCCGTCTCAGCTGAGCTGGAGCGTGGCGTTCGGCGGGAGCAGTTCGATCCACGTGCGGCCTCGAGTCAGCGGGATCGTCTTGCCCGCGCTGTCCACCAGCGTCATGGGTGAGCCGATGCCGGCTCGCTTCCAGCGACCGGTGATGACCTTGCCGTCGCGCAGAACCCAGACCTGACCGGAGCCGGTGACGACGTCGTCCGGTGAGGGGTTGCCGACCACGTCACGGATGCCGGTGTCCTTGGTCTTGATCCGCATCAGGATGACGTTGACCGCGGTCACCCGGTGGTGATTGACGAGCACGTCCCGCGTGCCGTTCTGCGTCCGCGCCCAGCTGCCGCCGGACCAGGTCCACGCGGCACTGGCATCGGGTGACCAGCGAAGCTTCACTCCGTTCGCAGCCTTGGCGGCGGCCGGGACGCTGTCGCTGTAGGTGAAGACCGGCGAGGGCGCCTTCAGCGAGCCGTCCTTCTTCTTCGCTGCATCGATGAGCGTCTGCGTCGACGTGAACACGTTGTGCGGCGCCGGACGCGAGTTGTCGCGGTGGTAGAGCGAGCCGTTGGCGTCGTACGACAGGAGCACGGCGTTGCTCGTGGCCTGGACCGGCTTCAGCGCCTTCGGGTTGGCGCCGGAGAAGCCGAAGACGGCGTGACCGAACAACCGCAGCAGGGCTGCGTCGCTCGTCCGCGCCGACCGCACCGGACCGATGCTCGGCGCCGAGTCGCACTGGAAGACCGTGAACAACCGGGTCAGACCGCCCTCGACCGTCTCCTCGATGACGATGTCGGCGCGGTCGAGGCCCGCCTGCGGGCGCGCGATGTCGACGTTGTCGATCTTCACGGCGAGCACGGGCCGACCGGCATCCTGCTGCCCGGACGGAAGCTGGCCGGTCAGCGGGCAACGCGTCGGAGGCGGCGGAGGCGGCGGTGCGGAGGCCTTGCCACCGCTGCTTCCACCGCCGCAGGCAGCCAGGGTCAACAGGGTCAACAGGGTCAGGGCAGCACCAGCTGCCGCATGTACGCGACGCATGGTCAAGGCATGCCCCCGGGCGGACGCCGGAACACCGTGCCGAATGTCACCCGCCGTAGCGGCGCTGCCAACCCGCCCAGGCGCTGGACACCATCTGCTCGAGGTCGAACTTCGAGGTCCAGCCGAGATCTATCGCGATGCGGTCGACGCTCGCGACGACTCGCGCCGGGTCTCCCGGTCGCCGCGCGACGAACTCCGGCGTCACGTCGAGCCCGGTCACCTGCCCGATCACGTCGATGACCTCGAGGACGCTGGACCCTTCTCCGCGACCGATGTTGTAGACGCGGAACGGCTCCTCGACCGCACCGGAGGCGAGTTGCTGCAACGCGGAGACGTGCGCGTCGGCGATGTCGCAGACGTGGATGTAGTCGCGGATGCAGGTGCCGTCCGGCGTCGGGTAGTCGTTGCCGAACACCCTCGGCTTGCCACCGTTGGCGAGCTCGCGGAAGACCATGGGAACGAGGTTGAAGACGCCGGGGTCACCGAGTTCGGGCGTCGCCGCCCCGGCGACGTTGAAGTAGCGCAGAGCGACAACCCGGAGCCCGGTCGCCGCCGCGACGTCGCGCGACATCCACTCGCAGATGAGCTTCGTCGTGCCGTAAGGGCTCATCGGCACCGTCGGCGAGTCCTCGTCGACGACGTCGACGTCGGGCATGCCATAGGTCGCGGCGCTCGACGAGAACACGAACGACTCGACACCGGCGTCGGCGGCGGCCTCGAGCAGGCGTCGGGTGCCTTCGACGTTCTCCTCGTAGTAGTGCAGCGGGCGCTGAACCGACTCGCCGACCTGCTTCTTGGCCGCGATGTGAATGATTCCCGCGACGGCGTTGTCAGCCAGTGCACGCCGTACGACGTCCTCGTCGAGGATCGACCCTTGGACGAACACCGCGTCGGCCGGGACACGACTCCGGTGACCTGTCGAGAGGTCGTCGAGAACGACAGCCCTCTCACCTTGCGCGTGCAGCGCGTGCACGACGTGCGCCCCGATGTAGCCGGCGCCGCCGGTCACCAACCAGTTGGCCATCGCCCCACGCTAGGCGATCGCGGGCGCTACTCGGCGCGGTACTCGATCGTGTTGAGCTCGACGCGGACTTCTTGCAGCCGGACGAGGAGCCGTTGCTTCAACCCGTCGGGCGCGGTGTCGCCGCCGCAGCAGCGCGCGACCAGCGCCTTCACCTCGTTCTCGAGACCGAACTGCCGCAGGCAGGGCGAGCACTCGTCGAGATGCTGGCGAATGTTGCTCCGCCCCTCGTCGTCGATCTCGCCGTCGAGATAGAGGTAGACCTTCTCGATGACTTCGGAACAGTCGACGTCATGGGGGTTGCCGCAGCTCATCAGTCAGCCTCACGTTCCGCGAGTGCCTGGTCGGGACGGATGTAGCCACGGTCAAGGGCGTACTGCTCGAGAGCCTTGCGCATCTGGCGCCGGCCGCGGTGCAGGCGCGACATCACGGTGCCGATCGGCGTGCCCATGATCTCGGCGATCTCCTTGTAGGCGAACCCCTCGACATCCGCGAGGTAGACCGCCATCCGGAAGTCCTCCGGCAGCGACTGGAGCGCGTCCTTCACGTCGGAGTCCGGCAGGTGCTCGAGCGCCTCGGCCTCGGCCGACTTCAGCCCGCTCGAGGTGTGCGACTCCGCGGCCGCGAGCTGCCAGTCCTCGACGTCCTCACCACCGGACTGCTGCGGCTCGCGCTGCTTCTTGCGATAGCTGTTGATGAACGTGTTGGTGAGGATGCGGTAGAGCCACGCCTTGAGGTTGGTGCCTTCCTCGAACTGGTGGAAGGCGGCGAAGGCCTTGACGAACGTCTCCTGGACGAGATCCTCGGCGTCGGCCGGGTTGCGCGTCATCCGCAAAGCGGCGGAGTAGAGCTGGTCGAGGAACGGCAGCGCGGTCTGCTCGAAGCGAGCACTCCGCTGCTCGAGCGTCTCCTCGGCCATGGGGGGCGATGCTACTGCTACCGCCCTGAGCGGACGGTCGAGCGTCGCCGGACGCTGGATCGTCGCCATCACGAACCCTGCAACGCGCCCCGGCGACCTACGATTCCCTCGTGGTGGAGCGCTCCCCGGCGGTGGAGGACTACCTCGAGACGATCTACGAGCTCGAGGAGTCCGGAATTCCGCCGATGCGCGCCCGCCTGGTCGAGCGGCTGAAGGTGTCCGCCCCGACGGTCTCGGAGACCGTCGCGCGGCTCGAGCGTGAGGGCCTCCTGCAGCTCGACGAGCAGAAGCTGCTGCGGCTCACCGACCGCGGGCGCCACGCCGCGACCGGCGTGATGCGCCGGCACCGGCTGGCGGAGCGGTTGCTCGTCGACGTGCTCAACGTGCCGTGGCATCAGGTGCACGAGGAGGCGCACCGCCTGGAGCACGCCATCAGCGAGACGCTCGAGCCATATCTGGTCAAAGCGCTCGGCGACCCGGGCACCTGCCCGCACGGCAACCCGATCCCGGGCTCGGCCAACGTCGTCGACATCAGCAGCCAGGTCGGCCTGAGCACGGTCGCGCCCGGGCGCAGTGTCGTCGTACGGCGCATCGACGAGGCGCTGGAGGCGCAGCCGACGGTCATGCGCGACCTCGAGGATGGTTGCCTCATGCCGGGCGGCAGGGTCGAGGTCCTGCAAGCGACGGGCGACACCGTGCGGGTCGCGACGGATGCCGACGAGATCGTCCTGCCTGCCGGCGTCGCCGCCAAGGTCTACGTCAGCGACTGACCAGCAAGCCATTCCACGACCGCGGCCGCGGCCTGCGCCGCCGACCGCCGCAGCGAGTGGTCTCCCGGGACCGCCACGATCGTCGGTCCGGGCGGGAAGTCGGCCGGACTGCCGAACGGGTCGCGCTCGCCCTGGACGACGAGGACGGGCCGCCCGCCCGCGGTCAGCTCGTCCGCTCGCGACATCTCCGGCCGCTGTGGCGGACGCAACGGAAACGCGAGACACACGACGGCCGCCGCACCCGTGGATGCTGCTGTGCGGCAGGCGACCCGTGCGCCGCTGCTGCGACCCCCGGTCACCAGCGGACCCGGCCAGTCCGCCCGCACCGCCGCAGTCACCGCCGTCCACGCCGCGTCCAGCACGGGTGCGCGGTCCGGGGCGCGCCGCCCCTTCACGCGGTAGGGCTGCTCCACCCGTGCCACCGTCCAGCCTTCGCCCTGCAGCGCGGCCGTGACAGCGAGCAGGTCAGGGGCCGCTACGCCGCCACCGGCGCCGTGTCCGAGCAGCACCAGGCCGCGTCCGGTCCCCGGTGACAGGTGCACCTTCGCGACCCCGCTGGGCGTCTCCACCTCAGACGAGCCCGATGTCCGGTCGAGCACTACTTCGTGCCCCCTTGGGTACCATCGCCGCCATGTTGCCGGCGCCCAGCAGGCCCGACGCGGGAGATCCGGCCCGCCGGGCATCGCTCGTGGTGCTGCCCCCACCGGAGGACGCGCTCGACCGGTTCCGGATCGAGGTGACCCGGCAGCAGGTGGCCGAGTGGCTGCCCTCGCAGCCACAGCTCCTGCTCGACCTGTCCCCTTCGTGCCCCCGCCTCCTCGACCTCATGATCGAGCGGGGGCACACCGTCGTGCACGCCGTCCCCGAGCCGGAGCGAGCCGATGCCCTGCCGCCGCGGCCCGGCCGGCTGCATCGGCTGCGAGCCGACGGCCGTTCGCTCGAGTGGGTGGCGGACGGCTCCGTCGACGCCGTGGTGGCCGAGGGCGGCTGCCTGTCGACCGCGCCCGCGGCGGAGCTGACGCTCGAGCACATCGCACGCGTGCTGCGGCCCGGCGGACGGGTGCTGCTCAGCGTCGACAGCCTCGTCGCGGGGCTGGCCCGGCTGGCCGACCAGGGCCGCTGGGCCGAGCTCGCCGATGTCCCCGCCGCCGACGTCGTCCTGGTGCCGGACGGTGACTCGGTGACGCGCTGCTTCTGGCCCGAGGAGCTGCACGCGATGCTGGCGGACGCGGGCTTCGAGACCGAGTGGATCCGGCCGCGGACCGTTCTCGCCGATGAGACGGTCTCGCACGCGCTGACCGCCGATCCCGGCAAGCTGCCGGCGCTCGTCGCGCTGGAGCTCTCCCTCGCCCGCGAGCGAGCGGGCGAGGCGATCGGCAGCCGCCTGGTCGCCAGCGCCGTCCGGCTCTGACCCGGCCACCGGGAAGCCGTCCGGGGGCGTCGTACGACGTCCAGCCGCGCTCAGCGGGCGGCCGCCTCCGCCTTCTGCTGGCAGTCGACGCATCGCTCGGCCTCGGGCCGGGCGTCGAGGCGCTCGTCCGGCAGGTCGCGGCCGCACGTGACGCACTGGCCGTAGGTGCCGGCGTCGATCCTGGCCAGCGCCCCGCGCACACGCTCCTGCTGCGCGAGCATCACCTCGAGAGACGCCTCCTCGCGGTCGGCGTCGGCCAGCGTGGTGCCGCTGTCAGCCGGGTGCTGGTCGACGCTCGACAGCTCCCCGGTGTCGGCGCCGCCTGAATGCTGCAGCACCGCCGCCGACGCCTCGAGCTCGGCGAGCAGCTCCTCGAGCCGCTTACGGGCGGTGTTCGTGTCCACAGCACCTCCTGCGCGGGATCTCCGAGGGTCGGGGCTCCCGCGGATAGTCTCTCCGCATGCCGGGCGCTCCCGCGTGCCGCAGCCGCGCAGCCGCCCGATCGGTCCGCTCCATTCTGCTCGCCTCGGCGGCCGTCACACTTCTCGCGGTCGGTCCCACGCTCACGGCAGCGGCCTCGGCAGCTGCTCGGACACCCGCGACGGCCGCGGACGGCATCCGGCTTCCGGTGCCCGTTCGCGACGTGGACCCGCTCCAAGGCGTCAACCTGGGGCTCCGCAAGGACCGCCTGCTGAAGTCGGTCGTTCCGGGCACCGCGGTCGACCGCGAAGACGTGGTGGTCGCGCTCGGACCCGGCGGGGCCCCGGCGGCGGTGACCGACACCCAGAAGCTCGTCATCAACGGCGCCGGCAACTACATCGTCCGCGAGCTCGGGCCCGCACGCGCAGCGGTCGGTCTCGGCGACACCGTCCCGCCCGTGCTGGAGCTGGGCACGGTCGTCTGGATGGGCTTCTCCCCTGGTCACCGTGCGCTGGCCGCCCGGCTCACTCTCGACCCGGGCATCGAGGCCGCCCGGCTCCCGCTGAAGGTCTCGTTGCAGCTGCGCGACGACAAGGGTCACCTGCATGCCCTCGACCCCGGCGGCACAGCACCGGTCGCGGGCACGCTGACGGTGACGCTCACCAACCAGACCAGCAGCCTGCGGACAGTCGACACCGGCACCGCGGGGGTGACGGGGCTGGCAGGAGCTCTCGACCGGCTGCGCAAGGCGGCCGACCACCCGCACGCTGCAGTGCCACCGGTCGCCGGCGCGGGCCTCCCGACGGTGCTGCCCGGGCAGCGCAGCGGCGAGCGGTCGCTGGACGTCGTCGCGCCGTTGCGGATCAGCGGCACCTTGCGAGTTCCCGGAACGACGCCGGCGGTGACCGGCCCGGGCACCACACCGCTGGCAGATGGTGTCGCGATCGCCGGCACGCTCTCCGGCTCGGTCGACTTCACCGTGCCGCTGCACAAGGGACAACGCGTCGCGATGACGCTCGACGTCCGGCCGTGGCCCGACCCGCGCACCCTGGCGCCGCCCTCGCCGGCGAACAGCTGGCGGCAGTGGGCTGCGTCGTCGCCGACCGCCGCGGCGGTCGCGAGCGCGACCGACACCTTGGTCGCCGCTGCTGCCGCGAGTGCCCGGGCGGCGGAGTACAGCCCTTATCTGCAAGCCGATGCGCCCGGTCCGGATCTGTCGACGTTCACCTACGTGATCGCCTCGGCAGCGCAGACCCGGCGCGCCGACCATGGTCTGCAGCCTCGGCCGGGCGCGATCGCCCTGACCGTGATAGCCGCTGCAGCCGTCGTCGGCAACGCCGCGTTGCTGCGTCGCCGTTTCTAGAACAGCGGTGGCTGCTCCACGACGGTCACGGGTTCGAGCAGCTCCGAGCCGTTGGCTCGCACGTCGCCGACCGCCGGTGACACCGGTCGCGGCTGGACCACTCCCGGTGGTGTGGGTTGCACAAGTCGTCGTACGTCGTCCAGGTCACTGTCGCGGTCGAGCCAGCCGCGCCACGCGTCCGGAGGCAGCACGACCGGCGCGCGGTCGTGCAGGTCGCGCAGGTCGGCCGGAGCGGGCCCGGTGAGGATGGTCGCCGTCGGGAGCGGGCGGCCTTCGGCGTCACGCCAGACCTCCCAGAGACCGGCGAACGCGAGCAGCCCGCCGTCCTCCGGGGAGAGGTAGAAGGGCTGCCGGGTGCCGTCCGGCAGCGTCGACCACTCGAACCAACCGTCGGCCGGGATCAGGCAGCGCCGTGCCTCGAGTGCCGGGCGGAATGCCGGCTTCTCGAATGCCGTCTCCAGCCGCGCGTTGATCATCCGCGAGCCGATCGACGGATCCTCGGCCCACGACGGCACGAGCCCCCATCGCACCGTCGTCAGTACGACACCCGCACCGCGGTCCAGCACCGCGACGATCGGTTTGGTCGGCGCGACGTTCCAGTCGGCGGCGACGTCGGCCTCCACGCGGTCCTCGCGGATGCCGAAGGCGACGGCCAGGTCCTGGACCGACCGCGCAGAGGCGTAGCGACCGCACATCGTCAGCGCAGCTGGTCGACGGCCGGGAGGTTCTGCGACAGCAGGTCGTCGGTCACCGGAGCGAACGTGAAGCCGTGGAACACCGCGAAGTACATGTCGTCGGGAGACACGCCTTCGCGGGTCGACTCGCTGTAGCCGCGTTCGTCACCGTTGGCGCCGGTGATGACGACGTTGCCTTCGAGGGTGTGCAGCAGTGGTGCACCGGTCGCACCCGACTTCGCGAGGGCGGCAGCGACCAGCCGGACGGTGTCGTAGGAGAACATCGACCAGTCAGGGGGTTGTACGACGTCCTTGCCGTCCTGCTGCACACCGATCTTGTCGATGCCGAACTTCTTCTCGTACTTCGCACGGTAGGCCGCGAACGGCTTGACGCCGACCTCGGCGGTGATGCGGAAGGAGACGAACCCGACGCCGTCGAGCCAGCCGACGTGCGACGCCAGCTGCTGCCGGACGATCGGGTCCTCGCCGCTCGGCCCGGCCCAGATCGGCACCTGCCACCCGGCGCTGCGTGCGGCCTCGATCGCGGCGGCGACAACCGGCGCACCTGCCCACACGACCAACGTCGTCGCGCCGGCACGCCTAGCGCCAAGGACACGAGGCGCGACGTCCGACGATCCGGCCGCGACGACACCGGTCGACACCACCTGGGTCTGGTCGCGCTGGAAGCCTGCTCGCATGGCGGCCAGTCCGTCGGCGCCGTACGACGAGTCGTCGGCGAGGATCGCGACCTTCGGATGGCGGCCGGCGAGGTAGTCGGCGAGGCGGACCGACATGGGTTTGTCGGCGGGTGCCAGCCGGAACAGCGTCGGCCGGGTCGCCGGATTGACGACACTGGCGCCGCCGTCGAAGACGACGAACACCGGCAGGTCGGCGGCCTTCGCGACATCGGCGACCGCGCCGGCCCCGACGCCGTCGATGACGAGCGCGGCCGCGTGCGCGGAGACCGCGGCCCGCGCGTCGGCAGCCGCACGCTGCGGCGACCCACCGTTGTCGCGCACCGTGATGACGACCTTGTGCTTGTGGCCGGCGAACGTCACGCCGCCGTGAGCGTTGAGCACGTCCGCCGCCAGCTCGGCACCGTTGCGTTCGAACGTCGCGATCCACGGCGACGTCGACACCGGTGCGCTGACGACGATCGTCACCGAGCTGCCGGTCGGGGCACTGCTGCACGACGACAGCGAGCCGGCGGCGACAGCGGACGCGGCGAGCAACAGGACACTGCGGGCTGGTCTCACGCCGGGGACTGCTCCTCGCGCCGATGCCGGGTGGCCGTGACGTCGCCAAGATATGCGCGCTGCACCTCGGGGTCCGCGCGCACGGCGTCCGGAGCCCCGCTCGCGATGACGCGCCCTTCGGCGAGGACGGTGACGCGGTCGGCGACCCGACCGACGAGTGCCATGTCGTGCTCGACGAGAAGGACACCGTGACCGAGGCCGGCGAGCGACCGCAACACGTCGCCCAGCTGCACCCGTTGGGGCTGCGACATGCCCGCGGCCGGCTCGTCGAGAAGCAACGCATGCGCCCCGGTCGCGCCGACCCGGGCGATCTGCAGCAGGCGTTGCTCGGCGCTGTCCAACGAACCCGCGGGCACATCAGCACGCGTCGCCAACCCGACGTTCGCCAGCGCCGCGACTGCACGCCCCTGCCGAACCCTTGCGATGCCGCGGGCCCGCGGCGTGGCGAACAGATGACGCCACCCGTGACCGGCGAGACGCTGCTCGGTGGCACGCACACCAACCGCCACCTGCGCACGTGCTGTCAGGTCGCCGAGCATCGCGGTGCGCTGCAGTGTCCGTGCGACGCCGGCCTGAACCCTGGGAGCCGCGCTTCCCGCGGGTGGTGCGATGCGCTCGCGGACCAACACGTCGCCCGACTCCGGTACGACGACCCCGGCGGCGACTCGCAAGGCCGTCGACTTGCCGCTGCCGTTGGGCCCGACGAGCGCGTGCACCTCGCCCGCTCGCAGCTCGAGGTCGACGGCATCGAGGGCCCGCACGGCGCCGTAGCGCACATGGATGCCGGAGAGCTCGAGCACAACGTCGGTGATTCGTGTCGGGTTGATCTCGAGTGCTTCAGGCTGCGGCGTGTCGGGTTCTCGTCGGGGCAGCCGTTCCAGCAGGACCGTCACGCGACGGCCGACCGGCCCGCGCAGAGCGAGTGCGGCGACGAGCAACACAGCGGTCAGGACGCCCTGTGCTCGTAACGGGTCGATGCCGGCGGCGCTCGCCATCCCGTCGGACGCCGACGGGAGTGCGGCGAGCAGCGCGACGCCGATCGCCGGCCCCCACCAGGTGGCGGTGCCGCCGACCAGCACCGCGACGAACAGCTGCAGCGACAGCAGTGGGGAGTAGTCGGCCGGGGCGACCACTCCGACCAGGATGCCGGTGCCGCTGCC
>DASSKP010000025.1:0-56147 GCA_035690365.1 Mycobacteriales bacterium
GCGGTCGCGCACGACTGGTCGAAGCACCAGGGCCTCGGCGCGACGGGCGTGGTGCTCGTGCTGTTCATCTCGACCGTCGTCAACATCGGGCTCTTCCTCGTCGCGTTCCGCTTCCTCACGACGAAGGACCTCAGCTGGCGCGACATCTGGCTGGGCGCGATGGTCTCGGCCGTCGCGTGGCAGGTGCTCCAGCTGGCCGGCGCCTACTACGTCGCCCACGAGCTGCGCGGCGCGCAGGAGGTCTACGGCACCTTCGCTCTGGTGCTCGGCCTCATCGCGTGGATCTACCTCGAGGCCGTCGTCTTCGTGATGGCCGCAGAGCTCAATGTCGTCGTACGTCGCCAGCTGTGGCCACGCGCGTTGCTGACGCCGTTCACCGACGACGTCGACCTGACCCGCGCCGACAAGCGTGCGTACGGCAGCTACGCCAAGGCGCAGAAGGCGAAGGCCTACGAGCAGATCGACGTCGACTTCGACCCACCTGCCTGACGACCGGTTGAATGCGTCCATGGCAGACGCGGTCGTCATCGGGGCGGGTGTCATCGGCTGTGCGGTCGCGCTCGAGCTCGCGCGCGCAGGTCGCGACGTCGTCGTCGTCGACCGCGCGCCGGGACCGGGTCAGGGTTCGACGAGTGCGTCGAGCGCAGTGATCCGGTTCAACTACTCGACGTGGGAAGGCGTCGCGCTGTCCTGGGAGTCGAAGCACTGCTGGGAGCAGTGGCGCGACCATCTCGAGGCACGAGCCGACGAGGTGCTTGCGACCTTTCACCGGACCGGCTTCCTCATGCTCGACGTCCCGGTCATCGACCACAAACACACCGCCGAGCTGTTCGACCGGGCCAGGATTCCGTACGAGATCTGGGATGCGGCGACCCTGCGGTCGCGGCTGCCGCAGCTCGACAACGCGCGGCACTGGCCGCCGAAGTCGCTTCGGGACGACGCCTTCTGGGCGGACGGCGACGGCGAGATCGGCGCGTTGTGGTGCCCGGACGGCGGTTACGTCGACGACCCGCAGCTGGCTGCCGTCAACCTCGCTGCTGCGGCCCGACGTCGAGGCGTCGAGTTCCGCTTCCGTCACACCGTGGCAGCGATCAACCGCGACGAAGAGCGCGTGCGCGGCGTCGTACTCGACGACGGCAGCCGCCTCGACGCGCCGGTTGTCGTGAACGTCGGCGGGCCGTGGTCGACGAAGCTCAACGCCCTCGCCGGCGTGGGCGACGACTTCACGATCGGCGTCCGGCCGATGCGCCAGGAGGTGCATGCCGCCGACGCGCCGACCACCGTGAGCAGCGACCTCCCTGTCGTCGCCGATCTCGACCTCGGCACCTACTTCCGGCCGACTCCGGGCGACTCCGTGCTGGTCGGCGGCGCCGAACCGGCCTGCGACCCGCTGCAGTGGCTCGACGATGCCGACGCCGCGGACCCGCACCCGACGACGGAGGTGTTCGACGCGCAGGTCACGCGGCTTGCGCGTCGGGTGCCGGCGCTGGCAGTGCCACCGTCACCGCGGGGGCTGGCGGGGGTCTATGACGTCGCGGCCGACTGGACGCCGATCTACGACCGCACCGCGCTGGCCGGCTACTACGTCGCGATCGGCACGAGCGGCAACCAGTTCAAGAACGCACCCGTCGCAGGGCAGCTGATGACATCGCTCGTCGACGCGGTCGAGGCCGGACACGACCACGACGCCGATCCGGTGGTGTTCACCGGCACGCACACAGGGCTGACCTTCGGCCTCGGCGCGTTCTCGCGGCGGCGCGACGTCAACGCGGAGTCGACCGGCACCGTCCTCGGCTGACCCGGCAGGATGCGCGCATGACCGACTACGAGCAGATCCGGTACGACGTCCGGGATCACATCCTGACGATCACCTTGCAGCGGCCGGAGAACCTCAACGCGTTCACCCCGGTCATGAAGCGTGAGCTGATCACCGCGTTCGACACGGCAGACGCCGACGACGACGTGCGGACCGTGGTCGTCACGGGGTCCGGCCGCGCGTTCTGCGCCGGAGCCGACCTGTCCGGTGGCGGCGACACCTTCGACTACAAACGTCGCGGCGGTACGGCGACCGAGGCACCGCGCGACGGCGGTGGTGAGGTCAGCCTGCGCATCTACGAGATGCGCAAGCCGGTCATCGGCGCGATCAACGGTGCGGCGGTCGGGGTCGGCGTGACGATGACGCTGCCGATGGACGTGCGGATCGCCGCCGACAACGCGAAGTTCGGCTTCGTGTTCAGCCGGCGGGGCATCGTGCCCGAGGCGGCGTCGACGTGGTTCCTGCCCCGGCTGGTCGGTCCGAGCCAGGCCGCCGAGTGGTTGATGACCGGACGGGTCTTCTCCGCCGACGAGGCCCTCGCCGGTGGTCTGGTGCGGAGCCTCCATCCCGTCGATGAGGTGCTCGGGGCGGCGTACGACCTCGCGCGCGAGATCGCCGACAACGCGGCGCCGGTCAGCGTCGCGCTGGCCCGGCAGATGATGTGGCGCGGACTCGCCGCCGAGTCGCCTTACGACGCGCACGTCACCGACTCCCGCGCGATGCACGCCACCGGTCAGGCGGCCGACGTCCGCGAGGGCATCGCGTCGTTCCTCGAGAAGCGACCGCCGCAGTTTCCGGGACGGGTCAGCAGCGACCTGCCCGACGTGTTCGGAGGCGAGCCCCCTACCTGGGCGCACGACCTGGGTTGAGCGTCCTCAGCCGCTGAGGGCGGCTCTGGCGCCGGCGGCCTTGACTGCGGCCGACAGCGTCTCGAGGTCGAACGCCCCGTGGTACCGGCGGCCGTTGACGAAGAACGTCGGCGTGCCGGAGACCCCGGACAGGTCCGCGCTGTCGACGTCGCCGGCGACCCGAGCGGCGAAAGCACGCTCGCGGAGGTCGTCGGCAAAGCGCCCGCTGTCGAGCCCCAGCTCCTCGGCGTAGCGCACGAGATCGCCGAACTTCAGCGCGTCCTGGTGTTCGAGCAGCAGGTCGTGCATCGGCCAGAAGGCGCCCTGCACGTGCGCTGCCTCGGTCGCCTCCGCGGCGAGCCGCGCATGAGGATGTACGTCGTCAAGCGGCAGGTGACGCCAGACGTAGGTGATGTCGGTGAAGTCCCGCAACAGCTCGCGGACGACCGGCTCCGCCTGTCCGCAGTAGGGGCACTCGAGGTCGCCGTACTCGACCAGCGTCACCAGCGAGTCAGTCGACCCGCGGATGTGGTCGCGTTGGACGTCGACCGGGTCGGCGAGGTCGACGATCGCTGCTGATGTGCCGAGGAGTGCCTGCGCCTTCAACCGCGCCGGCAGCAGATCGATGGCGCGGAAGACGACGAAGGACAACGCCGTCGCCGCCACCGCAGCCGCCAGAACGCCCGCCTTCGCCTGGGCGAGATGCTTCGGGTCGAACGCCAGCGACGCGATCAGCAGAGAGACCGTGAAGCCGACTCCTGCGGCCGACCCCGCGCCGCCGACCGAACCCCAGCCGACCGGCGCGCGCAAGCGGCCGCGGCTCAACGTCGAGACCAGCATCGAGGTCACCGTGATGCCGACCGGCTTGCCGACGACGTAGCCGATGAGGATGCCCAACGTCACCGGCGACGTGAACGCGACGGACAGGAAATGTGCGCTGATCGGGATGCCGGCGTTGGCCAACGCGAAGACCGGCACGATGACGAAGCTGGTCCACGGATGCCACAGCTGGCTCAGCCGTTCGTTCGGCGAGATCGCCGCCTCGACACCGGCGCTCGCGCGTCGGGCCAGCTCCGGCGTCGGCTGCTCGCGGAACAACCGGAACTCCGCGGACGCGCGCTCCAGGTCGACCCGCGCAGCGGGATAGGCGTAGGTCAGCAGGCCCATGGCGAGACCCACCACCAGCGGGTCGACGCCGGAGCTGACCATCGCGACCCACATCGCGATGCCGAGGCACGCGTAAGGCAGGCCGCGACGGACGTGCAGTGCACGGACAACCAGCACCATGACGAACAGCGCGGCCGCGACGGCAAGCGCGCGCAGGTTGACGCGGTCGCTGTAGGCGAACGTGATGACAGCCAGCGCGACGATGTCGTCCACGACGACCACGGTGAGCATGAACGCGCGCAACCGGTCGGAGAACCGCGGCCCGACCAGCGTCAGGACACCGAGAGCGAACGCCGTGTCCGTGGACATCGCCGCGCCCCAGCCGTGTGACGCGGGCGATCCCGCGTTGAACGCGAGGAACAGCAGGACCGGCAGGAGCATGCCGCCGAGACCCGCGAGCAACGGCAGCGCGACCCTGCGCACCTCCCGCAGCTCACCGAGGTCGGCCTCGCGCCGCGCCTCCAGCCCGACGATGAAGAAGAAGAACGCCATCAGGCCGTCGTTGACCCAACTGCGCAGGTCGAGGCTCACTGCCCAGTGGCCGAGCCGCACCGTGAGGTCGGTGCCCCACAGGGCGTCGTACGACGCCTGATCGACGTTGACCCAGGCGAGTGCGGCGACCGCCGCGGCGAGCAGAACAGCGGCACTGCCGCTCTCCGTGCGCAAGAACGCGCGCATCGGAGTGTCCGCCAGCGACGCCCACAGCGTGCGGCCGCTGAAGCCGCTGTCGTCGGGCGAGGTCATCGCGCGCCGGCTCGGGGGAACGCCGTCAGCAGACCCGGCGCAACCGGCCGGTGTCGATGTCGAGGATGAAGCCGCCGACCGTCGTGTCGGCGAGGTACGGCGACGACCGCAGCCGCTGCACGTCGAGACGCACCGCCGCGTCCTGGTCGGTCGTCGTCAGGAACGACAGGCTCCGGGTGTCGGGACCGCCGGCCTGGTGGACCGCCTCGTGCACGTCGTCCTCGGTGCCACCGGCCATCCGGCAGCGCGTGTGCTGCACCACCATCACCCGCTCCACGCCGAGGAGGTACCTCGCGAGGATCAGCGTGCGAAGCACGTCCTCGGTGACGCGCGCGCCGGCGTTGCGCAGGATCTTCGCGTCGCCAGGACCGAAGCCGAGCATCCGCAGCGGGTCGATCCGCGAGTCCATACAGATCAGGACACCGACACCTTTGGCGGCCTTCGCCTCCAGGCCACCGAGGTCGTAGCCGGAGGCGTATTCGGCGTTGGCGGAGAGAACGTCGGCGAACGGGTCGAGGTCAGCCACGTCCGCGAGCCTAGGTGGCGGCCGCACCACGCCTGTCGCCGCCCGACCCGGTGGCCGGGCTAGCCCCTTGTGACTACTGGGTTACACCGACCGAACCGACCGGAACGGCCGTGCAGTCGATACCCCGCGATGCCGATAACACGGATAGTCGTCAAGCGATGCAGTGGACAGGGGGGCGTGAGATGGCTGACGGCGGCCCGTGGGCGGCCGCGCGTGCCGGGCTGTCGGTGGACGCTCGGCTCTGGCGGCGCATCGGCATGCGCAGCCGCGTGCTCCTGGTGGGCATCGCGGTCGTCGTCGTCATGTCCACGCAGGTCGCCGGCCGCAACCGGACCGCCGCGGTCCTCATGATCGGCGGTCTGGTTCTCACCGCGCTCATGTTCGGTGCGAGGTACGTCGTCACGGAACCCTCAGCGACGTGGCGCCGGGGATGGGGCTTCGTGGGCGCCTCGGTCGGCCTGTTCGCGCTGACCTCGGCGCTGCGGGCGGGCAACCTCGTGTACACGACCGCGCCGCCGCTGCAGGTCGTGAGCCTGCTCGCGAACATCGTGGGTTTCACGGGCCTGGTGGTGCTGATGCACCACCGCGCACCGCGCCGGACCGTCAGGGCGGCGCTCGAGGCGCTGGTCGTCGCGGGCTGCGTCGGCTACATCGGCTGGGTGCTCACCGTGGTCGCCGGCGGGACCGCCAGCCTCTCGCTCGTACTGCTCAGCGCCAACGCCGCGAGCGCCTGGGTCGCCGCAAGACTGCTCCTGCTGGGCTCCGACCGTCCGGTCGTCCTGGGCGTGCTCGCAGCCGGCTGGGCCGGCAAGCTCGCCGCGAACTTCGTCGCCTTCACGCTGTCCAGCGCCGGTGATGTGAACGGGCGCGGCCTCGCCGCAATCCAACTCTGGGTGCTCGGCGCCTGGGTCTTCGGCGCGCTCCACCCATCGCTGGGGAAGCGCTTCGGATTGGTGCGGGAACGCGACGTGAACGACGTCAACGCGCGCACCGCGGTCTTCGCGTCTTCCGTGTTGATGGTGCTCGCGATCATCGGCCTGCAAGTGCTGTTCGGCTCCAACAGCAACGTCGTGTTCGTCGGGGCCTCGGTGCTGCCGACCGCCGTGGTCCTGCACATGGCCTACCAGATGTTCGACCGCTCCCGCGTCGAGTACCGCGCGACGCATGACGGACTGACCGGACTGCCCAACCGGCGCGCGTTCGAGGACGCCGTCGCCGCGGCGCTCGAGTCTCCGGACGGCGCCCCGTTCGCCCTCGTGGTGCTCGACCTCGACAGGTTCAAGAGCGTGAACGACAGCCTCGGGCACAGCGACGGCAACCTGGTCCTCACGGCGGTCGCGGAGCGGCTGCGCACTGAGATGCGCGAGCCGGACCTCGCCGCGCGGATCAGCGGTGATGAGTTCGCGCTGTTGCTGCACGGCGTCGACGACTCGATCGCGGACGCTGCCGCCGGCGCCGTCTTCGACACCTTCGCCGAACCGTTCGACGTCGCCGAACGCGAGGTGTTCATCAGTACCAGCGTCGGCATCGCCGTGTGGCCCACGGACGGCGCGGCCGGCGACGAGCTGCTCGAGCGCGCGGACACGGCGCTGCACGAGGCGAAGACGCGCGGACGCAATCGGTACGTGCGCTACCGCCGCGGCATGTCGGCGCGGGCAGACCTACGGCTGGCGCTGGAAAGCAGCCTGCAGACGTCGATCGAGGCCGGCGAGATGGCTCTGCACTACCAGCCGCAGGTCTCCCTGGCCGACGGTCGCGTGGTCGGGTTCGAGGCGCTGGCTCGCTGGCGGCACCCGGGCGTGGGGTTCATCTCGCCGAGTGCGTTCGTCACCCTCGCCGAGGAGTGCGGTTTCATCCACGCGCTCGGTGCGTGGGCGATCGAGGAGGCGTGCCGGCAGATCGCCGCCTGGCGAGCCGCTGGCCTGCCGGTCGTGCCGGTCGCAGTCAACGTCTCGGCCCACCAGATCACCGCCGGCTCGCTCGCGGACGTCGTCGAGCGTTCCCTGGCGACGTACGACGTCCCCGGAGAGCTGCTCGAGATCGAGCTGACGGAAAGCGTGCTCGTCGACGACTTCGCGCAGGTGAGCGACTTCCTCGACAGAGCGCAGCAGCTCGGGGTCCGCACCGCCATCGATGACTTCGGCACCGGCTACTCCGGGCTGCGCTACCTGGCGCAGATGCCGATCGACACGTTGAAGATCGACCGGTCGTTCGTCGCCGAGCTGGGTGAAGGCGGGTCTGACAAGGGCATCGTCCGCGCCGTCATCGGGCTTGCGGCGACTCTCGGCCTCGAGGTCGTCGCCGAAGGCGTCGAGACCGCGGAGCAAGCGCAGATCCTGCGCGGCTACGGATGCGACCGCCTGCAGGGCTTCCTCGTCAGCCGGGCGGTCGCGGCCGACGACGTACCGCGCTTGCTGTTGACCGAGACTCTGATGGCGTGGCCCGCTGAGTCGTCCGCGCCGATCGTCGCCGAGCAGCCCACCGTGGCAAGCCCACCCGCGGATCGTCGGGTGACCGCGGTGCTGGAGGCAGTGTGCCGATCGGACATGCCGGCCGTGCTCGACGTCGACGTCGTCGAGTCCGTCATCACCGCGCTCCACGCCCGGCCGTCGCGCCGCCGGGCGGCCAAAGCGACGTCAGCGGCCTGACCCGCTCGACGAAGCGGTGTTCGGCAGGCTCTGCTCGGCCGGGGGGTAGGCGTTGGCGTCGGTGTCCAGCGGCCGGCGGGTGCGTGGTGCGAGCTCGCGGCGCCGGACTCGGGTTGCGACGACGTCGTGCTCTTCGTCGTTCGCCAGAGCCGGCTCGGCGACTCCGGCCCGGACGGCCTCCAGCTGCGCCGCAAGAGCAAGTCCCAGGAAGAGCGCGATCGACGTGAGCAACGCCCAGAACAGCAGCGCGATCACCCAGGTCAGCGGCCCGTAGACGGAGCCGAACGTCGGACTCTTCGTGACGTACAACGCCAGCAGCAACGTCAGACCGAGCCACAGCACGACGGCAATCGCGGCACCCGTTCCGAGCCACGATCGTGCCGGCTGGTGTCGACGTGGCGCGCGGTCGAAGAGAATCGTGATGGAGAGCACCGCCAGCACGGCGCCGACCGGCCAACGGATCGCCGTCCACACCGTGACCGTCGTCGAGCTCCAGAAGCCGTTGGCGTGCATGGCGTCGCCGAACGGCCCTCCGGTCACCATCAGCGCGAACGCGAGTGCCGACAGCGACCCCAGGGTCAACGCCAGCACCGTTGCGTGCGTGTAGCGCTGGAGCGTCGGCCGGTCGCGTTGGATGCCGTAGATGCGGTTGGCACCGCGTTGGATCTGGGCGAATCCAGTGCTGAGCGAGACCAGCGCCGTCACCAATCCGAAGACGAGCGCGACGATGCCGCCCGAACCCTGGGCGGCCTTCGTCGTGTGCGACAGCAACTGATGTATCGCCGACTGTCCCGTCGGCATCAGGTGCAGCAGGGTCTGCGTGAGAACCCGGCGCGCTGCGCCGTGCACCAGCACGCTCGCGGCGCCTTCGAGGAAGATGGCGAGCGGCACGATCGCGAGGCACAGCTGCAGCGCCAGCGCGCGGGACGAGGTGAAGCCGTCGCCGTAGCGGAAGCGCGTGTAGGAGTCCTTGATGAGCTGCCAGGTGCCGACGGATCGAAACGCGGCACGCGCGTCCCGGATGTCGAGCTCCTGTCCGAGCTCGTAGGTCTCGGGTACGTGCGTCGCGCTGCTCATGCGGCCTCCTCCAAGTCGCCCGTCCGACCTGCCCGTGCCACGCACAGGAGCAGAGCGCTCGGCGCAATGTCGACGACGAGCTGTCGCCGAGGATCGATCTCGTCTCCGTCGAGCTCGCACGGCTGCGGCGCAGCTGTGGTGACCTCGACGTGTCGCGCCCGGAACGTCTCGACGTGCTGCCCGGGTGCGCGTCGGAACAGCAGCCGCAGAGCCATGACCAGCCAGTCCCGTGGCCTGCGCGGAGTGAGCACGGCAACGTCGAGACAGGCGTCGTCGGGTTCGGCCTCGGGCAACAGCACGACGCCCCCCTGCAACCGGCCGACGTTGGAGATGAGGACGGCCTGCGCGCGGCGGGTGAGCTCCTGCCCGCGGTCGAGCCGGATCGAGAACTCGATCGGGTCGTCACGCAGATGTCGCAGGGCGGAGAACACGTACGCCGGCCAGCCCCACCGTGCCTTCGCCCGATGGTCCGCGTCCTGGATCATCCGAGCGTCGAAGCCGATCCCGGCCATGACGGCGAAGTACTGGTCGTCGACCCGGCCGACGTCGATCCGCCGGCGCTCGCCCCTTGTCGCCAAGCGCACGCCGGCCGCGGCGTCGTCTGGCAGGCCGAGGTTGCGGGCGAGCAGGTTGCCGGTGCCGGAGGGCAGCACGCACATCGCCACGTCGGTGCCGGCGAGGACCGAGAGCGTCGCCATGACGGTGCCGTCACCGCCACAGACGAAGACGACTTCGGCCCCGGCCTCGACCGCGCGACGGGCCTGGCCGCGGCCGGGGTCGTCCTCGGTCGTCTCGAACCACAGGGGTTCGGGCCATCCGGCCTGTGCGAGCTCGTCGCAGATCTCGCGCCGTCGTGCCGCCAGGTCGTCCACCTTCGCCGGGTTCACGACGACGGCACTGCGCGTCATCGGGAAGCCGTATCTCGCACGCCGTTGGGACGGAACACCAACGTCGTCGCGGTCAACCACAGCAGGCCCAGCATCGCGCCCGACGCCACGTCCGTCGGGAAGTGCATGCCGCGGTACATCCGGCTGACCGCGACGGCGACGGGCACTGCGATGGCGAGCAGCCAGAGCAGGACGCGCAGGGCGACGGCGCGCACACGCGGCGAGCAGAGGACCGCGGCCGCGCCGTAGAACGCGACGGACGCGGCGGTGTGTCCGGACGGGAAGCTCGACGTCGGCGGCGCTGCGTCGAGATGGTGCACAGGCGGCCGCGGACGGTGGACGAGCAGAGTGACCAGCACGAAGGCGGAGGTCTCACCGGCCACCGCAACGACCACGAACAACGCGTCACGCCAGCGCTTCCACACCAGGCGTGCGGTGAGGGCAAGCGCCGCAGTGAGCACCACGATCGTCGGCGTCTCGGCAAGCCATGTCGTCACCGCCGTGAACGAGTTCAACGTCGGAGTGCGGTGGTGCGCAAGCGTCCGCTCGACGCTCCGGTCGTCGGCGCCGACGATCCCGTGAGACAGCACGTGCACGATGAGAAGACCGAGCCCGGCGAACGCAGCGACGAGAAGAACGAAGTAGACCGCAAGTCGAAGGACCGATCCCCAACGCGAGGCGTGTCCGGGTGCATGCGCTTCGTCGCGTCGTTGCGATGTCGCAGTCATCACCATGGACAGTCGTTACCCGGCGGACCCCCTGCTGCTACGTCCGACATTCGCGATGTCGTGGACATCTACGGACAAATCCTTCGCAGCTTCCGGTTCGAGTCCGTGAGACAACTGCACCCTGCGGCCGGTCTGTCGGCGCCACGTCGCAAACGCGGCGGTCGTGACGAACAGCCACGCCGCGGCCAGCAGCCAACCGCCGAGGACGTCGGACACCCAGTGCACACCGAGCGCGATGCGCGAGAACCCGACGGCGACGACGACAACGGCACCCGCGACCCAGCTGACCCGGCGCCACGTGCGGCTCATGACCGGCAGGAAGACCAGGATCACGACGACGACGCCGACGAGCGACCCGAGCGCGTGACCAGACGGGAACGACAGCCCCGGCGCGGTCGTCACCGGATGCGCGAGCACGGGGCGATGCCGGCCGGACAGCAGCTTGGCCGCTCCGTCGAGCAGCGAGCCGCCGAGGATCGCGACGGCGGTGAACAGCGCGAGCCGGACCCTCCGGCGAACAAGCAGGAAGATCGTGAGCGCGACACCGATGATGCGGAACGTCGTCGGCCCGAAGACGAGACTCACGGCCTTCAGGGCGTCGATGACCGCGGGGTGTCCGTAGACGGCGTTGTTGAGATCAGCCGCTGCGCCGTGATCGAGATGTCGCAGTGGTGCCCATCTGTCCTCGACGAGCAGCAACAGCAGCAGGAACGGGACGACGAAGACGAAGACGCCGACGAAGCCGAGCGTCAGGCGCAGACCCAGTCGCTGGTCCGGATCGAGCCGTCGCCGCATCGTCGCGCGGAAGGCATCACGCACGTCCCACACATCCCCTTCCAACCGTTCGACTGAACCTGATGAGCCACGAGGGGTGAGGACACACCCGTCGGCGGGTACCGGCCTCGTACCGAGGAGGCGACGTGACCCAGACCGTCAACTCCGACGCACGCAGCCGCACCGGGCTCGACCCGCATGCGCTGCGTCGTCGGCTCGAAGCCCTGTTGGGCATACCCGCTACCGAGGGCAACGCGCTCACGGTGTTCCGCAACGGCGACGACATCTTCCCCGCGATGCTGGACGCGGTCGCGACTGCTCGTCGTTCGGTGGACTTCTGCACGTTCGTCTACTGGCGAGGTGACATCGCGCACGAGTTCGCGCATGCGCTGGCCGACCGAGCGAGCGCAGGAGTCCGTGTTCGCGTGCTCATCGACTCCTTCGGTGGGCGGTTGATCGACCCAGAGCTCATCGAGCACATGATCCGGTGCGGGGTCGAGGTCCGCTGGTTTCGCGAGCTTCGGGCAATCGGGCTTCGACTCCACAAGCACAACCATCGTGGACATCGCAAGGTCCTCGTCTGCGACGAGTCCGTCGCGTTCACCGGTGGGGTCGGCATCGCCGAGGAATGGTGTGGCGATGCTCGCGGCCCGGATGAGTGGCGAGACACGCACTTCCGGCTGACCGGGCCGGCCGTCGACGGCGTACGCGCTGCGTTCGCGCAGAACTGGGCGGAGGCCGGCGGCGAGCTCGGGCACGAAGACGTCGACAGGTTCGACGAACAACCCCAGCCGGGCGACAGCGTCATCCAGGTGGTGCGCGGAAGTGCAACGCCGGCGTGGGGTGACATCAGCATGGTGTTTCGCATCGTCCTCGAGTCGGCGCAGGAGAGGGTGCGCATCACCACGGCGTACTTCAACCCGGACGCGCAGTTCCGTGACCTGCTCGCCGCGACCGTCGACCGCGGCGTCGAGGTCGACATCCTGCTGCCCGGCCCGCACCACGACAAGCGTGTCTGCCAGCTCGCGACCGAGTCGACGTATGCCGAGCTCGTCTCGCGGGGAGTGCGGCTGTGGAACTTCCAGCCGACGATGCTTCACGCGAAGGTGCTCACGGTCGACCGGGCGGCGGCGGTGATCGGTTCGTCGAACTTCAACCGCCGGTCGTTCAACCTCGACGAGGAGCTGGTCCTCACCGTCTTCGATGCGGACGTCGTCGCGCTGCTCGACGACCACTTCGAGGACGACCTACGCCGCAGCGAGCGGATCACACCGCGGCGGTGGAAGCGACGGCCGGTGCGTCAGCGCGTCGCGGAGCAGCTGTCGCGCGTGGGCGGGCCGTGGTTCTGACTTCCGGTCGTGCAGGTCGGGGGCTGTGTGTCATCAGCCGCAGGACGCCGCCGCCGGGGTCGGTTTGGTCGCGCGGATGATCGCGGAGTGCATGCGGTCGGCGACGTCGTGGGTGACGGTGATGGTGACGTCGGTGAAGCCGGCGTCGCGTAGTCCCGCCTCGAACTCGCTGACGGACAGGGCGCCGGCGATGCAGCCGGTGTAGCTGCCGCGTTCGGCGCGTTCGGCTGGGGAGAGGGTGTCGTCGGCGACGATGTCGGCGACGCCGATGCGGCCGCCGGGCCGGAGCAGCCGGGCCATCTCGGCGAACACCGCGGGCTTGTCCGTGGACAGGTTCACCACGCAGTTGGAGATGACGACGTCGATGCTGGCGTCGGGCAGCGGAACGGCCTCGATGTGCCCTTTGAGGAACTCGACGTTGCCGATGCCGGCGTCGGCCGCGTTGCGACGGGAGAGCTCGAGCATCTCGTCGGTCATGTCGACGCCGTAGGCCTTGCCGGTCGCGCCGACCCGGCGCGCGGACAGGATGACGTCGATGCCGCCGCCGGAGCCCAGGTCCAGGACCGTCTCGCCCTCGCGGAGCTCGGCGACCGCGGTCGGGTTGCCGCAGCCGAGGCTTGCCGCAACGGCGTCGGCGGGCAGTTCGTCTCGGGCCTTGTCGTCATAACCGGAGCCGGCGAAGTCGCTGTTGTCTGTCGTGCAGGACGTGGGTCCGCAACACCCGGCTGTGCTCTTGTCGGCGACGGCACGGGCAGCGGCGGCGTAGCGCTCGCGCACCTGCTCGCGCAGTTCCTGGTCGCTGGTCGTCATGGTCTCAACTCCTCGGTGTGAATGCTGACGTTGCGGCGGGGCGGTCGGCCGAGCGAACGGCCGATTCAGCAAGCGCCGCAGTAGTTCGGGGCGGAGCCGAGCTGCCCGCGGCGGACCCAGTCACGAGCCCGGGCCAGTGCGGCCGTGACGCGACCGGCGGCGTGATGACGAGCAGCCGGCCGGGGGGGTGCCGCGTTGTGGCGGGCGGCGCTGCGCTCGAGGTCGCGGATGTGTTCGGCGGCCAGCGCCGCGGACACGGTGGGAAGTGTCATGTCCGGTCCCCTCCTGGACGGACGAACCAGATACATTGAGGTTCGTCGATGTGTTCTACACTGACAGAAACATTGAGAGCTGTCAATGTGTTCCGGTGTTCGAGGTGATTCCGATGGCCGTTCGTGAGCTTCCGGTGCTGGAGCAGCCGGTCGTGGAGGCGTGCTGTGCGCCGCTGTCCGCTGCGGTGCTGTCCGAGCCCGACGCCGAGACCCTGGCCGGGCAGTTCGCGGCGCTGGCCGATCCGGTTCGGCTGCGGATGGTGTCGGTGCTCGCGAACGCCGGCGGCCCGGTGTGTGCGTGTGACCTGGTCGGGCCGGCGGGTCGAAGCCAAGGGACGGTGAGCTGGCATCTGGGCAAGCTGCGCGAGGTCGGCATCGTCGTCAGCGAGAAGCGCGGGCGCAACGTCTGGTACGCCGTCAACCCCTCGGCGCTGGAGGCGCTCCGCTCGGCGCTCGCCACCGGGTGACGCGTGACGCATCGTCGCCGACATCGACGAGGGCTGACAGGCTTGCGCGCCCGAAGGGACTCGAACCCCTAACCTTCTGATCCGTAGTCAGATGCTCTATCCGTTGAGCTACGGGCGCTCGGCCGCGGCGATCATGCCCGCGGCCGGTGACAAGGGTACCGGAGCCCCGACCGCAGCGTTTCGCTGTCGGCGTAGGGCGGAAGTCTTGCCGCACGAGCGCCGCGCCGGGACCCTCGATGACATGGAGATGCAACGCGCGCCGGAGTGGCGACCACTCGGGTTTCCGCACTTGCCGGAGGAGCCGCGGGCGCCGCGCCTTCCCGTCTTCTACGAGCCCTCGGACGATCCGCTGGCCGACGACGTGCACAGCCAGCTGCTCGCCCGTCGCGTGGTTCTGCTGACCGGCGTGCTCGACGGCGCGGCGGCAGAGGCGGCGAGCGCGCGACTGCTGCTCCTCGACCAGCGCGGCGACGAACCGATCAACCTGCACATGTCATGTCCGGACGGTGAGCTCGACCCGACTCTTGCTCTGGTCGCGACGATCGACCTCATCGGCGCAGAGGTTCACGCGGTTGCGGCCGGCACGGTGAGCGGCGCCGCAGTCGGCGCATTCGCCGCCGCGGGGCGACGCCGCGCGCACCCGCACACCACGTTCCTCCTGTTCGAGCCGAAGGCCGACCTGCGCGGCGGCGCCGACCAGCTGACCGCGGCGGCTGAGCAGCACCGGCACCAGCTGCAGACCCTGATCGACCGGATCGCGACGGCATGCGGTCGTGATCCCGACGACGTCGCGACCGACCTGCGCACCGGCAAGCTGCTGACAGCCGCAGATGCGGTCGCCTACGGATTGGTGCAGGACCTAACGTCTGCGGGGTGACCGCACTCGACATCTGGCGAGCCGAGCTCGCCGCCTGGGCGATTCCCGAGGAGATCCTCGCCAAGGCGCCAGAGCCCCCGTGGGGCTTTCCCGTCGAGCTGTTCCGGGCCGCCTCCGAGCCGACCGACACGCCCTCGCGGGAGGTGGCGCTGGAAGCGCTGCCGGCCGGTGGCGCCGTACTCGATGTCGGCTGCGGCGGTGGCGCGGCGAGCTTCGCGCTCGTGCCGCCTGCGGGTCGCGTCGTCGGTGTCGACTCGACGCCGGAGATGCTGACGGAGTACGCCGCCGAAGCCGAGCGACGTGGCGTCGAGCACGACGAGATCGTCGGCACCTGGCCGGACGCCGCCGCGGAAGCCGGTACCGCGGACGTCGTCGCCTGCCACCACGTTCTCTACAACGTCACCGACCTCACGTCGTTCGTCGCTGCTCTGACAGCGGCGGCCCGGCATCGCGTCGTCGTCGAGCTCACGACGACGCATCCGCTGACGGCAACCGCGCCCTTGTGGCGGCACTTCCACGGCGTCGACCGGCCGGACGGTCCGACCGCCGACCTTGCGGTGGAGGTGCTCCGCGCGAGCGGGCTCGACCCACACGTCCGCCGGTGGTCGCGCCCACCGCGCGATGTCCCGCGCGAGGTCTACGTCCGGCTCAACCGGCGCCGGCTGTGCCTCCCGGCCGACGCCGAGCCCGAGGTCGACCGCGAGATGGGCGACTCCACCGCGTGGCCACGCGATGTCGTCACGATCTGGTGGGACGTCTGAGCTCAGCCGACGAGGTGGGTGACCTGCTTCACCGGTGACGCGGCGATGGCCGACGCGCAGAAGCGGTCGGTCACCCACTTCTTCTGCGAGAACAACGCGGTCTGGTCGGCGTAGTGCGGGTCCGTCGGGTCGGTCGACAGCGAGTAGGTGAGGATCGTGCGCGCGTCCGGGCACGTGCTGTCGTGCCAGGTGACGACCTGGACGAAGGACGACCCGCCGTCCGGCTGCGTGAGTCCCTTGCCGGGGACCCAGTCGTCCCAGATCGCGTTGAAGTCGCCGTTGGGGTCGCCGACGCCACCGTGGATCGGGTATCGCTTGCCGTTCTTCTCGACGTACTGCACCTGACCCACCGGGACGTCGAGCGGCAGCTTCGCGGCGTGGAGATCGTTGATCGCGTCACCGAGCGCCTGCGCCACCTCCGGGTCGCCCGTATTGAGGCCGTTGGGCGTGTGCACGGCATCGGTCGCGTCGAACTGCGTCTTCCACCACGGCGCGACGTGCGCTGCGTTGTAAGCAGTGTTCTGCGTCGCCCCGGAGAGGTGGTCCCAGAAGCGACGGAAGAGGATCGCGCCTCGCGAGTCGAGGTTCTCGTGCAGGTCCCATTTCTTCAGCACCGTGCAGGCGCCGCCGATCGCAACCGGGCCGCTCGACGAGGGCAGGTAGCCGGGACCAGCGGCGTACTGCTCGCACATGCCGACCAGATCGTCGCGCGTCAACTCGCCGGCGTACTGCCGATCACTGAAGTCCTCGTCCTGCATCATCTGCCGGGTGAAGCCGCGCTTGGCGTTGTCGGCCGTCATGATCAGGCCGATGCGCGTGCGCAACGTGCGCGGCGTGCGCTCGTCGCCGATGATGCGCGCGAAGCCTTCGAGCGGGTGGTTGGGGTTGGACAACCAGTAGCTGTCGTTGGAGTTGGTGACGTAGTCCCAGCGGAACAGATGCGGCAGGTGTGACGGTCCGAACAAGCCCGGCTCGACGGCGTCCTTGTCGGTCGCCCAGTCGCACGACGTGCGCGATCCGTCGAGCACCGGCAGTCCGAGGTAGGCGAACGTCGCCTGGCCGAGCGCGGTGTTGCACTGCTGCGCGAGCGCGTTGGGCACGTTCGGGATCGCGCCGATGTCGGCGTACAGGGCATGGCCGCCCTTGTCCGCGACGATCGTGTTGACCCACGGAATGCCTTCGTACTTCTTCAAGACCTTCAGCTCGGCCGCGGCGCTCGGTGCCTCGTCGGTCGCGAGGAAGTGGTTGAAGACGCGGAAGTTGTCGGCGTTGGCGTCACGTATTGCGAACGCAGTGGTCAGCGTCCACGGCAGCGGGATGCCCAGGATGTTGTTGAACACCGGGCCGTAGCGGGTCCACCAGGTGGAGTGCGTCTCCGTCGTCAGCTTGCCGTCGCTGCCGCGCACCACGACCTTGACCGTGCGCTGCTGCATCTTCGTCGGCGTGCCGTCGACGAGGTACGACGTCGGATCGCCGGGCACCAGAGTGAGCTGGTACGGCGTGAAGCGGAACGCCGTCGAGACGGTGTGGCTCCACGCCATCGTCGCGTTGTGACCGATCAGGACGACCGGTACGCCGAACAGCGATGCGCCGGTCACGTTGACGACACCCGGGATCGTGAGCTGCGCCTGGTAGAAGCGCTCGGTGTCCAGCCACGGGAAGTGCGGGTTGCCGAGCAGCAGTCCGTGCGTGTGGTCCTTCGTGCCGGCCTTGCCGACAGCGACGGCGTTGGAGCCGAGCCCGCCCATCGACTGGTGCCAGCCCACGGCCAGCAGCCTGGCGGCGCGCTGCGGGTCGAGACCCGCGACCGGTGACGGGTTGCTCGGCGACGGCGGCTGCGCCTCGGCGATGCCCGGCATCACGACGTCCTGCCCGGCGAGCAGCACGAGCTGGTAGAAGCGCAGGTAGGCATCGCTCGTGGTTATCGGGTGCACCCACGCCTTGCCGTGACAGGCCGGGTCGGTCACGCCGGCCGGGCCGCCGACGTGTCGAAGCCAACGGTTGTATCCGTCGACGTAGCCCTGCACCGCCTGCTTGATGTCGGCAGTCGGGCCGTACGGCGCCGGGCGGGCGAGCAGGTGGTCGACGACGTGCGACTGCGCGATCGTGGTCCAGAAGACGTCGGAGTCGAGGTTGCTGACCGTGACGTTGTTGCCGCGCATCTCGTAGCTGCCTGTGGGGCCGAACCACCGGCTGCGCTTGCCCTCGACCGTGACGTAGTCGGCCGCCATCGTGCAGAGGTTGTCCTGCGCGAAGGCGTAGCCGTAGCCGTAGCCGAGGCTGGCGAAGTCCTTCGCGACGATGTGCGGGATGCCGTACTCCGTCCGCGTGATCGTCACGTCGTACTTCGCGGCATGAGTCTCCCCGTCGCTGGATGCGCCGGCGAGCGCGGGGACGGCGGTGGCGACGAGGGCGAGCGAGGTCAGGGCGAGAGCTGCACGGCGAGCCATACCGAATGAAGTTCGGCGCAAGGCGGCCTCGCTCCTGCCTGCTCAGGCCAGGCAGCGCAAGGGTCCCCCGCCGTTGTAGGTCAGCATGTCGCCGAACGCGGCGAGGACGTCGATCTGGGCTCCTCGCTCGGCTCCTCCGAGCTCGAACATCGCGCGGTGCAGGTTGCCGACGATCCGCTCGCGGTCGTGCAGTTCGGCGAACTCGCCGAGATCGATGTCCTGCGCAGCCTGCAGCGGGGACAGCCCGTCGGCGACGGCACGCGCAGCAACGTCCCGGACGAAACGCAGGTAGCGCTCGGCGGCGTCGATCGTCTCCGGACCGCACACCTCGCCGTGTCCCGGGACGATCGTCGTCGCGCCG
Source organism: Mycobacteriales bacterium (assembly GCA_035690365.1). GTDB lineage: Bacteria > Actinomycetota > Actinomycetes > JAFAQI01 > JAFAQI01 > DASSKP01. Next base: position 18,563 of record DASSKP010000025.1, read on the forward strand.
AAGGCACGCACTCGCTCGCATGCCTCGATGGCCCCGTCGACCGATCCCATCAACACGAACGGCGTCCCGCCGTTGAAGACCAGATCGCCGGCGAAGAGCACGCCGTCGTCCGGCAGCCAGGCGACGACGTCACCGGTGGTGTGCGCAGGTGTGCCGATGAAGTGCAGCTCGATGCGTCGATCGCCGGCGTACACATCCAGGCGGTCGTCGAAGACGACCGTCGGCGGCCGAATCTGGAGATCACCCCAGTCGACAGCGCCGAAGACCGGCTCGAGGCCGCCGATCACCTGCGCCCGAACGCCTTCCCGACAGTTGCGGTGACCGATGACGTTCGCTTCCGTGAACAGGCAGTTGCCGTTGGTGTGGTCGCCGTGGTGATGGGTGTTGACCAGCGTGCGCACCGGCGCAGCGACGTGCTCCTCCATCGCCGCGAGCAAGGCGCGCGTGCGTCGTTCCGTCGACGTCGCGTCGATCGCGACCGTGCCGGCGGAGCCACGGACGAAGCCCGTGTTGTTGAGCCACCAGCTGCCGTCCGGCTGGATGTAGGCGAACACCCCGTCCGCCACCTCGACGGTGTGCGCCGGGGCGAGGGGTTCGTGCCCGTGACCGCTCATCCGGTCACCCAACCACCGACCGGACGCCGTGCATGGCGGAGGCTCGGGGATTTGAACCCCGGATGGGCGATGAACCCAAACCGCATTAGCAGTGCGGCGCCATAGACCGGACTAGGCGAAGCCTCCTCACGGCCGTCGCCGGCCGCGCGTCGCTCAGATTATCCCAGCTCCTCGACGCTGAGCTCCCCGTCGGCGTACTCCTTGCGGATCACTTTCTTGTCGAACTTGCCGACGCTCGTCTTCGGCACCTCGTCGACGAAGGTCCACCGCTCCGGAAGCCACCACTTGGCGACGCGCTCCGACAGCCACTGGCGCAGTTCCTCGGCGGTGACCGACTGGCCCTCCTTCACGACGACCGCCGCCAGCGGCCGCTCCTGCCAGCGGTCGTCGGGCACGCCGACGACGGCCGCCTCCTTGATCGCGGGGTGCGCCATCAGCGTGCCCTCGAGCTCCACCGACGAGATCCACTCGCCGCCGGACTTGATCACGTCCTTCGCCCGGTCGGTCAGCGTGATGTAGCCGCGTGGGTCGATGGTGCCGACGTCACCGGTCCGCAGCCACCCGTTGTCGAACTTCTCGGGGTCGTCGTCCTTGTAGTAGGCCGCCGTCACCCACGGCCCGCGCACCTGGACCTCGCCGACGGCCTTGCCGTCGCACGGCTGCTCGTCGCCGGCGTCGTCGACGATGCGCCCTTCGACACCGAACAGCAGCCGGCCGGCGGTGGCGCGGTAGTCCATCGCCGCCTGACCGTCGAGCCCCCGCGGCGGCCGCGCGACCGATCCGAGCGGCGAAGTCTCGGTCATGCCCCAGCCCTGCAGGATGCGGATGCCGAACTCGCTCTCGAACGCCTCCATCAACGCGCGCGGCACGGCCGATCCGCCGCAGACGATGCGCTTGATCGAGGAGATGTCGTGGCCGGGGTTGGCCCGCAGGTAGTGCAGGATGTCGTTCCAGATCGTCGGCACCGCCGCGCTGAAGGTCGGCTTCTCCGCCTCGATGACCTTCACCAGCGGCTCGGCCTGCAGGAACCGGTCCGGCATGACCAGGTCGGCGCCGGCCATGAACGCGGCGTAGGGCATGCCCCACGCGTTCGCGTGGAACTGCGGCACGATCACCAGCCCGGTGTCCTCGAACCCGAGCGCCACCGCGTTGCTCGTGCAGACCGCGAGCGAGTGCAGCCACATCGACCGGTGCGAGTAGGCGACACCCTTCGGGTTGCCGGTGGTGCCGCTCGTGTAACACATCGCGGCGGCGGACGTCTCGTCCACGTCCGGCCAGTCGTACGACGTCGACGCCGCTGCGAGCGCCTCGTCGTATCGCACGATCTCCTTGCCCGCCGACTCCAGCGGTGACGTGTCACCGTCGCCGGCGACGAGAACGGCGCGCACCGTCTTCAGCTCCGGCAGCACCCGCGCGAGCAGCGGGATGAGCGACGAGTCGACGATGACGACCTCGTCCTCCGCGTGGTTGGCGATGTAGACGACCTGCTCCGGGAACAGCCGGATGTTGAGGGTGTGCAGCACCGCACCCATCGAGGGGATGGCGAGGTAGGCCTCGAGGTGCTCCTGGTTGTTCCACATGAAGGTGCCGACGCGCGCGTCACCCTTCACGCCCAGAGAGCTCAGCGCGTTGGCCAGCCGGTGCGACCGCTCGGCGACCTCACCGAACGACGCGCGGCGGCTGCCGTCCTCTCCGACGGTCACGACGGTCGAGTCCGAGAACACGGCCGCTCCGTGACGCAGGATCGTGGCGACGGTCAACGGGCGGTCCTGCATCGTGCTGCGCACTGTGTCCTCCGCGGGTCCAGCAGGCGCCTGCGATGGCGCGTCCAGGCATTGTGACTGTGGCCCGGGTCACACACAAAACAGGCCCGGAACAGGTGCTTGCACCGGTTAGCGCCCGGGCTATCGGGCATACCTAGAGAGCACGAGAAAACAGCCAAAAACGCGCAACCGGAAGGACGCGAGAAACACATGCGAATCCCGCGTATTGACCCCAAGGACGCAACCGGCCTGTTCGACAAGGTGATCGGTCTCGGCAAGGAGATCACCGGCGAGGTCTTCGACCAGCAGCGGCTGATCGAGGCCGGCGAGGCGCAGCAGGCGAAGGGCACCGAGAAGCTCAAGGCGATCCGCGAGCAGGCGAAGGCCGACGGCCACAAGGCCAAGGCTCGGTCGCTCGACGCCAAGGAGCGCGCGGCCCAGCGAGCCAAGGTCTGACCAATCGCCGAATCGCGGCCAAAGAAGGCCGACATGTGGCGATCGGAAAACAGCACCACTGAAGATGAGGAGTTAACGCCATGGGCGTCATGGAAGAGCTGAAGGGCAAGGGCAAGCAGGTCGTCGGCGACATCACCGACAACGATGCGCTGAAGACCGAGGGCGAGGCCCAGGCCGACAAGGGTGCCGAGGAGCGCAAGGAGACCGAGGCGCGCGCCAAGGCCCAGGCCCACGAGAAGAAGGCCGAGATGCACGAGCAGAAGCAGGAGCTCGCGGAAGAGGCCTAAGTCTCAGCAAGACCCAGCACAACGGGGGCGGCCCCGGGGCGAAAGCTCCGGGGCCGTCTTGCTGTCCCGGCTCAGTCGACGGTGAGCTGCACAGCCGACGATGCGCCCGCGGCACGGCCGTCCATCGCGTCGACGACGACGCGGTAGGTCTTCACGCCGGCAACGCTCGGCGTCACGGTGAACGAGTAGGCACCGAGGTCATCCGTCGTCGTGGTCTGCTCCAGCATCCAGGCGCCGGAGCGCCACTTCTGCAACGTCACGGTGACGCCCGCAACCGTCGGGTTGAGAGCGCCGCTGAGCACCGCCGGTGTGCCGGCCGGGATCTCGGCGGGAGTCGCCGCCAGCGTCATGCCGGTCGCGACGAGGACCGTGGACCGCACGTGTGAGGACGCCGTCCCGACCGATCCCGTGTAGACCGCCCGGACGTCGTCGTTCTCCGTCGGCAGCAGCGAGGTCGAGGCGCGACCGTTCGCGTCGGTCACGACGCTGACCGGACTGGACCATGTGCTGGTGCCGACCGGCCGGGTCTGGATCTTGACGGTCTGGTTGGCCATCGCGGCGCCGGTGTCCGGACGAGTCAGGGTGACCTGCACCGGCAACGTCTGGCCGTAGACCGACGCCGCGGCGACCTTCATCGTCAGCTTCGTCGGAATCATCGGCGTCACGGCCGCGGTCGGCAGTGACGCAGCGCCGGCGCCCACACCGTTGATGGCGCGCACGGTGAACGTGTACGCCGTGCCATTCGTCAGGCCGGTCATCGTCGTACTGAAGTGCGTCGAGTCCACCACGACCGACGCGCCGCCCGGCGACGCCGTGACGCGATATGCCGTAATGGCTCGCGAGCCACTGTCACCCGGCATCCACGTGACCGTGGCCCGACCTGCAGCGGCGCGCGCCGTGACCGACTGCGGCGGCCCCGGCACCTGTGCGGGCCAGGCGGTCGCCGGCCGGCCGTCGGAGAGCGACTTCCAGGACTGCGACGTGGCGACGAGCTTCGACATGTCGACGTACCCGCGGATGCCGCGCACGCTCGCCGTCGACGTGTACTGCCACAACGCGGCAGGAGTGCTGACGCGGCTGCTGTAGCTGGCCATCCAGAGCGGGTAGCGCGAGAGCGCGACCGGGTCGCGCAGCGCAGAGGTCCAGAACGACGGATACGTGTAGAGCATCGGCGTGCGGCCGGTCAGGCGTCGTACGTTCAGCAAGAACGTCTGCGCCCAGGTGACCAGCGCGCCTGGAGTGAGGCCGCCGGTGAGCTCGAGGTCGAGCGCGGGCGGCAGCGTCTTCGACATGCGCGACGTCGTGCCGAGCTGGCGCACGTAGTAACGCGACTGCGCGAGCGCGGTCGAACTGACCGGGTACGCCGGCCGCGCGAAGTGGTAGCTGCCGCGAACCATGCCGGCCTTGCGGACGTGCCAGAAGTCGGTCTTGAACCACGAGTTGACGTACGACGTCCCCTCCGTGGCCTTGACGATCGCGAACTCCTTGCCCGACTTCGCGACGCTCGCCCAGTTGATCGCGTCGCCGTACGGGTGCTGGTACGACGACACGTCCGGACCGTCGATCGCGCCGGACGCCGAAGCGGTGGCGCCGCCGACGAGGGTCGGCAAGCCCAGCAGGCCCGCCGTGACGAGGGCAGCACAGAGCCGGCGCAGGCGGGAGGGAGTCACATCAGTAACAGTCGGCGACTCCGCGCCTCGGCGTTAGCAAGTCACGGTCGAATAGCCCGAACGGACGGTCCCGTCCGCGTCAGACGAGGCTTACCGGCCCGCGTGCAGCCTCATGAGGTGCCCAGAAAATCGAGCAGCAGCCGCGAGATGTCATCCGGACGCTCGAGCTGCATCCAGTGGCTCGCGCCGTCGATCCGCTCATACCGCCACGAGCCGGTGACATGGTTCGCAGAACCGGTCATCTGCTCCTCGGTCAGCGCCATGTCCCCACTGCTCCAGACTCCGAGCACCGGGACGCTGACCGGCGGCAACGCCGGCGGGTCACCGACGAGTGAGCGCGGGTGGGCGTTGGCGCGATACCACCCAAGGCTCGCGGTCAGCGCTGCGTCGTCGGCGAGAGCGCGCAACCGGTCGGCGGCGTCAGGATGGCTCGCGAGCATCTCCGCGCCGTTCTCGCGGAACCACTGCTCGGCCACGTCGAAGTTGAACAGCAGCATGTACCAGCTCAGCATCCGCTGCCGGAACCCCGCCGCGCGGAACGCGAGCGGATGACCGACCGACAGAACCGTCAACGACTCGACCTTGTCGGGAACGAACGAGGCGAGCCCCCACGCGGCGGCCGCACCCCAGTCGTGTGCCACCACATGCGCACGATCGACGCCGCACGCGTCGAGCACCGCGAGCATGTCGACGACCGTGTGCTTGAGCGCGTACGCCGCCACGTCGGCCGGCTTGTCGGATGCACCGAAGCCGCGCAGGTCGGGGGCGACAGTGCGGAAACCCGCCTCCGACAACGCCGCAACCTGGTGCCGCCAAAGACTGTGGTCGTCCGGCCATCCGTGCATGAACAGCACGGGCCGACCGTCGTCCGGACCTTCGACGAAGACCTCGAGACCGACGCCGCCATCGCCTTTCACGCGCATGTCCGAGTCCCCCTCCAGCGGTGGTGAACGCGGATCATGTCACCCGGCGAGAATGCCGGCGCTGCGCTGGCGTCCCTCCTCGGGTCCGTCGGCGGACAGCGCCGCAGCGGCCGCATCGGTCGCCTGCTGCACGGTGATCCGCGCGAGCGAGGCCCGCACGATCGGGATCGACCGCGGCGACATGGACAGACCATGGGCGCCGAGACCGACGAAGACAGCGGCGAGCAACGGGTCGGACGCTGCTTCACCGCAGACGGTCACCGATCGCCCGGCGACCGCACCGGCGCGCAGCACTGTCGCGACGAGGTCGAGGAACGCCGGCTGCCAGGGGTCAAGGAGGTCGGCGAGCTCACCGTCGCCACGGTCGGCGGCGAACGTGTACTGCGCGAGGTCGTTGCTGCCGACCGACACGAAGTCGACGACCTGCAGGATGTCGCCGGCACGCAGGGCGGCAGCCGGCACCTCGACCATCACGCCGGTCGTTCCGACGCCCGCCTCCCGCGCCCGGGTCGCGAACCACGCAGCCTCTGCCGTCGTCGCCACCATCGGCGCCATCACCCGCACGTCGGCCTTGCTCTCGCGCGCGGCACGGGCGATCGCGACGAGCTGGTCGGTCAGCAGCTCCGGATGCCGACGCGCGACGCGCAGGCCGCGAACGCCGAGCGCCGGGTTGTCCGGGTCGCCGAGCCGCACGAAGGCCGCCGGCTTGTCGGCGCCGACGTCGAGCGTGCGGACGGTGACCGGGCGACCCGGGAACGCGTCGAAGACCTCGCGGTAGGCCGCGGCCTGCTCACCGACCGACGGCGGGTCGGGACGGTCGAGGAAGCAGAACTCGGTGCGGAAGACACCCACGCCCTCGGCGCCGGCGGCGAGCGCCTCCTCGACGTCACCCTTGCCGCCGACAGCAGCCAGCAGCGGCACCGGCCGGCCGTCCCGGGTCCGGCCGGGACCGTCCACCGCCGGGGCCGCGCCATGCGACGACGCGCGCGCGGCCAGCGAGCCGACCAGCTCACGGTCCGGGTCGACCGTGACGACGCCTTCGGATCCGTCGACCGCGACGCGTTGCCCGTCGACCAGGCCACCGACGCCGGCACACGCGACGACGGCCGGGATCCCGAGCGCCTTGGCCAGCACCGCGCTGTGGCTGGTCGGGCCGCCGCGCTCGGTGACGACCGCCAGCACACGCGACGAGTCGAGGGCGGCGGTGACCGCGGGCGAGAGGTCACGGGCGACGAGGACGTACGGCGTCCCCGGGTCGGGGATGCCAGGGGGCGGCTCGCCGAGCAGCCGGGCGACCACGCGGTCACGCACGTCGTCGAGCTCGGCCGCGTCGGGCGTGCCGCGCAGCGGGTCGGCCGCACGCATGTCGCGGTAGGCGCCGAAGGCCTCCCACGCCGCGTGCGCCGCCGAGCGACCACCACGGACGAACTGACGCACCAGCGCGTCGAGAGACGGGTCGCGACTCATGCGCGCCTGGCGGACGAGCACGGCCCCGGATGCGCCGGCGCGCTGCGCGAGCGCCTCGAGCTCCTCGGCGACGGCTGCGAGCGCCTCATCGGCGCGGTCGGTCTCGACGTCGACGTCCACCGGCGCGGCGTCGCGCGGTGGCAGTGCGGGACCTTTCACGCGCGCGACCGGGCCGACGGCGACACCCGCGCCGACACCGAGCCCGCGATAGCGCGCCGTCATGCCCCCATTGTCCCGCTCGTGCTGCGCTGCGGACGCGGACCCTGGAGAAGGTCGCGGTCCGTCGCGGTTCGGAACCTCAGCCGCGGGCGAGCTTGCGCTGCTCGCGGCGGGCGATCGCTCCCGTCATGGCGGCGAAGCCGGTCGGCGTCAGCCGCGCCAGCCGCCACATCACCCGGAACTTGCCCGGGACGACGAGCATCGGCTTGTCCTTCGCGATCGCCTCGAGGACGTCCTGCGCCAGCGCCTCGGGCGAGTAGAGCTTGCCCATCTTCTCGGCAGACTCGCGCACGCCACCGTCCTGCGCGAGCGACGGCTTCGGCAGGTCCTCCGGGCCGGTCGAGTCGAGGATCGGTGTGTCGGTCCAGCCCGGGCAGACCGCCAGCACCTTCACGCCGTGGGCTTTCGCCTCCTGGCGCAACGCGAGCGACAAGCCGAGCACTGCGTGCTTCGTGGCGACGTACGGCGTCATGTAGGGGGCCGGGATGAGGCCGGCGATCGACGCGGTGTTGATGAGATGTCCGCTGCGCTGCTTCGCCATGACGGGGTACGCCGCCGCGATGCCGTTGGTCACGCCGCGAAGGTTGATGTCGATGATGCGGTCCCAGTGCGCGGTCGTCAGCTCGGTCGCGTCACCGCCGACACCGATGCCGGCGTTGTTGAACATGAGGTCGAGCCGACCGTGCTCGCGCACCGTGTCGTCGACGAGAGCCTGCACCGCCGACCCGTCCCGGACGTCGACCTTGGCGGCGCTGCCCCCGACCTCGTCCGCCACCCGCTGCGCCGCGGCACCGTCGATGTCGGCCACGACGACGGTGTCGCCCCGCGCACCGAGGGCGCGGCTGATCGCCGCGCCGATGCCGGACCCACCGCCCGTGACGATCGCAACTCTGCTCATGCGGGCCTCTCCTCGGACGACGGGTCCGGCCATAGTGTCGTGTCGCTGCTTGCCCCGTCGAGCTCGGCCGCCTGGCGGGTGAACGCGCGACCGCTCGCTTCGGTCATCGCCTGCTGGAACGCCGCGACGACCGCCTGCGACGCCAGCGGCTGCAGCTGCTCGATCAGCCGGCTCAGCTCCGGCAGCCGCTCCGGCGGTCGGCCCGCCTCGATGTAGTCGGCCCACTGCACGTCCATGAACATCTGCACGAACGCCTCGGCGACCTCGCCGCTGTGCTGCATCAGGACCTTCAGCACCCCGAGCAGGTCTTCGAGGCCGTAGCCGAGGTCGGCGAGCTGCCGGCCGACCCGCAGCAGCGCCGGGTTGTGCACCTGGATGCGGCCGTCGTCGCGCCGCTCCAGCAGGCCGAGCGTCCGCAGCCGCTCCAGCAACGCCTCGTCCGGCTGCAGTCCGAACGCCTCGGCGAGCGCAGGCTCCTCCCAGACCTCCGGGTTCTCGGTGAGCCAGGGACCGAGCGCCGTCCGGTAGAAGGCGACGGTCTCCTCCGCCGACGGTGCGGCCGGGCCGCTGACCAGGCTCCGGATGGCCGCGAGGTTGAAGCCCTGCTGCTGGAGGCCGGTGACGAGCTGGAGCCGCGCAACGTGCTCCTGGCCGTAGTAGCCGGTGCGCCCCTTCAGGTACGGCGCCGGGAGCAGCCCGCGCGTCACGTGTGAGCGGATGTTGCGCACGGTCAACCCCGACCGGGCAGCCAGCTGCTCGATGGTGAACAGCTCTGCGTCCTCCGCCACGGCCCCCAGGGTAGGTCGCGCGCGACGATCAGACCGCTGGTCGCGGTCCCGGCCGCCGGCCCGGCACGAGGGCCGCGGCGACCTTCAACAGCTGCGACAGGAGGTACCAGAGCCCGATCGCTCCGCCGAGGAGCACCAACGAAACCTGCGCGAGGAAGTCCGAACGGTCTGTCACGAGCGAGAGCAGCGCCGGCAGCAACGCATCGTAGGCAGCGCAGAAGGCGGCGTATCCGAGGCCGGCCGCGACCACGAGCACGCCCGCAGCGCGGTGCCGGGCGAGGCGCACGAACCAGCCGACACGTGGATGCGGCATCGATGTCTCGAACCGGCGGGAGATGAACGACCAGTCGACGAACGCGATGTAGACGAGCAGGTTCGCAGAGAACGGGATGTTGATCATCAGCAGGACCGCGGCGTGGAACACCGCAGCCATCGCGGTCCACAACCGTGTCCCCGACACCGTCAGGACCGCGAAGACGAACCCTCCCTCCACGAGGACGGTCAGGTCGTCGAACAGCTCCCAGAAACCCCCTACTTGCAGGTGGATGGACTGCGTCGCCAGCAGTGCATGCCGGCCATGCACGAAGTACTGACTGGCCAGCTGGCCGAGCACTGCGTGCGAGTGCACGTCGAGCCAGCCGGAGCGGATCTTCGGATAGGCGGAGGTCAGCATCGCCAGACCGAGCAGCCACGCGAGCAGCCGCACGGGCCAGCCCTCGACGTCGGGGCGCCGGCCCTGCGCGGCGTCGACGGACCAGCGGGCGCCCCACCCCGACGGCGCGAGCACCGCGGGTGTGAGCACTCCCATGAAGCTGTGGTCGTAGTTGCCCATCGCATAGGTGATGCCGAAGCCCGTCGCGCCGATGACGGTCACGGCGACGGACATGGCTGGCGTTCGCCAGCCGACAAGCAGAGCGACCAACGCGGCGACGAACACCATCTGAAGCGCGACCATCACGATCGGTCCCGGCGGTCCGGGGAGCAGCCGCAAGGGCCCCGGCTCCGGGTTCCACAACGCATGCGGCAAGCGACCGGCCCACGCCCATCGCGGCGTGCCGATGACGAGACCGAGGCCGGCGTAGAGGATGCGCACGATCGCCAACCCCTCCGGCGTCACCGGCCAGCCCAGGAAGATCCAGCGGTCGACGCCTTCGACGGCCCTCATCGCAGTCGCACCGTGACATCGGCGACCGCCACCGGCGCGTCGCCGCGATAGCCACCGGGCAGCGCGTAGCGCGCGATGACCCAGCGCACGTGCAGACTCACGGCCGTCCGGCCCGGGTAGAGCGCGGCAAGCCGACCGCGGAGCCACGACAGGAACGCCGGGTCCTGGGTGACAGGCCGTCCGTGGACGGCGTACGTGCGTCCCGGTTCAGCGCCGTGCACGAGCAGATCGAGGAGCCCGGACCGGTGCGCGGGCCGTACGGCGCCATCGGAGTTGCGGCCGGTGAGGAACGCCCGCCTGGTGACCGTCAGACGCAACGTCCGCACGTCGGCGAACAGCACGTTGTGATCGAGCGAAGCGAGTGAGCCGTCGGCGAACGCCACCGTCATGCGCGGCGCGAGCACCCGCTGCTCGCCGCCGCTGTCGAGGATCCTTCCGCCGAACGCCGGCAAGGCGATCGCCGGATACGGCTCGCCGAGTCGGTCGATGACCACGTGCTGGAGCAGAACGTAGAGAGGTGCGACCACGAAGACGGCGCGCACCACCGCTCTCCGCCGCCCCGTCACCGGCGCATGGTCCCGCTTCGCGTCCGGCCCGTCAGCCACCCTCTACTGCAAACGGCGTAACCAAGTTGCGGTGTTCGGCTGTGTTGCGCCCGTTTTCGCATGGACAGAATTGACTATGTCGGCGCCACCCGGTGCCGACGGGACACGAAGATCCGGTGAGTCCCCACCGACCTGGCGTGCTGGCTGAGCCCACCAATCAGTCGCAAGGCACGGAGAAACACGGTCGCCTAGACCCACCGGGGAGTGAGTGGCGAGACCGACCCTGCCCTGCAACGGGTGCACCCGCACCCGTCGTCGGACGGGAGTCCTGGCATGTCCGCGACGACGCTTCTGCGCCGTACTGCAACTGTTCTGACCGCGACGGCGATCGCCGTTCCGACCCTCGGTGCGTTCGGCGGTTCGGCGTTCGCCGCGCAGCCGACGACCCACGGCCACGACGCCGCGGCGCGCACCACGGAGGCGTCCGTACACGCCCACCGGCACCACGCGCCGTCGGCGAAGCCGGCCGCCCGCTCGGCGCCGCACGCTGCCCACCACTCGGCCGCTCCGGTCGCGGCGCCGAGCGGCGCCTCCGCCGCTGCCCCGGCGGGCGCCGACCCGCGCGGCAACAACGGCACCGTCTTCATCCACGACGTCGCCGGCGACGACCGGCCGCACAACGTGCCGCACGTCGGCTGCACCTTCTACGTCGACTTCTTCGGCTTCGACAGCGACCAGGTGCTGAGCACCTCGTTCGTCGGTCAGGCGCCGACGGGTGCGGGCACTCCGCTTCCCTCCGGCGACTGGACCGGCACGATGCCGGCGAACGGTGCGAGCGGCGCCGGTCGTGACTTCGACGCCGAGCAGGCCTTCACGCTGGACACCTCTGTGCTCGGTGCACCGCAGGCGCAGCAGGGCTACCACGTCAAGCTCACGGTCTCGACCGGCGAGCGGGGCGGCGTCAAGCACAAGGTCTTCTGGGTCAGCGGATGCGATCAGCCCGCTGCCGGCGCAGCCGCTGCTGAGGCCGCGGGCGCGACCGCCGTCGAGGGGCTGCACGCGGAGCGCGCCCCGGAGGTGCTCGGCCTGACCGTGACCCGTCTGCCGGCCGGCGCGAGCCGTGTCCTCGCGGTCTCAGCAAGCCGTACGCCGGCCAGCCTGCCCTTCACCGGGGCCGCCGGCATCGGCATCCTGCTGGCGATTGCCGGCGCAGTGCTCGCGACCGGCGGTGCACTCGTTGTCGCCGGGCGGCGTCGTACCGCCTGAAAGTGCACGCCTCGAAGATCCGAGGGCCGGCCTTCGGGCCGGCCCTCAGTCTTGTCCGCGCCGGGGGTGCGGCGTCGCCGGACGGTCGCTGAGAATCACCGCGCAAGTCGGGCACGAGCGAGGGTCGTCGGTGTCGAACTCACCGGGCCACGGCTCGCCGATGTGACCGGCGCCGCAGACGGCGATCGGGCCGGTCGCGCGCTGCGCGGTCGCGTGCAGGTAGCCGTCGGGATCCTCGATCACCCCAACCGGAACGTGCACCAGCATGGTGTGGGCGTGCCCGCGCCGGTCGCGGGCTGCACTCACCCACCCGGGTGACTAGACCGAACCGAAGCGTGTTCGGCCCGTTTGTCCTATACCCACGCGGCTCGACACCGTCGAGATTGGGCGGAGACGCAACGACGCGTCGCACCGGACCCTGCCCAGGAGTCGCCGTGACGTCGCACCAGTGCACGTCGTGCCTCGACGACGAGCGTTGCTGGGTGTGCCTGGGCACCGGCCTTCTCGACACCCGGGGAGGCACGCCCCAGCCCTGCCATCGTTGCTTCGGCAGCGGCGCGTGCCCGGACTGCCAGACGATCACGATCGAGGACGTCGGTCAGTCGCCGGTCCTCAACCCGTTCCGTCGCCGCCGCGCCCGTCGCTCCGCCTGAGTCGGGCGGCGCCCGCGCGATCGACGCCCGCTTCTGCACACAAGCGTGACGCAGGAGGCGCGCCGCACACGGTTGGCCGCCTCTGCGGCCGCTCCAGCCACGTTTGTGTGCAGAGGCGGCACCGCAGGGGGCTTTCTACAGCGGAGGGCGTGGGATTCGAACCCACGATGACGCTTCCGCGCCATAGCGGTTTTCAAGACCGCCGCCATCGGCCACTAGGCGAGCCCTCCAGAAGGCCAGTCTGCCCGATCACAGGGTGATGTCGTCGCCGGTTAAGGCCCAGTTCTTCTGTTTCCCGGTGCGCACCCTGCGCGGCCACCGACACTCGAGCTGACCGTTCCTTGCTCGAGAGACGACCCCGTGCCGACCCGACTGCTCACCGCCCGCACCGCCCTCCGGACGACGCCGCGCCGCTGGCTGGTCGCGCTCCTCGTGGTCGGCGTTGCAGCGCTCAGCGCCTGGCTGAGCCTCACGCTGACACCTCCCGCCGACATCAGGCTCGGCGTCGTCAGCGCCCAGATCAAGGCGGCCCCCGGCTCGGGCACGGTCATCCGCGCGGCGATGGGCCGGCCGGTCACCGACGACACCATCAACGCCGGACCGTTGCAGGTTCAAGTGGCCGTTGCTGTCCAGCCCGCGCCGAAGGTCACCGAGCCGCAGCTGCTCGAAGCGCTCAGTGAAGCCCGCCCACGAGTGATCTCCGCGGCGGTCGGCTACCTGCTCCGGGTGACGGCCGGCGCCGTTCTCGTCTCCCTACTCCTCGGGTTCGCCCTGCTCGGCACCGGCCGGCGCGGCCGTCGCCTGTTCGTCGTCGGCACGACGACCTTGGCCGTCGTCGGAGCGGCCGTCGGCGCCACCGCAGCGACCACACAACTGTCGACCTTCGACGCGGCGAGCTGCGCCCACGGCTGGTCCCGCTACGCCATCGCCGACCTGCCCGACCTGACCCCTCCAGCGCCCCGGGTTGCCCCGCCGACGGAAGCCACCGCGCGGGCGAACCCGGGCCTCACCGCCGTCGTGCTGATCGCGGACGACCACCTCAATCCCGAAGGCCTGACCTTCGCGCGCCGTCTGCAGACCTCAACCGGTGCGACGGCAGTGTGGGACGCAGGCGACACGACGTCGTACGGCGTCCCCGGCGAGGCCTGCGTCATCGCGCCTCTCATCCGGTCGTTCCGAGTCCCCTACGTCTGGGTGCGGGGCAACCACGACAGCAGCGGCTTCGAGCGCGTCATGCGCGGCATCCGCGGCGTACACGTCCTGCAAGGCACGACCACGACCACGGCCGGCATCACCGTGTTCGGTGTCGGCGATCCATCGTTCACGCCGCGACGGCGGACGACGAGCGCGGCGATGTCGGCGAACGACGCTCGCGTGCGCGCCGCGATGCCCACGGCGCTCACGTCGTTGGGGAGCGTGCCCGACGTCGTGCTCGTCCATGAGTGCCAGATGGCGGTCGACAGGAATCCGTTGGCACGCGGGGTGGCCGGGCTGGTGCCCCTCGTCGTGTGCGGCCACACTCATCGGCACGCACAGTCCACCTACGACACGACGATCGTGCTGCACACCGGCACGGTCGGCGCCGGTGGGCTCGACGCGTTCTCGGTCGGCGCGTTGCAGAACTTCGATGCGCAACTGCTGTTGTTCGACTCGACGACGCATCGGCTCGTGCGCTACTACGACGTCAACGGGGAAGGCGGACAGACGGCGACCTTCACCCGTCACGACATCGAACAGCCTCCGGTGACACCGCCGACGCGCGGCGGCATCTGAGTCGTTACCGGCTCAGCTCTGCGCAACTCGTAGCTGCGGCTTCGCCGGCTCCGCCGGCGCCAGCGGACGGCCGAGGTCCGCGCGACCGGAGAACCACGGCGCCACGTCGGCCGCGGCCAACGGCCGGCTGTACCAGTAGCCCTGCGCCACGTCGCAGCCGATCTCGACCAGCCGGTCCCGTGCATGCACGGTCTCGACACCCTCCGCCACCACCGACAACCGCAAGCGGTGCGCGAGGCCTACGACGGCACACACGATCGCGTCGTCGTCCTGGTCGTCGGCCATGTTGAAGACGAAGGACTTGTCGATCTTCACCTCGTGCACCGGAAGGCGCTTGAGATACGCCAGCGACGACTGGCCGATGCCGAGGTCGTCGATCGACAGCCGTACGCCAGCCTTGCGGAGCTGCCACAGCACGTCGACCGCGTGCTGTACGTCGTCCATGATCGCGCTCTCGGTGATCTCGAGCGTCAACCGCGCGGCGGGCACGCGGTGCGCCGCCAGCATCTCGACCAGCCGCTCGGGGAACGTCACGTCGCGCAGCACCCGCGGCGAGATGTTGACCGCGATCGACATGTCGAGTCCGCTGTCAAGCCAGCGACGGCACTCGATGAGAGCGCGGGTGAGGACCCAGTCCGTCAGCGCGACGATGACGCCCGTCTGCTCGGCGACGCCGATGAAGTCGTCCGGTGGAACGAAGCCGCG
This sequence comes from Mycobacteriales bacterium, assembly GCA_035690365.1. Lineage (GTDB taxonomy): Bacteria > Actinomycetota > Actinomycetes > JAFAQI01 > JAFAQI01 > DASSKP01. Next base: position 33,755 of record DASSKP010000025.1, read on the forward strand.
CACCGGGTGGTTCCATCGCACCAGCGCTTCGACGCTCGCCTTGTCGGAGTCGGTCGCATCCGCGAGTGACACCTTCGGCTGGTAGTGCAGGAACAGCTGGTCGTTCTGGATCGCGTCGCGGAGCTCGGCGACCATGCCGAGACGTGACGCGTCGTTGTCGTCGAACGCCGGGTCGTAGACGACGACGCCGCGGCGTCCGTCCTTGGCGGCGTACATCGCTACGTCTGCGTGACGCAGCAAGTCATCACACGAGTCGCCGTGCTCGGGTGCCATCGCGATGCCGATGCTGGCGTCCACGCTGACCGGCACGCAGTTCAGCTCGAGCGGGTTCAGCAATGCCTCGCGCGCCGACTGGGCCGCAGCGGACGCAGCGGACGCGTCCGCGTTGGTCAGCAGAACAGTGAACTCGTCGCCGCCGAGCCGCGCGATGCACAGCGCCTGGGGCACGGCGAGGCGGAGCCGCTCGCCGACGTCGCGGAGCAACGCGTCCCCGGCGGCGTGGCCGAGGGTGTCGTTGACCTCCTTGAAACGGTCAAGGTCGAAGAGCAGGACGGCAAGGCGTCGGTTGCTGCCCAACATGGCGTCGACGACGCGCTCGAACATCAGGCGGTTCGCCAGACCGGTCAACGAGTCGTGCGTCGCCTGGTGCTCGTTGTCGGCGACCTGAAGCCGCAGCTGGTCAGCGAGGCGACCGTTCGTGAGGGTCGTGCTCGCGTGCTGCGCGAGGGTGTTGAGCAGGTGCTGCTCGTCCTCGCCGAAGGTCGGCACCAGCGCACTGCCCGTCACGCTGAGGTAACCGAGCACCTTGCCGTGCGCCTGCAGCTGCGCGGTGATGCGCTCGGTGCGCCGACGGTTGTCGGAGTCGCCCTCACGAACGAGGGCAGCATCCGTCGTCTCCGTCGTCGTGACGGACTGGCCGTCGAACGACAGCACGACCGCGGGGCGGTCACCGTTGGCCAGCAGCTCGAGCCTTGCGGTCGCGACGTTGAGGGCCGCTGCAGCACCGGTCACGATCTCCTGGGCGATCGAGTCGGCCTGCAGGTCACGGCCGAGCCGGCGGGCCGCGCCGTTGAGACGCTCGAGCGCACCGTGCCGCTTCTGCAACCGCAGATGCGAGCGTTGCGCGACGGTCAGGAAGCCCGCCAGAAGGACCACGGCCCAGATGCCACGCCAGTCGGTGCGCACAACGGCCGCCGACATCAGGACGAAGCCGGTGTTGCCTGCTCCCGTGACGACGCCCGCAGCGAGGGTCCGGCCGGACTGCGCGAGGCCGGGCCGCCCACCGGCCAGGAACATCACGCCGTTGACGGCCAGGCCGGAGACGACAGCGACGGTGAGGATGCCCGCCAGCGCCGCGAGCCAGGTGCCCTGCGACGCCGGGTCGGTCTCGCCGATCGACGTCCAGACGGCGAGCGCCGCCGCGAGGCCGAGGGCCAGCTGAGCGAGGTTGAACGCGAGCTTGACCGGCGGTTGGCGCCGTACGACGACCAGCGCGATGAGCGCGCCGGTCAGCCGAGCAGCGACCAACGGCAGCGGAGCAAGGAGAAACAGGCCGGCGACCAACGGGATGTCCGCGAGGGCGAACGTGTGCGCATGCCGGCCGACGTTCACGTGCACGACACAGGCCTCGGCGATGGCGAAGCCGGCTGCCATGACCAGCCACTCGAGCGGGTTGTCCCACACGCCGGCCCGATGCGCGTGGACACCGAAGTGCAGGACGACGACCGCGGCCGACGCGAGTGCGGCGATGAAGACCCATACGCGCAGCGGCGAGCCGCCGCGCCGCCCGGTGGGCGACGGGCGGCTCATGACCGCGGAGATTCTCATCCCCATGACGATCCGGACCAGGTGTGGCTCGACCAGGTGTGGCTGACCCAGCCGCTGCCGCTCCAGGTGGAGTTGGACCAGCTCTCACCGGACCAGGTGTGGCTCGACCAGGTGGAGTTCGCCCAGTCGGACCCTGACCACGTGGAGTTGGACCAGGTCGAGTTCGTCCAGGACGAGCCGCACCAGCAGCTGCCGGTCCAGGTGCTGCCGTTCCACACACCGCCGTTCCACGCCTTGTACGACGCGCTGGCCGCTGCCCAGGTCGACGCGTTCCATGCCTTGCCGAAGATGTCCATCTCGCCGGTCAGGTCGGTGCCGTTGTCGCCGACGTGGTCGGTGCCGCGAGCGCCCTCGAGCGTGCCGAGACCGCTGGACGCCGGCCAGGTCTGCGTCGAGCTGCCGACCAGCGTCGTGCTCGCGGCGAAGACGTTGAGCAGTCCCGCACCACGGTCCTGCGAACCGGCCTGCGGCAGCGGCTCGGCGCTCGCCATCAGCGCGGCCTTGACCTGGTCAGGCGTGTAGCTCGGGTGCTGCTGCAGCAGCAGGGCGACGGCACCGGACACGACCGCGGTTGCCTGTGATGTGCCGGAGCCCTTGAAGAAGCGGGTGTTGACGACCGCCGACGGGTACTCCGTGTCGATGACCGAACCCGGGTTGCGCAGCGACACGATCGACTGGCCGGGTGCGACGAGGTCGACGTGGCGCGCGGCCGAGCCCCGTGCCGAGAAGTCGGGGATGGTGTCGTCGGTCGGGCTGGTCGTGGACTGGGTGTCGTCCGCGCCGACAGCGATGACGTAGGGGTCGATCGCGGGGTTGTCGAGCGTCGACCGCGTGGTGCCGGTGTTGCCACCCGAGACCACGACGACGACGCCGGCCTTCCACGCGTGCTCCACGGCGGCGGCAAGCGGGTCGATCTGGTAGCTCTGCACGCCGTCGGTGCCGTACGACAGGTTGATGACGCGGACGTTCCAGCCGTTGTCGGCGTGGTGCTGCGCCACCCAGTCGATGGCGGCGATGACCTGGCTGACGTCCACGGCACCGCTGTTGGCGCCGGTCTTGATGCTGACCAGCTTCGCGCCGGGCGCAACGCCCTTGAAGCCGCTCAAGGTGCCGTCGTTGCCGGCGATGATGCCGGCCATGTGCGTGCCGTGACCGAAGCCGTCGAGGTCACGCAGCTGCGTGGACGGGTTGTCGAGCGAGAGGTCCGGACCGTTGACGACGTTGCCGGAGGTGAGGCCCTTGACGTTGACGACACCGGTGTCGATGAGCGCGACCCCCACGCCCTTGCCGGTGTAGCCGAGCGACTGCAACTTGTCGGCGCCGATGGTCTGGTTCACCGACGTCATCGACGTCTGGGACGCGCTGTATCCCCAGTCGGCGCCGGTCAGCAGGCCGGTGGTGGTGTCGAGGGCGGTGCTGACCACGCCGACGAGCGCGCCGACGGTGCCGGTGACCGTCCCGAGCAGGCCGCCGAGGAGGTCCGCCTGTGCCGGCGGGGCCGCTCCCGCAGTGAGGCCGACGGTCGCGACCGCGGCCAGTGCCGCCCCACGCCGGAGCTTCATCGCGACTCGAGATCTCGCCTGCTTCGCCACGTCGTCCCCCCACCGATCGCGCGGCGTCTCCCGCCGCACACTGACTGATCGGTCACACAAATGGGGCGATCGAGCCACCCCGGGCAACTTGCCGATAAGGGACTAGTCAGTCCGGCCGAGACGGGCCATGAGCGTTGGCGCTTGCCGCCAGAGCGTTGCTCCGTTCGGCGCAATGTGTCCGGTTCAGGCCGCTTTCACCGCGGTGACGAGAGCGCCCAGCGTGTCCTTGGCGTCGCCGAAGAGCATGGTCGTCTTGGCGTCGTAGAGGAGCGCGTTGTCGATGCCGGCAAAGCCCGGTCGCATGCTCCGCTTCATGAAGACGATCTGCTGGGCGCGGTCGGCGTCGATGATCGGCATGCCGTAGATCGGCGACCCCGGCTGGTCACGTGCCGCAGGGTTGACGACGTCGTTCGCACCGACGACGAGTACGACGTCCGTCTGCCCCATCCGCCCGTTGACCTCGTCCATCTCCTGGAGCTGCTCGTAGGGCACGTTGGCCTCGGCGAGAAGGACGTTCATGTGCCCGGGCATGCGGCCGGCGACAGGGTGGATGCCATAGCTGACCTCGACGCCGCGCTCCTCGAGCAGCTTGGCCAGCTCGTGCACCGTGTGCTGCGCCTGCGCGACCGCCAGGCCGTAGCCCGGGACGACGACCACACGCCGCGCATACGCCAGCAGGATCGCGACGTCGTCCACGGTGCCGGTGCGGACCGAACGATCCGTGCTCCCTTCGACCATCGCAGTCGTGGGCTTGGCGGTGATCGCGCCGAACAGAATGTTGGTGAGTGGGCGTCCCATCGCCGTCGCCATCAGCTGCGTCAGCAGCGTTCCGCTCGCGCCCACCAGCGTTCCGGCGATGATGAGCAGCGGCATGCGCAGCACCGCGCCGCTCGCTGCCACGGCGAGACCGGTGAACGCGTTGAGCAGCGAGATGACAACCGGCACGTCCGCTCCGCCGACCGGCAGCACGAACAGGACGCCGAAGACCAGCGCAGCGAGGCACAGCAGGACCGCGGCGACCATGCTGCCCGCCGCCAGCCCCCAGATGACGAAGACCAGCGAGGCAACCGCCAGCACCGTGTTGAGCAGACGCTGACGCGGCAGGACCACCGGGCGCCCGGTCATCAGCTCCTGCAGCTTGGCGAAGGTCACCGCGCTGCCGGTGAAGGAGACGCCGCCGATCAGCACCGAGAACAGCACCGCCGCGGACGTGCCGATGCCGGCACTGCTGTGCGACATGTTGAAGTCGGCAAGCGACACCAGCGCTGCAGCTCCACCGCCGACGCCGTTGAACGCCGCCACCATCTGCGGGATGGCCGTCATCTTGACCATGCGCGCGGCCGGGACCGCCACGGCAGTGCCGACGACGATTCCCACGACGATCAGCCAGATCTTGTGCAGGCCGGGCCAGGCGAACGTCGTCGCGATCGCGACCAGCATGCCCGCGGCACCGATGAGGTTGCCCTGTCGGGCCCACTTCGGCGACGACAGCCCCTTCAGCGCAACGATGAAGGAGACAGCACACGCCAGGTAGATCAGCTCCAGCGTCTCCAGGCGCGTCATCGCTGGTCACCACCGGCGGGCGGCTCGACCGGCTGCCGGCGCGGGCCGCCACGACCCTTGAACATCTCGAGCATCCGGTCGGTCACCACGAAGCCGCCGACGACGTTCATCGTCGCGAGGACGACGGCGAGGAAGCCGAGGACCGTCGTCGCCGCACCGCGTCCCGTCCCGAGCACGATCATCGAGCCGACCAGGATGACGCCGTGGATGGCGTTGGCTCCGGACATCAGCGGTGTGTGCAGGATCGGTGACACCTTCGAGATGACCTCGAAGCCGACGAACACCGACAGCACGAAGATGGAGAGCAACCCCAGCGTTGTCTCAGTCAAAGGACACCTGCCCGTCACGCGTGACGCAAGCGCCCGCGAGGATCTCGTCGTCCCAGTCGGGTGCGACCGCCCCGTCACGCACGACCAACGCGAGCAGGTTCGCGACGTTGCGGGCATAGAGAGCACTCGCGTGCAGCGGGTACGCCGATGCAGCGTTGCGCACGCCGACGATCGTCACGCCGTCGACGTCGATCGTCTCTCCGACCCGGGTCAGCTCGCAGTTGCCCCCGCCCTCCGCGCCGAGGTCGACGATGACCGACCCGGGCTTCAGCCCACGGACCATCTCCTCCGTCACCAACCTCGGTGCCGGCCGGCCCGGCACGGCCGCCGTCGTGATGACGAGGTCGGCCTGCACGACGGCTCGGCCGAGCGCGGCCCGCTGCTGCGCCAGGAACTCGTCCGACTGCACCCGCGCGTAGCCGCCCGCGCCCTCCTGCGACTCGAGCCCGAGGTCGAGGAACTTCGCGCCGAGCGATCGCACCTCGTCGGCAGACGCGGCGCGGACGTCGTACGCCTCGACCACCGCACCGAGCCGGCGCGCCGTCGCAATCGCCTGCAAGCCGGCGACGCCGGCGCCGAGCACGAGCACCTTCGCCGGTGCGACAGTGCCGGCAGCCGTCATCGCCAGCGGGAACATCCGCGGCGCGACCGACGCCGCCTGCATCACGCAGTAGTAACCCGCGACGAGGGCCTGCGACGACAGTGCGTCCATCGACTGCGCCCTGCTGATTCGAGGCACGAGGTCAAGACTCAGTGCGGTGACCGAGCGAGCGGCCAGAGCGCGCACCGCATCTCCGTGCACCCACGGCTGCAGGAACGACACGGTGACCGCGCCGGGCGACAGCATCGCGATGTCGCCGACCGGCAGTGGCTGCACCGTCGCGACCACGTCAGCGCCCTGGAGCAGGTCGTTGCGTCCGGTCGCGATCTCGGCACCACGAGCAGCGAAGTCGTCATCGGAGACGTACGCCGCCAGACCGGCACCAGCCTGTACGACGACGTCGCACCCGGCCGCCGTCAGCTTGGCGACCGTGTCCGGCACCGCCGCGACCCGGCGCTCACCCTCTGCCGTCTCCTGCGGCACCACGACGCGCACCGGCCCACCGTAGGGCCGTCAGGAGCGGAACGCCGGGATTCGCGCCGTCGCGCCGGAAGTCGGGACCTTGGTCCCGACGTCAGACGGGAGTGACCGCGAGCACCTGCGCCGCGTACGCCGGCAAGGACACCTGCAGCCCGTCGCGCAGCTGTTGACCGGTGAAGGTGCCGACAACTGCGCCGGAGTGGACGTCCGTGACCGTGTAGGAGGTCGCCGGGTCGACGGCCTGCAGCGCAAGCGACGCGGTGTCCGGCCCACCGGCCTGACGGAAGGCGAAGACGTAACCCCTGTTGCCACTCCACGGCTGCCAGGCCGCCCACGACTGTCCGTCGAGCGGGTCGGTCGTCGTCAGCTCGTAGACCGCCGGACCCAGCTCGTCACGGTGCACGCGGTACCAGCTGACCCACCAGGCCGTCTCAGCCTGCTCCGCAGCGGTCAGCTTGGTGAGGTCGGTCCAGAACGTGATGTGGGTGAGCATCGCCAGCGGGAACAGCGCGTCGACCCCGGCCGCGCCGTCGTACGGACCGGTCAGCGTGCCGTCGAACGTCCCGACGCCCAGCGACCAGGTCGGGACCCACGGCGCTGCACTCCACACGTCGTGCAGCAGCTTCGCGACCTGGGTGCTGCCGTGCAGATGCATGTTGTCGAACCAGGACGGGCCGAGCGCCGCCGACTCGAACGGCCAGGCCCGCTGGTCGTTGGTCTCGTCGAGCTCGAACGTCACACCGGGGTTCTGGTCGCGCATCTTCCGCACAAGGGACACGAAGGCGTCCTCGTAGTCGGCGTAGTCGTGCGGCGCGCAGTCGACCCACGCCATGAAGTCGAACTTGAACTCCGCCACCTGGTAGTCCGTCGCCAGCCGGTGCACGACGCCCAGCAAGTAGCTCTTGAACGCCGGGTTGGTCGCGTCCCAGACGCCGAGCCCGGCGTCGTCCGGCACCTGGGCTGTCAGGTCGCCGATCGGCGCGCACGCCCAGTCGGGATGTGCCGCGTACGTCGTCGACGCGCCGTTGAACTCCAGCGGCGACATCCACAAGCCGAGCTTCAGCCCCTTGCTCTGCACGTAGGAGACGAAGTCGGGGACGCCGTCACCGTCGGTGTCGGGGAAGCGGGCCGGGTCGAAGTGCCAGTCACCGCTCTCGCCGCCGGGACCGCCCTGCCACTGGTCGTCGAGCATGAACGTCTCGCCGCCCAGAGCAGCGAGACGGTCGACCTGCGCTCGCAAACTCGGGTCGCTCATCGCGTCGCCGTGGCTCCACGGGTGGAACGTGTTGAGGCCGACCGTCCGCGCGAAGTCCGGCTCGACCGCGCCGACGAAGTCAGAGGAGAACGTCGCCGCGGCTTCCGCAGCGCCGCCGGAGTAGACACCGGCGAACGACGTCCCGAGGTCGAGCGTCGTGAGCGGCTGCACGAGCCGTGCGCGCACCGGCACGGGGTAGGCGGGGTTCTCCAGCCGGTTGTAGGTCGGTGGGGACGTCTGCAGCGGCCCGTAGTCGAACACGTCCCGCGCCCAGTCGACGCCGACCCATGACCGACCGCCGGCGTCGCGACCGACCCGGCTCATCGCACCGCCGCGGCGTTGCGACACGAGGAAGAAGCCGGCTTCGTCACCGAAGCGCACGACCTCGCCTTCGGCGTCGAACACACCGGTCGGGTTGGAGACGTGGCGGTAGTCGTCGCGCCAGTCCGACCCGTCGTTGTAGGCCTGCACCTCCGCCGGCAGCGCGGGGTCGGCGGCGGTCACCTGGTCGAGGGAGTACGACGACACCCGCAGCGCGGCCGGGCCCGCGGCAAGGGTCGATCGGGTCTCGAGCACACCGGCGCCCGGATGCAGGATCACCCAACGGTCCAGCTCGATGCCGGAGGGCAATGCAGCGCTGCCGGCGACGTACCGGAAGAAGAGAGCCTCGCCTCGTTCGGAGCCGAGCTGTCCCGGCAGGACCGGCGGCTCGACGGGCTTGACCTCAGCCAGCGCCCAACCCGTCGTGGACGACGTGGGGACGCCGTCGATCGTCAGCGAGAAGTCCGGACCGGCAGCCGCCCAGTTGTGACCGCCCGCAGCGGTGAGCTCCGTGGTCCGCACCGACCCGTCGGAGCCGAACAGCCAGCTCCGGCTGACGACGCCGTTGCTCAGCGTGGCGCCGCCGGGTGTGACGGTCGCGCTGACGCCTTGGCGCGTGACGGTGTTGCCGGCGATGTTGTGCGGCGTCGCCAGCGCCACAGTGGCGGGGCCGACCACGGCGGTGACGGCTACGAGGCACAGGAGTCGTCGCACGGGCTGAGTCATTCGCTGCCGGGACAGGAATCCCTGGGGTCGCAGCGAATCTCCCAGAGTGCCCAACCGCCGGATCACTGCCGTCGTCCTCACCTTGACGACGGCCGCGGCCGTCCCCGCCGCTGCCGGCGTCTCGACTGCGCATCCGGCGAGCACGCAGCCGCGGCCGGCTGCACAGGCCGCCGGCGCTGCCGGCTTCTGGGTGGCCGGCGACCTGCACGTGCACACGATCTATGGCCACGACACCTGCATCACGCCGACGACGGCGTGGGACCCCTCGTCGACGAGCAGGGACGCGCGTCGCGCCTGCGCCGACCCCTACACCGTCGGCTTCGCACCGGCCCAACGCCTGCAGGAAGCGCTCGACCGTGGGCTCGGGTTCGTCGCGATCACCGACCACAACAACGTCGTCAACCAGACCGAACCCGACGTCGTGGCCTGGGAGAGGACGCACCCGGCGTTCGTCGCGGTCCCGGGCTACGAGAACTCACAACCCGGTCACGTGCAGATGCTCGGCGCGACCGCCTGTTACGGCAACGCCGGCCGGATCGACGGCAGCACGATCGAGTGCGACCAGGCGATCACCGACAAGAGCGCGGCCGGCGAGACCGCTCTCGCCGACGGTCTGCGCGCGGACGGCGGTGTCTTCCAGGTCAACCATCCGAGCGACGGCAACTGGCCGGGCACGTTCGGCTACTCCGTCGTCCCGGACACGATCGAGGTGTGGAACATCGGGCCGTGGGCCTACCAGCACCCGTTCCCTGCAAGCAACGACAACAACTTCTCCTTGCAGTGGTACGACGGCTTCCTTCGTCAGCCCGGTCTGCCGGAGATCGGTGTGACCGGCGGCAGCGACAGCCACTGGGTCACCACCGACGGGATCCAGGGCGTTGGCGACCCGACGACCTGGGTGTTCGTTCACAAGCTGTCGATCGACGGTGTGCTCGACGGGCTGCGTCAGCACCACACGTTCGTCTCTGCGTTGCCACCCGCAGAGCAGGGTCCGCAGCTGTTCCTCGAAGCTGACCGCAACAACGACGGCAGCTTCGACGCGATCGCGGGTGACGAGGTCGGGAGCGATGCGGCCTACCGCGTCCGCACCGTCGGCGCGGTGCCCGGCAGCGTGCTGCGCATCGTCACCGACACGGGCAGCGTCGAGGTGCCGATGGGTGCTGCGACGTCGTACGAGTTCGTCCCGGGTCGCGACGGCATCCCGGCGGCGTCCATCTACGTCCGTGCGGAGCTGCTCGCGCCCGACGCTCGTGCACAACGTACGACTGGGTGTGATCCGGCCGTCGGATCACAGACGACGGTGTGCCGCGACGACCTCGCGATGGAGTCGCTGTCGTCGCCGATCTTCATTCGTTGAGGCGGCGCGCGGCCAGTGCCGCGCCGAGCAGCTGCAACCCGCGCGACGTCGACGGGTCGAGCCCCGTCAGCTCGACGATGCGCCGCAGTCGGTAGTCGAGGGTGTTGGGGTGCACGTGCAAGGCCGCCGCCGTGGACCGCCGGTCGAGGTCGTGGTCGAGGTAGACCGCCAACGTGTGCGGCAGGTCGGGGTTGCGGTCGAGCGGGTCGAGCAGATGCCCGAGCTCGACCTGCGCGTCGCTCGGGCGGGTGAGCTGGTACTCCAGCAAGACGTCGCGCAGCGCGAAACCGCCCGACGACGAGCCGAGCTGTCGTGCGAGTCGCGCGACGTCCTGGGCCTGCGCCGCTGCGCGCGGGATGTCCGCCCTTCCTGTTGCCGGCGCCGCACCCGCGAGCACGTCCGCGCCGGCCGCGACCTGCACTCTTTCGACGAGATCGGGCAGCTGCCCGATCGACGACTGCACGTCGTCGATCGACGACGGAAGAAGCACCGCGCCGCCGCCGGGCTCGAGCAGGCCGAGGACGTGCTCTCCGGCCCACGCGTCGAGAGCGTCCTGCACCCGGCGCACCTTCCGGCGGGCGGCCACCGCGCCGCCGACGCCCTTGTCGCTCTCGTCCGGATGTGCACCGAGACGCAGCGCGGCGACCAGGTAGGCCGGAGCGATCGGCGCCCCCAACCTGGCCGCAAGTGTGTCGGCGGGTTCACCCGAGAGCAGCGCCGACGCCAGACCGCGTCGGGCGTCACGCTCCTCGCCGTAGATGGTCTGCTGCTCCTCGAGGTACGCCGCCGCCACCGCCGCGGAGACTTGCTGCACATAGGCCAGCACGCGCTCGGCTGCCGCGATCAGCGCCGGCGTCTCCTCCGGCGTCGCTGCCTCGGCGAGCGCCTGCCAGCCGATCCGGCCACCGACGTGGTAGGCCGACAGGACTGCGTCGAGCGGCACCCGCTCCTCGGCGCGGCGGGCCGCGGAGGTGCGCACCTCGGTCAGCTCGTCGGCGTCGAGCGCTCGGCTCTCACGCAAGGTCGTGAAGAACAGTCGAAGGTTGGCGTCGGTGATGGCGAGGATCTCGCCCTCGAGCTGCTCGCGAGGCAGGACGGCGTACAGCGGGATCTCGGCGACGAAGGTGTCGATCATCCGTCGCGCCAACCGCGGCACCTCGCGCTCGACCCGCAGGTAGAGGGCGTGCGCCGCCTCGGCCGTCGGCCGGCCCTGGTCCCGCGACGTCGCCATGCGCCCATTGTGCTGCGTCACAAACGCCGTCTCGAGGCTGGCCCGGGAGCCGCGTCTACCCGACGCGCGTAGGTTTGCCCGGATGCGGGCTGTGACGACCAGCGGTGCGGGTGATGTCGACGTCCTCGGCTGGGCCGAGGTGCCGGACCCCGTCGCCGGTGCGGGCGAGCTGCTGGTCGACGTCGCCGCGTCCGCGGTCAACCGCGCCGATCTGCTGCAACGGCAAGGCTTCTACCCGCCGCCGGCGGGCGCGTCGGAGATCCTCGGCCTGGAGTGCAGCGGCACGGTCACCGCCGTCGGCGCCGGCGTTTCGGGCTGGTCCGTCGGCGACGAGGTCTGCGCCCTCCTTGCCGGCGGCGGTTACGCCGAGCAGGTGGCCGTGCCGGTCGGCCAGTGCATGCCCGTGCCGGACGGCGTCGACCTCGTCTCGGCGGCGGGACTGCCGGAGGTCGCCTGCACGGTGTGGTCCAACGTCGTGCAGATCGCCGGGCTCTCCGACGGCGAGTCGTTTCTGGTGCACGGCGGCAGCAGTGGCATCGGCACGATGGCCATCCAGGTGGCCAGAGCTCTGGGTGCGGCCACGGTGATCTGCACCGTGGGATCCGACGTGAAGGCCGAGCGCTGCCGTCAGCTCGGCGCGGACGTCGTCGTGAACTACAAGGACGACGACTTCGTCGCGGCGAGCCGTGAGGCGACCGGCGGGAGAGGCGTCGATGTGGTGCTCGACATCGTCGGCGCCGCCTACCTCGCCCGCAATGTCGACGTGCTCGCCGCCGACGGTCGGCTCGTGGTCATCGGCCTGCAGGGTGGCGCGAAGGCGGAGCTCGACCTCGGGCTGCTGCTGCGGACGCGCGCGACCGTGCACGCCACGTCGTTGCGCGCGCGGCCCCTCGAGCAGAAGGCGGCGCTCTGCAAGGACGTGGTCGAGCGACTGTGGCCGCTCGTCACGTCAGGTCGCGTGCAACCGGTCGTGCACGCGACCTATCCGATGGACCGGGTGGCGGATGCGCACCGAGCCGTCGCCGCGAGTGAGCACGTCGGCAAGGTCCTTCTCACCCGCCCCTGAGTCAGTCGAGCCGGTGTGAGTGGGTGTCGTGGGCGGCGCCGCGCTGACCCGGGATCTCCGATGACGATGCGGGCTCGGTCACGTGGTGGGCGATCTCCCTCTCCGGCTGTGCGATGAGGTAGAGCACCGCGCCCACCGCCGTGATGACGACCATCACCGCGAGCGTGATCCAGTCGAGGTTGAACAGCGCGCGACCACTCGACAAGCCGCTCGGCACGACGACGTTGACCAGCATCAAGCCGAGATACGCGATCGCGGCGATGGTCACCGGCCACCCCCATCGACCGAGAGTGAAGGATCCCGCCGGCTGCCAGCCACGCCGGCGCGCGATCGCGGCGCCGATCACGGTCATGAGGAACGACAGGTAGATGCCACTGACGGCGAAGGAGACGAGCGCGACGAGCGCGTTGACACCGGCCGGATAGGTGATGAACAGGAACTTGTGGTTCTGCGCCGGGTTGATGTTGACCAGCAACGTCGCCAGCACCGGCACGATCGCCCCGATGAGCAGTGCGTTGGCCGGGGTGTGGAAGCGCCGTGACACGTGGCTGACGACCTTCGCGCCGGGGATGGCACCGTCACGGGCGTAGGAGAACGCGAGCCGCGCACCGGCACCCTGCACCGACGAACCGCAGGAGAAGAACGCGTAGATGATGGCGACCAGTACGACGTCCTGCACCCAGGGCGTGAGGTTGAAGCCGAGGATGTACGGCACGCCGCCGGAGAACGACGCAGCGGTCGTGTAGCCCTTGGCGCTGCTCGGCATCGCGAGGAGCAGAGCGAGCACCAGCACGAACGAAGAGATCCCGCCGAAGACGAGCGCGCTGCGCATTGCGCGCGGGATGGAACGCCCGGGGTCCTTCGTCTCCTCCGCGATGTCACCGGCTGACTCGAAGCCGTAGAAGATGTAGACGTGGGCGAGGATTCCCACGAGTGCGGCGCCGAGCAGCCAGTTGCCGTGGAAGTTCACGCCGAGCGGGTTGCTCGCGACGTGCGCGGCGCCCTGGGTGTGGAAGAGGAATCCCAGCCCGTGGTGGAAGCCCGCGATCAGCAGGATCAGGGCGACACCGAAGGTTCCGAACACCTCGACGTACGTGCCGAAGCGAGCGACCCGGCCCATGGCGCGAGCGCCCACGATGTTGACGGTCGTCTGCACCGCCAGCAAGCACAACGTGATGACGAGGATCGTCGTGTGGTTGGTCGGATCCATGTGGCTGTTGAACCAGTTGTTCGACAGGGAGGCGACGTAAGGGGCGACGCCCGTGTCGACGGACGCGACGGTGAGGAGCAGCGCGACGCCGTAGAACCACCCGACCCACCAGCCGTACGCCGGCCCGACGTTGAACTTCGAGTACTGGTAGAGCGCTCCCGCAATCGGGTAGTGCGAGCCCAGCTCACCGAACACCGACGCCACGAAAAGCATGCCGATGACGACGAGCGGCATCAACCAGATGTACGCCGGTCCCGCTGTTCCGACTCCGAGGACGAACAACGAGAAGATGCCGACCATCGGCGAGAGATACGTGAACGCGACACTGAAGTTGTCGAAGAAGCCGAGCACCCTCGACAGCTCCTGTCGGTAGCCCAGGCTCTGCAGCCTTTCGGCATCCCGGTCGGTGTGCGCAGACGTGGTCATGCGATCCCCTCTCCCGTTTCCCCGTGATCGCAGAATGCGCCGCGAGATGCGCCGACGCAGGGAAATGATCAAGGCGAGTCGCGGGAGAATTACCCCGCCGGCGGACGAGTCGGTCAGCCGGCGGCGCGGTCGATGTGCTCGTCGGCAGCGGCCTGCTGAGCGTCCGGCAGGACGACGACGACGATGGTCGGACCGCAGACGTGCTCCAGAAGATGCTCGACGGTGTGTCCGAGGAACGGTTGCTCGCCGATGCGGCGGACCGTCGTGCCGATGACGATCAGGTCGGCGCCGATGCGCTCGGCCTCCCGGTCGATCTCGTCGCCGGAGAACGCAGCGTCGCGCACGATGAGGTCGGGATCGAGCTCCTTCTCCCGAGCCTGCTGCCGGGACTCCTCCAGCACCGCCGTCGCGGAGGACCGAGCTCTCGCGGTCCGCGATCCGCTGCTCGACACCGTCGGGCGCGTGACCACGTGCAGCAGCGTCATCTCCGCGCCGGTGTTGCGGGTGATGAGCTGCGCGACCTCCTGACCGGCGCGGCTCGCGGCGTTGCCGGTCACCGGGACGAGGACCTGGCGCGGGCGGATGACCGGCCGGCCGTGCTCGACCGGTTCCTGGCCCCGGCGGACGACGACGAGGGGTATCGGCGTGTGGTTGAGCAGCCGCTCGATGAACTCGGGCAGCAACCGGTGGCCATGCGGCTCCTCGGTTGCGCCGACGCCGATCGCGCCGTAGCCGAGGTTCGCTTCGGCCAGGACGGCCGCAGCCACGTCGTCGGCCTTGGCCCGCTGCTCGCGGACCTCCCGGTTGCTCAGCGTCGCCATCACGTTGTCGAATCCGTCATCGTCGAGCGAGGTCCCGACGCGGAGAAGGGTGACCTCGCTCTCCTGCGGCCAGGCCAGGTCGAGGATGCGCGCTGCCGCGACGGAGTTGACGCTGCCGCGCGTGGGCAGCAGCAGTCGCTGCCCACGGACGACGACGTTGCTCGTCATCTCCTTCTCATGCGCGAGACGCTGTTGTTCTTCCTCGTCGCCGTGCCATCCCTTCAGGGTCGCCCGCAGAGACGGTGGCGCGACGATCGAGGACAAGAGCGACAGCAGGATGATCGCCGTGAACATCGTCGGGTTGATGATTCCGGCGGTGAGTCCGGCGGTCGCCAGGATGACCTGCAGGGCGCCGCGGCCGTTGAGGGCGAAGCCGAGTGCGGCCGCCTCCCGGCGCGCTTGACCGACGAGCCGACCACCGGCATAGACACCGGCGAACTTGCTCACGACAGCCACCACCACCAGCACGGCGAAGCATGCGGCGGTTGAGGGATTCGCCAGCTTGGTGACGTCGACGGAGAGGCCGGCCGTGGCGAAGTACAAGGGAGCGAAGAGGGCGTCGGCTCCCCACTGGATGACCTCGAGCACGCGCACGGCGACGTATCTGGAGCGACCGACGATGATGCCGGCGAGAAACGCGCCGAGGGCGGCGTCGACGCCCAGCGCCTGTGCCACCGCAGCGACGACGAACGTGAAGACGCCGGCTACCGCGATGCCGGACGCGACGTCGGGACCCTCACGACGTGTGCGCCTGAGTGCCGCGTCGACGCCGCGCTGACCAGCGGTTGCCAGGACGAAGACGAGCACTGCGAGTCCGCCGACGGCGACGAGAACCTTTGTCGTGCCGCCCCTGCTGACCAGTGCCACCGCGAGAGCGAGGACGAGGAACCCGACGACGTCGTTGACGGTGGCCGCGGCCACCGAGAGCTGTCCGACGTTGCGCCGGGTGATGCCCATCTCGGCCGTGATCCTGGCGATGACCGGCAGTGACGAGACCGACATCGCGGCGGCGACGAGCATGACGAAGCTGACCGACCGGCCGGCGCCGGACAGGAAGGTGTGCGGAAGCAGCAACGCGACGCCGGCGCCGGCGCCGAGGGGCAGCAGCAGACTGCCTGCCGTCACTGTCGCCGCGGACCGACCGAGTGTGCGAATGAGAGGGAGATCCGTCTCCGCGCCCAGTGCGATGAGCAGCATGAGAAGCGCGAACCCGGCCACTGCGCCGAGCACGCTCGACTGCACGGACGCCGACGGGTGGAACCAGGAATACCCGGAAGGCCACACCTGACCGAACACCGACGGCCCCGCGACGAGTCCGGCGATCAGCGAGCCGACGATCGGCGGTTGGCCGAGACGCTTGGCCAGCACCCCCAGCAGCCAGGCGAGGGCGAGGAGGACCGACACCTGTGTCCACAGGACGGTCGCGGCATGAGCCGCCAGGCCCGTGTGACCCACGCTGCCCCCTTCGAGCCGGACGCCCCAAAACAAGATCACCCGGTACAAGCCCGGGCAAACCGGTCTTGCCAGAACGCCGTTCGGTGAGGCCTACTTGCGGGTAACCCTTCAGCAAGGCGGGCACCACTCGCCGGCGTCGGCAACCCCAAGGAGCGCAACGGTGGCCACCAAGCAGGTCAGCGAGAAGGAAGCCCGGCAGGTCGCAGAGGCCGCCCGTGAGGCGGAGTGGAAGCTCCCGAGCTTCGGCAAGGAGCTCTTCCTCGGCAACTTCCGGCTCGATCTCATCCACCCGCAGCCGAAGCTGTCGGCGGAGGCGACCGAGAAGGGTGAGCGGTTCCTCGCCGAGCTGCGCACGTTCCTCGAGAACAAGGTCGACCCGCTGCAGATCGAACGCGACGCGAAGATCTCCGAAGACGTCGTCGAAGGTCTCAAGGAGATGGGCGCGCTCGGGATGAAGATCCCGGTGGAGTACGGCGGCCTCGGGCTCTCGCAGGTCTACTACAACAAGGCGCTCGCGCTGACCGGCGTCTGGCACAGCGCGTTGTCGACGCTGCTCTCCGCCCATCAGTCGATCGGCCTGCCGCAGCCGCTGATGCTCTTCGGCTCCGAGGAGCAGAAGAAGGAGTGGCTGCCGAAGGTGGCGCGCACCCACATCAGCGCGTTCCTCCTCACCGAGCCGGACGTCGGTTCCGACCCCGCCCGGATGGGCGCGAAGGCCGTGCCGACCGAGGACGGCAGCGGCTACGTCATCAACGGCACGAAACTGTGGGCGACCAACGGCGCCGTCGCCGACGTCGTCGTCATCATGGCCGTCGTACCCCCGGACAAAGAGAAGGGTCGCCGCGGCGGCATCAGCGCGTTCATCGTTCCCTACGACACCGACGGCATCACGGTCGAGCGACGCAACCAGTTCATGGGCCTGCGCGGTATCGAGAACAGCGTCACGGTCTTCAAGGACGTGTTCGTGCCGAAGGAGAACCTCATCGGCAAGGAGGGCGCGGGGCTCAAGATCGCGCTGACGACGCTCAACACCGGTCGGCTGTCGCTGCCGGCGATCTGCGCGAGCCAGGCGAAGTACTGCCTGAAGATCGTGCGCGAGTGGGGCAACGAGCGGGTGCAGTGGGGTGTGCCGGTCGGCAAGCACGACGCGATCGCGCAGAAGACCGCGTTCATCGCCGGCACCGCATTCGGTCTCGAGGCCATGCTCGACGTCGCGTCGCGCCTCGCGGACGAGAAGCGCAACGACATCCGCATCGAGGCCGCACTCGCCAAGCTCTACGGCTCGGAGATGGGCTGGCAGGTCGTCGACGAGATGGTGCAGGTGCGTGGCGGCCGTGGTTATGAGACGGCGGAGTCGTTGAAGGCGCGTGGGGAGAAGCCGATCCCTGCCGAGCAGATGCTGCGCGACATGCGGATCAACCGCATCTTCGAAGGCTCGACCGAGATCATGCACCTGCTCATCGCCCGCGAGGCGGTCGACCAGCACCTGCAGATCGCCGGCGACATCATCGAGCCCGACGTCGCGATCGGTGACAAGGCCAAGACCGCAGTGAAGGCCGGCGGCTTCTACGCCAAGTGGCTGCCGAAGCTCGCCGTCGGACAAGGCACCGCGCCGACGTCGTACACCGAGTTCGGGAGCCTCGGCGAGCACCTGCGGTTCGCGGAGCGCAACTGCCGCAAGCTCGCCCGGTCGACCTTCTACGGGATGAGCCGCTGGCAAGGAAAGCTCGAGAAGAAGCAGAGCTTCCTCGGACGCATCGTCGACATCGGCGCCGAGCTGTTCGCCATCGCCAGCACCGTCGTCTACGCGCAGACGTTGCAGCAGGAGGACCCGGCCAACGCCACGCAGTACTCCGAGCTCGCCGAGCTGTTCTGCACGCAGGCACGGCGGCGGGTCGACGGGCTGTTCCACGACCTGTGGTTCAACGACGACGCGGACAACTACGACGCCGCGATGAAGGTGCTCGACGGCCGTTACACGTTCTTCGAGTCCGACATCATCGACCCGGCCGGCGAAGGCTCGTCGCTCACGGAGTAGCCCCGAGCGGCGGCACCTCGTAACGCAAGGTCTCATGGTGCACGCGCATCCCGACCGACTCGTAGACCGCGACGGCGCCGGTCGGGTTGTCCGCGTCCACACCCAGCGACACCGTCAGCTGTCCGCGCCGGCCGAACTCCGCGAACGCCGTCTGCAGCAGCAGCCGGGCGAGGCCGCGTCCGCGGAACTCCCGTAGCGTCCCGACGCCCTGCACCCAACCCGTGTCCGGCCAGTCGCGGCCGACCAGTGCCGCGGCCGGCGCACCGCCGACCCGCGCCAGCCACCACAGCCGGCGGTCGGCCCCCGGCGCGGTGCTGTGCCGATCGAGCCACTCCTCGAACTTCGTCTCGGCGAACCCGTAGTGGTCGAGGAACGCCGTGTCGATGACGTGGTGAAGCTCCCGCAGACAGCCGACGTCCGCGCCGGGGCGCTCGACGGTCACGCCTGGCGGCGGCGGCGGATCGGGCGGTGGCTCCGGGAAGGTCACCGTCATCCGCCAGTAGTGACGGACCACGCCTGCGCCGGCGGCCGAGAGCCACCCACGGTCGCGCGCCGCCGACGCGTAGGTCAGGACGTGGACAGGTGCCTGCGGATCCACCTCAGCAGCTCGACGCCGGACGAAGTCCAGCGCCGCAGCGCCCGCGTCTGCAGGTTCGCCGGGCTGCGCGAGCACATCCGCGCTCAGCCACGCCTCACCCGGGCGCCGTTCGAGGGAACACATGGTCTGCAACCCGCCCCGCGGAGCATCGACCCCCCAGGCGCTCCGGCCCGGGCGCTCGAGGTCGTCCTCGACGTCCTCGAGCGTGTAGTCGGCGATCCCGATGGCGGCCACGTCGCACGCGACCGTGAGCGCGAGGACGGCGGCGGCGTCGTCGGAGGTCAGCGGGCGCACCGGCGCAGCCTCGCGCAGGGACCGCGTTCTCGCATCCCGATTTCCGCAAGGCACGATGGAGCCATGAGTGAGGGACCTGACCGCCCGGACGGGCTGCGCATAGTGACGCTGGGGCCGGACGGCGCTCCGACCGAGGTCGACGCGGACCAGGCCGCCGAGGCGGCCGACGACGACACCGGCTCGATCGCCGACATGGTCGAGCAACCGGCCAAGGTGATGCGCATCGGCACGATGATCAAGCAGCTGCTCGAGGAGGTGCGCGCCGCGCCGCTCGACGAGGCGAGCCGCGCGCGGCTGAAGGAGATCCACCAGTCGTCGATCAAGGAGCTGTCGAGCGGGCTCGCTCCGGAGCTCCGCGAGGAGCTGGAACGGTTGAGCCTGCCGTTCTCCGAGGACTCCGTGCCCAGCGATGCCGAGCTGAGGGTCGCTCAAGCGCAGCTGGTCGGCTGGCTCGAGGGCCTGTTCCACGGCATCCAGACCGCACTCTTCGCGCAGCAGATGGCCGCCCGCGCGCAGCTTGAGGAGATGCGACGTCGGGCACTCCCGCCCGGCGTCGCCCCGCCCGGCCCACCCGACAGCGCGCCCTCCGGCCCCTATCTCTAGCGGCCTCCGCGCTGGGAGAACCAACGCTCGAGCACCTGGGCGACGCCGTCGTCGTCGTTGCTCGCGGTCACCTCGTCCGCGGCCGCCAGCACCTCGGGATGTGCGTTGGCAACGGCGACGCTGTGCCCCGCCCAGGCCAGCATCGGCAGGTCGTTGGGCATGTCGCCGAACGCGATCGCGTCGGCGGCGGTGAGCCCGCGCTCGGCGCACACGATCTCCAACGTCGACGCCTTGCTGATGCCGGCGGCGCTGATCTCGAGTAGCCCGTCGCGCGAGGAGTGGGTGAGCGTCGCGAGGTGTTCACCGACGACGGCGCGTGCGCGGGCGAGCAACTCGTCGGACCCCATCTGCTCGTGACGGCCGAGCAGCTTCGCCACCGGGCCGGACAGCAAGATCTCGATCTCGGCGACCAGGGTGTTGGCATCGGTGGTCCACCGAGGCTGGTACGCCGGCTCGTGGGCGAAGCCGACCTCGACGCTCTCCACGCCGAAGGCCAGCCCCGGGATCGCCGCGCGCAGCTCGTCGACGAGCCGGCGGGCGTCCGCGACCTCCAGCGGATGTGACTCCACGACTCGCTCGGTGTGCAGGTCGTAGACAAGCGCGCCGTTGGCGCAGATGGCCAGACCGTGATGGCCGGTCTCTTCGGCGATGCCGTGCAGCCAGCGCGGCGGGCGACCGGTGACGATGACCACCATCGCGCCGGCCGACTCGGCCGCCGTCAGCGCATCACGGGTGCGCGCAGAGATCGAGCCGTCGCTGCGCACGATCGTGCCGTCGAGATCGGTGGCGACGACCCGCGGCGTCATCGAACCGGCTCGAGCACCTCGCGGCCGAGGATCGACTGCAACGCCTTCGGGACCCGCACGGACCCGTCGGACTGTTGATGCACCTCGAGCAGCGCGACGATCGTCCGAGGGATCGCGACCAGGGTGCCGTTGAGCGTCGCGACCGGTTCCGGCCCAGCCTCACCACGGAACCGGATGTTGAGCCGGCGGGCCTGGAACTCCGTGCAGTTGGACGTCGACGTCAGCTCGCGGTACTTGCCTTGCGTCGGGATCCACGCCTCGCAGTCGAACTTGCGCGCCGCCGACAGCCCGAGGTCGCCACCGGCGATGTCGATGACGCGAAACGGCAGCTCGAGCGACGACAGGAACTGCTTCTCCCACTCGAGCAGTCGCCGGTGCTCCTCGCGCGCATCCTGCGGACGGCAGAACGAGAACATCTCGACCTTGTCGAACTGGTGCACGCGGATGATGCCCCGAGTGTCCTTGCCGTAGGAGCCCGCCTCTCGCCGGAAGCACGGCGAAAAAGCGGTGTAACGCAATGGAAGTCGGCTGGCGTCGAGGATCTCGTCCATGTGGTACGCCGCCAGCGCGACCTCGCTCGTCCCGACGAGATAGAGGTCGTCCTGGGCGATCCGGTAGACGTCGTCCGCTGAGGTCTGACCGAGAAATCCCGTCCCCGCCATGGCCTCCGGCTTGACGAGGACCGGCGGGATCATCGGCACGAACCCGGCCGCGACCGCCTGCTGCCAGGCGAGCGTGAACAACGCAAGCTCGAGCTCTGCGCCGACGCCGGTGAGGTAGTAGAAGCGCGCTCCGGAGACCTTCGCGCCCCGGTCGACGTCGATCGCACCGAGCCGAGACCCCAGCTCCACATGGTCGAGGGGTTCGAAGTCGTAGGACGGCACGTCGCCGATCGTCTCGAGGACGACGTAGTCGTCCTCGCCCCCCTCGGGTACGCCGTCCTCGACGAGGTTGGGCAACCGGTAGGCCACCTCGCGCATCCGGGTCTCGGCGGCGTCCTGCTCCGCCTCCGCCGCCTTCACCGCGTCCTTGAGCTCTTTCGCCCGCTCGATCAGGGAGGGACGCTCGGCCGGGTCCGCGGACTGGATGGCCTTGCTCGCCACGTTGGACTCGGCGCGCAGCGTGTCGGCGCGGGTGACGGCCGCGCGCCGTTGCTCGTCGGCCGCCAGCACCTCGTCGACCAGGGCAGCGTCCTCGCCGCGGGCGCGCTGGCTGCGCCGGAAAGTGTCCGGGTCCTCGCGCAGCAGCTTCAGGTCGATCACAGCACGAGGTTATCGAGCGGCTGGGCAAGCTTTCGTTCAGTCGGACGCGAGGCTTGGGTCAGACCGGCGTCACTCGCCGCGCCGGATCCGCTCCACCCAGGCGTGCGCGTCAGTGAAGTCGAGGTCGCTCGTGCCGGGACGCACGGTCGGCGCTACCCCGTCGGCGCGGGGGTAGGAGCCGAGGAAACGCACGTCAGCACATTCGCGCCGGATCGCCGCCAGTGCCTCGGCGACCCGTGCGTGCGCGACGTGCCCCTCCGCGTCGATGGAGAAGTAGTAACGGCCGAGCCCGACGCCGGTCGGCCGCGACTCGATCCGGGTCAGGTTGACCCCGCGCACCGCGAACTCCGTGAGCAGCTCGAGCAGTGCACCGGGATGGTCGTCGGCGATGAACGCCACGACCGTTGTGCGGTCGGCGTCCGACGGTGGCGGTGGCGATCCGGGCCGCATGACGAGGACGAAGCGAGTGATCGCACCTTGCTGGTCCGCGATGTTGTCGGCCAGCAGTGACAGGCGATAGCGCTCGGCCGCG
>DASSKP010000026.1:0-15176 GCA_035690365.1 Mycobacteriales bacterium
CAGAGGACTCGGTCGCCATCGTCGACGACCTGGAGCTCTCCGAGCGGGGCGAAGAAGGGCGTACCGTCGCCGAGCTCGCCGATCGGGTGGACACCAGCAGGCGCGGCCGACGTGGAGACCATGGGCAGATCATCCGGACGCCGAACCGCCTCGACAACGGAGGTCAGGCCGGCGTGGCGGTGTCGGCAGTGAGGCAGTGTGCCGGGAGCCACCGTTCGACCATCCGCGCGCCCGGCCGGTCGAAATCAGGGATGGCGTAGGCCACGCGGCCGACCCACCCATCGGTTTCCCGGCGCCACTCGAGGAGGAGCCCAGGCCACCTGCCGGGGTGACCGGGCGCATCGACGACCCAGCAGTGGCGGGCGTCGTCACCACGCCGCGGACTCGCGGCGCCGACCCGTCGTTCCGCGAGCGTCGGGCCGTTGCGTCGGGTCATGCCGCCTGCCATCGGACGAGCATCTCACGGCGTCGAACATCTGTTCGGGTCGCGGCTCCTCCACTCGGGCCGCATTCAGGCCCTCTCAGGCCACATGCCGCTCCACGACCCCCGCATAGACGTTCAAGATCACCAGAATCTCGCCAGAATGGATCTTGAAAGCAGAAGGGCCATGATCGTTGATCATGGCCCTGACCTGCGAAAACGTTGGTAGCGGGGGCAGGATTTGAACCTGCGACCTCTGGGTTATGAGCCCAGCGAGCTACCGAGCTGCTCCACCCCGCGTCGGTGAATCCACTATAGGTCGAGCGTCTGAAAGCGAGCAAACCACGCTCAACCCGTGGCAGCCGCCAGCTGTTTGATGAGCGCGGAGACGCGTTTCTCCGCGCGCGCATACGCGGCCAGGTCGCCGCGACGCAGCGCCGCGTCGGCATCCGCCTGCGCCGTCGAGAGCTGCGCGATCAGCGAGCGCACCTGCGCACTGACGCTGCCCCCGCCCTTCGCCGGCGGTCCGCCCGACGGTGGAGGCTTCGTCGACGGCCCCTGAGCGCCGAACACCTCGTCCAGTGCCGCGGACAACGTCGGCGCGTACGCGATGTTCCCGTCGTACGACGCCAGGACCCGTTTCAGCGTCGGGAACGACGTGGTGCCGGCGGAACGCACATAGACCGGCTCGACGTAGATGAACGACCCGCCCAGAGGCAGCGTGAGGAGGTTGCCGAGGTCGACGCGCGAGCCGCCCCGTCGCAGAAGAGACAGCTCGGTCGACGCCGGCGTGTAGGACTCGAAGTCGTTGCCGACCTGTTCGGGCCCGGAGACCTGCGTGTTGGACGGCAGCTGCAGGACCGTCATCTTGCCGTAGTCGGGCGACGAGGGGTCGCTCTCGACGGAAACGAACGCGGCCATGTTCTTGCGGTTGTTCTGCGCAAGGGCGGTCGTCAGCTGGAACGACGGCGACGACTGGCCGGGCATCGCGAGCGTCAGGTAGTAGGCCGGCTGCGGAGTCGCCACCGGCTCCTTGGTCGGGTCGTCCGGAACGCGCCAGTAGTCGGTGCCTGCGTAGAACGCGTGCGGGTCGGTGATGTGGTACTTGGTCAACAGTGACCGCTGCACCTTGAACAAGTCCTCGGGGTAGCGCAGATGCGCCCGAAGGTCCGGCGAGATGGACGACTCGGGCTTCACGATTCCCGGGAAGATCTTCTTCCAGGTCTCGAGCACGGGATCGCGCGCGCCCCACTGGTAGAGCGTCACCGTGCCGTCGTATGCGTCGACCGTCGCCTTGACCGAGTTGCGAATGTAGTTGACCTGCCCCTGCACGGTGCGGATGTTTCTCGCGTTCTGCGTGGCGGTGTCGGTGGTCGCCGACGACAGCGACGTGCGTGCGGCGTACGGGAAGCCGTCAGTCGTCGTGTAGCCGTCGACGATCCAGAGGATGCGCCCATCGACGATCGCCGGATAAGGATCACCGTCGAGCTTGAGGAACGGCGCGACCTTCTTGACGCGGTCGGCCGGGTCGCGGATGTAGAGGAGCCGCGAGTCACTGTTGACGCCGGACGAGAACAGCAGATTCTTGTCCTTGAACCGCAGCGCATAGAGGAACTTGCGCCAGAAGGACCCGATCGGCACGCCACCGTCGCCGCGGTAGGTCGTGTTGACCTGTCCGTTGCCGCTGTCCGAGGGATAGTCCAGCTCGCGCGCCGGCGCGCCCTGCTTCGCCCCGACGACGGAGAACTTCGGCGAGGTCTCGCCGAAGTAGATGCGGGGCTCGAAGTTGCCACCGAGCCCGCCGCGCGGCGGGATGTCGCTCTCCACGAACGACGGCGTCCCGTCCGGCTGCACCGTGTTCCCCGCGGCCGCGACGATCCCGTACCCATGGGTGTAGACGAGGTGCTGGTTGATCCACGACTGTTGCTGCGGGTTGAGCCCGGAGAGGCTGAGGTCGCGGACCCCGACGACCTCCTCCTGCTCCTGGCCGTTCACCTGGTAGCGGTCGACGTCGAGGGAGTCGGGGAACGCATAGAAGCCCTTGAAGCCCTGCAGCTGCTGGAACGTCGCGGGAACAGCCGTCGGATCGAGCAGCCGGATGTTCGGCAGCGTGGACTTGTCGGCACGCACCGCCTTCGGGTCACCTTGCGCGACACCCGTGTACGGCGACTGCGAAACATCCTTCGTGGGGACCAGGCCATACGCGAGCCGGGTCTCGGCGATGTTGCGGGCGATGTACGGCGCCTCCTTGTCGGCCTCGCTCGGCCGAACGGAGAACTGCTGCACCAGCAGCGGGTAGACACCGCCGATCACCACGGCCGACGCGGCCATGAGCCCGAACGCGATCGCCGGCAGCCGCCAGTTGCGGCTGCGAAGGTTGAGGAAGAACAGCACCGCACAGATCAGCGCGACGAAGATGAGGATCGTCTTCGCCGGCAGCACCGCATGCACGTCGGTGTACGACGCCCCGGTGTCGACGAAGCCGCGCTTCGAGTAGTTGAGCCCGAACCGGTCGAGGTAGTAGGCGAACGCCTTCAACAGCACGAAGACGCCGAGCAGCACCGAGATGTGCGCGCGGGCAGCGGGCGTCACCTTCTGTCCCGGCGTCTGCGGGCGCAAGGCGCCGTACAGGTAAGCGACGCCGAGCACGGCGATCAGGGACAGCACCACAGCGGCGAACCCCATGCCGAGCAGGAACCGCTGCATCGGATAGGTGAAGGCGTAGTAGGAGACATCACGGTGGAACTGCGGATCCTTGAGGCCGAAGCTCACGCCGTTGCGCCACAGCAGCCAGGTCGACCACCGGTTGGCCGCGGCGATACCCGTGAACAGGCCGACCAGCAGCACGATGCCGAGGAAGACCCATCGCTTGAGATGCGCGAACGCGTTGCTCAACGCCTCGAGCTGCTGCTGCTCGGGCGAGATCGCACGAAAGGCCGGGCGCAGGCGGTAAGCCAGCAGGATGTTCCCGCCGACGACCAGCGCCATCAGCACGCCGAAGATGGCGAACAGCACGATCTCCGTCGTCAACCGGCGACCGAAGACGTCGGAGTAGTGCACCGACCGGAACCACAGCAGGTCCGTGTAGAGCCGCACGAAGGCCGAGAACGCCGCGATCAGCAGAACGAGCCCGACCACGATCGGGATCCATCGGCGGGGCCGCCCGGGTAGCCGGGGCATCCGGTCGGTCCGCACCCGAAAGGTCACAGGGTCGAACCTATAGCCGTCCTGCCGCAGAAGCCTTCGCTCGCACAGATCGAGGCTTCGGCGGAGCTGCCGTCGGACCGGCAACGGGCAGCAGGAGGGCGAACTCGCTGCCTTTGCCCGGTTCGGACTCGATCACCATCTGCAGGCCGAACCGGTCGACGACCCGGGACACGAAGCCGAGCCCCAGCCCCAGACCGCCGACCCGACGCGTCTCCGATGCATCGGCCTGCGAGAAGTCACCGAGCAGCTCGGCGGACATCGCCGGGTCGAAACCGGGGCCGCTGTCACGGACACCGACACGCACCCGCTTCGACCCGTCGTCAGCGATCGCCGCCACGATCGTGATCGGCGTGCGTGCCGGCGTGTACTTCACGGCGTTGTCGACGAGCTCGTCGAGCGCGCGCCCCACCCAGTGCCGGTCGATGTCGACGGTCGGCAGCTTGCCGGCGACGCGCCGCTTGATGTCGTCCGCGCGCTCCGGGTAGCGCTCGCGCCACGCCTCGACCCGCTCGTCGACATAGGTGCGAACGACCACCGGCCCACGCTCACCGCGCACCCGGCCGGCTTCCAGCGCCGCGACGTCGACGAGCAGCTCGACAGCACGACTCATCCGCGTCGTCGACGACAGGATCTCGTCGACGAACGACTCCACCTGTTCGCGCGTCAGCTCCGGCCGACGGGCGATCATCTCGGCGTAGCCACGGATCGGCGTCAACGGCGTGCGCAGCTCGTGCGACACGTTCGCGAGGAACTCCGTCTTCATTCGCTCGATCTCACGCTCACGCCGCCGATCGGCGAGCACCACGACGCGGCCCTGCCCACCGGCAAGCGACTCGACGCCGAACCGCACCGGCACCCGGCTCTCGCCACCGCCGACCAGCTCGCCGTCGACCGTCCCCGCGCCGGCCAGGGCCCGGTCGAGCAGCGACCGACCCTCCCCGTCCTCCACCCGTACGACGTCCTGCAACGGCTTGCCGACGATCTGACGCTCGTCCCGGCCCAGCAGCACGAGCGCCATCGGGTTCGCGTCGGTGACGACGCCGTCAGCGTCGGTGACGACCAGGCCGTCGGTCATCGACTCGACCACGCGTTCCAGCCGCGCACGCAGCGTCGCCTCCTGCTCAGCGGTCGAACGCAGGTCTGCGGTCAGCGTGCGCAGCGACGACGTCATCGCGTCGAAGGCACGCGACAGTCGGCCGACCTCGTCGCGCGACGACACCGTCGTCGTCGCCTCGAGGTCACCGCGCCGCACGCGGCCGGCAGCGATCGTCAGCCGGCGCACCGGGTCGCTGATCCGCTGCGCCAGCGCGATGGCGAACAGCGCGACGACGAGCAGCGCAGCAAGCGCCGTCAGGAACAGCCGCTGCAAAACGCTGCGTTGCGCGGCCAGCGCCTCGTTGGCAGGTTGCGACAACGCAAGGGTGGCGATCCGCACGTCCTCGTTGCCGGCCTCGGTGATCGGCACGAGCGCAGCCGTCGGCGCGTCGCCCTGCGCGGGCACGACCTTCTCGACCGACACGTCAGCGGTCTCGACACCCGCGGACCTCGCCTCCGACATCACAGTGCGTCGCGCAAGGGCCGTGCGCAGGCTGCTCGCGATGACCTGTCCATCGGCGATGACCGACACGTCATAGCCGGTCCCGCGCTGCAGCTGCTGCAGATACGCATCGACGACGCCGGCGCCGTACACCGCGGCGAACGTCGGGCGCACCCGCGCGTCGGTGCTGCCGGCCGGACGTCCGGGCGCGGCGGCGACAAGTGCCAGCTGCGGCGGCTTGCCTGCACCACCCGAGAGCAGCAACGGCCCGCTCGACGCGGTCGACGGGAGAGTCCCCGGTTTCAGCACCTGCTGCACGAGCTGGCTCCCGGCCAGTTGCACGAGACCGGCGTTGGAGACCGCCCGCGCGTCCGGCGCGATGACGGTCGCCCCGGCGCCGCGACGGACGAGAACGGCGAAGTAGGCCGGCTGCTCGGAGAACAGGCGCAGGAACCCGGCGCAGTACTGCGGCTGCTTCGGACACTGCGCGACCACCTGCGCGAACAGCCCCGACCGCGTGGCAAGAGCAGTCAGCGACTCCTGCTCGCCACCGGCGACCTGCAGCAACCGCTGCGACTGCTCGGACTGCACCTGGTCAGCAACACCGGTGCCGACGACGCCGACCGCACCTGCCGCCATCGCGACGACGCCGGCGACGATCGCGCCCACGATCTTCCCGAGCAGCGTGCCGCGTGCGATCTGCACCAGCGCCGCGACCACGAACACCGTCGCGAGCCCTCGCGCCGCGAGCAGCGCAAGGGCCGCGTCGAGAGACGTGTCGGCGCGGGCCGCCAACGCCGCAGCGACGCCCGTGAACACCAACCCAGCGGCGAGCAGCAGCCCGAGCGCACGGTCGGCACCCGCACGCGTCCCGCGCCACCACGACGCCAGCGCGGCGACGCCGCCGGCCGCACCTCCGGCGATCGCTGCGCTGGGTCGCGCACCGAGAGGTACGACGACACCGGCGAGCCCGGCCGGCACCGGGACGACCAGGCTCTGGCTGCTTCCACCCAAGGCACCGAGCGCCAGCAACGCGAGGCCGAGGAAACGCAACCAGCCGATCGCGTCGGACGACACGTCGCCGAACCGCAACGCCGTCAGAGCATCAGCGACAGCCATCGCGACAGCACCCGCGACGAACAGCAGCGTGACCCGGCGACGCAGTCGGGGGAACAGCGATGCGCCGGCCAGTGCCAGCCACGCGGCGACAGCCGTCAGCTGCACGACCCCGAGCAGCGCAAACGGGACAGCCGGCGCCATAGGAGGAGAGTAGGTCAGCAGTGGGCGAACGCCGTGCTTCCCGCGGCAATGGCGTGCAAAGCGGAGAGCGCCGTCTTCAGCGTGTCGACCTTCACCACGGTCAGCGACTTGGGTGCTGCGGCGATCGCATCGGCACACTCACTCGCCGGCGCGAGGAACACGGTCGCACCCGCCTTGGCGGCTGCGGCGATCTTCTGCTGGATGCCGCCGATGGGCCCGACGATGCCGAAGGCGTTGATGGTGCCGGTGCCGGCGACCGTCCGGCCTCCGGTCAATGACCCCGGTGTGAGCTTGTCGATGATGCCGAGCGTGAACGCGAGACCTGCACTCGGACCGCCGACCTCCGACGGGTCGAGACCGATCTTCACGTTGACCTTCCCGAAGGTCGCCGTCAGGTCCGGTGTGATGCCGACGAGCGGGCGACCGGTGCCGTCCTGCGCTCGCACGGTCGTGATGTGCACGGTGCGCGCCTTACCGTCGCGCGTGATGCCGATGCTCAACGTGCTGCCGACCGGGTGCGCGTTGATCAGCCGGTGCAGCGCCCCGATGTCGGTCACCGGCCGGCCGTCGATCGTGTCGATCACGTCGCCCTGCTGCAGCACCTTCTCCGCCGGCAGCCCCGACGACAGGTCACCGACGATGACTTTCTGCGTCACCGGCTTGTAGCCGAGCTCGAGCAGCGCAGCGGTGACGGCGTCGCGCTGCGACTGCGTCATCTCCTGCTCGTTCTCCTGCTGCACCTGCTGGGCGGAGTCGCCCGGCGGGCAGAGCGCCTGGTGCGGCTGCACCGCTTCCTCGGAGTTCCACCAGGCGCGCAACGCCTGCCACAACGTCGGGTGCGCGTTGCAGTCGCCAGGCACGACCCCGACCGTCGTCAGATAGAGATGCCCCTGCGTCGGATAGGTCTGCGCACCGGTCGCGGACACGACGGGGACGTTGTGCGCGTCGGCGCCGGAGCCGGAGCGGACCGTGCCGAGCGTGTCCGTGACCGGACCGGGCACCAGGACGACGTACGGGACGGGCAGCACCGACGTCAGCACAGCGAGCACTACGACGAGAGAACCGGCGAGAGCAAGCGTGAGCCCTCGCCGTGACATGACGCCAGGCTAGCGGCGCCGCCGATCAGCGACGCCGCAGCGCTGGTAGCTCAGAACGTGAACGCGGTCAGTGCGCGAAGAAGCCGAGGCTGCGACGGCCGTTGGCCACCGGCTCGCCCTCGACGACCGGCTCGCTGACCGGCACCTGCTCCGCCACCGGCTCGGGCTGAGCCGGGACGAGCGCCTCGACCGACTCGACCGCCTCGACCGGCGCCGGCACGGAAGCGGGAGCCTCCATGGCGACCTCGCCGGCCGGCACCTCGACCCGGTAGTAGGGCCGGAACGACAGCGGCACGGGCGACAGCGTGTGCACCGAGACCTCGCTGACGTTCTCGACGTTGCGCAGGTGCTCCACGAGCCGCACCGCGTCGTCGAGCGACGCTACGCGCCGGAACGACGGCGCACCGTCGGGGCCCGGGAAGAAGACGATGTGCTCCATGGGCACTTCCTCACCGAGAGAAGGGCGGGAAAAAGGACGATGACCCTTGAGTGGTCGGCATCGGCGGACATCGAATTGAGGGCGTCACCCATCTGGGGGAATCGTCGTTAATGGGGCGAATGCGCAAATCGATCGTGATTTGGAGCGAGGAATCCGGGCTGTTCGCGTTGAACCGTTGGCGGGTGCTTCCCAGCACACCCGTGGAAGAGGGACACATGACCACCGCACCGGAAATGCCGGTCCACCTCACCGGTCCGGCTGCCGTCGACGCGGCCCCTGAGCTCCCCATCAGTCCGATCGCGCCCGCGCCGAGGCCGGCGCTGCGCGTCGTCCCCGAGCCGGACGAGACCGGCGATGTCGTCGACTTCGACGAGGCCCTGCGCCGGGCCGCCCCGCGACTGCAGAGGTACGCCGTCCGCCGCCTGCACGACCCGCACGAGGCAGAGGAGGTCGTTCAGGAGGCACTGCTCCGCGCCTTCCAGCACCGCGAGAAGCTCGCCACCGAGGACGACTTGATGGCGTGGGTCACGGTCGTCACCGGCCGCCTCGTCATCGACCGGCTCCGGGTGCGCGGCCGCGCGATCGCCGTCGCCGAGCTGCCGCCGGGGACGCGCGCCGGACGCGACACCGCCGACGTCGTCGTGGCGCGCGACGAGGCCCGGATCGCCCTCGACGCGCTCGAGGCGATGCCCGCACGGCAAGCCGCTGTCCTGTGGTCACGCGAGGTCGAGGGCCTGACCTACGACGAGATCGGCAATCGCTACGGCCTCAGCGAGCCGTCCGTGCGTTCGGTGCTGCACCGCGCCCGCAAGACGCTGCGCCGCGAGTACTCCAGCCGCGGCGGCACGATGCCGGCTGTGGGCCTGGTCGCGCTCGCCCCCTGGCTGCGTGGGCTGCGGGCCGCCGGCAAGCTGCGCTCCACGGCGCGCAAGGTCGCGACCGCTGCGGCCGCGACCGCAACCGGCCTCGCCGCGGTGAGCGCCGTGCCCTTCGTGCACCCGGCCACGACGCAGCACGCGACTCCTGCCATGCGGCCGGCTCTCGGCGTCCGCTCGGCGTCGCCGACGCACCCGCACACGCGGCTGGTCAGCGCAAGCCGCCCGATGGCCAGGCCTGCGCTTGCTCCGGCGGCTGCCGCGCCGGCGACCCCCGCCCACACCGTCATGCCCTACCTGCCCCACGCCTGCGGAGCGCCCGCCGGCGCGACCGTCGGCTGCGCGACACATCAGGCGCACGTGCTCTACGTGCAGATGCCGGTCCCGGTCAACGGGCAGCGATGGGTCGGAGTCAGCACCGACGAGGTCGACTGCGCCCCCCTGCCGACAACTCCGCTTGCCCAGTGCGACACCCATGGAGGCAACTCATGACCCGGCGCGTGATCTTCGGCGTCGTCCTGCTGTCAGTCGCCGGGTCGGCGGTCAGCGCACTGGCCGACTCGCGTCAGCCCAGGGCGCTGACCCACGAGGTGTGCATCGTGACGTCGCAGGACGCCAACCACCACACGTCGCAGGACTACTGCGTGACGTGGCCGGGCCCGGTCCTCAACCCCTGAGGACGGGCGGCGTCAGCCCCTGACGCGGGGCGTCGGTGCCGACAGTGCGGCCTTGAACCTCTCGTGTGCCGCCACCGACTCGTGCGTCTCGACCGGGCCGCGGGGGCGGGTCGCCCAGTGGATCCAGCCGATCGCGAGCATCGTCATGACCGTGGGCAGTCCCAGCGTCCACGCCAGGATGGCCATCGGTGCCTGCCTCGGATGTCGTGCGTCAACGGTGGTGCTGACGGAGCAGTTCCCATCGTAGATCCGATGTCAACGCAACACATGCGACCTGTGTCACGGCACGCCGACCCATTCGTCACTGCCGTCGCTGAACACCTGGTGCTTCCAGATCGGGACGGTCGCCTTCAGCTCGTCGATCAGAGCGCGGGCCGCCTCGAACGCCTCACCACGATGCGCGCAGGCGGCCGCCACCACGACCGCGATGTCGCCGACCGCGAGGTCACCGACCCGATGGACCGCAGCCACCGCAACAGCGGGGAAACGCTCGACGATCGACTCGCACAGAGCGCGCATCTCCTTCTCGGCGTTGGGATGCGCGCTGTAACCGAGCACGTCGACCGGCTTGCCGCCGTCGCTGTCGCGGACGGTCCCGATGAAGACGGTGAGGCCGCCGGCCGCGGCGTCGGAGACGGCGCTGATCACCTCGTCGGCGGACAGCGGGGTGTCCCGGATCGCCACCAGCCGCACTGCCGTCACGAAGTCGAACCCTAACCGCGGCGGCGGCGGCGAGCCGCCCTCGTCCGGGCGATCGCCAGCGCACCGACGACGGCGACGGTCGCGCCAGCTGCCGCCCGGGTCGCGTCGCGTCGCTGCACCCGCGCCAGTGCACCCCGACCGGCCCGGTCGCCGAGCGCATCGAGATGCGCGCGGAGCGCGCCGACGTTGTCCCACTGCGGCTCCCAGCCGGCACTCCGCAGACGCTCGGACCCGACGACCCAGGGATGGAAGAGGTAGTGCAGCTCGCTCGCCGGCGCCGGCAGAACACCCACCCTCTGCAGACGCTCGGCCGTCGCGAACGCCATCGACGACGGCACGACGATCGAACGCAGACCGCTGACCTGCTCGACCTCCCGCTGGGTGAGCCAGCCCTCGCTGCCGACCGTCACCGCTCCCTCGACGCGACCGAGCGCGGCCCACTCCAGCGCCGACACGACGTCGTCCACGTGGCAGAACTGCCAGTGCGGGTCGCCGTCGCGCAGGGCCAGCAGCCGCGGTGCTTCGAACAGTCGCGGAAGCAGCCCGTCGGAGACCGGACCGACGACCGAGGCCGGACGCACGACCGTCACCCGCGGTGTCTCGTGCCCGGCGGTGAAGTCGGCTGCGACTCGCTCCACCTCGACCCAGTCGCCGAGGAGGCCTTCATCGGCCTCGGCGCGCAGCGGAGCGTCGTCCGGGAGCGGGACGGGACTCCCCGGTACGGCGCCGAAGACCATCGCGCTCGTGACGAGGACCACACGTTCGACACCGGCGGAATCCGCGGCGGCCAGCACCACCTCGGTGCCGCGCACGTTGACCGCGCGGCGCTCGAGAGGGTCGCCGTCACCGCTGCGGTCGGTCGCCAGATGGACCAGAGTCCCGACGCCTTTCAGCCTGCTGGCGAGCGCCGGGTCGCGAACGTCCGCGAGGCGCCACGTCACGTCCGGCGTTCCACCTCGGTGGGTGTCGATGCCGATCAGCCGCGGCGGATCCTCGCCCTGCGCCAACCGCTCGAGCAACCGGCGGCCGAGCTCGCCGGCCGCACCGGTGACCGCGACCGTCGAGGACGCGCTGCGCCCTCGGCGAACGCGCTTCGCGGCGGCGGGCATGTCTTCATCTTCCCGGTCTACCGTGGCCCGATGAGCGAGCTCCCCTTCGGTTTCGCCGGCGGCGGCTCCGGCGACGGTGGCGAGGGCGGCGGCGTCCCCGACCTCGGCGCGATGCTGCGCCAGCTCGGCGACCTGATGTCCGGCCAGCACGGCCCGGTCAACTGGAACCTCGCCAAGCAGTCGGCGATGACGGTCATCGGCGCCGACGCGGGCACCACTGCCGCCGACTCTGCAGCCGTCGCCGAAGCGGTGCGCCTCGCGGACATGTGGCTCGACCCGGTGACCGCCATGCCGTCCGGCGTGACGTCGACCGAGGCGTGGAGCCGCCGCCGCTGGCTCGAGGCGACACAGCCGGCGTGGACTCAGCTCGTCGAGCCGATAGCCGGCCGGGTCGCGGCGGCGATGGGTGAGGCGATCCCCGAAGAGATGCGGGCGATGGCCGGCCCGCTGATGGGCGTCATGCAGCAGGTCGGCGGCCTGATGTTCGGCAGCCAGCTCGGCCAGGCGCTCGGCAGCCTCGCCCGCGAGGTCGTCAGCTCCACCGACATAGGGCTTCGGCTCGGACCGCCCGGGGTCGCCGCGCTGCTTCCCGAGGGAGTGGTCGCGTTCGGCGAAGGGCTCGAGGTCTCCGCGGACGACGTACGTCTGTTCGTCGCATTGCGCGAGGCGGCGCACCACCGGTTGTTCAGCCACGCGCCCTGGCTGGCGCCGCGGCTCGTCGAGCTCGTCCGCAGCTATGCCGAAGGCATCGCGGTCGACACTTCCCAGCTCGAGG
The DNA here is from genome assembly GCA_035690365.1 of Mycobacteriales bacterium. GTDB lineage: Bacteria > Actinomycetota > Actinomycetes > JAFAQI01 > JAFAQI01 > DASSKP01. The sequence continues at coordinate 12,100 of DASSKP010000026.1, forward strand.
AGATGTCGCGGCAGGTCGACCCGAGCGACCCGGCCTCGCTGCAGCAAGCCCTGACCGAGGGACTGTTCCAGCCGGAGCCGACGCCGGAGCAGCAGGCCGCACTCGCGCGGCTCGAGACGCTGCTCGCGCTGGTCGAGGGCTGGGTCGACACGGTGACGCTCGCCGCCGCGACGCCGACGCTGCCGTCGGTCGCGCCGCTCAACGAGACGATGCGCCGTCGCCGGGCGACCGGCGGGCCGGCGGAGCAGACGTTCGCGACTCTCGTCGGTCTGGAGCTGCGGCCGCGACGGCTGCGCGACGCGTCGGCGCTGTGGGCGTTGCTCGAGACCCGGCGCGGTGTCGCCGGACGCGATGCCGTCTGGGAGCACCCGGATCTCATGCCGGGTGCCGACGACCTCGACGACCCGTTCGCCTTCGTCGACCGCGACGAGGGCCCCGACGTCGACATCAGCTCCCTCGAGAGCTGACCCCCCGCTTTCAGCACACAACCGTGACACGCGAGGCGCGCAGGCCAGGAGTAGGCGCCTCCGGGGGCACTCGCGCAACGTTTGTGTGCAGAAGCGGCGTCAACCGCCGCTGAGCAACGCGCGGGTCGCGTCCCAGCCTTCGAGGCCGGGATCGAGGCGTACGACGTCCTCCGGCCGCCTGATCCGGTGCCAGCCAGATCCGACATTCAGGGCACGACGCGGCGCGACACGCCCGAGCGCGGGCAGAATTTTTTCGTTGTCCGGTTCGACCTCATTTGCGATCGCCCGGAGCCAGTCCGCGACCGGCAAGCGCGAGGCGATGGCCACCAGCCCGCCGCCGTCGGCCGGGCACACCGCGACGTCGGCAGAGGTGAGCGCGCTGTGCAGCTTGCCGAGCAGCAGGGGAGGCAGGTCAGGCGCGTCGCCCACGACCACCGTGCCCTCGTCGGCCCCCAGCGCCGCGAGCGCGTCGAACGCGTCGACCAGGGACGCGCCGGCGGCGAGCTCGACGACCGGCATCCCCGGCCAGACGGTCTCGCGCGCGGCCGCGAAACCGGCGACGACGACGAGCGCGGCCTCGACCTCACGCATCCCCGCGACGAAGTCGACGACGTCCTCGACCATCGCGAGCGCGAGCGCGTCGTCGTCGACCCCGGGCGGCGCCAGCGGCCGGTCGGGCGCGAGCACCCGGGCGGGTCGGGCGAGCACGGCAACGACCCGGCGCGTGCTCACCCGGCGGCGGCCGCCTGCGCGGGCAGGTTGGCGGCGGCGGTGACTCCTTCGAGGAAGCCACGCGCCCGCTCGAGCTTGTCGTAGCCGTCGAGCAACCGCCAGAACTGCGGCCCGTGTCCCGGCTCGAGCAAGTGCGCGAGCTCATGCAGCAGGACGTAGTCGACGACGTAGTCGGGCATGCCGACGAGTCGCCGCGACAGCCGGATGGTGCGGTCGACGGGCGTGCACGACCCCCAGCGCTGCCCCTGGTTGTCGACCCAGCGCACGGCGGCCGGCTCGGCGCGCCCGTCGAGGAAGCGCGCCGACAGCTCCGCCGCGCGCGTCATCAGCTCATCGTCACTGCGCAGCAACCGCCGCTCACCGGCGAGCACCCGGCGCACCATGCGGTCGACCCACTGCTCTTCCTCGGCACGGGTCAGCCGGGCGGGAACCTGCACGATGATCCGCGAACCGCTCCGGTAGGCGGAGATCGTCCGCCGGCGCCGCGCGCTGCGCACGACGTGCACATCGGGAGACGCCTCGACGGCCTCCGCGGTCATGATCGGAACGGTAGACGACAGGTCGCCGAGTTTTCTTGCGCACACACCGGGTGGACGGTGATTTCCCAGGTCAGCCAACGGTTTCGGACGGATGCACAAGCCTGTCCACACCTGTGTGCAGGCGGCGTCCACAGCGACACCCCACGCTGTCCCCACCTCGTCCCCATCGATGTCCACAGGGGTACGACGTCCACCGTTGACGGCGCTGCGCGTCGGTCCTTACCGTCTCCGACGACGAAGCCCCCGGTGGGCCGGAAGGGCGCTCGCAAGGGGAAGGCGAGTGGCCGGACGGTTTCTCCGGGGGCTTCGTGACTACCCGACAACGCCGACCTGCACCCAACCCCCCCGGTGCACGTCGGCGTTTGTCGTCAGCGACCGCCGAAGTTCGGGCGACGCTTCTCGCGCGTGGCGGCCAACCCCTCGCGCAGGTCCTCGGTCGCGAACGTGACCGGCTGCGCCAGCGCTTCGTACTGCAGGGCGTCCTCCATCGACGCATGCCCGCCGGTGCGCAGCCCGGCCTTCGTCAACCGGGTCGCGATCGGCGCCGCCGTCGCGATCCGGGCGGCCACCTTCAGCGTCTCGTCGAGCAGGCTCTCGGCGTCGTACACGCCGTTGACCAGACCGATGCGCTCCGCCTCGTCCGCGTCGAGCGCGCGACCGGTGAGCAGCAGCTCGCGCGCCTTCACGATGCCGACCGCCTCGGGCAGCAGCCATGTCGCCGCCATGCCGGCGTGCATGCCGAGCTGGGTGAAGGGGGCCGACAGCTTCGCGCCGCGTGCGGCGTAGCGCAGGTCGCACGCGAGCGCGAGGCACAGGCCGGCGCCGATCGCGTGACCGTGGACCGCCGCGATCGACGGCGCCTCGAGATCGCGGATCGACAGCCAGGTCCGGTAGAAGGGCAGCATCCGGTCGCGGATCGAGTCGACGGTCAGATCGGGTGACTCACCGATCCACGACAGGTCACCGCCGGCGCAGAACGCCGTCCCCTGACCGGTGACGACCACGGCACGCACGGAGCGATCCGCACGCAGGCTGTCGATCGTCTCCGACCAGGCGCTCGTCAGCTCGGCCGTCATCGCGTTGCGACGTTCCGGTAGCGACAAGGTGAGGATCACGACACCGTCGTCACGCCGGGTGACCTCGAGGGGGCTGTCTGTCATGAATCGGACGGTATCTGGTGATCCACAGGCTCAGCTTGCGGGGCTATTCACGCTCAGCCTTGTAGGGTGGCCGCGAGGTTCGGCCGGGCACGGCCGGCGATCGACCCAAGGAGGACCGGATGGCCGATACCTACGAGGGCTACTGCGTGAAGTGCAAGGAGAAGCGGCAGTTCGAAGGT
>DASSKP010000027.1:0-3651 GCA_035690365.1 Mycobacteriales bacterium
AGTGAGTGACTACTCACTACCGAAGCAGAAGGGCAAGCGGATGAGTGCAAGGTCGCGGACGATCTGGACGTTCGTCGTCACCAGCGTGGCGCTGTTCATGGCGCAGCTGGACAACCTCGTCGTCACCACCGCCCTGCCGGTGGTCCGCAAGGACCTCCATGCGTCGCTGTCGTCGCTGGAGTGGACGGTCAACGCCTACACGCTGACCTTTGCGGTGCTGCTCCTGACCGGTGCCACGCTGGGTGAGCGCTTCGGCCGTCGGCGCATGCTCGTCGCCGGCCTCGTCGTCTTCACCGCCGGTTCGGCCGCTGCCGCACTCGCGCCGACGGTCAGCTGGCTCATCGCGTTCCGTGCCATCCAGGGCGCCGGAGCCGCGGTCGTGACGCCGTTGACGCTGACGCTGCTGTCGGCGGCGGTGCCCGTGGAGCGGCGGGGCATGGCGCTCGGCATCTGGGGCGCGGTCGCCGGACTCGCCATCGCGACCGGTCCGGTCGTCGGTGGCGCGGTCGTCCAAGGCTGGTCGTGGCAGACGATCTTCTGGCTCAACGTGCCGCTCGGCCTGGTGCTGATCCCGCTTGCCCGACTGCGCATCGACGAAAGCCGCGGCGCTGCGAGCCGGCTCGACCTCCCCGGAGTCGTCCTTGCCAGCTCGGGTCTGTTCGGCATCGTCCTCGGGCTCGTCCGTGCCAACGCTCTCGGCTGGACGTCGTCGTACGTCATCACGGCACTCACCGCCGGTGTCGCGCTCGTCGCCGCGTTCGTCGCCTGGGAGAGGCGCGCGGCCGAGCCGATGCTGCCGATGCGACTGTTCGCCTCGCGCGGCTTCACCGCGACCAACATCGCCAGCGTGCTGATGTTCTTCGGGATGTTCGGGTCGATCTTCCTGCTTGCGCAGTTCCTGCAGACGGTGCAGCACTACTCGCCTCTCGACGCAGGTCTGCGGACACTGCCGTGGACCGGCATGCCGATCGTGGTGTCACCGATCGCTGGCGTGGTTGCGGACCGCATCGGCGGAAAGCCGGTCGTCCTCACTGGGCTGCTGCTGCAGGCCAGCGGGCTCGCGTGGCTAGCAGCGGTGTCGTCCCCGACGGTTGCCTACTCCACGCTGCTGCCGGCCTTCATCGTGAGCGGCACGGGGATGGCGATGTTCTTCGCGCCAGTCGCGACGATGGTTCTCGGCAGCGTTCGCCGCAGCGAAGAAGGCGTCGCGTCGGGTGCGACCAACGCCCTGCGTGAGCTCGGTGGCGTGTTCGGCATCGCGGTTCTTGCCTCGGTCTTCTCCGCCCACGGTGGCTACGTCTCGGGCGGCGACTTCGTCGACGGCCTCCGGCCGGCGGTTGCGGTCGGCGCAGCGGGCGTCTTCCTCGCTGCGGTGGCGCTGCTGTTCGTCCCGCGCCGCCGGGCGACCGTCGACGCGACCGACCTCGAGCTGGCTAGGTCGCCTCGGCCAGCAGCTTCTGCAGCCGCGTAACGCCTTCGACGAGGTCGTCATCACCCAAGGCGTAGGACAGGCGGAAGTAGCCGGGTGCCCCGAAAGCCTCACCCGGGACGACGGCTACTTCCGCCTCGTCGAGCACGAGCTCGGCGAGCTCGGCCGACGTCTGCGGCGTGCGACCGCGGATCGTCTTGCCGAGCGCGCCCTTGACCGACGGGAAGCAATAGAACGCGCCGAGCGGCTCCGGGCACTCGATGCCGTTGGTCTCACTGAGCATCCGGACCATCGTCCGTCGGCGCCGGTCGAACGCCTCGCGCATCTCCGCTGCCGCGGACAGGTCACCGCGGACCGCGGCCAGCGCGGCAGCCTGAGCGACGTTCGAGACGTTGGACGTGGCGTGAGACTGCAGGTTGGTCGCGGCCTTGACGATGTCGTCCGGCCCGATGAGCCAGCCCACGCGCCAGCCGGTCATGGCGTAGGTCTTCGCGACACCGTTCACGACGACGCAGCGGTCGGCGAGCTCGGGGACGACCACCGGCATCGATGACGCCACCGCGCCGTCGTAGACGAGGTGCTCGTAGATCTCGTCGGTCAGCACCCAGATGTCGTTCTCGAGCGCCCACCGCCCGATGGCCTCGACCTGCTCGGTCGGATAGACCGCCCCAGTCGGGTTGGACGGCGAGCAGAACAGCAGCACCTTGGTCCGCGAGGTCCGAGCCGCCTCGAGCTGGTCGACGGTCGCGAGATAGCCCGATGTCTCGTCGGTCACGACGTCCACCGGGAGCCCACCCGCGAGCCGGATCGACTCGGGGTAAGTGGTCCAGTACGGCGCCGGCAGGAGCACCTCGTCGCCCGGGTCGAGGAGCGTCGCGAAAGCTTCGTAGACCGCCTGCTTGCCGCCGTTCGTGACCAGGACCTGGCCGGGAGTGACGGCGTACGACGAGTCGCGGGCGGTCTTTGCGGCGATCGCCTCCTTGAGCTCGGGGAGACCGCCGGCAGGCGTGTAGTGGTGCATCCGGGGGTCCCGGCAGGCGGCCACCGCCGCTTCCACGATGGCGTCCGGCGTGGGGAAGTCCGGCTCGCCCGCCCCGAAACCGATGACGTCGCGCCCGGCCGCCTTGAGCGCCTTGGCCTTGGCGTCCACCGCGAGCGTGGCGGATTCGCTGATCGCGCCGATGCGGGCGGAAACACGTCTGTCGGAGCGGGTTGCCATGTCCCATATCGTCCCAGCGGCCTCCGCGGACGGTCCACCGGGTTCCGGCCGCGGATTCGTCCGTTCGACCGCTTCGTGGCGCCGACGTACACTGGCGCGTCCGGTTCAGCATGCCCAAAAAGGCGTGCCGCCGGTCAGAGGGCAGTAGCTCAATTGGCAGAGTTCCGGTCTCCAAAACCGGCGGTTGTGGGTTCGAGTCCCTCCTGCCCTGCGAGGTACTAAGAACGAAACAGTTGGCAACTACGGCAAGCGGAGGTCGGCACCGGTGACACTCACCACGTCGGAGCGCGCGCCGCAGCCTGCGGGTGGCGGGCGCGGGGCGAAGCGTCCCGGCTTGTTCGAACGCATTGCCGTCTACAACCGGCAGGTTGTTGCCGAGCTGCGCAAGGTGATCTGGCCGACCCGCAACGAGCTGGTCACCTACACCATCGTGTCGATCGTCTTCGTGACCGCGATGGTGGCGCTGGTTTCGCTCTACGACTTCGCTTTCACGAAGGCCGTTCTCGCCATCTTCGGCTGACCACGACCGCTATTCCGACGACGTTTGAGGTAGTCCTTCACCGTGACCGAGTTCCAGGCCGAGCAGAGCCAATCGACTGAGCCCCTGACCGAGCAGGCAGAGGCCGTCGAGGAGACCCCGCTCGAGGACGCCGCCGGCCCCGCCGCGCAGGCGCCGGCGTTCGAGTCGGCCGCCGTGGACGAGTCCGCCGACTCCGCCGAACCCGTCGCGGAAGCTGCCGAGCCGGTCGAGGAGCTCGCGGACGAAGACGCCGACCCGGTCGAGGCGTTCACCAACCGGCTGCGGTCGCTGCCCGGCGACTGGTACGTCGTACACACCTACGCCGGCTACGAGAACAAGGTGAAGGCCAACCTCGAGACCCGCATCGCCTCGCTCAACATGGAGGACTTCATCTTCCAGATCGAGGTGCCCACGCAGGACGAGATGGTCATCAAGCAGGGCAAGCGTCAGACGGTCCAGTCCAAGATCTTCCCGGGCTATGTG
>DASSKP010000028.1:0-95443 GCA_035690365.1 Mycobacteriales bacterium
CGCTGTAGTGAACGAAGACGTCACTACCTCCGTCCACGGCGATGAAGCCGTAGCCCTTCTCGGAGTTGAACCACTTGACTGTGCCTTGTGCCACAACGACCCCAGTTGCTCGATCCTCGCCCCGAGCCGATCGTCGGAGCGCCCGCGCCGGGGGGGCGCAGGTTGCGCGGAACGATACACGTCGATGGGCGGTTTCGCCGCCAGTCGGGCAATCCGCCGGGGAACCCGGTTAGGTCACAGTGGCGGCAGCGACAGACGGTGCGCACGCCGTCGCATACGGCGAACAGTGGCGGCCGCTGCGGCGGCGGCCGACCCCGCCAGTGCGATGAGCTGCCAGGTTGCCACCGAGCTCCCCGGACGGTGCGCGGACAGGAACACCGTTGTCCTCGAGGGGTGCGTCGCCACCGTCGAATGCGGCTGCGACGGCCCGACCAGGTGGCCAACTGGCGCCACGCGCCCATCAGCGGCGAAGCCCCAGTCGAGCAGGCTCTTCGCCTGCGGCCAGAAGTACGGCGGCGCGTGCATCAGCGAGATCAAGATGGTGTGCCCGTGCCGCCGTGCGGCGCCGACGAACGTCGCCGACGCAGCCACGGTGTAGCCGTTCTTGCCGCCGATCATGCCGGGGTACGACGTCAACAGCTGGTCGTGCGTGTAGATCTCGAAGCGCTTGTGGTGCGGGGCAGGCACGTGGTCGGTGACGATCCCGATGTAGTGCCGGAAGGCCGGCATCGCCAGGCCGGCCCGGCCGAGCAGCGCAAGGTCGTAGGCCGACGACGTCTCGTCCTTCGCGTCGAGTCCGCTCGGCGTCTGCGCCTGCGTGTCGTAGGCCTGCAGGTGCCGGGCGGTCTCGTTCATCAGGCGCACGGTCGGGCGGATGCCGCCGGCGGCCTCCGCGAGCGCACCTGCCGCGTCGTTGGCGGACACCACCAGCATCGACGTGAACAGCGTGTCCACGGAGTACTTCATGCCGGGGACCAGACCGACCTTGGTGCCGTCCGTCGCTGCGTCGTCCCAGCTCGCTCTCACCATCTGGGTGGAATCCAGGCGGGGAAGCAGAGTGATGGCCGTGAGCACCTTCAACGTGCTCGCCGGCAGATGCCGCGCGTGGGGGGCCTTCGCCGCCAGCACGTCGCCCGTGTCGGCGTCGGCGACCAGCCACGACGACGCGCTCAAGCCCTTCGGCAGTGGTGGTGAGCCGGGCAGCGACTGGACCACGACGCCGTGGCTGCCCAGCATCTGCCCCCCCACCGGTTCCCGGCCGACCGCAGCGGTCGCGGGGGTGGCGAGGAGTGGAAGGGCGGCGGTGAGGAGAGCCGCTGCTAGCCGGGGATGCATGTCGCGCGCAGGCTATCGCCGAAGCCGTCAGCGGCTGGTCAACATCGCCGAGATGAAGGCCGTCACGACGAAGACGACGGCGGACAGTGCGGCCATCGCCAGCACGTGCTGGCGAGCCGTGACCGGTGGTCGCACCTCGGTCGGCGACAGCGCGACGGTGTGCCCGCCGGTGTGCGGGCTGACCGGTGCGGCACTCGCCGGTGCGGCGACCTGCGCGTCCGGATCGGCGGCCACGGTCTGGAGCGCGGACCGCAGCTCGTCGACGTTCGGCCGTGCCTCCGGATCCTTGTCGAGCAGCCCGTGGATCGCGTCACACAGCAGGCCGCTCGCCCGCCGGCACGGCTCGTGCGGCTCGGTCACCACCGCCGCGAGCGTGGCGACCGCCTCCGGCTTGTCGAATGGTGGGCGTCCCTCGACAGCGGTGTAGAGCGTCGCCCCGAGGGACCACAAGTCGCTGGCCGGCTCGGGACGGCCCCCGCGTGCACGCTCCGGAGCGATGTAGGCCGGGGAACCGAGCAGCAGGCCGGTCGAGGTGATCGAGGGATCGCCCGCCGTCGATGCGATGCCGAAGTCGGTCAGGGTCACGCGGCCGTCCTCGCCGACGACGACGTTGCCCGGTTTGACGTCGCGGTGCACGATGCCGGCCGCATGCGCCGCCGACAGGGCGTCGAGCAGGCACAGCCCGATCTCGGCGGCCCGCGCCGGCGTCACCGGACCGTCGTGCTTGACGATGTCGGACAGGGTCCGGCCGACCAGCCGCTCCATGACGATGAACGGCTGCTCGTCGTCGTCGCAGACGTCGAAGACACGGACGGCACAGGGATGGTCGAGGCGGGCGGCCGTGCGCGCCTCGCGCAGCGTGCGCTCGCGGAGCAGCTCTCGCTCCTCGTCGTCGACGGTCGGCGGGAAGCGAACCTCCTTCACCGCAACCGGTCGCTGCAGCAGCTCGTCCTCGGCGGCCCAGACCACGCCCATGCCACCGCGGCCCAGCGGGGTGTGCAGGCGGTAGCGACCGGCGACGAGACGTTGCTGCGTCGCCGCCTCTGAGGTGGTCATCTCCTCGTCCCTACCCCGTCACAGCCGGTGACTAGCATCGGATCATGACCCGAGAATCGGAGTCGGGCTTCCCGATCGAACCGGTCTACGACGCCGCGGCGCTGTCCGGTTGGGACGCCGATGCGCGACTGGGTCGCCCGGGGGAGTTCCCCTACACGCGCGGGGTCTACCCGTCGATGTACACCGGCCGGCCTTGGACCATCCGCCAGTACGCCGGCTTCGGCACCGCCCGCGAGTCCAACGAGCGCTACCACCAGCTGGTCGCCGCGGGCAGCACGGGCCTGTCGGTGGCCTTCGACCTGCCGACCCAGATGGGCTACGACTCCGACGACCCCGTCGCGAGCGGCGAGGTCGGCAAGGTCGGTGTCGCGATCGACTCGATCGACGACATGCGGATGCTCTTCGACGGCATCCCGCTCGACCGGGTGTCGACCTCGATGACGATCAACGCGCCGGCGTCGGTGCTGCTGCTGCTCTACCAGCTCGTGGCGGAGGAGCAGGGCGTCGCGGCGTCCGCGCTGACCGGCACGATCCAGAACGACGTGCTGAAGGAGTACATCGCCCGCGGCACCTACATCTACCCGCCGAAGCCCTCGCTGCGGTTGATCACCGACATCTTCCGCTACTGCCGTGCCGAGATCCCGAAGTGGAACACGATCTCCATCTCCGGCTACCACATGGCGGAGGCGGGGGCGACGCCCGCGCAAGAGATCGCCTTCACGCTCTCCGACGGCATCGAGTACGTCCGTGCGGCAGTCGCCAGCGGTCAGCAGGTCGACGAGTTCGCACCCCGGCTCGCGTTCTTCTTCGTCGCACGGACGACGCTGCTCGAGGAGGTCGCGAAGTTCCGCGCCGCCCGGCGGATCTGGGCCGAGGTGATGCGCGACGAGTTCGGTGCGAAGGACCCGAAGTCACAGATGCTTCGTTTCCACACGCAGACGGCCGGTGTGCAGCTCACCGCCCAGCAGCCCGAGGTCAACCTCATCCGGGTCACCACGCAGGCGATCGCGGCCATCCTCGGCGGCACGCAGTCGTTGCACACCAACTCCTTCGACGAGGCGATCGCCCTTCCGACCGAGAAGGCCGCCCGGCTGGCCGTCCGGACGCAGCAGGTCCTCGCCAACGAGACCGACCTGACCGCGACCGTCGACCCGTTCGCCGGCTCGTACGCCGTCGAGAGGCTGACCGACGAGGTGGAGTCGGCTGCCCGTGAGCTGATGGCGCGGGTCGAGGAGATGGGCGGCGCCGTCGCGGCGATCGAGAAGGGGTTCCAGAAGAGGGAGATCGAGCAGGCGGCGTACACCACTGCTCAGCAGATCGAGGACGGCTCCCGTGTCGTGGTCGGCGTCAACAAGCATCAGATGCCGGCAGACGAGCGCTACGAGCCGCTCCGGGTGGACCCGGCGATCGAGGAGGAGCAGGCCAAGCGGCTCACCGCGTTGCGTGCGGACCGTTCGGCGGACGACGTTGCTCGCGGGCTGGATGCGTTACGGCGCGCCGCGGAGGGGAACGACAACGTCCTCTACCCGATGCGTGACGCGCTGCGCGCACGCGCGACCGTCGGTGAGGTGTGCAACGCGCTCCGCGACATCTGGGGCGTCTACACACCGGCCGACGCGATGTGAGGACCCGAGAGAGGCGTCAGGTGCAGATCAGTCTCGGAAAGTGTTACTACGGCGACTTCGACGAGGCGGCCACCGCGACCGCCGTGCGCGAGGACGGCACCGGGTGGATCGCGATCTGCGACGAGCATCGCGACAAGGCGGAGAAGGACGGCTACGTCCCCGGTGAGCCGCTCGACAACCTCGAGCCGATCACCGGTGAAGGCGCTGACATCCCCGAGGGTGAGCGCGAGAACGAGGCCGGGGACAAGATCGCCGATGGCGACGGCGACGGCGAGGAGAGCAGCCTCGACGACATGATGCACGACGAGGACGAGCAGGCCTGAGGCCCCGAGTAACGTCCTCTCGTGCAGATTCCGTTCACGTCCTCGCCTCGGTCGAGCCTGGGCGTGGAGTGGGAGCTCGAGCTCGTCGATCTCGAGACCCGCGAGCTGCGCGGCGCCGCGAGCGACATCCTGTCGGAGCTCGGCGCGCCGTACGGCGGTGAGCACCCGAAGGCCAAGCACGAGCTGCTCGAGTCGTGCATCGAGGTCATCACCGGTGTGTGCGGCACGGTCGACGAGGCCGTGAGGGACCTACGGGGGACCGTCGCAGAGGTGAGCGTGGCGGCAGCGGCGCGCGGCCTCGGCCTGATGTGCTCCGGCACCCATCCGTTCACCGACTGGTCGACACAGGAGATCAGTCCCAACCCGCGCTACGCCAAGCTCGTCGACGACATGCAGTGGCTTGCCCGCCGCCTGCAGATCTTCGGTGTGCACGTGCATGTCGGTGTGCGGTCGCCGGAGAAGGCGATCCCGATCGTCAACGCACTGACGGGCTACATCCCGCACTTCCTCGGGCTCTCGGCGTCCTCGCCGTACTGGATGGGACGTGACACCGGTCTGGCGTCCGCACGATCGAAGGTGTTCGAAGGCCTGCCGACCGCGGGCCTGCCCTACCAGCTGTCCGGCTGGGACGACTTCGAGCAGTTCATGGAGACGCTCATCTCGTCCCGGACGATCTCGACCATCCGCGAGGTCTGGTGGGACGTGCGGCCGCACCCGGAGTTCGGCACCGTCGAGCTGCGCATCTGCGACGGTCTCCCGACGCTGACCGAGATCGGCTGGGCGGCGGCGATGTCGCAGTGCCTCGTCGAGATGTTCAACAGCCAGCTCGACAAGGGCTACACGCTGCCGACGCCGAAGCGGTGGACGGTCCGCGAGAACAAGTGGCGGGCCGCGCGTTACGGCATCGACGCGGACATCCTCGTCGACGACCAAGGCGGCACCGCGCCGCTGCGTGAGCTGATCGTCGATCTCGTCGACGAGCTGATGCCTTTCGCCGAGCGGCTCGGCTGCACCAAGGAGCTCGCCGGTGCGCGCGAGATGCTCGACATCGGGCCGTCGGCGCAGCGCCAGCGCGCGGTCGCCGCGGCCAACGGCGGGGACCTCAGGGCCGTCGTCGACGCGTTGCTGATGGAGATGCGCGACGACGCACCCGGCGCGGGAATGGTCGCTCCGTGATGGGGGTGGAGGAGTTCCTCGCCGAGCATGGGGAGTCCCTGGTCGAGCTGCGGCGCGACCTGCACGCTCACCCCGAGCTCGGCTGGCAGGAGCACCGCACCACCGCTCGCATCGTCGACGAGCTCACTGCTGCCGGCCTTGCGCCGCGCACGCTCCCCGGTGGCACCGGCGTCATCTGTGACATCGGACCGAGCCCGGTGGTCGGTCTGCGCGCGGACATCGACGCGCTCCCCGTCATGGACGGCACGGCGGCGTCGTACCGCTCGACCATGGATGGCGTCTCTCATGCCTGCGGTCACGACGTGCACGCCACCGTCGTCGTCGGTGCGGGTCGCTACCTCGCGAGCCTCGCCGCGGCCGGCCGGTTGCCGCGAGGCGTCCGGCTGCTGTTCCAGCCCGCCGAGGAGCTCATGCCGGGTGGCGCGCTCGAGCTGATCGAGCATGGTGGGCTCGACGGGCTGGAGCGCGTGTTCGCCGTGCACTGCGACCCGTCGATCGAGGTAGGCCGGGTCGGCCTTCGCGTCGGTCCGGTCACGTCCGCCACCGACCAGGTCGAGGTGCGACTGTCCGGCCCGGGTGGGCACACGGCACGGCCACATCGCACCGCGGACCTGGTCTCCGCGATCGGCGAGATGGTCAGCAGAGTTCCGGGGGTGCTGGCGCGCCGCGTCGACCCTCGGGCGGGAGTCAACCTCGTCTGGGGCGAGGTGCACGCCGGCAGTGCCGCCAACGTCATCCCGCGAAGCGGCGTCGCGACCGGAACGCTGCGGATGCTCGACCGCAACGTGTGGGAGAGCGTGCCGACATTGCTCGCCGCGACGGTGCGCGACGTCGTGGCGCCGTACGGCGTCGAGGTCGAGATCACGCACACGCGGGGAGTGCCCCCGGTCGTCAACGATGCGCTGCCGGTCGCCGAGCTGCATGCCGCGGCGAAGGCCGGCCTCGGCGACATGGCTGCATGTGACACGGAGCAGAGCCTCGGTGGTGAGGACTTCGGGTGGCTCCTGGAGAAGGTGCCGGGTGCGCTCGCCAGGCTCGGCGTACGACGGCCAGGCGATCTGGAGGCAGTTGACCTGCACCAGCCGACGTTCGACGTCGACGAGAGGTGCATCGGCGTCGGTGTGAGGCTCCTCGTCGGAGTGTGCCTGAGCTGACGACGGGTGCTGCGGCTACGGCCGTCGCGCCGGGTGGGTGACCCGAGCCGGATCGGACTCGGCGTGGTCCGCGCGCAGCCGGCGGATCTCCTCAGCGCGCCGCGCGTAAGGCTCGTCCGGGAGCGTCTCCTCAGCCTGCCGGCGCTTGCCGGCGGCCCGGGTGAAGTACGCAGCGGCGATCAGACCCATGACGAGAAGCGCCACAACAGGCGCGACGAGTGCTGCTCCCATGTCTTCGCGATACCCGGCACACGGGCTCCGACACCGCTACGTCACGGACCGATGGTGCGGCAGGCGCGAGCGCGTAGTGCGGAGACGTAGTCGTCCGGCGCGCCGGCCTTCTCTGCGGCGTCGGCCATCAGCCCGAGGTAGCGGGCCGACGGGAGTCCGCCTTCGTAGCCGTCGAGCACGTAGAGCCAGCAGAGCTCGTCGCCGGCGAGCGTCTGCACGCGTACCCGGATCTTGCGGTAGAGGCCGTTGTCGGCGCCCTCCCACGTGTCCAGCGCCGCCTCGTCCTGCTCCGGGACGTCGTAGACCATGACGAACACCTGGTCGCCCGCGTCCTCGACGACGGTCGCGAGTGCGCCCTCCCAGCCGAGATCTTCGCCGCCGAAGCTCAGCCGCCAGCCGACCAGCCAGCCGGCCCCGCGCGACGGTGAGTGTGGGCAACGCTCACGCATCTGGTCGGGGTCGAGGTTGGTCCCGTAGGCGGCGTAGAGAGCCACGCGGGAAGACTAGGACGGGGCTGGGCAGAATGCCGTCATGACCCGCGTCGCAATCCTCGGTGGTGGCCCCGGAGGCTATGAGGCCGCGCTGGTCGCCGCTCAGCTCGGTGCGGATGTCGTCGTCGTCGATCGCGACGGGCTCGGCGGCGCCTGCGTGCTCGCCGACTGCGTGCCGTCGAAGACGCTGATCGCGACGAGTGAGTCGATGACGTCATTCGCCTGCAGCGAGCCGCTGGGCGTCCGGTTGCGTTCGGGGGCGCAACCGGAGGAGGAGGTCACGGCGGACCTCGCGCGGGTCAACGCGCGGGTCAAGGCGCTGGCGTTGGCGCAGTCGCTCGACATCGCCCGCCGGGTCGCGCGCGAAGGCGTGCGGGTGGTGCGCGGATCCGGGCGCATCGTCGCCCCGCACCGTCTCGTCGCGGAGACGGCGGACGGCGACGAGCAGTACGACGCCGACGTGATCCTCGTCGCCACGGGCGGCTCCCCCCGCACCCTTCCCGGCTCCGAGCCGGACGGCGAGCGCATCCTGTCGTGGCAACAGCTCTACGACCTGCCGCAGCTGCCGGAGCATCTCGTCGTCGTCGGCTCGGGGGTGACGGGAGCGGAGTTCGCGTCTGCCTACCTTGCTCTCGGTAGCAAAGTGACGCTCGTGTCCAGCCGCGACCGGGTTCTGCCGAGCGAGGATGCCGACGCGGCCTTGCTGATCGAGGACGTGTTCGGCCGCCGCGGCATGCGCATCGTGAAGCGCTCTCGCGCCGCCGGTGTGAGCCGGACGGCGGATGGCATCGTCGTCAAGCTCGAGGACGGCGGCACCGTCGAAGGCAGCCACTGTCTGGTCGCCGTCGGGGCCGTGCCCAACACCCGCGGGCTCGGCCTGGAGGACGTCGGTGTCGCACTCGACGAGCGCGGCTATGTGCAGGTCGACGGCGTCTCGCGCACGACCGTGCCGGGGATCTACGCGGCGGGTGACTGCACCGGAGTCCTGCTGCTCGCCTCGGTCGCTGCGATGCAGGGCCGGATCGCGATGTGGCACGCACTCGGCGACGCCGTGACGCCACTGCGTCTCGGCCATGTGGCGGCCAACGTGTTCACCGACCCCGAGATCGCGACCGTCGGCCTCGGCCAGGCGACGGTGGAGAACGACCGCGCCGCCGGTGTGCGTGAGGTGAAGCTGCCGCTCGGCACCAACGCCCGGGCGAAGATGCAGGGCGTCCTCGACGGCTTCGTGAAGCTCTACTGCCGTCCGGGCACCGGCACCGTGCTCGGTGGTGTCGTGGTCGCGCCGCGAGCCAGCGAGCTCATCCTTCCGGTGTCGATCGCCGTGCAGAACTCACTGTCGGTCGACCAGCTCGCGCAGACGTTCACGATCTATCCGTCGATCAGCGGCAGCATCACCGAAGCCGCCCGCCAGCTCCACCTCGCGACCAAGGACTGACCCGCCAGGCGGCGGCGTTCAGTCGGTGATGGTGCAGATCGGCGAACCCGACTGCACGGGGGAACCGACCTCGGCGGCCAGACCGTTGATCGTTCCCGGTCTGTGCGCGGTGATCGGCTGCTCCATCTTCATCGCCTCGAGGACGACGACGAGCTCACCCTCGCTGACCTGCTGACCGTCCTCGACTGCGACCTTCACGATCGTGCCCTGCATCGGCGCGGTGAGGGTGTCCCCGGAAACTGCTGACGCGCCGCCACCTTTGCGGGCGTGCGACGGTGGCTTGCGGCCGGACGTCGTCCCGCCACCGGACCGGGCGAGGCCCTCCGGCAGCACCACCTCGACGCGTCGGCCGCCGACCTCGACGGTGATCCGCTCGCGCTCGACGGCAGGAGCCGGCCCGTCGGCCGGTTGCGCGTAGGGCTCGATGCCGCCCTGCCACTCGGTCTCGATCCAGCGCGTGTGGATCGAGAACGGATCGCTGATGAAGGCCGGATCCTCGAGAACCGCGCGGTGGAACGGCAGCAAGGTCGGCATGCCGCCGACCTCGAACTCGGCGAGCGCGCGGCGCGAGCGCTCGATGGCCTGCTGCCGGGACGAGCCGGTCACGACGAGCTTGGCGAGCAACGAGTCGAAGCCGCCGGGTACGACGTCGCCGTCGACGTAGCCGGCGTCGACGCGCACGCCCGGGCCCTGCGGCAACCGCAGCGACGTGATCTGGCCCGGTGCGGGCAGGAAGTTGCGCCCCGGATCCTCGGCGTTGATGCGGAACTCGATCGAATGGCCGCGCGGCGCGGGGTCGACTCCCTTCAACCGCTGACCATCGGCGATGGCGAACTGCGCGCGGACGAGGTCGACGCCGCTCGTCTCCTCGGTGACGGGGTGCTCGACCTGCAAACGGGTGTTGACCTCCAGGAACGACACCACGCCGTCCTGGCCGACGAGGAACTCACACGTGCCGGCACCGACGTAGCCGGCGGCCCGGGCGATCGCCTTCGACGACTCGTAGAGCCGCTGCAGCTGCTCGTCGGTGAGGAAGGGCGCGGGAGCCTCTTCGACGACCTTCTGGTGCCGCCGCTGCAGCGAGCAGTCGCGCGTTCCGACGACGACCACGGTGCCGTGCTGGTCCGCGATGATCTGCGTCTCGACGTGGCGTGGGCGGTCGAGATAGCGCTCGACGAAGCATTCGCCGCGGCCGAACGCCGCCACCGCTTCGCGCACTGCGCTGTCGAACAGCTCGGGGATCTCCTCGCGGTTGCGCGCCACCTTCAGCCCGCGGCCGCCGCCGCCGAACGCCGCCTTGATGGCGACCGGGAGGCCGTGCTCGTCCGCGAAGGCCAGGACATCGTCGACGCCGTCGACGGGGTCGGCGGTGCCGGGCGCGAGCGGCGCGCCGACGTCCTGGGCGATGTGCCGCGCCTTGACCTTGTCGCCGAGCGCCTCGATTGCCTCCGGCGGCGGGCCGATCCAGATGAGCCCGGCGTCGATGACGGCGCCGGCGAACTCCGCGTTCTCCGCGAGGAAGCCGTACCCCGGATGTACGGCGTCGGCGCCGGACCGGCGGGCGACGTCGAGGATCTTCCCGATGTCGAGATAGGTCTCACCGGGCGTGGCGCCCCCGAGCGCGTAGGCCTCGTCGGCCAGGCGCGCGTGCACCGCGTCGAGGTCGGGATCGGCGTAGACGGCCACGCTGCCCAGCCCGGCGTCAACGCAGGCCCGGATGACGCGCACTGCGATCTCGCCCCGGTTGGCGATGAGGACCTTGCGCACGCGAGCACTCTACGGGGGCTAGTGGGCGGCGGACGTGGCATGCTCCCCGCCGTGAGTGAGCAACCGTTCGCGAACTACCAGAACGAGATCTACCTCAACGGGCTCGGCGGGGTGCACCCGTCGCTGCCGTGCGAGCCGGGACAGCTGGAGGAGCTGGCGCGCGAGCGGTTCGCGCCGGAGCCCTTCGGCTACGTCGCGGGCAGCGCCGGCACGGAGGGCACGGCACGGGAGAACCGCGCCGCCTTCGACCGATGGCGGATCGTGCCGCGGTTCCTGCGCGACGTGTCCGTGCGGGACCTGTCGACGACGGTGCTGGGGACGAAGTTCCCCGCACCCGTCGCGCTGGCCCCTGTCGGCGTGCAGGGCATCGTGCACGAGGAGGCAGAGCTGGCGGTCGCCCGAGCTGCCGCGAGCCTGGGTGTCCCGATGGTCCTGTCGACGGTGTCGTCGTACCGGATGGAGGAGGTCGCCGAGGCCGGCGGCGACTCGCCGCGCTGGTTCCAGCTCTACTGGCCGCGCGATCGTGACGTCGCGGCGTCGTTCATCGGCCGGGCGAAGGCGGCCGGGTTCAGCGCGCTGGTCGTCACGCTCGACACGTTCATCCTCGCCTGGCGCCCTCGCGACCTGAGTGCGGCGTATCTTCCGTTCCTGCAGCGGATGGGGTTGGCCAACTACGAGTCGGACCCGGCGTTCCTCGCCGGTTTGGAGAAGTCGCCCGAGGAGGACCCGGGAGCGTCCGTGTTGCGGTGGCTGACGATGTTCGGCGACCCGACGAAGAAGTGGGACGACCTGGTCTGGCTACGGGAGCAGTGGGACGGGCCGATCGTGCTGAAGGGCGTGCTGCACCCCGACGACGCCCGGCGGGCGGCGGACGCGGGCATGGACGGCGTCGTGGTGAGCAACCACGGCGGGCGGCAGATCGACGGTGAGATCGCGTCTCTCGACGCGCTGCCGGGCGTCGTCTCCGCGGTCGGCGACCGGATGGCCGTCCTGCTCGACTCGGGTGTCCGCACCGGAAGCGACATCGTCAAGGCGATCGCGCTCGGGGCGCAGGCCGTCCTGCTGGGCCGGCCCTACGTCTACGGGCTCGGTCTCGGGGGCGAGGACGGCGTGCGCCACGTGCTCCGCAGCCTGCTGGCGGAGCTCGACCTCACGATGGCGCTGGCCGGTTGCCGAAACCTGGCCGACCTGAGCGCCGAACTCCTCGCGCCAGCCGGGCGGAACACGCACGAACGGTAGTCTTGTCGATGCATCCCAGGCTGCCGCGCGGCCGTTAGCCCATGGTGAGGAACGTCGTTGACGCAGGCCGAGCACTCCGCGGGGCTCGCCGCTGAGTGGCGACACTGGTGGGACTACGAGCGCGGTCGGCTCCTCGGCGGAGGCCCTGTCGCGCGCATCAACCAGATCCGCCGCCGGTCCAACGTCCTTTATGAGCTCATCGCCCGCGGGCTCAAGGTGCAGTACCGCGAGTCGTTCCTGGGCTACGCCTGGTCTCTGCTCGAGCCGGCACTGCTCGTCGTCGTCTACTGGCTCGTCTTCGGTCGGGTCGCGCGGTTCGGGATGCCTCACTACCCGCTGTTCATCGCGTCGGCGATCATGCCGTGGATGTTCTTCAACGGCACGCTGTCCCAGGCTGCCAACTCCCTACGCAGCAACTCGGGGCTCGTCCGCACCGTCACGTTGCCGCGGGAGATCTACCCGCTCGCGGCCGTAGGCGAGCAGGGAGCGGAGTACCTCTTCAGCCTTCCGGTCGTCTTCCTCGTGGGTGCGCTGTACGGCGTCATGCCGAGCCGCTACGTCCTGATGCTCCCCCTCGTCATCGTGGTCGAGGTGATCCTCGTGACGGGGCTCGGCCTGATGCTCGCCGCGCTCAACGCCCTCTTGCGGGACGTCTCGAAGATCCTGCGCGTCTCGCTTCGCGTCCTGTTCTACCTGTCACCGGTGCTCTATCCGTCCACCCGACTGCACGGGGTGGGCGCGAAACTGTTCCAGCTCAACCCGCTGGTCGGCATCCTTCAGCTGAACCGGGCCGTGTGGTACCCCACCCAGATCCCGGCCGGCACGCTGATGAGTCAGTTCATGATCTCGATCGCGGGCGCGCTGGTCTTCCTGGTCTTCGGCTGGTGGACGTTCATCACCCTCGAGCGACACGTGCTCAAGGAGCTCTGAGCGTGTCCGACGTCATCACCGTCTCCAACGTCGGGATCAACTTCGCGTCATCCCGGCGCCGGCGGCTCAGGGTGCAGGACTTCGTGGTGCGTAAGGCCACGATCACCGAACCCAACACGTTTTGGGCGCTGCGCAACGTCTCGTTCCGCGTCCGTCAGGGTGAAGCCGTCGGCCTCGTCGGCCGCAACGGGTCGGGCAAGAGCACGTTGCTCCGCGTCATCGCCGGCGTGCTCCTGCCGGACGAAGGCGACGTGTGGGTGAACGGCGGTGTCGGTGCGATGCTCGAGCTCAACGCCGGCTTCAACCCGGAGCTGACCGGTCGCGACAACGTCTATCTGCTCGGCTCGCTGCACGGGTTCAGCCGCGAGCAGATCGCCGCGAAGTACAACCGCATCGTCCGATGGGCCCAGCTCGAGGGCTTCATGAACACGCCCTTGCGGCACTACTCGAGTGGCATGAAGTCCCGTCTCGGATTCTCCGTCGTGACGAGGCTCGAGGAACCGATCCTGCTCGTCGACGAGGTCATGGCCGTGGGCGATCGGCAGTTCCGGCGTAAGTCGCACCGCGTGATGGAGCGGCTGCTCACCCAGGGCCGCACCGTGGTGCTGGTCTCGCACAACGAGAACGAGCTGCGGCGCTTCTGTGAGCGCGGCATCTATCTCAGAGGCGGCACCAAGGTCGCGGACGGACCGATGGACGAGGTGCTCGAGCAGTACCAAGCCGACACTGACGTCGACGAGAACGAGGAGGATGACGCGCCGTGAAGACGGCTCCGCCGCCCAGCCCGAGCGAGCTGGTGGCGACGGCACCGCCCAAGGCGCCCGTCCGCGCGACGCTACGCAAGCTCCGGCCGCTCGCAGTCGTCGCCGTGGCCGGCGTCGTGATCTACGCGATCATCAACCTCATCGTCTCGGTCTACACCAACTGGCTGTGGTTCGACTCGGTGCACGAGATCGGCAGCTACCGGCGACGCGTGTTGACCCAGGTCGTGATGTTCCTGGTGTTCGGTGGCGCCGCGGCGGTTGCCGTCGCCGTCAACCTCGTCGCGCTGCACCGACACACGCCGTACGACGGCCAGGCGGTGCAGACCCGGCTGTCCGTGCGGTTGCGCTATGCGCGCTGGATATACCCGCGACGTCGGCTCGCGACGGCCGTGGTGTCGCTTGCCGCGGGGCTCTGGGTGGGCCTGAACGCCGCAGCTCGATGGACGCTGTGGCTGCAGTGGCGCAATGCGACGTCGTTCGGCATCGCCGACCCACAGTTCCACCGCGACTACTCGTACTACGTGTTCGTCTACCCGATGCACCGTTACGCACTGACCGCGAGCTTCCGGATCGTGGTGCTGTGCGTGATCCTGCTCGCGGTCGCGGGCTACCTCAACGGAGGGTTCCGGCCGCGAGGAGAGCGACCGCGCTTGGCCGCGAAGATGCGCGTGCACGTCTGTCTTCTGCTGGGTGTGCTCGCCCTGATGAAGGCGCTCGCCTACTGGCTGGACCGATTCGCGACCGCAGTGTCGAACCGTGGCGTCGTCACCGGTCCCTCCTACACCGACATCCACGCGGTGCTGCCGTCGAAGCTCATCCTGCTGGTCATCGCGGTCCTGCTCGCCGTCCTCTTCTTCGTCAACATGGCCTTCCGGAGCTGGAAGGCCACAACGGCGGGCGTTGTGACGCTGATGTTGAGCGGGGTGCTCTTCGGTGGTGTCGTTCCGTGGGTCGTGCAGCAGTACCACGTCAAGCCCGACGCTCAGGACGCCGAGGCACTGTCGATCGCCCGGGACATCGCCGCCACGAAGTACGCCTACGGCATCGGCGCGGCCACGGTGACGTCGGCGGGGCCGGCAACGGGCGGGTCCGCTCAAGCCGGCGATGCGGCAGCAGCGATAACCGCGGCCCAGCCGCAGCTGCTCGACCCGAACCAGATGTCCCCGACCTTCACGCAGCTCCAGCAGGTCCGTGCCTTCTACGGCTTCAAGAACACGCTCGACGTGGACCGCTACGACATCGGTGGGGTCCACGACGTGGCTCTGGCCGTCCGCGAGCTCCGGCTGGCCGGCCTTCCTTCCGGGCAACGAACCTGGAGCAACCTGCACCTGGTCTATACCCATGGCTACGGCGTCGTCGCCGCACCGGTCGATGCGGTGCAGGACGGAACACCCAAGTTCGTCGAGGCCGATGTGCCTCCGACGGGTGCACTCGGGACTTTCGAGCCTCGGATCTACTTCGGCCAGAGCTCGCCGTCGTACTCCCTCGTGGGAGCGCCGGCCAACGTACGGCCGCACGAGTTCGACCGCCCCGGAGCGGGAGGCGGCCAGGTCGACACCACCTACACGGGCAACGGTGGCGTTCCGGTCGGCTCGTTCTGGCGTCAGCTCGTCTACGCCTGGAGAATGGGCGACAAGAACATCCTCTTCTCCGCGGGGGTCAACAGCCGTTCGCGTCTGCTGTACATCCGTGACCCGCGGCAGCGGGTGCGAACCGTCGCGCCGTGGCTGACGCTCGACGGCGCGGCCTATCCCGTCGTCGCCGGCGGCCGGGTGCTCTGGGTCGTGGACGGCTACACGACTGCCAACTCCGTGCCCTACTCGCAACAGCAGAACCTGCGCGCCGGGGCCTCGGACAGCTACGTCACCAACGGCTCCACGGTCGCGCAGCCCGGTCAGAGCATCAACTACATCCGCAACTCGGTGAAGGCGACCGTCGACGCGTACGACGGCAGCGTGCACCTCTACCAGTGGGACAACGAGACCGGTCTCGGCCGGGACCCCGTGCTCGCGACCTGGATGAAGGCGTTCCCGGGTCTGGTCCAGCCGGCTACCGCGATGCCGGCAGAGGTGCGCGCCCATCTGCGCTACCCGCGAGACCTGTTCAACGTCCAGCGGACGATGCTCGCGCGCTACCACGTCAGTGATCCGCGGACCTTCTACAACGGCAGCGACTTCTGGCGCATCCCGTCCGATCCGACCGTCAAGGGCTCGGCGGCTCAACCGCCCTACTACCTACGCCTGCCGACGTCCGGTGGTCAGACGGAGTTCTCCCTCGCGTCTCCGTTCGTCTCCTTGAACGGCCGTGCCATGACCGCCTATCTGTCCGTCGGTGCGGACCCGGGTTCCGGGTACGGCCGCATGCGACTGCAGACGCTGCCGGCAGGTGTCGAAGGGCCGGGCCAGATCCGCAACGACATCGAGTCGGACCCGGGTGTGGCCCAGCAACTCACCCTGCTGCGCGGTGGCGGCTCGCGGGTCGTTCTCGGCAACCTCCAGCCGATTCCCGCTGACGGGTCCGTGATCTGGGTCGAGCCCATCTACTCGCGGGCCGCCGGGGGAACGTCGTTCCCCATCCTGCGGCGTGTGGTCGTCGTGCGCGGCGGCACCATCGCGTTCGAGCCGACGCTGAACCTTGCGCTCGCCGACGCCGTCGGTAACGGCGCCACCCCGGGCGCGCGGCTGGCGCGAGCCGTTGCCGCGGCGCAGCAGGCGCAAGCACGGGCCCAGGCCGCGCTTGCGGCCAACAACCGCACGGAGTACGAGCGGCAGGAACGGCTGTTGGAGGCGGCTCTCGCGGCGATCGCCGCCTCACAACCCAACGGCTAGAGGCCTGCCTTACTTGCCGGTCGAGACCAGCTGGTCGATGCGGGCCACGGTCCACTTGACGCCGTTGGCGTCAATCCGTCCGGCGTAGGTGACCGCCGCGGAGTGCACTGCGGTCCGGGCTGCGCTGAGGACGGCCGAGGACGAGTCGAGACGCCAGTTGTGCTCGGCGTTCTCGTCGAACCAGACCATCGCCTTCGCGCCCACCGAACGCGCCGCGGTGACGCTCTTCGACACCCAGGTCGGCTTCTCGGAGTCCGTGGTCGCACCGACCTCGGCCACCATCAGCGGCTTGCTCGGGGCGAGGTCGCGGATGGCCTTGACGGTCGGGGAGAACAGAGCGTACGGCCACGCGAACGGGTGGCTGGCGTCGTCGTAGTTGTAGGCGTCGAAAGCGACCCAGTTGACGTAGGAGTAGCCGGGCCACACCGACTTGAGCGGCGTTGCCGTCGAGTAGATGCGGTAGGGGCACCAGATGAACGCGACGTTGTGCGCGCCGGCGTTGCGCATGAGGGTGACGACGTGCCGCCATGCCGTCCGGAACTGCGAGGCGGTGTTGCTGCCGTAGCCCGGCGAGTAGCTGTGCGACTTCTGGTTCATCTCCGGGAACAGCCGCATGTACATGGGGTGGCCCCAGGACGCGAAGGTGTGCGCCCACGCGCGCAGCGCGCCGTCGTACTTGCCGGCGTTGATCGCGCTCAGCGTGGCGGACTTCGGCGGCTGCAGGGTCAGCATCGGCGCTGCCCCCGCATCGCGGATCCAGGTCATGTAGTTGCTGATCGACGTGCGGTGGGTGCTCGTCACGATCCAGGTGTCGAAGTGGTCGACGACCCCGGCGTGCATGTTGAGCTCGTTGCCGTCGTGGGTGATCTGGTCTTTCCACGAGTCGGTGAAGCCGAACAGGACCGGGGCGGTGCCCGCGTGAGCGGCCGTGCCGGAGGTGACCAGGCCGGCGGAGGACGCCGCAAGGGCAGCGGCGGCGGCAAGAAGTCGAAGTCGCATATCTTTTCCTTCGGCGGCAGGGAAGGGCGGATGTAGTGCCAATGGCGCAACGTCGATGTCACCTCGCCCTACGCAGGATCGCCCGAATTCTTCCCGAATCCGCCTATTCGGGCGGCCCGGCGGCCGGGACCGCCCGGCTGCACACCGCGTGTGATGAGGTTGGCGCATGATCGGCCTTGTCCTCGCCGCCGGCGCCGGCCGGCGTCTGGCCCCCCTGACCGACGACCTGCCGAAGACCCTCCTCCCTGTCGCCGAGGACACCACCATCCTCGACATCGCGTTGCACAACCTCGCGCAGGCCGGGCTCTCGGACGTGGTCGTGGTGACCGGCTTCGCCGCGCACCAGATCGACAGCCGCGTGGAAGCGCTGCAGCGCCGCCACGGAGTGCGCCTGCGCACGGTCTTCAACGACAAGGCGACCGTCTGGAACAACGCCTACTCGCTGTGGCTCGCGCGTGAGTTCTTCGCGGAGGGTGTGCTGCTGTGCAACGGCGACACCGTCCATCCCGACTCGGTGGAGAAGACGCTGCTCGCCCTCGACCCCCGCGAGATCCTTCTCGCGATGGACGACGTCAAGCCCCTCGCCGAGGAAGAGATGAAGGTCGTGCTCGGTCCGGCCGGCACCATGGTGCGGATCAACAAGGCTCTCGACCCTGCGCAGGTCGCGGGGGAGTACATCGGCGTCACGCGCATCGCGCCGGCCGCCGCCGACGGGCTCGCTGACGCGCTCGAGGCGACCTGGCGTCGCGACACCGGGCTCTACTACGAGGACGGCTACCAGGAGTATGCCGACCGCGGTGGCCTGGTCGAGGTCGCCCCGATCGGCTCGGTCGCCTGGGTCGAGGTCGACAACCACGACGACCTGGCCAAGGCGCGGGAGATCGCGTGCCACTACTAGCGCGCATGATCGCGTCGCCTCTCACGGTCGACGTGCGGCGCGGCGCCATCACGGGCCTCCGCCAGCTGCTGGCCGAGGGCGGCATCTCCGCCGGTGGCAAGGTGGCCGTGCTCGTCGGCCCGGGCCAGGGCGAGGCGATCGCCGAGGTGTTGGCGCCGACCCTCAGCGACGCCGACGTGCTGCCGGTCGAGGACGCGTCGGTGGACGCCGCACGTGACCTGGCGGTCAAGCTGCGACAGTCGTCGTACGACGCCGTGGTGGGCATCGGTGGCGGCCGCACCCTCGACGTCGCGAAGTACACCGCGAGCCTGACCGGGCTGCCGATGGTCGCCGTGGCGACCAACCTGTCGCACGACGGCATCGCCTCGCCCGTCGCCTCTCTCGAGCACGAGGGGCGCAAGGGGTCCTACGGCGTGCACATCCCCTTGGCCGTGTTCGTCGACCTCGACTACGTGCAGCGAGCGCCGCAGCGGATGGTCCGCTCCGGCATCGGCGATGTCGTGAGCAACCTCTCGGCGCTCGCGGACTGGCAGCTGGCCGCCGACGAGCGCGGGGAGCAGATCGACGGGTTGGCGGCGGCGATGGCCCGCGCCGCCGCGGACGCCGTCGTCTTCCGCCCCGACTCGATCGACTCGGTCGACTTCCTCGTGACGCTCGCCGAGGCGCTGATCCTCTCCGGGCTCGCGATGGCCGTGGCCGGCAGCAGCCGGCCGTGCAGCGGCGGTGACCACGAGATCCTGCACGCGATCGACCAGCTCTATCCCGGGGTGAGCAACCACGGCGAGCTCGCAGGGGTGGGGGCGTTGTTCTGCGCGTTCCTGCGCGGCGACGACCACCAGCAGGAGCTGATCGACAACTGTCTACGCCGGCACGAGCTGCCGAGGCTGCCGGCCGACATCACGCTGACCACCGAGCAGTTCACGGCAGCGGTCGTGCACGCACCCACGACGCGACCGGAGCGGTTCACCATCCTCGAGCACCTCGATCTCTCGGAGGCAGACGTCCGCAAGCGGGTCGATGACTATGTCGCAGCCTTCGGCTGAGCGCGCGCGGCCCTCTCTCGAGGAGCTGCGCGCGATCGTTCATCCGCCGAAACTCGTCACCGACGTCAGCCGCGAGCACTGGATGGGCCGGCTCTACATGCGCCGCGTCTCACTTCGGTTCACGCGTTGGTTGATCCCGACCCGCGCGACGCCCGACGGACTCACCTGGCTGATGGTCGTGAGCGGGATGGCCGCAGCGCTCGTGCTGACCATCCCGTCGGCCTGGTCGGACTTCGTCGCCGTGCTGCTCATCCAGCTCCAGGTGCTGTGTGACTGCTCGGACGGTGAGCTCGCACGCTGGCGTTCCTGGAGCAGTGCCCGTGGCATCTACCTCGACCGCTTCGGCCACTACACCACCGATGCGGCGGTGGTGTGCGCCGTCGGTGTGCATGCGGACGGCGGACTCGGGTCGATCGGCGGCTGGACGACGCTGGGACTGCTCGGTGCGGTGCTCGTGCTGGTCAGCCGCTCGGAGACCGACCTCGTGCACGTCGCCCGTGCTTACGTCGGGCTGCCCCGGTTCGAGCCGGGCGCGGTGGCCCCGCAGGTCTCCGGCATCCGCCGGCTGCGTCGGCTCGCCTACGCCGTCCCCATCAACCGTTTGCTGCTCGCCTGGGACCTGTCGGTCGCGCTCATCGTCGTCGCCGTCGTGGACCTCATCGCCGGGTCGACGGTGGGACATCAGGTCCTTGCGGTGATCCTCGCCGTCGTCGGCGTGCTGGTCTGTTTGCTGCACCTCGTGACGATCCTGACGTCGGCTCGGTTGCGATGACCGACATCGGTTGCGTCGTTCTGACGATGGGCAACCGACCGGAGCTGCTGGACCGGGCGCTGCAGTCGATCCTGTCCCAGCGCGGCGTGTCGGTCGACGTCGTCGTCGTCGGCAACGGCTGGCAGCCGACAGGGTTGCCGCCGCAGGTGCGTGGCGTCGGCCTACCGCGCAACGTCGGCATCCCCGCGGGCCGCAACGCCGGCGTGCCGCATGTCGCCGGCGAGCTGCTGTTCTTCCTCGACGACGACGCCGCGCTTTCGGGCGACGACGTTCTTGCCAAGGGCGCCCGGCTTCTTGCCGAACGTCGGGACATCGGAGTCGTCCAGCTGCGGCCGGTCGACCCGGTGACCGGACGGACCCCGCGCTCGTTCGTGCCCCGGCTCCGCGTCGGCGACCCTGCGCGTGACAGCGACCTGACCGCGCTCTGGGAAGGAGCGGTCCTCGTGCGCCGCGAGGTGCTCGCGGCTGCCGGCGGCTGGCCGGAGGTGTACTTCTACCAGCACGAGGGCGTCGAGCTCGCCTGGCGCGTCATCGACGAGGGCCACCGCGTCCACTACGCCGGTGACCTGGTCTGCTGGCACGACGCGAAGCAGCCGGGTCGCGACCCGTCCTACTTCCGCATGCAGGGGCGCAACCGGGTCTGGCTCGCCCGGCGCAACCTGCCGCTCCCGCTCGCGGCGGCGTACCTGTGCACCTGGCTTGCCCTGACCGTCGCTCGCGTGCGCGGTCGAGCGGCGCTGGGGCAGGCGTTGCGCGGTTGGGTCGACGGGTTTCGCGAACCGTGCGGTGAGCGGCGACCGGTCAGCTGGCGCGCGGCCTGGCGGATGACGCGCGCGGGTCGGCCGCCGGTCATCTAGCCGCCGGTCGACTAGCGGAAGACGCCGGTGTGGCCGAGTGAGTAGCGGCCGGGCTGCGGATAGACGCAGAGTCCGTGCGGGCTGGAGCCGACCGGGATCTTCGCGAGAAGAGCACCGGTGCGGGCGTTGAGCGCATAGACGACGCTGTTGTATCGGCCGGACAACCAGAGCACCTTGCCGTCGGCGGACAGGCCGCCCATGTCCGGGCTGCCGCCGCCGGGGATGTGCCAGGTGTGGACGACCTTGCGGGTCCGCAGGTCGATGACGCTAACGCTTCCCTCGCGCCGGTTCGTCACGTAGAGCCAGGTCGACGAACGGTTGACGTAGAGCCCGTGCGCGCCTACGCCCGTGTGCAGGAAGCCGATCTCGCGGAAGCGCTTCGGGTCGATGATCTGCACGCCGTTGGCGTACTGGTCGGCGACGTACATCACCTTGCCGTCGGGCGAGGTCTTGACGTCCTGCGGCGAGCCGCCTTCCTTGACGTGAATCATGCCGACGACCTTCTGCTTCGCAACGTCGAGCTTGAGCAGCTTGCCGGAGAACTCGCACGAGAACACGGCATAGCGACCGTCGGCGGTGAAGTCGGCGTGGTCGATGCCCAGGCAGTCGACCGGGAGGCTGTGCACCAGCTGCATCGTCTTGGCGTTGAGGAAGTCGAGCCGCTGCAACGCCTCCGCGACAACGATGGCGTACTTGCCGTCCGGAGTGAAGTACATGTTGTAGGGGTCGGTCACCGGCAGAGTGGCGCCCAGCTTGCCGGTGCGCGGGTTGATGACCGTGACACTGTTGCCCTGGTCGTTGAGCACGTAGAGCCGACGCATGTCGTAGGACGGCGTGACGTGCTGCGGCAGCCGGCCGACCTGGTAGTGGCCCACGATCTGGAACGTCTTCTGGCTGATGACGTCGAGGGTGCCCGACTCGCTGTTGGGCACGTAGACGAGCGCCGGGTCGTGGCGCACCACGGGGGAGAGCCGTCCGGGGCGGTCAGCGGCGTAGATGTCCGTCGCGGACAGCGGGGCCGGCATGCCCGGCAGCAGCCCCCGGCGCGACACGGGCGGCCGCGTGGCATGCGGCGTGGCGCTCGTGGACGGCGCCGTCACCGCGGCCGATGCGGACGGGGACGCGCCCGTGGTCACCCGCTCGGACTGACCGCTCGTCCCGCTACAGGCCGTGAGGGCCAGGGCGGCAACGGCGAGACCGGCGGGGAAGCGACGCATCGGAGCCAGCCTACGCGTGGATTCTTAAGGTCTCGTTCAACCCGCGGGTCGTGAGCTCGCCACCCAGCGACCGGGACCGTGGTCGAGGGGGTGGCGCAGCATCGCGCGTCGATCGGCCCAGCCGGACCGTCGCGGCGCAGCCTGGTCGGTGGGGGCGTGGACAGAACTCAAGGCGACGACGAGAGCCGCGAGCGCCTCGGGCCCCGGATCGCCCCCGTGGACGACGCGCAGCAGCGGCACGTCGGCGTCACTGTCCCCGGCGGTGCTCACAGCGGGATGTTCCCGTGCTTCTTCGGCGGGAGCGACTCGCGCTTCGTGCGCAGCAACCTGAGGGCGCGGATCAGCTCACGTCGGGTCGTCGACGGACGGATGACCGCGTCGACGTAGCCGCGTTCGGCGGCGATGTAGGGGTTGGCGAAGTGGTCTTCGTAGTCGGCGACGAGCTCCTTGCGCCGAGCGTCGGGATCGTCGGCGTCCGCAAGCTCTCTGCGGTAGAGGATGTTGGCCGCGCCCTGCGCGCCCATCACCGCGATCTCCGCCGTCGGCCACGCGAGGTTGACGTCGGCCCGGAGGTGCTTCGAGCCCATGACGTCGTACGCCCCGCCGTAGGCCTTGCGCGTGATGACGGTGACCTTCGGCACCGTCGCCTCGGCGTAGGCGTAGAGCAGCTTCGCGCCGCGCCGGATGATGCCGCCCCACTCCTGCGCCGTCCCGGGCAGGAACCCGGGTACGTCGACAAAGGTCACGATCGGGATGTTGAAGGCGTCACACGTGCGGACGAACCTTGCCGCCTTCTCCGAGGCGTCGATGTCCAGCGTGCCGGCGAACGACATCGGCTGGTTGGCGACGCAGCCCACGCTGCGACCGTCGATGCGGGCGAAGCCACAGACGATGTTCGGCGCGAACAACGCGTGCACCTCGAGGAACTCACCATCGTCGACGACGTGCTCGATGACGGTCTTGATGTCGTAGGGCTGGTTCGACGAGTCCGGGATGAACGTGTCGAGGAACGCGTCGTCGGTCAGCCCGTTGAGGTCCTCGTCGTCGTAGGCCGGCGGGTCGTCCAGGTTGTTGCTCGGCAGGTAGGACAGCAACGCGCGGGTCAGCTCGAGGCAGTCGGTCTCGTCGTCGGCGACGAAGTGGGCGACACCGGACTTCGTGTTGTGCGTCCGCGCGCCGCCGAGCTCCTCGAACGTCACGTCCTCACCGGTCACGGTCTTGATGACATCGGGACCGGTGATGAACATGTGCGAGGACTCGTCGACCATCAGGATGAAGTCGGTGATCGCCGGCGAGTAGACGGCGCCGCCGGCGCACGGCCCCATCACCAGGGAGATCTGCGGGACGACACCGCTCGCCATGACGTTGCGGTAGAAGATCTCGGCGTAGAGGCCGAGCGCGACGACGCCTTCCTGGATGCGGGCGCCACCGGAGTCGTTGATGCCGACGAGTGGGCAGCCCATCTTCATCGCCAGGTCCATGACCTTGACGATCTTCTCGCCGAAGACCTCGCCGAGGCTTCCGCCGAAGACCGTGAAGTCCTGGCTGAACACGCACACCGGGCGGCCGTCGACCGTCCCGTGCCCCGTGATCACGCCGTCGCCGTAGGGCCGCTTCTCCTCGACACCGAAGCCGTGCGCGCGGTGCCGGGCGAGCGCGTCGAGCTCGACGAAGGAGCCGGGATCGAGCAGGGCCTCGATCCGCTCGCGCGCCGTCATCCGCCCGGCCTCATGCCGCTTGTCGACGGCCTGCTGCGACCCGGCGTGCGCTGCCTCGTCGAGCTTGTGGTCGAGCTGCGCGAGCTTTCCCGCGGTGGTGTGCAGGTCGGGGTGCGCCGGCGTGTCCTGCGGCTCCGCTGTCATGGCCGTAGCGTACGAGCATGCCCGCGGTGTCGGTCGTCGTCATCTGCTTCAACGACGCTGAGCACCTCGGCACGGCCGTCCGGTCGGCGACGGCACAGACGCTCCGTGACCTCGAGGTCGTCGTCGTGGACGACGGCTCGGACGACGCCACCCCGGACCTCGCCGCCGCTCTCGCAGCAGCCGATCCACGCGTCCGCTATCACCGGCTGGAGACGAACAGCGGCGGCTGCAGCCGTCCGCGCAACGTCGGCATGTCGCTCGCGACCGGCGACTACGTCACGTTCCTCGACAGCGACGACGTGCTGCCGCGCCTCGCGTGCACTCGCCTGCTCCGCGCCGCCCGGCGGACCGACGCGGACATCGTCTGCGGCAGATGGGTGCGCCGCCACCACCGGCCGACCCGCTACATCGAGGCGCACCGCGAGCTCTACGCGCGTGCGGCTCTGGTCGACGGGATCGCCGAGCGGCCGCAGCAGCTGTTCGACACACCCGCGCCGGGCAAGCTCTACCGGCGCAGCTTCCTCGTCGAGCAGCAGCTGACATTTCCCGAGGGGCTGCTCTACGAGGACCTGCTCTTCACGACGGAGGCCTATGTCAGCGCCCGGCGGATCGCCGTCGTGCCCGACCTCGTCTACGTCTGGAACGTGCGTCGCGACGCCGAGACGCCGTCGATCACCAACCGCGCGGAGCTGCGCAACTGGCGTGACCGCTTCGAGGTGCATCGCCGCATCGACGCCCATCTCGCTCGGGCCGGCGTGCCGCTCGCCGTCGTACGAGCCAAGCAGGCGAAGTTCCTGTCGGCGGACTTCACGGTGTTCCTCCGCGACCTGAGAAGTCGCCGCACCGACGAGCGGTCGGCCCTTCTCGAGCTCGCACGGGCCTACCTGTCCGGCATCGACGAGCAGAGCTGGCCGCAACAGCCGGTCGGTCCGCGGGTCGCGGCTGTGCTCGCTGCCCGAGGTGACCTTCCCGGCGTGCTGGCGGCCGCGGACTTCGCGGTCACCGGCGGCCTGATGGCCCGGCTCAGCGCCCAGGGCGACCGGCTGCGCTGGACGGCCGACCACGCCGACGCGGGAGACGCACTCGACGTCACCACGACCGGCCTACTGACCACCGACTTCGCGTCGACGCCGTTCCTGGCGACGTTTGAGCATGCCCGGTGGGAGGGGGACCGCCTGTCGTTCGACGGCCGCGTGTACGACGTCCTGCACCGGCTCGCTCCGGCGCAGTCGCTCACCGGCCGGTTGCTGGTGCGCGGCCGGATCGGCGGAGTGCTCTGGTCGGCTCCGCTGGTGCTGTCGGACGCCGGCGGCGACGTCAGGTTCAGCGGCCGGGTCGACCTTGCGGCGCTGGGCAGGACGCTCGGCCGGCCGACCGTCGGTCATGAGCTGCGCCTGCTCGTCGAGCTGCGCCGGGGGGACCAGCGGGTCGTCCGCCCGCTGACCGGGCGCGATGCCGAACTCCCGCCCGCCGACCATCAGCTGCCGACCCCCTGGCGCCGGCTGGTGGGTGACCGGGTCCGGCTGGCCGAGGTCAACGGCCGGCTCGTCCTGCAGCTCACCGCGTTGCCGCAGATCACCGACCGCGCGATCGCGGCGGGTTCGTGGGCGCGTTACGTCGCCCAGCAGGCCGCGGGGCGCCTCCACCGGTCGTAACGTGGCCGGGTGTCGCAGTGGTCGGACCTCGAGCGGCCGCCACTGTCGGCGGCCCGGCTGGGCGCTGTCCTCCGCGACGACCCGCTGTGGACCGCGGTCGAGGTCCGGCCGTCGACGACGTCGACCAACGCCGATGTCGCCGCGGCGGCCCGCGAGGGCGCCGCGGAGGGGCTGGTCGTCCTCGCCGAGGAGCAACGGGCCGGCCGTGGCCGGCTCGGCAGGTCGTGGGAGGCGCCCGCGCGTTCGTCCGTGCTGATGTCGCTCCTGCTCCGCCCGGACCTGCCGGTCGCCTCGCTGCCGTTGATTCCGTTGCTCACGGGTGTCGCTGTTGTCGAGTCGACGCGCGGGGTGGGCGAGGTGTCGAGCTCCCTGAAGTGGCCGAAC
The DNA here is from genome assembly GCA_035690365.1 of Mycobacteriales bacterium. GTDB lineage: Bacteria > Actinomycetota > Actinomycetes > JAFAQI01 > JAFAQI01 > DASSKP01. The sequence continues at coordinate 26,045 of DASSKP010000028.1, forward strand.
GACGTGCTCGTGTCCGGCCGCAAGCTCGGCGGCATCCTCGTCGAGCGGCTCGACGCCGCGGTCGTCGTCGGCATCGGGCTCAACGTCACGCTCCGTGCGGAGGAGCGACCGGTCGAGACGGCGACCAGCCTCGCGATCGAGGGTGGCAGCACCGATCGGGAGCCGCTGGTGAAGGAGATGCTGCGCTCGTTCTCCCGGCGATACCGCGCATTTGTGGACGCACACGGTGCGGCGGACGCGGTGATGCCGGCGTACCGCTCGGTCTGCGAGACGATCGGCAGGCAGGTGCGAATCGAGCTGCCAGGGGGGCGCACAGTGACCGGTCGAGCGGTGGACGTCGATGACAGCGGGCAGCTCCTCGTCGAGGACTCCGAGGGCGTGACCGCCGGCTGGTCCGCCGGCGACGTGACGCACGTCAGGAGCGCGGACTGATGTCGCCGTTCCCGACCCGGCTGCTGGGTGATGACGAGCAGGTCGTCCTCGACCTGCATCCGCACTGGAAGCGGATCATCGTCCCGGCCTTGCTCGTGCCGGTCGTCGTCGGACTGGCGTCGTACCTCGTCTTCCTGGTCCCGGACGGCTCGTTCCGCACTCCGCTGCGCTGGGCGATCCTCGTGGTGGCGGTGCTCGTCCTGCTGCGCTGGTCGCTGTGGCCGTTCCTGAAGTGGCTGACGACGCGCTACGTCCTCACCAACCGCCGCGTCGTCATCCGCAGTGGCGTCCTGTCACGGTCGGGGCGTGACATCCCGCTGACCCGGGTCAACGACGTGTCCTTCCGGCATTCGGTCATCGACCGGATGTTGCGGTGCGGGACCTTGACCATCGAGTCCGCCGGGGAGCAGGGGCAGGTGGTCCTGCCGGAGGTGCCGGACGTCGAGTCGGTCCAGCGCCAGGTGCTGCGGCACGCCGAGGACGAGACGCTGCGGGTGGCGCGGGCGACGGACGCGCAGACGTCCTGAGGCAGTATCGAGCGGTGCCGTCGGACGATGTCCCCGCCGCCCTCGAGCGTGAGCTGCTCGGAGGCGACCGCCGTTACACGCGGGTGGAGGTGGCGGAGCAGGCCGGTGTTCCGGTCGAGCAGGCGCGCATCTTGTGGCGGGCTCTCGGCTTCGCGGACGTCGGCGACGACAACGTCGCCTTCACGGAGCAGGACGTGGAGGCGCTGCGCGCGGTCGACGGGCTCGTGCAGCGCGGCGTCATCGACGCGAGCACGCAGCTGGCGATGACGCGGGCGATGGGCCAGTCGTTGGCGCGGCTGGCCGACTGGCACGTGTCTGCCATCACGTCGGCACTCGAAGCCGAAGCGCCCGCGGATGCCGAGGACGCCGCGGCGGTGGCGCACGAGCTCGTTCCGGTCGTCGAAGGACTGATCGGCTACATCTGGCGGCGCCATCTGGCGGCGACGGCGAGCCGCGCCCTCGCCGACGACCGTACGTCGCCATCGACGTCGCTCGTCGTGGGGTTCGCTGACCTCGTCGGCTTCACGTCGTTGACCCGCGACGTCGGCGAAGCAGAGCTGGCCGGCGTCGTGGAGACCTTCGAGGCGCTCGCGTCCGATGTCATCGCCGAGCACTCGGGCCGGGTCGTGAAGACGCTCGGCGACGAGGTGATGTTCACGGCCGACGACCCCGCCCAGGGGGCGCAGATCGCACTCGAGCTCGCCGACCGGGTCGACGCGGCGGATGGCGTTCCCGATGTGCGGATCGGCCTTGCCTGGGGCGCGGTGCTCGCCCGGCTCGGTGACGTCTACGGCGAGCCGGTCAACATCGCCAGCAGGCTGACCTCCATCGCCCGGCCGGCCAGCATCCTCGTCGACCGCGAGCTCGCGACCGAGCTCGAGGAGGACCCGAGGTTCCGGTTGCGCCGGGTGCCGCCACGGCCGGTGCGCGGTTACGCGTTGCTCCACGCGAGCCGGTTGCGCCGCGCGGAAGCCGAGGACAAGGCCGACTAGCCTGGGCTCGTGAGCGACCTTCCTCAGCGGATCAGCCTGCGCGAGGTCGGGCCGCGCGACGGCTTGCAGAACGAAGCGCCGGTGCCCACCGAGGCCAAGGTCGAGCTGATCGACGCGCTGTCCCGGACCGGGGTCGGCCGGATCGAAGCGGTCAGCTTCGTGCATCCCAAGGCCATCCCGCAGATGGCAGATGCCGCCGAGGTGTGGCAGCACGTCACTCGCAACGACGACGTGCGCTACTCCGCTCTCGTGCCCAACCTCAAGGGCGCACAGCGGGCGCTCGACGCCGGCTTCCGCGAGCTCGAGATCGTGGTCAGTGCGAGTGACACGCACAACCGCAAGAACATCAACCGTTCCACCGACGAGTCTCTCGACGAGATCGCGGAGGTCATCGACGTCGTCCACGACAACGGTGCGACCCTGCAGGTCATCGTCTCGACCGCATGGGGCTGCCCCTACGAAGGCGACGTGCCGGTCGAGCGGGTCGTCGCGGTCGCGTCCCGCGCGGTGCGCGACGGAGCCGACGGGGTGTCGTTCGGCGACACGACCGGCATGGCGACGCCGGCGCGCGTGACGCGGCTCGTCGGCGAGCTGCGGTCGGCACATCCGGAGATCCCGCTGAACCTGCACTTCCACAACACCCGCGGCACCGGCCTGGCGAACGTGCTGGCCGCCCTCGAGCTCGGTGTCGCCGACTTCGACGCGAGTGTGGGTGGGCTGGGTGGCTGTCCTTACGCACCAGGCGCGACGGGCAACGTCGCGACCGAGGAGCTCGTCCACATGGTCGAGGACATGGGGGTCGCGACCGGCATCGATCTCGACGCAATGATCGACGTCGCGGCGACGGCCGAGCGGATCGTCGGCCGCACACTGCCGTCACAGGTGCTTCGCGCGGGGCCGCGCAGTCGCACCGTGCCGGTCGGCTGAGCCTGCGCCGACCGGCCATGCTGTGCCGCTAGACGTGCTCGGCGGCGGTTGCGGGTGTGGTGCTCGCGCGCTGCGCCGGCACCGCACCACCGTGGGCGCTGTGCTCCAGTCGCGCTATCTGCAGTCGGGCCAGCGCGATGCCGACGGCCGCGCCGACCGTCGGGAAGAGCCAGGCCCATCCGCCGGCCGGCTTGGTGGCCATGACGAACACGATGCCGAGGAAGCCGAACGTCGCGATGTGCCCGGGATACCAGATCTTCGGGTCGCGCGCCGCGGTGCGCAGCTCGGCACTCGGCGGGCCGTCCGGCGCCTCGTGGATGGCGGCGACCAACCGCTTCGCGGTCGGCGCGAGCAGGGCGCCCGCGATTCCCTCGATCACGACGAGCGTGACGATCGAGGTGATGACCCAACCGTCCTTGAACGAGAACCCGTCGCCCGTGTGCGCGCCGAGGTGCACCAGCCACGAGCCGAGGCCCAGCAGGACCAGCGCGACCACTGGGAACAGCGGATCGAGCCGGTGCAGCAGCACCGCCCACGGTCGCATGTGGGACACGTCGCGTGCGCTCGCCATGGCAGGCAGGCCGGCATGCACGATGCCGGCCATCGCGAACGCGACGACCACGAACGAGATGTGCAGGAACAGGACGAAACCGAACAGTGTGATGCCCATCGGGACCCCCTCGTCGGCCTGAGGGTAAGGGCGGTGGCGACGTCGCGCAGGCAGATCGACCCGAATCGCTACGCTTCCGCTCGATGAGCGACTCCGAGGCCCTCCCGACCACGCAGGACGACCCCGGCCACCCGCACCTGTCACAGCTGCACGACCGGGTGCTCGCCGGTGGTCCGGCGAAGTACCACGTAGCCAACGCCGAGAAGGGCAAGCTGTTCGCCCGCGAGCGGATCCGGCTGCTCGTCGACGAAGGGTCCTTTGTCGAGGACGGCCTCTACGCCAACGTGCTGGCGGGCGACCTGCCCGCCGACGGCGTCGTCACCGGTACGGCGACCGTGGACGGCCGGCCGGTGTGGCTGATGGCCAACGACTCGACGGTGAAGGCCGGCTCGTGGGGTGCGCGCACCGTCGAGAAGATCATCCGGGCGATCGAGTCGGCGTACCGCACCGGCGTACCGATGGTGTGGCTCGTCGACTCCGCGGGCGCGCGCATCACCGACCAGGTCGAGATGTTCCCCGGCCGTCGTGGCGCAGGGAAGATCTTCCACACGCAGGTCCGGGCGTCCGGCAGCATTCCTCAGGTCTGCGCGCTGTTCGGGCCGAGTGCAGCTGGTGGCGCCTACATTCCCGCGTTCTGCGACGTCGTCGTCATGGTCGACGGCAACGCCTCCATGTACCTCGGGTCCGCGCGCATGGTCGAGATGGTCGTCGGCGAGAAGACGACGCTCGAGGAGATGGGCGGCGCGAAGATGCACTGCTCGGTCTCCGGCGTCGGCCACTTCCTGGCACCGGACGAGCCGCAGGCGATCGAGACCGTCCGGCGCTACCTGTCCTACCTTCCGTCGAACTGGACGCAGCCGCCGCCCGCGGTCGAGGCTCGCGAGCCGGGCAAGGGTGACCTGCGGGCGCTGGTGCCGGCGAGCGAGCGGCAGGCCTTCGACATGCGCAAGTACGTCAAGGCGCTGCTCGACGACGACTCGTTTCTCGAGATCCACGCGCTCTGGGCGAAGGAGCTCGTGGTCGGCTTCGGCCGGCTCGACGGCGAAGTCGTCGGCATCGTGGCCAACAACCCGATGTTCAAAGGCGGCGTGCTGTTCACCGACTCCGCCGACAAGGCTGCGCGGTTCATCCAGCTGTGCGACGCGTTCAACGTGCCGCTGCTCTTCCTCGCCGACGTGCCCGGCTTCATGGTCGGCACCGCGGTGGAGCGCGAAGGCATCATCCGGCACGGCGCCAAGATGATCAGCGCCGTCTCGGAGGCGACGGTGCCGAAGATCTCGGTCATCGTCCGCAAGGCCTACGGCGCGGGCCTCTATGCCATGGCCGGCCCGGGCTTCGAGCCCGATGCGACGATCGCCTTGCCCACGGCGATGATTGCGGTCATGGGTGCCGAGGCGGCCGTCAACGCCGTCTACTACAACCGCATCCAGGCGATCGAGGACGAGGACGAGCGCGCCGCGTTCGTGCAGAAGCTGCGCGACGAGTACAACGCCGACATCGACGTCGTGCGGCTCGCGAGCGAGCTCGTCGTCGACGCGATCGTCGAGCCGGAAGAGCTGCGCACCGACCTGATCCGGCGCCTGGCGACGTACCGGTCGAAGGACCGTTCGTTCTCCCGGCGCCGCCACGGCGTCACGCCCGTTTGACCGAGCGGGAGCCGGGCCCCGCCCGGCTGCGCAGCGAGACCGTCGCGTTCGGGTTCGTCGACGGTGCGGTGGTGACGTTCGCCTGGTTCACGCTGCTCGCCCACCTGTGGGACATCGTCAACGGGCGGACGACGGTCCTGCTCGTCGTCTGGGTGATGACCGCACCCCTTGTCCAGCTGGCGTTGCGCCGCTTCGGGTCGCGGTCGCTGCCCGGTCGGCACGAGCCGCCGGCGTGGACCGTGCGGCTGCAGCGCGCAACCGCCGGCCACCGGCGCCGACTGGTCGTTGCCGCGATGGTGTGCGCCGTGACGGGGTCGGTGCTTCTCGGTACGTCGACCCGGGCGAGCTGGCTGCTCGGTTGGGCGCTCGCGCTGATCGCCGTGGTGGTCGGCGGTCTCGCCGTCGTCATCGCCGGAGACGGTGCCGGCGACGGGGCCCGGGACAGCGACCCGCGGCCGGCGCTCGGCCATCGGGCCGCGCGGACGGGGTTGGCGGTCGCGGTGATCGCCGGGCTCGGTCTCGGTCTCTGCAGCCTGTTCACGGTGTCACCGACCGACGACGACACCTACTACGTCAACCGCACCACGTGGATCGCGCAGCACGGAAGCATCCCCGACCACGACACGGTGTTCAGTCACGACCGGCTGCCCAGTCTCTACGAACCTGCGATCGGGACCTTCGAGACCTTTGCCGGAGCTGTCGGACACCTCACCGGCGCCAGTGGCGCGACGATGTCCTATCTCGTGCTCGGGCCGATGCTGCTCGCCCTCCTGCCGTTGGCTCTCTGGCGCGCGATCGTGGCCGTGCGGCTCGACCGGCCGGTGCTCGGCCTCGTCGTGGCTCTGACGTTCCTCGTCATGACCGGCGGCGGGCAGCAGTGGTTCGGGGAGATGGTGCTGCGGCGACCGTGGCAGACCAAGGAGATGTTCGCGGCCGTGATGGTGCCGCTGCTCTACGGCTACGCACTGGAGTTCGGTCGCACCCGGCGCGTCGGCGCCGCAGCTCTGGCCCCCCTGGCGGTGGTCTGCTCGGTCGGGCTCACGTCATCAGCCGCGGCGCTTGCACCGGCCGTGGTCGTCGTGCTCGCGGTCACGGGCTACCTGTGCTGGGGGAGCCGCTTCCTCGCGCCGCTCGCCGTGGCACTCGTCTACCCGCTCATCTGCCTGTTCGCCTACCGGCAGGGTGGGTCCTCGTCCGCTTTCAGCTCGACGACGCGCGCGGCGTATCACGTTCCCTACGACCTCTGGCACTGGTTCCTCGGCGCCGGGCTCGTCGGTGTTCTGGTCGGTCTCGCTCTCAGCGCCGGTTATCTCGGCTCGGGCTGGCGACCTGCGCGGCTCGCGCTGCTCGGCGGTGCGCTCGCGGTGCTCGTCGCACTCAGTCCACGGGTGCTCGACGCCGCCGGGCCGCTTCTCGGTGGCGCGCCGACAGCGTGGCGCATGACCTGGGTCGCGCCGCTGCTGCTGCTCGTGGCCGGTGTGGTCCCGGCCGTCGGTGCCGTAGCGGTCGTGGCCGGTCGCCGGCTGCCCGGACGCGCTCTCACGGTGGTCGCCGCGGTGGTGGTGGCGGCGCTGGCGGCACTGGGGACGCCTGTCTCGTCGAGCACGGACACGCACTGGTCCGCGCGGCCGCGTTTCGATCTCGGGCCGGAAGCGGCAGCCGCTGCCGATCTGGTCCGTCTCGCGCGAAACCGGGGGACGGTCGCCGGGCCGGAGCCGGTCAACCTTGCGGTCGCTGTGGCCCACGCCGGTGACGTGCTCGCTCTCGACCCGCGCAGCTACTACGGGCAGCTCCTCGCGAAGCGAGCACACGGTGCGATGAAGATGAGGCGTCGGGTGCAGCTGACGCTGTGGCTCACCGGTGGCATCGGCGGACTGCCCAATCGGGTGCAGGCGGCACGGCTCGCCCAGTGGCCGGTGACCGCTGTGTGCGTCAACCGCGCCATGCCCGTGGAAGAGGCGGCCGCCGTCGTCACCGCTCTCCGTCGCGCCGGCTACCGGTCTGCGGGCAGCGACCGCTTCTGTGAGCTGCTCGCCCGGCCGGGCTGACGCCGATCAGACCAGTGCGGCGCGCTCCGCATCCGCCGTGCGGGACGGCTCGGGCTCCAGGAACACCCAGCGCTTGAACGACCAGAAGCGGAACACCATCGCGACGCCGACGCCGACGATGTTGCCCCAGAAGTTGCGGGCGAGCAGCGAGTCCTGGTGCAGGACGTACTCGCCGAAGGCGAGACAGCCCAGCGTGATGCCCAGCGCGATGGCGCTCAGCACCAGGAACAGGAGGTACTCCCGCCGGACGCCCGTGCGCGCCCGGTCCTTCCACGTCCAGTGCCTGTTCATGAAGTACGACGACGTGGCCGCGACGATCGTGGAGATGCCCTTCGCCGTCAGCGGCCGGCTGGACAGCAGGCTGACGACGAGAATGTTGAACAGCCCGACGTCGACCACGTAGTTGATCGCTCCGACGATGCCGAACTTGGCGATCTCGTGGATCAGGGTCTGGAACGGCGAGTAGACGTTGCGGAGCCGAGCAAGCACCTCATCACCGTACTGGTCCGCTCACCGGCGATCCCGCTCCGCGTGGGTCAGCCGAGCAGCTCGTCGAACAGACGCTCCCAGCGTTGCGCGACCGCATCCACCTGCAGGGAGGCAACGCTGCGCCGTGCTGCGGACCCCAACGCGGTCCGCAGCTCAGGGTTGCTGATGACTCGCTCCAGGCCGTCGGCGAGCGCCCCGGCGTCGCCGGGCGGGACCACGATGCCGTCGACACCGTCGTCGATGATCTGGCGGATTCCCGGTGCGCAGTCGACGGCGACGCAGGGCACTCCGCAGGCCATGGCTTCGAGCAGCACGAGGGGCAGGCCTTCACGGTCCGAGGAGAGCGCCAGGGCCGACGCTCCCATGAGTGCCGCGGCGACGTCGTCGGTCGGACCCATCAGCTGCACACCGTCCTGGAGGTGTGCCCGGGCGATCTCCTGCTCGAGATCGGCGTGCAGGCTGCCTTCGCCGTAGATCCGGAGCTGCCACTGCGGGTGGCGGTCCCGCAAGAGCCGCCACGCTGCGACCAGCAGGTCGTAGCGCTTCTCGGGCTCGAGGCGGCCGATCGCGACGACGACGGGAGCGGTGAGCTGCGAGACCCGGTCCGGCCACAGCGGCAGCGGGTTGGGCATGACCTGCACGTTCGGCAGGCCCTCCTGTCGCCACTTGTCGGCGTCGGCGTCCGTGAGGAGGAGGACGGCGTCGAGGTCGCGGTAGAGCCGGCGGACGCGTTCGTACCGTGACGGGCCGGTCGTTCCCGGCTGCAGCACGTGCGAGGCCTCGAACGACTCGTGGCTCATGCCGACGACCTTCAGGTGCCGCGTGTCGGCGTCCGCGACCCAGCGCATCGCCCAGACCTGGGCGACGATCACGATTCCGCTGTCGACCTCCGCGAAGAGTTGTTGCAGCCGCTTCACGTGCCGGCGGTGCAGAACGCGGCGCAACACCTCGCGGGCGACCTCCGACGGATGGATGTAGTCGGGAAAGCTCCGTGGTTCCCAGGGGGCTGGTTCGCCGCGGCCGAGTGTCACGGTGACGTAACCGGCGCCCGGCCGCAGCTTGCGCGAGCCGGCACCTGGCCCGACGCCGATCAGCTCGACGCGATGTCCGCGCGCCGCCAGGCCGGCGGCGACGGCATGCACGACGCGTTGCACACCGCCGATCTCCTCGACGTTGTTGGCGACGATGAACACGTTGCGCCGCTTGTCGGCCCCGCCGTTCACCGGGCGGTTCCGAAGACCGAGTGACGCACGCGCTCGGCGGCATCGCCGTGCTCGAAGCCGCAGAAGCGGCGGACGAAGGCGTCGTAACGCTCGCTGTAGGAGTCGTGTGCAGCCTGTGGTTGACGTAACCAGCCGACCACCTCGTCCATGTCCTGCACGACGGGGCCCGGCGCGACAACCTGCAGGTCGAAGTAGGAACCCCGCCGCCGGTTGTAGACCTCCAGGTCGGGCGCGTAGAAGAGCATCGGCCGCCGGAGCAGCGCGAAGTCGAACATCACCGACGAGTAGTCCGTGATGAGCGCGTCCGCTGCCAGCAGGAGCTCGGTGACGTCGGCGTGCGTCGAGACGTCGCGAGCGATCTCGGGGAAGGCGTCGGTCTCGGCCGGCCGGTCGAGGTAGTGGGCGCGCACGAGGATGAGGCATCGCTCGCCGATGTCTGCTGCGATGCGCGCGAGGTCGAGCCGCGCGGTGCCGTCCGCTCCGCGATCCCAGTCGCGGAACGTCGGGGCGTAGAGCACGACCAGCCGGTCGGTGGGCAGGCCCAGACTCCGGCGATGCTCGGCCTTCCGCGACTGGACGTCCGGCGCGAGCAGCGGGTCGTTGCGCGGATACCCCGTCCGCAACACCTGCGCCTTGTGCCGGAACGCCGCCGCGAACGTCTGCTCGGCGGTCTCGCTCTGGACGCAGAGGTGCGTCCAGCGTCCGACGGCCGCGGCGAACGCCTGCCGGCGGTCGTGACCTGCGTCGCGAAGCTCCGGTTGGTCGAAGCCCATGGTCTTGTACGCCGACCCGTGCCAGGTCTGCAGGTAGGTCGTTGCCCGCCTGCGCCGCGCGATCGCGGGGAAGCCCTGGTCGTCCACCCAGAACTCGGCACGCGCCAGCTCGAGGAGGTAGCGCCAGCTGCCGCGGCGTACGAGGACGGCGTCGGACGGAAAACCGTTGGGGTCGTCGAGATACGACCAGACGACCCTTCGCCGGTCACCGGACGCGCGCAGCGCGAGATACAGGTATTTCGGGCTGTCCGTGAAAGCGCGCCCCAGCCCGCTTTCGAACACCGCGGACCCGCGACGCATCGGGAGCCGCATGAGGACGGCTCGGTACGTGATCGCCTTGACCGAGCGGCTCGACGGGAGGCGCCGGATGCGACGCATCAGGCGGGCCGGAGCGGAGCCGATGGGCGTCGCCCGGGCAGTCCGCACGCGCACATCCTAGGGAGGTCGCACCCTCCCGCTGCTTGTCATCGAGCCCCGCCGGTGCCGGCGTTATGCTGCCGCCAGCCATGAGCGACAGCCCCGGAAGCCGTCATCTGGTGCTCGTGGTCGGCGCCGGGCGCAGCGGCACGAGCCTCACTGCCGGCATCTTCGGCCAGCTCGGGTTTCACGTCCCGCAGCCAGAGGTGCAGGCCAACTTCACCAACCCGCGCGGCTTCGGAGAACCGCGGTGGGTCGTCGACTTCCACGCAGGGTTGATGCGGCAGCAGGACATCGAGCTGTTCGACGCGCGACCCGAGGCATGGGATGCGGCCGTGAGCGCGACTGCGTCACCCGAAGCCGCCCAGCAGCTGCACTCCTGGCTGACGACGCAGTTCGCGTCGCACGACCGCGTCGTCGTGAAGGACCCACGGACGGTCTGGTTCCTGCCGCTCTGGCAGCGGTGTGTCGGCGACCTCGGGATCCGCCTCCACTACGTCACGACGCTCCGTCATCCGACCGAGGTGCTGAGGAGCATCCGCACGACCGCCGGTGCGGAGCAGACGGAGGCGAGCCGAGCGGCTTGGTGGGTGGCGACGACTCTCCATGCGGAACATGCGACGCGCGGTGCGGCGCGCGCCTTCCTGCTCTACGACGACCTGCTCGTCGACTGGCGCCGTGAGCTCGAGCACGTCGAGCGTGCGGCCGGCCTGCCGCTCGTGAGCTCGGCGGACGCAGCGGCGCTAACGGCGGTGGACGAGCTCGTCGACCCCTCGCTACGACGTTCGGAGTCGGGTTGGGCCGACGTGGACGTACCCGGGCCCGTGCAGCAGCTGGCAGAGAACGTGTGGGGGCAGATGACGATGCTCGCCCGCGGCGACGCCGCTCAGGAAACCGGCGCGGCCCTCGACGAGCTGCGTTCCGCCTACGACCGCCTCTATCGAGAAGCTGCGTCGATCGCGGACTCCACTGTGCAGCACGCTGTCCGCTCGCGGGCTGCCACGGCCGCTGCGCACGCACCGGCCCCCACGGGATGGACGCGACGGATGGTCCGCCGGCTTCCGCCGCCCGTGCTCACGCGTGTCCGCCGGATGCGACGGCACCTCGGTGGTCAGCGGCGGCGATAGAGATCCGGCCGCACTTCGCGATGCAAGGCACGAAGCCGCGACTTCTCCTGCGGCAGCCACTCCGACCGGACGTAGTCGATCACGTTGACGCCGTCGGTCGAGTCGACCCGGACGAGTCCGTCCGGTAGCCGCTGGCCGTCGGCGGCCAGTGCCTGGAAGACCTCCAGCTCTCGCCGCTTGCGGCTGGTGCGTCCGCTCGCGGTGAAGTCGGCGTCGGACCAGTGCGCGAACTCGTCGACGTCCAGATGCTTGAGCTCGACACACGACCAGTCCGGAAGAGAGATGGTCCGTCCCGCCTCCGGCCAGGTCGACAGCTCCCACTCGAACGCCTTGGAGTGCTCGTAGCCCTTGCGATTCGGCCACGCCCAGTACTCCCGGTTGGCCACCCATGCGTCGAGATACGCGGTGTTGTCGTTGGCGACGTACAAGGGGTAGCGCGGCATCACCACGACGAACTCGCCGGTCTCCGTCTGCCACTCGAGGTCGCGCAACGCGGCGATGCCCGTGTCGGTCAGCACCATGTCGCCGTCCCACTTCAACGCGTAGGTCGTCGGCACGTGGGAGAAGGCCCAGTTGTAGAAGTAGGTCAGCGAGTGGATGGAGTCCGCTGCGGTGCCGAGATGCTCCGGCCCGCAACGCGACACGCTGAACGGGTAGGTCAGCACCTCGAACCGGTCGGCGGCGCCCGCTTCCGCTGCGAGACGCTGCGCCACCTCGGGTGTCCCGTCGGTGGAGCCGTTGTCGACCAGCAGCACTGAACGCACGGCGGCGAACAGCCACGGCAGCACGAACGGCAGTGCGTTCGCCTCGTTCTTGACTCTCAGCACGGCGGTGAACCCCGGCTGCAACGGAGCGTCCTCCGCCCATCGCCAGCTGATGTCGAACGCGGACTCACCCTCACGGTTGACGATCGCGGCCTTCGCCGCGCGGCCCGCCCCGGCGGCTGTCACGCCCGTCAGCTCGCGCTCGAGCTCACGCACCCTCTGGCGCAGCCGCTGCGCCTCGTCGCCGGTGATGCCCTCTCGCACAGCGAGTCCGAGGACGCCGATGCGCGAGTGACGGTCCGCGAGTGCGTGCACGGCAGGCAGGAGCTGCTCGGTCTCCGGCGCCCATCGCTCGTCCGCAGGGCCGGCCTCGACAGCCGGGTAGCCGAAGGCGTCGAAGTCGCCGCGGTAGACGTGGTTCACCGTGGCGGCGGCCTCGGCGTCGTAGGCGTCCGACGGCATGCGGATGAGAGCCGGGTTGTCGCGGCCCGGCCGCGCCGCACCGGTGAGCTCCTCGCCCACGTGTTCGGCGAGCAACGTCAAGGTCTCGTCCAGCCGCTCGATCCGCCCGACGTGCGTCAACGGCAGTGCGTCGGTGAGCTCGTGCTGCACCGCCCAGTGCACGTCGTGCGGTCCGCTCGGTCCGAGAGCGGCGACAAAACGACGGAAGTCGGCGACGACGTCGTCCGGCTTGCCCGGCATCCTCGGGAACCACGGCTCGGCGCCGAAGTCGTGCACGAACCTGGGCTCGCGCAAAAGCAGCTTCGACTGCCATGCGGACCACAGGCGAGCCGCCGGGTCGCGGACGAGCGCGAACCGGAGCCAGCCTGGCTCGGTCAGGGCGCGCTCGCGCAGCTCCGGCGACAGCGAACCGAGCTGATGAGACGGGCCCCACACGCGCATGTCGTGCACGGTCAGCTCGCGGGTGACCTCGCCACCGGTCGACCGCTCGAACCGTTCGCGGGGGAGGCCGGCGAGTCGGGCGAGCAGCCACAGCACCGACGTGCATCCGGTCTTGGGCACCGGGAGGAAGAGCAGCTTGCGGTCCGGCAGCACGATCGTGCGCGACAGGAGGTGTTCGCTGTGCGGATGTGTGTCGGCCCGGCGGGCCTCGTCCGTCATTGCACCTCCAGCGTCGCGACCAGTCTAGGAACGCGGGTCGGCTGGTAACCTGACCGCGCCCCGACGAGAGGACCAGATGGACGGCGCGACGAGCCCCTCACGTCGCTCGATCGTCTTCGTCGCCGGGTCCGGGCGCAGCGGCACGAGCATGTTCTCCGGGATCCTCCAGCGTCTCGGCTACGCCATCCCGCAGCCTGAGGTGCCGGCGGACGACAGCAACCCCAAGGGGTTCGCCGAGTCGCGGTGGGTCGTCGACTTCCACGCGCGGTTGCTGCGGACGGCGCAGGTGCAGACCGCCGATGCGCGTCCGACCGCATGGACCGACACGATGGCGGCGAGCACGGATGCTGTCGCCGAGGAGCTTCGCGCGTTCCTCAAAGAGCAGTTCAGCGCCGCCGATCACGTGCTGATCAAGGACCCGCGACTGATCTGGTTCCTGCCGCTGTGGCGACGTGTCGCGATCGACCTCGGCGTCACGCCGCGATTCGTCACGATGCTGCGCCACCCCGCTGCCGTCATCGACAGCAAGAGCCGGCACTACGGCGCCTGGGCCGACGTCGCGGGTGACGTCAGCCGGACGGCGGGCTGGATCAACACGATGCTCTACACCGAGCGGGCGACGCGTGAAGGACTGCGCATCGCCGTGCAGTACGAAGACCTGCTGGCCGACTGGCCCAAGACGATCGCGAGGGTGTCCGACGCGCTGACGCTGGAGCCCGTCGCCACGGCCACGGCGACCCGGATCCGCGCCGCCGAGGCATTCGTGGATCCCTCGCTTCGCCGGTCGTCGTCCTCCTGGGAAGGACTCGGCATCCCGGCTGCTCTGCAGGAGCAGGCGGAGCACGTGTGGAGCCTCCTCACCCGGCTGACGGAGGACGACGCGGACGTCGACGAGCTCAGCCGCTCGCTCGACGAGGCTCGCGAGAGCTACATCACGCTCTACCAGGAGGCCGAGGCCATCGCGCAGGCCTCCATCACGGCCGCGGCCCGGCGCCGCGACCGGGCAGCCAAGAAGGCAGCGGCCAAGCCGGCACCGTCCGCGTTGCGCCGCGTGGGCCGCAAGCTGCCGCCCAGGTGGAAGCGGCTCGCCCGCAGCTGGATCGACAGGAGTCCCGCGCGCAGCGCGTGACACACTCCGGCTGTGGACTTCCGGCTGAGCGACGAGCACGAGTCGCTGCGCAAGACGGTCGAGCAGTTCGCGCGCGAGGTGGTCGCGCCGCAGGCTGTGGAGTCGGACCGCGAGGAGCGCTTTCCGTACGACGTCGTACGTCAGATGGGCGAGCTGGGCCTGTTCGGTCTGCCGTTCCCCGAGGAGTACGGCGGGATGGGTGGCGACTTTCTCGCGCTGTGCCTGGCGATCGAGGAGCTCGCACGGGCGGACTCCTCCGTCGCGATCACGCTCGAGGCCGCCGTCGGTCTGGGCTCCATGCCGGTGTTCCGGTTCGGCAGCGAGGAGCAGAAGCAGCGGTGGCTCCCCGAGCTGTGCGCCGGCACCGCGCTCGCCGCGTTCGGTCTCACGGAGCCCGGTGGTGGATCGGACGCCGGCAACCCCAAGACGAAGGCGGAGCTCGACGGTGCCGAGTGGGTCATCGACGGGTCCAAGTCCTTCATCACCAACTCCGGCACCGACATCACCAGCCTCGTCACCGTCCTCTGCCGGACCGGTGAGCGAGCCGACGGGCGCCCCGAGCTCACGTCGTTGATGGTTCCGGTCCCGCACGAGGGCTTCCGCGCCGGTCAGAAGTACTGGAAGGTCGGCTGGCACGCGTCCGACACCAGGGAGCTGGTCTTCGAGAGCTGCCGGGTGCCGGCGGACAACGTGCTGGGTGAACGCGGCCGTGGCTATGCGCAGTTCCTCTCGACGCTCGACGAGGGCCGTATCGCGATCAGTGCTCTGGCGGTCGGGCTCGCCCAGGCGTGCGTCGACGAGGCGGTCCGTTACTCGAAGGAGCGGGAGGCGTTCGGGCAGCGCATCGGCTCCTACCAGGCGGTCGCCTTTCGCATCGCGGACATGCAGATGCGCACACACGTGGCTCGGCTGGCCTACTACGACGCCGCTGCCCGAATGGCCGCCGGCGAACCGTTCAAGCAGGAAGCGGCGATCGCGAAGCTCTACTCGTCGACGATCGCCGTCGACAACGCGCGCGATGCGACGCAGGTGTTCGGCGGCTACGGCTTCATGAACGACTACGCGGTCGCGAGGCACTGGCGCGATGCGAAGATTCTCGAGATCGGTGAGGGCACGAGCGAGGTGCAGCGGCTGCTGATCGCGCGCGGCCTCGGCCTGCCGGTCTGACCCGACGCGACGGGTCCGGCACCCGCAGTCCGGTAGCCTGATCGGGTCGATGAGCGGGCACGACGACGGAGGAGGAGCTTGACCACCGCGCGGCCCGTGGGCGACTCCGAGGACGCAGTGGTGCTGTCCATGGTGTTCGCCGTACACGGCGACCAGGCCTATCTCGACGGTGCCGTTCGCTCGGTCCTCGAGCATCCGGGTCGAGACGTCGAGGTCGTCGTGGTCGACAACGGGTCGACCGACCACGTGCCCGAAGTCCTCGCGGAGCTGAGCCAGCTCGACGACCGGATCGTGCCGATTCGGCTCGACGAAGCGGTGCCGCAAGGCACCGCGCGCCAGGTCGGCCTCGAGGCGGCTCGCGGTCGCTATGTCTGGTTCATGGACGCGACCGACCTCCTCCAGCCCGGCGCGGTCGCGGCGGTGGTCCGGTTGGTCGACCGCCGGTCGCCCGACGTGGCGGTGCTCGACTTCGTGACCGGGGGGTCGCTGGCCCTGCTGCCCAGCCCCCACAGCCCGCTCGTGCGCCGGATCGCTGCCGCGGGGTCCGTGTCCGTGGAGGCGATGCCGGAGCTGCTCGACCTCGCTCCCTGGTGGTGGAGCCTGGTGGTCAAGAAGGCGCTGCTCGACGAGTGGGGGATCGACCAGCGCGGCCAGCGCTCGGATGCCGCGTTCGGCTACTGCGCTCTGCTCGCGGCGGGTGAGGTGACGGCAACGGCATCCGCGCTGTACCGGCGACGTCGGCCGTTCAACACGGTGAACTCCCCGGCGGTGACCGGCGACGAGAAGGACCTCCTCGACGCGGTTGCCACCGTCTTCAGCTTTCTCTCCGCGCATCCGGTCATCGCGGACCGGCGCCGGTTCGCGACCGGGCGGATCGTCGGTCTGGCCACGCAGCGACTGAACCGCCTCCCGGCGTCGCGACGCCGTGATTTCGCCGAGCGACTGATCGAGGTCAGCCGGCGG
Source organism: Mycobacteriales bacterium (assembly GCA_035690365.1). Lineage (GTDB taxonomy): Bacteria > Actinomycetota > Actinomycetes > JAFAQI01 > JAFAQI01 > DASSKP01. The sequence goes on from DASSKP010000028.1 coordinate 42,461, forward strand.
CAGATCGGCCCCACAGACGCGCTGCCGCCGGGTCGGGTCACGGCTCTCCGGATGCGGCTGGTGCGAGGCGGGCACCGCACGGCGTACCTCGCGGTCGAAGCCGCGCTCCGCATCGCGCGCAGGCTGGTCCTGGCTTCCGGGCGCTTTCGGGCCCGTCTTGCGCCGCGGCTCGCGCGGGTCGTCGAACGGCTGCGGCTCCTGGAGTACTCCCTGCACCGCCGGTTGCCGTTGCGCCGCGACCTCGCCGTCTTCGCTGCGTACTGGTACCGCAGCTACGCCTGCAACCCCCGCGCCATCTACGAGAAGCTGCGCGAGCTGGCTCCAGAGGTCCGCGGCGTGTGGGTGGTGCTCCCTGGCGTCAAGGTCCCCGACGGCGTCGACTCCGTCGTCGTCGGCACGCGCGCCTACTACCGCCTCCTCGCCCGGGCGACCTACTTCGTCAACAACGTGGGCTTCCCGGACCACTGGAAGAAGCGTCGCGGCACTGTGCTTCTGCACACCCATCACGGGACGCCGTTGAAGAAGATGGGCCTCGACCAGTACGACGTCGGCGGCCCGCTGCAACGCCCGCTGCCGGCGAAGCACCTGTCGCGTTGGCAGCGCTGGGACTACAGCCTGTCGTCCAACCTGTTGTCGACGTTGGTCTGGGAGCGCGTCTACCCGGCGGCCTACCGCACGTTGGAGTACGGCTACCCCCGCAACGACCGGCTCGTCACCGCCGGCGCAGACGAGGCCGCGCCGATCAAGGCGGCCCTCGGCATCGAGGCGGACCGCAAGGTGCTTCTTTATGCGCCGACGCACCGCGAGTACGAACGCACGTTGCGGCAGATTCTCGATCCGGTGGCGTTGGCCCGCTCGCTCGGTGACGATTGGGTGATCCTGTCGCGAGCGCACTACTACAACGCCACGGGCCAGCCGATCGCGAAGCTGGCCGGCGGCAGGGTGGTCGACGTCACGTCGTACGAGTCGGTCGAGGAGCTGTGCCTCGCTGCTGACGTGCTGGTCACCGACTACTCGTCCATCATGTTCGACTACGCCGTCCTCGACCGGCCGATCCTCATCTACGCGCCGGACTGGGAGATCTACCAGCTGCTGCGCGGCACCTACTTCGACTTGATGAACGAGGCGCCCGGCGTCGTGTGCCGGACCCAGGCCGAGCTCGCCGAGGCGCTGACGTCCGGTGCCTACTGCGGTGACGTCGCCACCAAAGCGCTGGAGCTGTTCCGCAATCGGTTCTGTGCATGGGAGGACGGGATGGCCGCAGAGCGGGTCGTTCGGCGGCTCTTCCTGGGCGAGCAGCCACCTCTACCTCTGCGTCCGCCCGCGTGAGCGCCGGCGACCGGAGGCTGCTGCTCGTGGTCGGCATCGGCCGGAGCGGCACGAGCATGTTCACCGGGATCCTCGGCCAGCTGGGCTGGCACGTGCCACAGCCCGAGGTGCAGGCCGACGACACCAACCCCGCCGGATTCGGCGAGCCGCAGTGGGTCGTCGACTTCCACAAGCAGCTGCAACGATCCTGCCGGGTCACCAACATGGACTCGCGGCCGGCAGCTTTCGATCTCGCTGCGGCGAAGGCGACCGACCCGCAGGTCGTCACCCGGTTGCGCGAGTGGCTCGGCGAGCAGTTCGAACAGTCCGCGCACGTCGTGGTCAAGGACCCGCGGGTGGTGTGGTTCCTGCCGTTGTGGCAGCAAGCCGCGGCCGACCTCGGTGTGGAGACGTCGTTCGCGACGATGCTCCGGTACCCGACCGAGATCCTGAAGAGTGCTCGGACCTGGTACGGCGCATGGCAGAGCGACGCGAGCCGCGCGGCCAGCTGGCTCAACGTGATGTTGCGCACCGAGCAGCTGACCCGAGGCGCACCACGCGCGTTCGTGCGCTACGACGAGCTGCTGTCCGACTGGGAGGCGCAGATCACGCGGATCGCGGCGCCACTGCGGGCCGAGTGGATGGCCGACCTGTCGCCGTCCGGACGCGACGCCGTCAACGAGTTCGTCGATCCCACGCTGCGCAGGTCGCAGGTGGGATGGGACGAGATCGTGGTTCCCGAAGTCGTCCGGTCGATGGTGGACCTCGCCTGGGAACGGTTCGTGCCGCTGGCGGCCGGCAGCAGTGAACCGGCAGATGCCGCTCGCCCGCTCGACGAGCTGGCAGAGCGCTACCAGCAGTTCTACGCGGAGGTGGAGGCGACGGCGCAGTCCTCGATCCACGCGGCCCGACGGCTGGCGCCGGCGGCGCCCAAGCCACCGCCGCCGCCCCCGACCCGCCGCCAGGTGCTCGCTCGGCGGATGCCGGCCCGAGTGCGTGCGCTCGTCCCGGTCCGGCTTCGCCGGCGAATGCTCGGGCGAGGTTGACGACGTGCCGCGGGTCAGTGTCGTCGTACCGATCTACAACGTCGAGCCCTTCCTCGAGGAGTGCCTGCAGTCGGTCGAGACGCAGACGTTCACGGACTTCGAGGTCGTCATGGTCGACGACGGCTCCACCGACGGAAGCGCTCGGATCGCGCGCGAGTTCGAGCAACGCGACGGCCGCTTTCGTCTCGTGCAGCAAGCCAACGGCGGCCTCGGCTGCGCACGCAACACGGGCATCGACCGGTCGGTCGGCGACACGATGCTGTTCCTCGACAGCGACGACGTGCTGCCGCCGGACGCGCTCCAGCTCCTGCTGACGGCGCTGGACACGAGCGGGTCGGACTTCGCAACCGGCAACGTCTGGCGGATCCGGCCAGCCGGCCTCATGCCGTCCACGTGGCTGGCTCCGGTGTTCGCAGAGTCCCGCCTGGCGACGCACGTGACGAAGTTCCGCCCGTTGATCGCCGACCGGTTGGCGTGCAACAAGCTGTGGCGTCGGTCCTTCTGGGACGAGCACGGTTTGCGCTTCCCCGAGGGCGTGCTGCACGAGGACATCTACGTCACGGTGCCCGCGCACTTCCTGGCGCGTTCGGTGGACGTCGTGAGCGAGCCGGTCTACTACTGGCGGGCCCGCGTCGGCGACGTTCGCTCGATCACCCAGCGACGGACCGAGATCACCACGATCCAGCACCGGCTGGCGGCGATCGACCACGTTCGTCAGTTCCTGCGTGCGCAGCAGCTGCCCGAGGCGCTCCGCTGGTACGACGCCAGTGTCGTCGCCGACGACCTCCGGCCGTTCATCACCTTGCTCCTTCGCGCCGACGAGGACTATCGCCGGCAGTTCCTCGACCTGGTCAACGACTTCCTCGACGACACCGACCCGAGCATCTTCGACGAGCTCCCGCCGGACGAGAGACAACGCTGGGAGCTCGTCCGCGCCCGGGACCTCGACGGACTCTTCGCCCTCCTCCGCCGTCAGCGCCGCGAAGGTCGGCAGACGCCCGTGGACGTCCAGCCGCCGACGCTCGTGGAACGCGTCGCACGGCGTGTTCCACAATCAGTACGCAGACTCGTGCCGAGAAGCGTCCGGCGTCGGCTGTTGCGACCAGGCGGGAGATGACCGTGGGAATGCTTCCGACGCCGGGCATGGTCGGTGGCGGGCAGCTCGCCCGGATGACGCACCAGGCGGCCATCGGGCTGGGCCTGTCGTTGCGTGTTCTTGCGGCCGAGCCCAGTGACGCCGCGGCGTTCGTCGCCGCCGACGTGGAGCTCGGCGCACCGGACGACCTGTCGGCGCTGCGTCGGTTCGCCAAGGGTTGCGACGTCGTCACGTTCGACCATGAGCACGTCCCTCAGGAGGCGCTGCGCGCGTTGGCCGAGGACGGTGTCGTCCTGCGACCAGGTCCGTCCGCGCTTCTCTTCGCCCAGGACAAGCTCGAGCAGCGACGCCGGCTGCAGCAGCTGGATCTGCCCGTCCCGACCTTCGCTGCCGTGGACAGTGTCGAGGACGTGAAGCGGTTCGGCGAGGAGCACGGCTGGCCCGTGGTCGTGAAGGCCGTCCGCGGAGGCTACGACGGACGCGGCGTCTGGGTCGCCTACGAAGCTCCTGCCTCGCTGCCCGGCCCGAACGTCTACGTCGAGCAGCGGGTCCCGCTCATCCACGAGCTCGCCGTCCAGGTGGCCCGCCGCCCGTCCGGAGAGACCGTGGCCTACCCCGTCGTCGAGACCGTGCAGCAGGACGGGATCTGCGTCGAGGTGGTGGCACCCGCGCCGAGGCTCAGCCCTGGCCTTGCCACGGACGCCGAGCGGATCGGTATCGCGATCGCTGAGGCGCTCGACGTCGTGGGACTCCTCACGGTCGAGCTGTTCGAGGCTCCGGGTGGCCTGCTGGTCAACGAGCTGGCCATGCGTCCGCACAACTCCGGCCACTGGTCGATCGAAGGCGCGACGACGAGCCAGTTCGAGCAGCACCTGCGCGCCGTCCTCGACTGGCCGCTCGGTGACACCAAGCCACGCGCGCCGGTGTCCGTGATGGTCAACCTGCTCGGCGGTTCCTCCACCGACTTCGCGCGGACACTGCCGCGCATGCTGGGTGAGGTGCCGGACGCGTCGGTCCATCTCTACGGCAAGGATCCGCGGCCGGGTCGCAAGCTCGGTCACGTGACGGTGCTCGGTGACGACGTCGTCGAGACCAGAGCACGTGCGCGGCGAGCCGTGGAGCTGTTGCGGGGTGACGTATGAGCGCCGTCGTCGGTGTGGTGATGGGCAGCGACTCCGACTGGCCGACCATGCAGCCCGCGGCTGCCACCCTCGACGAGTTCGCCATCCCGCACGAGGTGCGCGTCGTCTCTGCACATCGGATGCCGCGCGACATGCTCGAGTACGGCGCGTCGGCCGCCGATCGCGGGCTGCGCGTCATCATCGCCGGCGCGGGAGGTGCCGCGCATCTGCCGGGGATGCTCGCGTCGGTGACACCACTGCCGGTCATCGGTGTGCCCGTGCCGCTGCAGCGGCTCGACGGCCTCGACTCTCTCCTGTCGATCGTCCAGATGCCCGCCGGAGTGCCCGTCGCGACGGTCTCCATCGGCGGTGCCCGCAACGCCGGGTTGCTGGCGGTGCGGATCCTCGCGGCCTCGGATGCCGATCTGATGGCGCGGATGGCGGACTTCCAGGCCCAGCTGCGGGCGACTGCGCAGGACAAGGATGCGCAGCTGCAGGCGATGAGGGACGAGAGCGGGGATTCCTCGTGACGCGTCCCGCCGCCGACCCTGTCGAGCTCGTTGCGTGGAGCGTCGAGGTCGACGACCCCGGCGATCTGCTGTCGTGGCTGCCGGCCGGAGACGCCTATGCGTTCCTTCGCGGCGGCGACGGCATCGTGGGCTGGGGCGTCGCCGCGCGGCTGCCGCTGACGCGATCGCCGCGCACCGGCAAGGAGATCGCCGAGGAGACTGAGCGGCTGCTGTCGTCGATGACGGTCCGCGACGACGTGGCCGTTCCGGGCAGCGGCCCCGTGGCCCTCGTCAGCCTTGCCTTCGACCCTGCCGAGTCAGGGTCCGTGGTCGTCGTACCGAAGGTCATGCTGGGTCGGCGTGACGGCCGCAGCTGGCTGACGCTCGTCACCCCGCAAGGCGCGGTCGCGGTGCCGCGGCTGCGCCGACGGCCCACGTCGGCGGCTCGACCCGTCGATGCTCACCTGTGCGCTCAGGTGCCCGCAGAGGACGAGTGGCGCGACAGCGTGGCGATCGCGGTCGAGCGCCTGCGCCGCGACGAGATCGAGAAGGTCGTGCTCGCTCGCGCGGTCGACGTCGAGGCGGCGCAGCCGGTCGATCCCCGCGTCGTCGCGGCGCGGCTCTCCGAGCGGTTCCCAGCTTGCTTCACCTATGTCGTCGACGGCCTCGTCGGCGCCTCGCCGGAGCTGCTCGTCCGTCGCACCGGACGGCAGGCGGAGTCGCTCGTACTCGCGGGATCGGTCCGTCGAGGTGCTTCCGCGGAGGAGGACGCGCAGCTGGAGGCCGGCCTGCTCGCGTCGGCCAAGGACGGGCACGAGCACCGGCTCGCCGTGGACTCGGTACGCGACACGTTGGCCCGCGTCGCCGTGGACGTCGCCACCGACCCCGCACCGCAAGTCGTCCGACTGGCGAACATCTCGCATCTGGGCACCCTGGTGCAGGCGTGGCTGCCGCAGCCGCCGCCGTCCGCCATCGGCCTGGCCACGACGTTGCATCCCACCGCCGCCGTCGGCGGCGTGCCGAGCAGTGACGCACTGACGATGATTCGCGAGCTCGAGGCCGCGTCCCGGCAGCGCTACGCCGGGCCGGTCGGTTGGGTCGACGCCAACGGCGACGGCGAGTTCGCGATCGCGTTGCGCTGCGCGCAGATCGACGGTCGGCGGGCGCGAGTCTGGGCAGGAGCAGGCGTCGTCGCGGAGTCGCAGCCCGAGGCCGAGGTCGCGGAGACGACCGTCAAGCTCGAGGCAGCGCTCGGCGCCTTGCTGGGCTAGCTGCCGGCGAGTTTGAAGTAGATGCACGACCGGTCGGCGCCTACGCGCGTGTAGCCGGCCGACTGCAGTGCGGTGCTCCGGTGCAACCGTCGCGAGTGAACCATCGAGCGGCTCAGGCACACCGCGGCAACCGGCCAGGTGCGCAGCTCGGTGGCCGCAGCGTCGGGCTGCAAGCGCGACCCCGCGCCGCCCAGCCACATGGTGAGCAGCTCGCGCTGCTTCATGCGGAAGCTGCTGCCGGCTCGCGCCGAGATCAGATGTCCGTAGTAGGTGCGGGCGTCCAGCGGGTGTACGCGAGTGGTCGTGAGCCCCGCGGCAAGAGACACCTGGGTGGGTCCGGCGACGACCGCGTCGTCGGGCGCGAGTCGCACCAGGTGCCGAGCGGCACTGAGCGACGCCGGCGCGATGTCCCACCTCGGCCGCGACTCGAACGTCGTGTTCCTGGACGACCACAGCGGCGTCTCGAAGACAGCCAGGAGTACGACGAGCACGGCGGCGAACGCCGGAGCCGTCGCGCGGGTCAGCGGCGCGCCGATCCGTAAACCGAAGCTGTCGACGGCCGACGGCACGAGCGCCAGCAGCAAGGGGAGGGGGGCGACCCAGAGCACGCGCCACGCGGTCGGTGCGCCGCCGAGAAGCGGGCCCGCCTTGCCGAGCACGCCGGGCGCCAGCGTCAGCATCACGGCCAGGCTGCCGCCACCGAGCATCAGCTTTCCGGCGAGTGTCCGAGCGCCGAGGAAGCCGGCCACCAGCGCGAGGCCCGCCGCGAACCCGACCACGCCGTTGCCGACGAACCACTGCCAGATGTCGTAGGAGATCTTGTAGTGGGCAACCGACGTCGAGCTGAACGCCGACGACGAGCCGCTGAGGCGGTAGGCCGCGAGACAGATGATGGGGTAGGCGAGGGCGGCGCCGACGATCGCGAGCATCCTCTTGCCGCATGCGAGGTAGCCGGCGATGCCGGCAGCGACGAGCGCGACCGGTGCGAGTCCTGCCGCGGACGACGAGAAGCCGAGCGCGGCGATCGTTGCCGCCGCGAGGAGCGCCGGCGCGCGCCAGCCGCGGCGGTGGGCCGAGAGAGCGGCGTAGGTGTAGATCAGCGGCACCATCGCGGCGGCGAAGAACTCCTTCGTCTGCCACGACCGCCGGAGCACCATCATCCCGAACCACTGCGGTCCTCGGGAGGTGAGCACGAGGAAAGCGACCACCACGAGCATGCCGAGCACGGGACGGCGTACGCGCAGGCCGACGAGGCAGCGCCACAGCACGAGCGGCATCAGTGCGGCGAGGATCGGCCCGAGCAGCATGTAGTCGACTGATGGACCGGCGACACCGAGCACGTGCGCGATGCCGCCGGCGAACGTCTCGAAGGTGCCGATCGCCGGTTGGTAGAGCGTCGGGAAGACGTTGTTGCCGAACATCGTGTCCCGGTCGGGGATCGCACCATGCTGTGCGATCCAGGTGACGCGGTTGACGTAGTAGGCGTCGTCGGGGTCCGGTGACACCGCGAAGAGTGCGAAGAGCCCGAACGCGATGCCCGCGACGACAGCGATGAGCAGTGCATACGCCGCGGCCCGACCGGAGGGCCCGGTGACGATCTCGTGTTCCGGGGCCGATCCGTCGTCGTCGGCGGAGCGCCGGCTCAGCAGCAGCGCCAGCAGGCCGACGACCAGGCCGACGAGAGCGACCGCCCATCCGAGCCGCCAGACGACGCGGTGCGGAACGGCGAGCAGGAGGGCAGCGACGGCGACGAGCAGTGCGAACGCCAGCACGGCGCGGCGGCTCGGTCTCGGGCGGGTCGACAGGCGCCGCAGCCAGCCCGGTCGCTCGTCACCGTCGGCCACGGGCCCCGGCGCCAGCCGGTGCACCAGGAACAGTGGCAACGGAAGGGTCAGCACCCAGACCAGCAGCAACGGGTCGACGCGCAGGTTGGCGATGTCCCACACGTGGGCGAGCACCGTGAACCACGCGAACGCGACCACGCCGCCGTCGACGGCGGCGATGACCGCACGGACCAGCGGCGTCCGGCCGGGTGCCCGCTCCGCTGTCGGTGCTGGCCGCTCGGAGCTCGTCGCCGTCACAGCCTGCTGTCGTCCGCGGCGTGCCGGGACATGTGCTCGGCGTTGTTGGCCGCGATCTGCAGCAGGTCACGGCGCAGGGTGCGCGTGCGTTCGAGCAGCCAACCGGACGTCAGCAGCAACATCGCGACGATGAAGGTCGCGGTGCCGGCGATGAAGCTCGGGAAGCGCTCCACCTTGCCGGTCTGGAAGTACTCCACGATCGGCGGGATGACCAGCACGAGTGTCGCGACGAACCACACCGAGGACAGCGCCGCGAAGGCCACAAAGGGCTGGAGATCGCGGTGCAGACGGAAGATCGCGCGCAGGATCGACAGACCGTCGCGGTAGGTGGAGAGCTTCGAGGAGCTGCCCTCCGGACGGGCGCCGTACGACGCCGGCATCTCGGCGTAGGCGAAGTCCATGGCGACCGCGTGGCTCGCGATCTCCACCTCGAGCTGGAAACGCTTCGACCGCACCGGGAACGACGCCACGAACCGGCGGCTCATCGCCTTGTAGCCGGTGAGGATGTCGCTGAGGCGGATGCCGGTGAGGGTCCGTTGCAGCGACGTCAGCGCCTTGTTGCCGATCTGGTGACCGCTGCGGTAGGTGGCGGTGTCCATCTCGCCTTCGTCGGTCACCCGCTGCACGTTGACGAGGTCGTAGCCCTCGCAGAACACCTTGTGCACGAGAGCCGGGGCGACGCTGGGGTCGTAGGTCGCATCGCCGTCGACGAGGAGGACGACGTCCTCGTCGACGACCTCGAAGGCCCGGCGGACCGCCCGCCCCTTGCCGGGGTTGGGCACCTGCAGCACGTCAGCGCCTGTTGTGCGCGCACGCTCCGTGGTGTCGTCCGTCGAGAGGTTGTCGACGACGACCATGCGCGCCCGCGGCAGGACTTCGCGGAAGCCGTTGACGACGGCCGCAACGGTGGTTCCCTCGTTGTGGCAGGGAACGACCACGGCGACCCTTGCATCGGCGCACCGGGGACACGGTGTCGGAACCGGTTGGGTCACCGGTGCAGGCTCCTTGCGAGAGGTGGGGGGCGCCTCGACGGGCTGACTCAAGGTTACGTCACGACTCGCGCCGTTCCCGGCAGGCCCGGCTCCGGACGACGCGTGGTGGCGGTTGCCTCCACGGGCAACGGGTGCGTTCCGCGCGATCGGAGCGGCCGGGGCGGCGCGGTTCGCTAGGCTCCCGCATGCTCATGAGAATTGCCGTCAGCAGGGTCGCTCGTCTGGACCTCGCGGCTTGTCTGGGCACGGTCGTCGTCTTCCTCGTCGCCCAGGCCCTGCTGCTGCACGGCCCCCAGCCCTACGACCCGGGCAACTACTTCCGCTCGGCTCTGAACTTTCCGAACGTCCCGGCAGATGCGTGGACGCTGCGGATCGGCCTGATGGGTCCCTTGGCGATGATCGTCCGCTCGCTGGGCCCGTCCGAGCTCACGTTGTTCGCCATCCCTGTGACTGCCTCGGCCGTGCTCGCGGCGTCGGTCTTCGGCATCATCAGGGTGCTCTTCCACGACCGGCTGGTCGCGGTGTGCGCGGCGCTGGTCGTCGTGCTGAACCAGGACTACCTGCTGGATTCGACGTCGCTGTTCCCCGACGTGCTCGCCACCGCGGTGTTCGCCGCCGGACTGTTCTTCCTGCTGCTCGCCCGCGATCGTGAACAGCCGGTCCTCGAGGATCAGCCGGCCCTCGAGGATCAGCCGGGCGATCGGAAGCGACGCCGACCCTCCGCGCCGACCGTCGCGGCCGCAGTCGCCGGTGCGCTGTTCGGCTGGACCTATCTGATCCGGGAGTTCAGCCCGGTCCTGTTCCCTGTCGTGCTCCTCGCGCTCGTGCTGTGGAGATATCCCCGGCGACGAACGCTCGTCGTCGTCGGGTCCGCCGCCATCGTCATCTGCATCGAGTTCGTCTACGGATACGTGCGCTACGGCAACGCGCTGGAACGCCTCAAGGTGCTGACCACGCTGCGCTCATCGCACGAGCTGGCTCAATGGACGCCCTACTTCAAGCGGGTGCACAACATCCCGGAAGCTGCGTGGGTCCTGCCCCGCACCTTGCTGACCTGGCGCACGGGCTGGCCGGTGCTGCTCCTGCTGGTGGTGTTCATCGTGGGAGTGGCCCGCTTCAGGGACAGGCGGCTGTGGCTGCTGGCTGCCTGGCTGGGCATCTACTGGGCGATGATGGCGGTGCTCGGCGGGGTGCGGACGAAGTACGGCGCGCCGCGACTGGGTATCGGCTACGTGCGCTACTGGTATCCCGCACTGCCGGCCTTCCTGATGGGCGGCATTGCCGCGGTCTGGCTTTTCGTGCGCGGCTCCGGTGACCCGCCGCCCCGACGGCGCAAGGTTGCCCATCTCGCCGTGGTCGTCGTCGCTCTTGCGGCCGTCGTGCCGGGTGTTGTCGAGTACTCCGGCTGCGAGTCGAAGGACGTGTGGGACACCGAACCGCTGCAGCGTTGGGAGCAGGTGGCCGGGTGGCTCGCCACGCCGACAGCGGCGCGTTACGACCGGATCATGTCCGACGTCCCGTCACGGCGGATGCTGCCGGCGTTCACGCGCACCGCCATCGGCAAGATCGTGTGGCACGGGAAGCTCGGCGTCATCCCACTGGGTGACCTCAGCCTTCGCCCATCCCGCGACACGCTCGTGCTGGTCGATCGGCGGCATGGTCCGACCGACATCATGCAGCGACTCGGCCCGCACTGGTCGCTGACGTTCGTCACCTCCGATGGCGTCATCGGGATCATGGCCAAGCATGTACGGAGCGCCAGCCCGGCTGCCTTGATGCGCTGGCAGCTGCCGCCCACCGGCTTTCACGGGCAGGCCGACACCTGCGGGGTCAGCCCTTACCGCGTCTACTGACGGTCGAGGGCGGACCGCCATTCGGGGGACGGTGGCGCGGCGATTACAGATCGAGGTGCGATCCGTCCGACATCTGTCTGGTGACCCGCATCGTGATCGGCGGGCTGGCCGCGTGCTGGCTCGCCGTTGCCCTTTCCGCCTGGCGCAACCGGCGACGTGACGTCGCGCGGCACATGCCCGTGCGCTGGCATCGTGCCGTCGCAACGCTCAACCGATGGTCCGCGGGCTGCGACGACGATCTGCCCGTGGCCGCGACCTGGTGCCGTCCGCTGGTCAAGCCGCTCTTCGTGGCGCACGACCTGCCACAGCAACGCGGCGGTGTCGCCGACGAGTCGGTGGCAGAGCTCAGCGGCTCGCCACGACGGTGACCGACCAGCGGCCCTGCTTGCCGGTGCAGCGCATGGCCTCGCCGCAGGACACCCGGCCGGCGACGATGCGCGTCGTGCCGGCCTGCGCCACCCGGTAGTCGGCACGCACCGTCCCGCAACCGCTGCCCGGCACGGACGGGGAGCAGGACGCGCCACCGGGCTCCGCCTGCGGAGCCCCGACCGCCACCAGCACGCCACCGGAGGGGTCGCCCACCTGCCAGTAGGTGCTGTGCAGAGTCACCACGACGTCGTCGCCCACATGCGCCTGCACGGTGGCACCACTGTCCGTGTCCGACACCTGGTGGGTGACCGGATTCCCTCCGGACCGAAGCGACGCGCTGCTGCCGCCACCCCCGCAGGCGGCAGCCACCAGCAACGCCAATGATCCCGGGACGAGCGCGACCGCCAACCGCTGCCTGGTCATGTGACACCTCCGCAGGTGAGACGGACCGGTGCGGTGCGCGGCTCCCCGCGAGTGTCGTTGTTTCCGATCCGTGACCTGGTGTGACCTGGTCGGGGCGCTCATCGGAGCGCCGCAGCGGCAGCCGCACGCAGCTGCCGGTGCAGCTCGGCGTTGGCGGCCCGGTCGGTGCGAACCTCCACGAGGTGAATGCCGTCAGGGCGTGCGGTGACGGCCTCGGTGAGAGCGGCAGGTGTCGAGATGCGCGAGTGCCGGACGCCGTACGCCGCCGCGAGCTGACCGACGTCGACGCCGTGCGGCGTGCCGAAGAGCCGCTCGAACGTCGCGGCGTCGTCGCCGCCGGCCTGCGGGAGCAGCGAGAAGATGCCACCACCGTCGTTGTTCACGACGACGATCGTGAGGTCGGGCCGCGGGTCCGCGAGCAGCCCGTTGCCGTCGTGCAGCAACGACAGGTCACCGGCGAGCGCCACGGTGGGGCCGTCGTGCGACAGCGCGACGCCGACGGCCGTGGAGATGAACCCGTCGATGCCGGACACGCCGCGGTTGGCGACGATGCGAAGGCCGTCGCGAGGCTGCATCGTCAGGTCGAGGTCGCGGATCGGCATGCTCGAGGCGACGACGAGCGCTCCACCCGCGGGCAGGCTCGCCGCAAGGTCGCGAGCCACTCGGGGTTCGGTCAGACCGGAGCGGTCGAGCACATCGTCGATCGCCCTGCCGGCTGCGACGCCGGCCGCGTGCCACGAGTCGGCCCATCCGGCCTCGGCCTTCGCCGAGCACGTCGCGAGAGCGGCCGGCGCCGTACCGAGCACGGCTGCCGCCGAACGCGTCGGATCGGCCCACGCGCCGTCCCGGTCGACGACCACGTGAGGCTGATTCGCAAGCCAACCGAGGAAGGGGCGAGTGAGGCCGGCGCGGCCGGCGACCACGACGAGGTCGGGTCGGTGACTCTCCACGAAGCGAGGGTCGGACAACAACGCGTCGACAGCACGGAGCGCGCCGGCGCGACGGGCGTTGCTGTGCGGTTCGGCGAGCAGCGGCCACCCACTGTCGGCGCAGAAGCGCAGCAGGCCGTCGACGTCGCGCGCGTCGAGCCCGTCCCCGGCGACCGCGACCCCCCGTTCGCTGCCCTCCAGCAACGCAACGAGTTCGGCGGGAGCGCCGGCGTCGCCACGGGCCGCGATCGACCAGGGCGCCCCGTCGGCTCGGCCGTCGAGCGGCCAGTCGAAGCCCACCCCGTCGTCGTCCGGAGTGAGCGGTTCCCGCAACGGCAGGTTGAGATGCACGGGACCGGCGGGTCCACCCGACTGCCCGAGGGCCACCGCTACGGCGCGGCTCGTCAGCGACCGCCAGTAGCGCACCGAGTCGGGCCGCGGTTCCGGCACGCCGACATCGACCGACCAGCGCGTGGCGGTGCCGTAGACGCCGATCTGGTCGACCGTCTGGTTGGCGCCGACGCCGCGAAGCTCCGGTGGCCGGTCCGCGGTCAGCACGAGCAGCGGGACGCGCGACTGGTCGGCTTCCATCACCGCACCGTGGAAGTGCGCGGTCGCCGTTCCCGACGTGCACAGCACCGGCACAGGTCGTCCGGTCGTGCGCGCGATGCCGAGGGCGACGTACGACGCCGAGCGCTCGTCGATGCGGACGTGCAAGCGGATTCGCGTGTCGCCTGCAAGTGCAAGAGCGATCGGTGTCGATCGCGACCCCGGGGCGAGCACTGCATCGGTGACACCGTGCCGGGCGAGCTCGTCGACGAGCACCAGGGCGAACGCATGACCGGCGTTGCGGGCGATGTTGTCAGCCATCGGCAGCCGCCCGCATCCGGTCGAGCCACCAGGTCGTCGTCTCCTCGTCCGCGTGCACCAGTGCCGGATCGGGCTCGACCCGGCGCACCGGGAGGTGGCCGTCCACGGGCAGCAGCGGGTCGGCGGTGACATCTCCGTCCAGCAGCGAGACGGTGCCGAGCCCGCAGGCGAACGGCAGCTCGGGCAACGCGGCCGCGAGCGCGACGCCCGCCGCGATGCCGACTGACGTCTCCACCGCGCTCGACACGACGACGGGAAGCCCGCAGGCCTCGGCGACCTCCAGACAGCGGCGAACACCGCCGAGCGGTTGCACCTTCAGCACGACGACATCCGCCGCCTCGAGGCCGGCGATGCGCAGCGGATCGTCGGCCGTCCGCACCGACTCGTCGGCAGCGAGTCGCACGTCGACGCGGCGGCGCAGCTCGGCCATCTCGTCGAGACCGGCGACCGGTTGCTCGGCGTACTCGAGATCGAAGACGTCCAGGGCCTTCAGGGCTGCCACCGCTTCGTCGACCGACCACGCCGCGTTGGCGTCGACGCGGACCTTGCCGGACGGGCCGAGGGCATCGCGCACCGCCTCGACTCTGGCGACGTCGTCGGCGAGCGTCTGTCCCGGTTCGGCGACCTTGACCTTCGCCGTCGTGCAGCCGGAGGCGCGGACCAGCGCATGCGCCTGCTGCGGGCTGACGGCGGGGACCGTCGTGTTGACGGGCACGCGGTCGCGTACGGCACGTGGCCAGCCGTCGTGCGCTGCCTCGCGCGCAGCGGCCAGCCAGCGGCCGCACGTCGCGGCCTCGTAGTCGGGGAAGGGGGAGAACTCGCCCCAGCCGGTAGCGCCGTGGACCAGCACTCCTGATCGTCGGGTCTGCCGGCGGAAGCGAACCCGCATCGGCAGGTCGAAGACCAGCAGCTCGCTCATGCGAGGAGCAGGCCGGCGGCGAGCAGCACGGCGACGGCGAGCTCGAGCCGGCCGGTGCCGCCGAGCGCCGGGATGAGAGCGCGGCCGACTCCGCCCTGTCGCACGACGGTGACCGGCTCACGCGCCAGCGGGACGGCGAGCAGCACCACGAGTGGCCACGCCGATCTCGCTGCCAGCGGCACTCCGACGGCGGCCAGCACCAACGCGAGGGCGATGAGTCCGACGAACAGGTTGCGGGTCCGAGCCTCGCCGATCCGGACGGCGACGGTGCGCTTGCCGGCGACCGCGTCGGTCGGGACGTCCCGGAGGTTGTTGACGACGAGGATGGCGACCGCGAGCAGGCCGGTCGCGACCGCGCCGACCCAGGCGCTCGCGGGCACCTGGCGATGCTGGACGTAGGCCGACCCCGCGGTCGCGACCAGACCGAAGAAGACGAAGACGAAGACCTCGCCGAGGCCCTCCGAGGCGTAGGGCCGCGGTCCGCCGCTGTAGCCCAGCAGCGCGATGAATGAACCGAGCCCGATGAGGAGCAGCCACCACGAGACTGCGGCAGCGAGCACGACGCCGGCGACTGCTGCGACGGCGATGGCCACGAAGACCGCCGCGAGCATCTTCGGCGGCGACACCAGGCCGTTCGCGACCGCTCGCCGCGGTCCGGCACGCTGGACGGTGTCGACGCCGCGCACACCGTCGAAGTAGTCGTTGGCGTAGTTGACCGCCACCTGGACGGCGACCGCGACCAGGAGCGCGAGCGCGAAGCGCCAGACGACCAGCCCTCCGTGCGTCGCGCCCGCCGCGGTGCCGACGAGGACGGGTGCTGCCGACGCCGGCAATGTGCGCGGACGTGCCGCCTCGACCCAGACGTTCACGGTCCGGCGCCGCCTCCTCGTTGTGCGGATTCGCGATGTTCCTACTGTCGTAAGCGTGCCAGCCGGGTCCGCTCGTCACCTCGTCGCCCTGTCGTTGCCGCCGGGGGAGCAGTTCGTCGAGGTCGCTGAAGCCGTCTGGGCCGACGGTGGCGCGATCCTTCCCCTCGACCCGGATGCGCCGCAGGACGTCGTACGACGGCTGATCGACGAGCTGCGTCCTCATGCGATCGTCGACGCAGCCGGTGAGCATCAGCTGCCGTCCGGCGTGGACGTCGACGGCGACCTCGCCGTCGTGATCGCCACGTCCGGGTCGACCGGCCTCCCCAAAGGCGCCGAGCTGTCGCGCAGTGCACTCGAGGCGTCGGCGGACGCGACCGCGCAACGACTCGGTCGGGACTCCTCGGACAGGTGGTTGTCCTGCCTTCCCTGGCAGCACATCGGCGGTCTTCAGGTCTGGCTGCGGGCCCGGTCGGCCGGCGTGCCCCTGGAGGTGCAGCCGCGCTTCGATGTCGACGCGGTGGCCGCGACGCGGGCAACGCTGGTCTCTCTCGTGCCGACCCAGCTCACCCGGCTGCTCGACGCCGGGGTCGACCTCAGCCGGTTCCGCGTGATCCTGCTCGGGGGAGCGGCGGCACCGGCGGCGTTGCTCGAGCGAGCCCGTGCCGCTGGCGGGCAGGTGGTGACGACCTACGGGATGAGCGAGACCTGTGGTGGGTGCGTCTACGACGGAGTGTCGTTGCCGGGCGTCGAGGTCGTGACCGCCGCCGACGACGGCCGGATTCGCATCCGTGGGCCGGTCCTGATGAACGGCTACCGCCTGCGTCCGGACCTCACGGAAGAGGTGCTCGTCGAAGGCTGGCTTGCGACTCAGGACATCGGGAAGTTCGAGAACGGCCGCCTCGTCGTGCAGGGACGTCTCGACGACGTCATCGTGAGCGGCGGCGAGAACATCGCCGGCAGTGCGGTGGCCGAGGTGTTGAGCGGACATCCCGATGTCCGCGAGGTCGAGGTCACGGGAGTGCCGGACGAGGAGTGGGGCGAACGGCTCGTGGCCGTCGTCGTCGCCGGTGAGCGCGCTCCGACTCTCGAGGATCTGCGTCGCTGGGTCACCGCGCACGTCGGTAGCCGGGCGGCTCCCCGTGCGCTGGTGCTGGTGCCGCACATTCCACGGCTCAGCTCAGGCAAGGCGGACCGGCTGGCGGTCCGCGCGCTGGCTCAGGAGTCCTCTGTCGGCTCCGAGGGGTACGGGAGCCAGTCGGCTTCGCCACCCTCGATCTCGTAGATCTGCTCGGCGTCCGGCGGCTCGGCGATGTCCACGAGAAGTGTCACCGGAACCCCATCACGAAGTAGACGCATCACGGGTTCTTGCTGACCCATCATGACCTCCGACCATCCCCCGCACTATTTGCTTCGGTCTGTGCCTGCGCGGGCTGGATGGGCCGAAGTAGTGAACGTGAGGTTTGTCCGGTTATCAGGCGACTGGGCGGCCGAGTGCGCGGTAGTGCCAGCCGGCGGCTCGCCAGAGGCCCGCGTCGAGGGCGTTGCGCCCATCGACGATGTAGCGCCGGTTGACCACCTCACCCAGAACGTGCGGGTCCATGTCGCGGAACTCCCGCCACTCGGTCAGGTGCAGGACCACGTCGGCATCGCGCGCCGCGTCGAGCGCCGACGTGGCGTAGTGCAGGTCCGGGTAGTCACGCCGAGCGTTGTCGAGCGCGGCGGGGTCGTAGACGGTCACCTTCGCACCCGCCAGCGCGATGCGGGACGCGACGTCGAGTGCGGGGGAGTCGCGGATGTCGTCGCTGTTGGGCTTGAACGCAGCCCCGAGAACGCCGACGCGGCGGCCGATCAACGAGTCGTCGAGGGCCTCACGCGCGAGGTCGACCATGCGGCTTCGCCTGCGCTGGTTGATCGCGTCGACCTCGCGGAGGAACGACAGCGCCTGGTCGACACCGAGCTCACCTGCGCGCGCCATGAAGGCGCGGATGTCCTTCGGCAGGCAACCGCCACCGAAACCGAGCCCGGCGTGCAGGAACCGGCCGCCGATGCGGCTGTCGTAGGACAGCGCCTCGGAGAGCTTCTTGACGTCGCCGTGCACGGTCTCGCAGACCTCGGCCATGGCGTTGATGAACGAGATCTTCGTGGCGAGGAACGCGTTGGCGGCGACCTTGACGAGCTGCGCCGTCGCGAAGTCGGTGACCACGAGCGGCACACCGGCATCGATCAGTGGTGCGTAGACCTCGCGCATGGCCGTCTCGCCGCGTTCGGACTCGATACCGACAACGAGCCGGTCGGGGTGCAGCGTGTCCTCGATCGCCCAGCCCTCACGCAGGAACTCCGGGTTCCACACCAGCTCGACATCACGGCCCGCCGGTGCGTTGTCGTCCAGGTAGCTGCGGATGCGTTCCGCGGTGCCCACCGGCACCGTCGACTTGCCGACGACGACCGACGGCCGGTCGAGGTGTGGCGCGAGCGAGGCGACCGACGCGTCGACATAGCTCATGTCGGCGGCGTACTCGCCCTTCTTCTGCGGCGTCCCGACACACAGGAAGTGCACGTCGGTGTCGGCGGCGAGCTCGTCGTAGGACGTCGTGAACCGCACCCGCCCCGCGTCGAGGTTCTTGCGCAGCATCTCCTCGAGCCCCGGCTCGAAGAACGGCACCTCACCGGCGTTGAGACGGGCAACCTTCGACTCGTCGACGTCGAGGCCGATGACGTCGTAGCCGATCTCGGCCATGCAGACGGCGTGCGTGGCGCCGAGATAACCGGTGCCGATGACGGACAGCCGAGGCTTGGTCATCCGGTAATGCTAGGCACCGCCTAGAATTCTGCTGTGAACCCGACGTTCGACACCTTCGTCCTGCCCGAGGAGCACCAGCTCCTGCGCAAGACCGTCCGCGAGCTCGCCGACGACAAGATCGCCCCTCGCGCCGCCGAGATCGACGAGACCAGTGAGTTCCCGTGGGACGTGCACGACGCCCTGGTCGCTGCTGACCTGCACGCGGTGCACGTGCCCGAGCAGTACGGCGGCATCGGAGCCGATGCCATTGCCTCGGCCATCGTCATTGAAGAGATCGCCCGGGCGTGCTGCGCGTCCTCGCTGATCCCCGCGGTCAACAAGCTCGGCACGATGGGTCTGATGCTCGCCGGCAACGAGGAGCTGAAGCAGCACTACCTCGGCAAGCTGGCCCGCGGCGAAGGCATGTTCAGCTACTGCCTGTCGGAGCCGGAGGCCGGGTCCGACGCCGCCAACATGAAGACCAAGGCCGTCCGCGATGGTGACGCCTTCGTCCTCAACGGCACCAAGCGCTGGATCACCAACGCGGGGGTGTCGGAGTTCTACACCGTCATGGCGGTGACTGATGCCGACGCGGGAGCGCGTGGCATCTCCGCCTTCGTCGTCGAGAAGTCCGACGAGGGAGTGTCGTTCGGCGCACCCGAGAAGAAGATGGGCATCAAGGGTTCTCCCACCCGCGAGGTCTACTTCGACAACGTGCGCATCCCCGCCGACCGGATGATCGGCGAGGAAGGCACCGGCTTCAAGACCGCGTTGCGCACGCTCGACCACACCCGCTTGACCATCGGCGCGCAGGCGCTGGGTGTCGCGCAAGGCGCCGTCGACTACTGCATCCGTTACGTGCAGGAGCGCAAGCAGTTCGGCAAGCCGATCGCGGAGTTTCAGGGCGTGTCGTTCATGTTGGCCGACATGGCGATGAAGACCGAGGCCGCGCGTGCACTCATCTACACCGCTGCGGCGATGGCCGAGCGGATGGATCCGCAGCTGACCTTCATGTCGGCGGCGGCCAAGTGCTTCGCCAGCGACGTCGCGATGGAGGTCACCACCAATGGTGTCCAGCTGCTCGGTGGCTACGGCTACACGCGCGACTACCCGCTCGAGCGGATGATGCGCGACGCGAAGATCACCCAGATCTACGAGGGCACCAACCAGATCCAGCGACTCGTCATGTCCCGCAACCTGCTCAAGGCCAACCCCGTCCGCTAGCCGGCCGCGTCTGGGGTCAGCGGCAGCCGATGCGTCGCGCGCTGGCGACGGCGGCTTCGTCACTCATCGCGCGGACGGTGTCACCACGAACACGGGGTGGTCCGCTGCGATCGCGCGAATCTCGGTGTCGGTCGACGTTGCGCCGACGCCGTTGAAGAAGATGCCGACCTCGGCTTTCCATCGCCGGAGGTAGGCGCGCAGGATCTCGACCTTGGCATCGTCCGGGATCTCCGTCGCCGCGAACGTCTCGACGCGTCGACCGAGACGCAGCCGTCCATCGCCGGCCACGCGCAGGTTGCGCACCCATTGCGTCACACCTCGTGGTGCGACGAGGTAGCGCGTCCCGTCGAGGGTCAACAGGTTGACCGGTGTCGCTCGCCACTCGCCGCTCTTCCGGCCGCGCACCTCGAGGACGCGAGACCCCCACACACTCAGCCCGGCGCGGGTCGCCAGGCTGACGATCCGGTTGAAGACGTTGCGCGTGAACCAGCCCGGTCGCACGTATCGCTCGGCCGACTCTGTCGTCACTGCTCCCTGCTTCCCGGGCGCCGCGTCGAGGCGCTCCAACGCGGCCATCATGCTCTCCCGCAACCGCCGGCCGTTGCTGACGCGTGGAGGGCCTTCCACTCACCCGCAGGCCACAACTGCCCACGGAGCCGGATTTCTCCGGAAACGGACACACCGGCACGATCCGGCGGCGCACACTGGAAGACGTGCGCGGGGACCAGCTCATCGCTCTGGCTGCCGCCGTCGTCCTCGGCGGCGGCGTGGCCGTCGCTGCCACGACGACGCGCACCGACCGGCCGGCCGCCGCGCCTGGCGCGCGCCCTGCGGCGGTCACGACCAGCCCGCCCCCGCCGGCGACGACGTCACCGGCCGCCACCGCGCGCTCACCCCGACCGGCGGCGCCCCGTCCCAAGCCTCGGCCCTCGGCCAAGCCGGTCGCCACACGTCCGCTGTTCCCGCTGCCGGCGCCCGCGGCCTACCCGCACCCCTGCCCGCCGCCGCCGATCCCGCCCGGCCCTCCGTTCCATGCGCCGAAGCCGTCGGTGAAGACCGCCAACCTGCCCACACCGGTCGCTGTCCGCGCTCACCACCTCCGCGTCGACCCGATGCGCGGCAAAGGAATGTGGCTCACGACCTGGGCGGACACCCACATCGACCTCTCGCGCGTCGTCGCCCAGGCCCGGGCGGCCGGACTTCACCAGCTGTGGATCCGCACCGGTGGAAGCACCTCGGGCTGGTACGGCGCCAGGTTCCTCGACCGGCTTCTGCCCCAGGCTCACCGGGCGGGTCTCAAGGTCATCGCCTGGGACTTCCCGACGCTGTCCGACCCGGTTGCCGACGCGCAACGCGCCGCCCTCGTCACCCGGGGCACGTTCGCCGGCGAGAAGGTCGACGGCTTCAGCCCGGACATCGAGGAGATCTACGAGGGCACGTTCGACACCCCCCGACGGGTCGCGGTCTACCTCTCTCGGGTCCGGCGTGACGCCGGGGACCTTCCGATCGTCGCGACGGTGCTGCGGCCGCTCGACGGCAACCTGTCCACGCGGCCCTACCGTGCGATGGCGCCGTACGTCGACGCGTTCGCGCCGATGGTCTACTGGTCGTGCACCGAGCCCGGTGCCGCAGCGTTGAGTGCCCTGCGACCACTGTCGCGGCTGCGTCCCGTGCACCTGATCGGGCAGTCCTACGACATGGGTCCCGAAGGCGGCCGGCACGGCATGCCGACCGCGCGGGAGATCTGGCGCTTCCTCGACGTCGCCAAGCGGGCGGGCGCTCTTGGCGCGAGCCTCTACGTCTACGACCAGACCGGTGCTGCGCAATGGCGTGCGCTCGGTGGCTATCCCTGGCGGTGACTACCCTGCGCGCATGACGCAGGAAGGCGAGCTGCTCTGGACGCCATCGGCGAAGTGGCGCGAGAACGCGCGCGTC
Source organism: Mycobacteriales bacterium (assembly GCA_035690365.1). Classification (GTDB taxonomy): domain Bacteria; phylum Actinomycetota; class Actinomycetes; order JAFAQI01; family JAFAQI01; genus DASSKP01. Next base: position 64,055 of record DASSKP010000028.1, read on the forward strand.
ACGCACCTCATGCAGTGGCTGGCGGCCAACCGCGCGCACACCTTCACCACCTACGACGAGCTCTGGCGATGGTCGGTCGACGACCTCGAGGGGTTCTGGTCCGGCATCGCCGAGTGGCTGCGGATCCGCTGGCAGCAGCCCTCCCAGCGCGCGCTCGGCGACGCCGCCATGCCGGGCGCCGAGTGGTTTCCCGGTGGGCGGCTCAACTACGCGGAGCACGTGCTCTACCCGGCCGGCGCCTCGACGGACAAGGACGAGGTCGCGGTCGTCTTCGCGCGCGAGGACGGGCTTCGCCGGACGCTGACATGGCGCGAGCTCCGGACGCAGGTCGCCGCCGTGCGGGCATGGCTCGTGAGCCACGGCGTCGGGGAGGGCGACCGGGTGGCGGCGCTGCTGCCGAACTGTCCCGAGGCGCTCGTCGCCATGCTCGCGACGACCTCGCTGGGCGCGATCTGGTCGTCGTGCTCGCCGGACTTCGGGCCGCGCGCCATCGCCGACCGTTTCACGCAGATCGAGCCCGTCGTTCTCTTCGCCGTCGACGGCTACCACTACGGCGGCAAAGCGGTGGACGTCATGCCCACCTTGCGCGCGTTGCACGGCGATCTGCCGACCGTCCGGGCCGTCGTCCTGCTGTCCTACCTGTCACCGGCCGCGTCGATGGAGGAGTCGGTCAGCTGGGAGTCGGTGCTGACCACGCCGGGCGAGCTGGCGTTCACCTACGTGCCGTTCGACGCGCCGCTGTGGATCCTCTACTCCTCCGGCACCACCGGACTGCCGAAGCCGATCGTGCACGGGCACGGCGGCATCCTGCTGGAGCACGTCAAACAGCTTGCGCTGCATCTCGATCTCGGGCCGGGCGATCGCTTCTTCTGGTTCAGCACGACCGGCTGGATGATGTGGAACCTGCTGGTCTCCGGTCTCGCCGTCGGGTCCGCGATCGTGCTGTACGACGGCAACCCCGCCTATCCGGGGCCGGACGCCTTGTGGCGGCTCGCCGAAGAGGTGGGCATCACGTCGTTCGGCGTCTCGGCGCCGTACATCCAGGCGTGCATGAAGGCCGATCTGCACCCCGGTCGTGACTTCGACCTCACCGCACTGCGGTCGGTCGGGTCGACGGGCGCGCCACTCGCGCCCGAGGGCTTCGCCTGGATCTACGACGAGGTCGGTGGCGACGTGATGCTGTCGTCGCTGTCCGGCGGCACCGATGTGTGCACGGCGTTCGTCGGCGGCGTCCCGTTGCTGCCGGTGCGGGCGGGTGAGATCCCTTGCCGGCTGCTGGGATGCAGGGTGGAGGCGTACGACGACCATGCGCACGCCGTCGTGGGGGAGGTCGGTGAGCTCGTCATCACCGCGCCGATGCCGTCGATGCCGGTCATGTTCTGGAACGACCCCGACAGGGCGCGTCTGCGCGAGGCCTACTTCGAGACCTACCCGGGCGTGTGGCGTCATGGTGACTGGATCAAGTTCACCGACGAGGGTTCGTGCGTCATCTACGGCCGTTCCGACTCGACCCTCAACCGTGGCGGCGTGCGGATGGGCACCAGCGAGTTCTACCGCGTCGTCGAGGAGCTCGCCGACGTCGAGGACTCGCTCGTCATCGACACCAGCGCCGCCGGCGTCGAGGGGCGGCTGCTGCTCTTCGTGGTGTTGCGTGAGGGCGCATCGCTCGACGACGTCAGCACCGAGCTGAGGCAACGCATTCGCTCACAGCTGTCGCCGCGTCACGTGCCGGACGAGATCACTGCGATCCCTGAGGTGCCGCGCACCCTCAACGGAAAGAAGTGCGAGGTACCCGTGAAGCGCGTCCTCGCGGGCGTCCCTCTGGAGAAGGCCGTCAGTGAAGGGGCGCTCAAGAACCCCGCGTCGATGCAGCCGTTCCTCGCCGGTTAGTCGAGGCGTACGACGTCCGGCACCGCAACACCCGCGGTGTGCGTGACGTGCTCCGTCGCGCAGCGCTCGGCGAGCCTCGCCTCGTCGGCGTGGCTGACGAGCACCACTGATGCGCCTCCGGCGAGCGGCGCCAGAAGTCCCGCGTCGATGCCGTCCACCGTGTCGAGACCCATCGTCGTCAGCACCCGCGCGGTCCGGTCGATCAGATGGTGGGTGGCTGCGTGCGCCGCCGCCTCGCCGAGCGCGTCATGAGTCCATTCGCGCGCGCCGCTGCGCAGGGCGGGCGCGTCGCCGGCCACCGGCACGACGGGAACGAAGTGATCGGGCTGCGCAGCGACCAGCCGCGACAGTCCGGCGCCCATCGGGTCGGGTTCGACGACGACATCGCTCCCCGTCGATGCGCCGATCGTCATGTCGCCCTCGGCATCGAGCGCGACCGCGCCCCCGCACGACCACACCGCGAGCAGCACGCAGGCCGTCTGCCAGTGCAGTGGCAGGTCGACATTGACGATGACGCCGGGTTCGACCTCGTGCTCGTCGGCGAGAAGTCCCGCGATCTTCGCGACCCAGTTGGCGGTCGTGGCAACCGACAGCTCGACGCGCGCGCCCGCGCTGTCGTCGTACCAGGTCAGCAGTGGCCGGGCACCGTCGTGGGACAGCTCACGGCGTAGCAGGTCGCTCGGCGTCACGGCAGCCAGTCTGCCCTGCCGTCGTCAGGTGGCCGTGACGTCAGGCGACGGGTTGTCGGCGTGCTCCTTGACCTTGTGCGGGACCTGCAGCAGCCGCAGCAGGGTGACGAGTGCGATGCCGCCGATCATGTTGCCGAGCGCAGCCCATGCGGCCGCCCCGGCCCAGTCGAGATAGCCGTACGACGTCATGTGGGTGTGCAGTCCGGCGAAGATGATGAGCGACGCGACGATCGCGTGGTTGAGCTGAAGCGCTGCCAACAGGAATCCGGTGGTGACCGCGGGGACGAGCTTGACGCCGAGCGACTGCGTCGCGTGCTGCATCCATGTCATCAACGTGATGACCGCACCACCGAGCAGCGCGAGAGCGAACGAGCGCCACCCGATGCCGAGACCTGTGTAGTAGGCGCCCGCGTCGGCCGCCGTCTTCCGGACGGAGGGGAAGCCCGCGATGATCAGCGCGGTGAAGATCCAGCCGCCGACGAGGTTTCCGGCTGCGGTCACCGCCCACAGCCGTCCGAGCTGACGCAGCGGCGCCTGCCGTGCGATGACCGTGCCGACCGGCACGAGGAAGTCCTCGGTGAACAGCTCGCTGCGCGCCATGGCGAGCGCGATGAAGCCGATCGAGAAGGCCAGGCCGGCGAGCAGCTTGTTGCCGGTCTCCGACTCGACGACGAGCAGGGCCATGACGCCGGTGCCCACGTCGATGCCGCCGACGAGGCCGGTGGCGATCAGCGGCGCCCACGACCGGTCGAGCCGTCGCTTTCCTTCCTCGACGGTGCGTTGGAGGGTGTCCTCGACCTCCTGCTCGTTCGAGGCGACGACGTCGTCCTCGTCCTCGGTCTCGCCGGGACGGGTCCGGGTGCCGACGGCCATGTCACCTCCGGGTCAGATCGAACTCTCGGTCGCGAGATGCCCGCGATCATGGCCCGCAACCCCGGCCGGTGCCGAAACGGTCATATTCACCGCTCGACCGGCGTTTCACCTGCGTATGTGACTGAAGTGACAGGAGAGTGGAGCCGATCGACTACATGACCCCCCTGTCGTTCTGCTGGAGCTCTTCCTCGTGCGTCGCCTGCTGTCCGCGCTATCCGTCACGGCCGCCGTGCCGGTGCTCATCGCCGTGCCCGTCACGTCCCGGCCGGTCGCCCGGCCGCACCCGGTGGCGCCACATGTGGCGACACTCGCGCTTCACAGCGTCGGGCGTGGACCCGAGGGAGTGGCCGACACCGGGCCGCGGCCGACCAGCCGGTTCGACCTCGTCGGAGCCTCCTGGCCGGCGGGCGCGCTTGCCGCGGGTGCGCACCTGCAGGTGCGCGTGCATCAGTCCGGCGCCTGGTCAGGCTGGTCCGACCTCGACGTGAGCGACGCCGGCCCGGACGGTGCCAGTGTCGACGCGCGGCGCTCCGCCGCCACGCACCACGGCACCGTCACCGCCGAGCCGCTCTGGGTGGGCGGCGCGGACGGCGTCGACGCGCGGGTCGTCACCGACGGCCGGACCGACACCTCGGTGCCGCCCGGAGTCAAGGTCGTTCTCGTCGACGGCGGGACGAGCGACGCCGACGCGCATCCCGGTGCTGCGATGCCGGTCGGCTCCGACGTCGCCGACGCCGCTGCCGGCCGGCCGACGATCTACACCCGTTCGCAGTGGGGCGCCGACGAGAGCCTGCGCCTGCACGCCTGCCCGGGCGGGCCGTCGTACGGCTCGACGATCACGATGGGCTTCATCCATCACACCGACAATGCCAACGGCTACACGCAGTCGCAGGTGCCGAGCATCATCCGGTCGATCTACGCCTACCACGTCAACAGCAACGGCTGGTGCGACATCGGCTACAACTTCCTCGTCGACCGGTTCGGTCGCATCTGGGAAGGGCGCTACGGCGGCATCACGAGGCCGGTCATTGGCGCGCACACCGGTGGGTTCAACACCGACACCTTCGGTGCGTCGCTGATCGGCAACTTCGGATCCACCTCGCCGAGCTCGGCGATGCTGTCCGCCGTCGAGAAGCTGTTCGCCTGGAAGCTCGGCACCTACTACCGAGACCCGCTCGGCAAGACGACGGTGATCGCCGGCTACTTCAGTGGCTCTCGTTACAGCACCGGCCAGCGAGTCACCTTCAACACGATCTCCGGTCATCGTGATGCGGACTTCACCACGTGTCCGGGAAGTGCGGCCTACTCCGACCTGGGCACGATCCGCAGCGCCGTGCGTCACGACATGGGCACCGGGTTCGTCGCGCCCACGTTGACGAAGTCGTCGATCAGGATGGCCGGAGGGTCGGTCAGCATCTCCGCCGGTGCGGTCAGCGCCATGAGCTGGTCCCTGCAGGTCGTCGACCCGAGCGGCACCGTCGTGCGCACCTTGCAAGGAACGGCGAGCCGCAGCACTCCGGTGAGTGCGAAGTGGGACCTCACCGACGCGATGAGCACGCCCGTGCAGCCCGGTGTCTACACACTGACGCTGACCGGTGCGACGAGCGGCGGTGCGACCGCACTGCCTTTCACCACGCATGTGACCGTCACGCCTCCCGTGTCACTCACCGTGCCGACGAGGGCCGTCTACGACAGGTCGATCACCCCTGCAGGCACCGGCCGCCCGGGCGGCACGGTGTCGGTCGACGTCACCTCCAACGGCGTCGTCACGGACTTCGGTGTCCAGACCGTCGCCTCGGACGGCACGTGGCGACTGTCGGCCTCGCCGGTCGCCGCCGCGCACGACCTGACCTGGTCGGTCACGGACTCCGTCACCGGCTACGTCGCCCGTCGCACCACGAAGGTCACGCCGTCGATCGCGTCTCCGGCGACCACGGCGCTCGTCCGGTCGGGTGCTGCGCTGACGGTCAGCGGCACCGCTCTGCCGGACAACGCCAACACCGTGGCTCTCATGACCCAACCCACTAGCACCACGACAGCGACGGCTGCCGCAGCTGTGCCGGTCAGCACGGCCGACGGAAGCTGGCAGACGTCGTTCGTGCCGACGTCGCCGACGACGTTCTGGGCGCGTGACACCCGCAACCTCAGATCCCGCTCCCTGCTCGTCTACCCCGTCGGTACGGCGTCGGCCGCAGCGCCGACGAGTGGCTACGCCGGGCGGTCGGTGCGCGTGTCGGGCAACGCGGGCAACGCGCCGGCTCCCGTGACCCTGCAGTCGCGGATCAGCCCGGCGAGCTACGCGACGGTGGCGACGACGACGGCGGGCACGGACGGTCGCTTCAGCGTCCGGCTGCCGATCCCGGACAACGCCGGGTCGACGCTCACCTGGCGGCTCACGACCGGCTACAGCCCGGCCGTGACCGGCACGCTGTCGATCCTCGCGACGTTCCCGCCCACGGTCACCGGTCCGGCCGCTTCCCACTGGAACACCACCCACCAGCTCACCGGCACGGCCGTGCCGGGGGACCTGGTGACGGTCGCCACGCGGCCGGTCGGGCAGACCGCCTGGGTGCAGGCGGGCAGCACGCGGGCCTCCTCGAGCAAGCAGTGGGCGTTCCCGTTGACGTTCACCAAGGACACCGAGTGGCGGGTCACGTCGAGGTCGGGGACCTCAGGCATCGGCCGGACAGTGATCACGCCCACCATCTACGCGAAGTCGTCGGTGCCGGCCGGGACACGCGTGCTGGTTCACGGCATGGCGATCCCGGGTTCTTCCCTCACGCTCTACCGATCGCTGCCCGGGTCCTCGACGTGGTACGCCGCCAAGACGGTGACCGTCGGGGCCGACGGGAAGTGGAGCGTGGCGCGCTATCCGCGCCGAACGATGCGTTTCCGCGCGACATCCGGGGGCCACAACTCCCGGACCGTCACCGTGTCCACGACCTGACGGCGTACGCTGACCGAGCAGAGCGACACGTCCGCCATCACCGGGGAGGGAGCCGCACCGTGACCTCCGGTGCGCAAAGCACGTCTTCTCCTGGCGCGCGCACATGACCGACAGCCCCCGAGTTCTCGTCGACGCAACGGCGGTGCCCGCTGACCGGGGTGGCGTCGGGCGCTACGTCGACGGCCTCCTCGCGGCGCTGTCCGCCTGCGGTGCCGACCTCGCGATCGTCTGTCAGCGGGCCGACGTCGAGCGCTATGCGCGGATGGCGCCCGAGGCCGATGTGGTCGCCGGACCGGCCGCGATCGCGCACCGTCCCGCTCGGCTCGCCTGGGAGCAGACCGGTCTGCCGCTCGTCGCCCACGAGGTCAACGCCCAGGTCGTCCACTCACCGCACTACACGATGCCGCTGCGAGTCGGGTGCCCGGTCGTGGTCACGATCCACGACGCGACGTTCTTCACCCAGCCTGATGTGCACACCGCCGTGAAGGGCACCTTCTTCCGGTCGGCGACCCGCACCGCGGTGCGCCGGGCCAACCGCGTGATCGTCCCGAGCAAGGCGACGCGCGACGAGCTCGTCCGTGTCCTCGACGCCGACTCCACTCGGATCGACGTCGCCTACCACGGCGTGGACCCGGACCTGTTCCACGTGCCGAGTGACACCGACAAGGCCCGCGTGGCCGCCCGGCTCGGCCTGCACGGCGGCTACGTCGCGTTCCTCGGGCAGCTCGAGCCACGGAAGAACGTGCCCAACCTGATCCGCGGCTGGGCGCGCGCCGTGCACTGGCGCGACGATCCGCCGGCGCTCGTCCTGGCCGGTGGCAGCGGATGGGACGAGGACGTCGACGCGGCGATCTCCGAGGTGCCGTCGCACCTGCGTGTCGTCCGGCCCGGCTATCTCCGGTTCGCGGATCTTCCGGGCTACCTCGGGGGAGCAACCGTCGTCGCCTACCCGAGCCACGGTGAGGGTTTCGGCCTGCCCGTCCTCGAGGCGATGGCCTGCGGGACGCCGGTGCTGACGACGCACCGTTTGTCCCTGCCGGAGGTCGGCGGAGATGCGGTCGCCTACACCGAACGCGGTGTCGACGAGATCGCGGCGGCGTTGTCATCCCTGCTGGACGACCCGGAGCGACGTCAGCTGTTGGCGAGTGCGGCATTGACCCGAGCGCGCGAGTTCACCTGGGCCGCCAGCGCTGAGGCGCATATGGCGGCCTACAGTCGCGCGGTGCACGCCGGCTAGTGGAGGCGATCGTCCTCGTCGGTGGCCTCGGCACCCGGCTTCGACCACTGACGCTGGACACTCCCAAACCCATGCTGCCGGTCGCCGGCGTGCCTTTCCTGACGCATCAGCTCGCCCGACTCGCCGCTGTCGGTGTCGACCATGTCGTGCTGGCGACGTCGTACCGCCCGGAGGTCTTCGAAGCGCACTTCGGCGACGGGTCGGCACTCGGCCTGCGCATCGACTACGTCACAGAGAGCGAACCGCTCGGCACCGGCGGCGGAATCCGCAACGTCGCGTCGATGCTGACGTCCGAGGCGGCAGACCCGGTCATCGTGCTCAACGGCGACGTGCTGTCCGGTCATGACATCGGCGCACAGCTCGCGCTTCACGAGAAGTCTGCTGCGGCCGTGACGCTGCACCTGGTCCGGGTCGACGACCCGCGGGCGTTCGGCTCCGTGCCGACCGACGAGTCCGGCCGCGTGACGGCCTTCGTCGAGAAGTCACCCGAGCCGGTCAGCGATCAGATCAACGCCGGTTGCTACGTCTTCCGCCGGTCGGTCATCGACACGATCCCCGCCGGCACGGTCGTCTCCGTCGAACGGGTGACGTTCCCGCAGCTGCTCGACGCCGGTGAACCGGTGCTCGGGTACGTCGACAACGCCTACTGGCTCGACGTCGGGACGCCGGCCGCGATCGTGCAGGCCAGTGCCGACCTCGTGCGTGGGGTCGCGCCTTCTCCTGCTGTCGCCCATCCCGGGGAGGCGCTCATCGCATCCTCGGCCGACGTCGTCACCTCGGCGACCGTCCGCGGAGGCAGCGCGATCGCCGAACGGGTCACGATCGGCGATGGCGCGGTCGTCGACGCCTCCATCGTGCTCGACGGCGCGTGCATCGACAGCGAGGCCGAGGTGGTGCGCAGTGTCGTCGGGACGGACGTGGTCGTCGGTCGCGGCTGCCGCCTCGTCGACGTCGTCATCGGTGCCGGCGCGCGCCTAGGCGATCGCAACGAGCTCGTGAAAGGCGCGCGGGTCTGGCCCGGCGTGACCTTGCCCGACGTCGCCGTGCGGTTCAGCAGCGACGCCTGACCGCTACTTCTTCTTCTTCTTCGTCGTCGTCGCGCTCGGCGACGAGCTCGGCGTCGCAGACGGTGCCGTGCTCGGGCCGGGCAGCACGTCCGGCGGGTAGTTGTCGGCTCCGCTGATCGGCGGCAGGCCCTTCTCCGGTGCGAGGTTGGAGTCGACGTGCTGGGAGACGAAGTTGCGGATCACGTCCGCCGACGCGGTGCCGCAGCGCTCGGTGCGACCCCATGACGTCAGGGCGAGATGCTTGTCCGCGGGCAGGTCACCCTGCCACCAGCCGACGACGAGGAAGCGCGGCAGTGACGAGGCGAGCGTCTGCAGCGTCTTCACGTCGGCCGCCGAGAGCTTGCTGTCGTACCAGGCGACGACATAGCCGTGCTCGAGGTTGTGCACCGCGCGCTCCGGTCGCGGCTTCTCCGCCAACGAGTAGAAGCGCGTCTTGTCGCCGAGTGACAACGGGTTGTGCTTGCCACCTGTCGGGGGGATCGCCGGCGTCCCGCCTGCGGTGTCGCCGTACTTCTCCTTGGTGTAGTCGATCGGCGTCGTGAAGTGCTGTGCGGCGGCGGACAGCGGGTCCTGGTGCACGCCCGTGCAGCCGGCGGCCTTCTCCGCGGCGGTCGGCGCGAGCTGGATGACCTGGCGCTCCTTCTTCCGAGCCTCGGCCGCCTTGTGCTTCTTCGCGCGGTCGTGCAGGTAGGTCGGGATCACCGCGCCCGCGATGAGCCCCACGGCGATCACGATGGCCGACCCGGTGAAGAGCAGGTTCTTCCGCCGCTCGGCGGAGCGCTGCTGGCGACGCAGCTCCTCGAGCCGCTGCCGACGGTCGCGGTTGGCCTTCCGAGTGTCGTTCTTGCGGGACGAGCCTTTGGGCACCGGTGATCTCCGAGACGATCCGTCGGAAGGGACGCGCAGCAGTCTAGGTGGCACGGCACACTCATCGGGTGACCGAGCCCGCGGCCCAGACGACCTGGCGCCCGGCCGTGCCGGTGTCGCTCGACCTCGCGATCGGTCCGCTGCAACGGGGGCGCGGCGACCCTGCGCACCTTCGCGACCCGGCCGGCGGCTGGTGGCGAACCAGCCGCACGCCGGCGGGGATCGCGACGCTGCACCTGTCGGCCGCCGGCAGAGACGTGCATGCTGCTGCGTGGGGCCCAGGCGCGGACTGGGCGATCGACAACGTCCCCGCGCTTCTCGGAGCGGGCGACGACGTTGCGGGATTCGAGCCGCAGCATCCGGTGATCGCGTCCACGTGGCGACGGCTGCGCCATCTCAGGCTCGGCGCAACGGGCACCGTCTTCGAGCTGCTCGCACCGTCGGTGCTGGAGCAGCGGGTGACCGGTGTCGAGGCGCATCGCTCCTGGCGCGACCTGCTCCGCAGGTACGGCGACACCGCACCCGGGCCGGCGCCGTCAGGCATGCGGGTCGTGCCCGCGCCCGAGGTGTGGGCACGCATTCCGTCGTGGGAGTGGCATCGAGCGAACGTCGACCCCGGCCGTGCCCGCACGATCCGATCCGCCGCCATGGTCGCCGGTCGGCTCGAAGAGGCCACGCAGCTGCCACGCGACCAGCGACTCAAGCGGCTGCGCTACGTGCCCGGCGTCGGAGTCTGGACCGCAGCCGAGGTCGCGCAACGGTCCTGGGGAGACCCCGACGCGGTTTCCGTCGGCGACTTCCACATTCCGGCGCTCGTCGGCTGGGCCCTCGTCGGCCGACCCGTCGACGACGACGAGATGCTCGAGCTGCTGTCCTGCTACCCGGGCCACCGGCACCGGGCAGTGCGTCTCGTCGAAGCCTCCGGCGTTCGCAAGCCCGGCTTCGGCCCCCGCATGACCGTCGGCGACATCCGCGCGATCTGACTTACTTGCGCGTTCGGCGCTCGTCGCGGGGGCAACCCCGCTCCGGTGGGCGCCTCAGCGGTCGACGACGAACGCCGACGTGTCCCTCTGTCGACGTTCCGGCGGAGCGGATGCGGCGTAGCCGACCGCGAGCGTGCCCATCGGATCCCAGTCGTCCGGAAGGTCGAGAACCTCGCGGACGATGTCGCGGCAGAACATCGTGCTCGACACCCACGCACTGCCCAGGCCCTCGGCGGCAAGTGCCACGAGGAAGTTCTCGACCGCGGCGCCGAGCGCGACCACGAACATCTCGCGCTCCGCCGCAGCCCGGCGGTCGTCGGGATAGTCGTGTGCGGCGCCGGTCGTGACCAGGCACGGCACCACGAGCAGGGGAGCGCGACGCAACACGTCACCCCGGCGCACCCGCCGCGCGATCTGGTCCTCCGTGAATTCATCGCGTCGTAGGTCCGCGGTCCATGCGGCGAGCATCGCGTCGAGCAGCTTCACGGCACGGTCGCGAACGACGGCGAAACGCCACGGTGTCGAGTGGTGCGGCGCGGGAGCGGTCACTGCCGCCGCAAGTGCTCGCTCGACCGCCTCGGAGGGCACCGGTTGTGCGGTGAACTCCCGGACCGTCCTGCGGTCGAGCACCGCCGCGCGCTTCGCCTCGGTGGTTCCGAGCCGGAACATGTCGTCGGCAGGCGGGCGGATCAATGGCCGCGCACCGGTTCCTGCGGCGTCGACGTCGTACCGCAGTCCCCGCACGATCGCGACGGGGACACCGGCGAGCTTTCCCTTGACGAGCTCGGCGGCCGACGCCACCTCGTCAGCGATCGCGGTCACCGTCATCTCGAGGGTGTGACCGTGGGCATCGGTCCGGCCCCGGTGATCGTCGAGTGCGGCGATGCCGGCCGCTCCGATGGCGACGTCGACCAGGCCGTTGCGCCATGGCCGGCCGAACGTGTCCGTGACGACGACGGCGACGTTGACCCCACGCAGCCGACGAAGTCCTGCGCGGATGCGTCCGGCGGACCGGTCGGGGTCCACGGGCAACAGAGCGACCGTCCCCGACGGGACGTTGCTCGCGTCGATGCCGGCGGCGGCGAGAACGAAACCGTGCCTGGTCTCGACGATGCGGGTGCTGCCGCGCTGTGCAACGAGCCGCACCGACTCGGCGTCGATCGCATCGTCGCGGTCACCACTGACCAGCCGACCTTCGGCCTTGCTGACGACCTTGCTCGTGACGACGACGACGTCGCCGTCACGCAGGTCCGGTGCAGCATCGGCGATCACCGCAGCGAGATCAGCGCCGTCCGCGATCTCACCGATACCTGCGACCCCCCAGATCTCGAGCCGCTCGGTGTGCGAGCTGCCGGTGCCGTTCATCTGCGCAGCTCCGCCGCTGCCGTTCATCTGCGCAGCTCCGCTGCGACGTCCAGCGCCGCGGCCGCCATCGCGGCAGTTGCATCGACGTCCGTCATCATCAGTGGCACTGCCCGCGCCGGCCAGCCCTCCTCGGCCAGCTCGTCGGCGACGGCCTTGTCGACCTCGTCGACCAACCAGGCGTCGAGCACCCCGTCCGGTCGGCGGCCGTAGTGCCGGGCGACGGCGCCCGCGGTGGTCTCGACGCCGATGGCGGTCAGGCAGGCGTCGGCCATTCCCCGCACCGGCGCGCCGCCGACGATCGGCGACAACCCGACGACCGGCGCCGGTGTGGTCCGGATCGCGTCGTCGATGCCCGGCACCGCGAGGATCGTGCCGATGCTGACGACCGGGTTGCTCGGTGGAAGCAGTACGACGTCCGCGTCATGGATCGCGTCGAGGACGCCTGGCGACGGACGGGCCGACGACGCGCCGCTCAGCTGGATCTCGGTCGCCGGCACTTCGGCGTGCAGTCGCACCCACCACTCCTGGAAGTGCACGGTGCGGCCGTCGACGAGCGTGACGTGCGTCTCGACCGGGTCGTCGGTGGCCGGAAGGAGACGAACTCCCGGCTGCCATCGCGCGCACAACCGGGCGGTCACCTCCGACAACGGGATTCCCTCGGCCAGCCACTGCGTGCGCAGCAGGTGCGTGGCGATGTCGAGGTCGCCGAGACCGAACCAGGACGGGCCCTCGCCGTAGGCCGCCAGCTCGTCGCGGACACGGAAGCTCTCGTCCTCCCGGCCCCAACCGCGGTCCGCGGAGATGCCGCCGCCGAGGGTGTACATCACCGTGTCGAGGTCGGGGCAGACGCGCAGCCCGAACATCGTGATGTCGTCGCCGGTGTTCCCGATCACCGTGACGTCGTGACCGAGCGTTCGCAGGCCGAGCAGAAAGCGTGAACCGCCGATGCCGCCTGCCAGCACGGTCACTCGCACGCACGGCATCGTCGCAGCCCGCCGGACGGTGGTCGGGAGGCAGCCCACGCGTAAGGTCGCTCGCATGCAACCGGCGGCTCCCATGGCAATGCGTCGCGCCCTCGCGCGCGCCGACGCCGGGAAGTCGCTCGACGTCGACGAGGCCGAGATCCTGCTGTCCGCGCGCGGGGCCGACCTCGACGTCCTGTGCGAGATCGCGGCGAGGGTCCGCGACGCCGGACTCGAGGCCGCCGGCCGGCCCGGCATCGTGACCTACAGCCGCAAGGTGTTCATCCCGCTGACGCGGCTGTGTCGGGATCGCTGCCACTACTGCACGTTCGCCACGACACCGGGACGGCTGTCGGCGCCGTACCTCACCGTCGACGAGGTCGTCGACATCGCCGCGCGTGGCGCAGCCGTGGGCTGCAAGGAAGCGCTGTTCACGCTCGGCGATCGACCGGAGGATCGTTGGCCGCAGGCCGCGCAGTGGCTGGAGGCAGCCGGCTTCGGCAGCACCCTCGGCCACGTGCGTGCCGCGGCGATCGCGGTGCTCGAGCAGACCGGCCTCCTCCCGCATCTCAACCCCGGCGTCATGTCGTGGGAGGAGATGCAGCGGCTCAAGCCGGTCGCGCCGTCGATGGGCATGATGCTCGAGACGACGGCCGACGTGCCCGCACATCGCGGCAGCCCCGACAAGGAACCGGCCGTCCGGCTTCGGGTCATCGAGGATGCCGGTCGCAGCAACATCGCCTTCACCACCGGGATCCTCGTCGGCATCGGCGAGACGCCGCGTGACCGCGTCGAGTCGATCCTCGCGATCCGCAAGCTGGCCCGGCAGTACCGCCACATCCAGGAAGTCCTCGTGCAGAACTTCCGCGCGAAGCCGGACACCGCGATGCGCACGCACCCCGACGCGGACATCGACGCGTACGTCGCCACGATCGCGGTGACGCGGATCCTGCTCGGCCCGGCGGCGCGCGTGCAGGCGCCGCCCAACCTCGTCGACGGCGCCGACTGCGCGCGGCTGCTGGCAGCCGGTGTCGACGACTTCGGTGGCGTCTCTCCGGTGACACCGGACCACGTCAACCCGGAGCGGCCGTGGCCGCACCTCGACGACCTCGCGCACCTCACAGCTGCCAGTGGCTTCGTCCTGACCGAGCGGCTCACCGCGCATCCGGAGTACCTCGCCGAGCCCTGGCTGGACCCGCGGCTGCGCGGTCATGTCGAAGCGCTGCGCAACGACGCCGGGCTCGCGCGCGCCGATGCGGTGGTGCGCGGTCTGCCCTGGCAGGAGCCGGACGGTGGCTGGAGCGACGCGGGCCGTGTCGACCTGCACAGCGCGATCGACACCGAGGGCCGTCGGACCGACCGCCGCAGCGACTTCGACGCGGCGTACGGCGACTGGGGCTCGCTGACCGTCTCCGCCGAGGCCCGCCGGCGTGGAAGTGCCGTGGCGCCCATGCTGCCCAGCCAGCGCATGCGACCCGAGTTCACCGCGGCCCTGGGCCACGCCGAGCGGCGGCTGGCAGCCATGTCCGACGCCGAGGCGCTCATGCTGTTCGATGCCGCGCCGGGAGCGGAGATCGACGCGCTCGCGCGACTCGCCGACGACATCCGCCGCGACACCGTGGGCGACGACGTCACCTACGTCGTCAACCGCAACATCAACTTCACCAACGTCTGTTACACCGGTTGCCGGTTCTGCGCGTTCGCGCAGCGGCGCACCGACGCCGACGCCTACACGCTGTCACTCGACGAGATCGGGACGCGGGCCGACGAGGCCGTCGCGGTCGGCGCGACCGAGGTCTGCATGCAGGGCGGCATCCACCCTGACCTGCCGGGGACGGCGTACTTCGACATCGCCGCAGAGGTGAAGCGCCGGCAGCCCGGGCTGCACGTGCACGCTTTCAGCCCGATGGAGGTCGTCAACGGCGCCGCGCGCACCGGCCTTTCGTTCGCGGACTGGCTGGTGAAGGCGAAGGAGTCCGGCGTCGGCTCGCTTCCGGGCACTGCTGCGGAGATCCTCGACGACGACGTTCGGTGGGTGCTGACGAAAGGCAAGCTTCCTGCCGCCACCTGGGTCGAGATCGTCACGACTGCGCACCGGCTCGGCATCCCGACGACGTCGACGATGATGTACGGCCACGTGGACACGCCGGCTCACTGGCTCGCGCACCTTCGACTGCTCGCGAACGTGCAGGCCGAGACCGGCGGCTTCACGGAGTTCGTCCCGTTGCCGTTCGTGCATCTCAACGCGCCGCTCTATCTCGCGGGGCTCGCGCGACCCGGACCGACCATGATCGAGAACCGCGTGGTGCACGCCATGGCCCGGCTGCTGTTGCACGGCCGCATCGACAACATCCAGTGCTCGTGGGTGAAACTCGGCGTCGACGGAAGTGTCGCGATGCTCAACGGTGGTGCCAACGACATCGGCGGAACATTGATGGAGGAGACGATCAGCCGCATGGCCGGGAGTGCACACGGATCACGCAAGTCGGTCGAAGACCTCGCCGAGATCGCGGCGGCCGCGGGCCGTCCGGTGCGACAACGTACGACGCTCTACGGCGAGGTTTCTGAAACTGCGCCGCTCACGGCGTAACCTCCGCCACCAACGGCGACGCGCGGGGAGCCCGGATGGACACCGACGAACACGAGCCGGGACTGCTGCGACGAATCGAGGAGCTCGCCGCGCAGGCCGGCGACGACTCACCAGATACACCTGTCCTGGCAGCTGCACTGGCAGGGTTGCGTCACGAGATCGGCTCGCTGCGGCGCGATCTCACGTCGTTGCGCGCCGATCTGACGACAGTCCGCACGAGTGTCGACGAGAGCATCGGCCGGCTGGCCGGTGAGGTCACGGCGACGCGCACCGAGGCCAGCGGAGTCGCGGGTAGTTCTGCCGAGCTGGGGGAGCGAGTCGACCAGCTCGCCGCCGTACTGGAGGGCGCCGCCGCTGCACTGCCGCAGCTGAGAGAGGAGCTCGCCCAGCTTCCCGAGGGCACGGCGGAGCTGGAGACGAGCCTGCGGCGGCTCGAGGAGACACTGCTCACCCGGGTCGACACCGCAGTCGGCGATCTTCGCCGCACCATCTCGACCGGGCTCACCCAGGCATCCGCCGGCGGCCGCGCAGCCGAGGCCGCCGCCAACGACACGCGCAGTGTCCTCGAAGAGCGGCTGGCCGCTGTCGAGGACACCATCGACGGCCTGGCCGAGAACCTCGAGGCCGTCACTCGCGACAGCATCGGGACGGCGACCGAACACCTGCGGCAGCTCGACACCAACCTCGGCGGCCTGGGGGAGTCCCTCACCGACGCGGTCACCACCGGTCACGGCGAGACGCGCACCCATCTCCAGACGCTTGCGTTGCAGCTCCGCGACACCGTTGAGACCGCCTTCACGGGGCTGGACACCCGGCTGAACCGCGACCTCGATGCCACCAACGGCGGCCTCGCAGCGGTGAGCGGGTTCCTCGACGCCTTCCAGACCAGCACCGAGACCCGGCTGGAGGAGCTCGAGGCCGTCATCGGCAGTGGGCTCACCGATGCCCGCGACGCCCTGCTGGCAGAGCTCACGTCGACGATCGAGCAGCTGACCCAGGCCAACGGTGACACCCGGCACCTCGTCGAGGAGGAGACCGGCGCGCTGCGAAGCGACCTCGCCGATGCTCTCGAGGAGGTGCGCGACCGGATCTCCACCCTGATGACGCAGTCCGCCGAGTCGATCACCAGTGCCCTCGACGAGCAGCGGACGACCTTCGGTGAGACGGCGCGCGTTCTCCGGGAGGACGTCCTCGACCGTGTGGAGGAGTCGCGCGCCGACGTGCTGTCCTCGCTCGACGAGCTCCGGTCGGGGGTGTCGTCCGCGGCGCGGCACGGTGAGGAGACCGGGGGCCGGCTGCGCGAGCTCGCCGAGGTCATCGGCTCGCTCTACGCCACCATCGGCGAGCTGCGCATCGAGTGGGACGCGCGCTCGGAGGCGGCCGTCGTGTCCGCGCGGGAAGCGGCCGAGGCGGCGACGGCGGAGTTCCGCGCCGAGGTCGACGGGATGATGGCCAACGCGCGTGCCGCCATGGACCGCCAGGCGGCGGCCATCGACGACGCGGGCGCGATGCTCAACGGCGGTGTCGCGAAGCTCGTCACGGCGGGTGAGTCACTGCTCGGCTACCTCGCTCATCGCGACCAGCTGCTCGAGCAGGAGCGTGACCGTGTCCTGCACGACGCGCTCGATGCGTTCGCGGCCGGCCTGTCCGCGAAGGACCGGAGGTCGACAGCCAACCGGCTCAGCGACGTGATCGACCGCCGTCGGGACGCCCGCGACGCCGACCGCTGGCGCCGTTCGGAGGCCGGTTCGCCCGCCGTCGAGATCCCGACGCCTCCGGAGGATCTGTCGGCGCTCGCCGACCCGATCCGCCCGCGCGGCATCCGTGGCTCCGGCCCGCGCCGTGCAGCTGCCGCTGAGGCCGACGCCGAGCGGGTGGCAGCCACTGCGCCGCCCCCCGCGCCCGCGCCGAGGAAGTCCGCCGCGAAGCGGACCGCCGGGGCCACCAAGGGTGCGGCCAGATCCACGCCGAAGTCCACGCCCAAGTCCACGCCCAAGTCCACGCCCAAGTCCACGGCGAAGTCGGCGGCGAAGTCCGCCACGTCGGCCAAGCCCGCCGGCCGGACCGTGGGCACGAAGGCGTCCAAGGCGGCCGGCTCGACGAGGGCTGGCAAGTCCGCCGATGTCGCCCCGGCGAAGACGGTCGCGAAGCGTACGGCAAAGGTGGCCGCGAAGCCGGCGAAGTCGGCGGCCAAGCAGCCGCCGGCCGCGCGGCGGCGTCGCGCCTCGCTGAGCGAGATGCCGGTTGTGCCGAGTCCGGATGTCGCCGTCGATGCTGCCGTCGGTCCGCCGACCACGCTCCCGGCCACGCCTCCGGTGGTGCTGGAGCCCGAGCCGCAGGCCCCGGCGGTGGACGAGCAGCCCTTGTCCGCAGAGGCTCCGGTGGACGAGCAGCTCCTGGCCGAAGAGGCCGAGGCAGGCAGGGCCGCCGTGGAGCCCGCCGCTGAGGAGACCGCCTCGACGGACGTCGCGGGCGAGCGCCGCGCGGGAGAAGAGCCGGAGCCGGTCCAGGCGGCCGACGAGCCCGAGCCCAGCAGCGCCCCCAAGCCGTGGTGGAACCCCACCGGCGGCGGCAGCGGCGAGGCGGATCGGGACGACGACACGCCGGTCTGACCGGCGAGTCGCAGAGCAATACCACCGAACCCCTTGACGGGAGTGGCACGACGCGCGTGTAATTTCACGTGTGTTCTTCCCTCTGCTGACCGCAGCCGCGGCTGGCCAGGCACTCCGACGATGCACCCGGCCGCTCCTGGTCGGCGTGCCAGCACCCGAGGAGGCGCCGTGACAGAGCTCAGCTTCCTGCTCGACGAGGAAGACGACGAGCAGGAACTCCTGCCCTGGCAGGAGCAGGCCCTGTGCGCCCAGACCGACCCGGAGGCGTTCTTCCCGGAGAAGGGTGGGTCGACGAGGGAGGCCAAGAAGGTCTGTGGTCGCTGCGACGTGCGCGGCGACTGCCTGGAGTACGCCTTGGCGCATGACGAGCGGTTCGGCATCTGGGGCGGGCTGTCCGAGCGCGAGCGCCGGCGGCTCAAGCGGCGTGCCGGTTGACGGTCCGGCTCACGTAGTCTGACGCGGCCGTGCCGGGGCCGAGGTCCCGGCGGCGCCGCCACCGACCGGCCGGTCGGTGACCTCTCCTCCACCGCGCGAGCAGCCCTCACCGCATGCCGTCCCGAGCCCCCCGTCTGCAGTTCGCCGACCAGGTCGTGACTGCCGTCGTCGTCGTCCACGATGGGGCGGCCTGGTTGGCCGGCTGCCTGGAAGCGCTCCGGGCGCAACGACGACGACCGCAGCGTCTGGTGGTCGTCGACACCGGTAGCGCCGACGGGTCGGCCGAGCTGGCCCGCACCGCCGACGAGGAAATCGACGTCGTCCGGCTGCCGGCCGGCGTCGCCCTCGCCGACGCCGTGGCCGCGGGTCTGGCGGCGGTCGAGGCGACGCCGTCGTCGCGACGCCGCGGCCCGGTGGTCCACTGGGTCTGGCTCGTCCACGACGACTGCCGACCCGAGCCGGACGCCCTGCTCGAGCTGCTGGCCGAGGCGGACCGCTCTCCGTCCGCGACGGTGCTCGGATGCAAGCAGACGGATCTGGACGGCCGACACCTCCTGGAGATGGGCGCGACCGTCGACGGCAGCGGTCGCCGCCGCACCGGCGTCGAGCCGCACGAGGTCGACCAGGGCCAGCACGACGAGCTGCGCGACGTGCTGGCGGTCGGGACCGCGGGCATGCTCGTCCGTCGCGACGTGTGGGAGCGCCTCGGCGGGCTCGACCCGGTCTGGCCGGTCCATGGCGAGGACATCGACTTCGGCTGGCGGGCCAACGCGGCCGGCGAGCGGGTCGTCGTCGTGCCTCGCGCGGTCGTCCGGCACGCCTTCGCGCTGGCCCGCGGTGAACGACCCACTGCGGCGCTGCCCGGACGGCCAGGCGTCGTCCGCCGGCGACACGAGCTCCAGGTGCTCTGGGCCAACGCGGGGTCCGCGGTGCTGCCGCTGCTCGTCGTACGCACGGTGCTCGGTGGCTGGCTCGTGGCTCTCGCCCGCCTGTCGGCGGCAGACTTCCGCGGCGCCCGCGACGAGGCAGGTGCCGTGCTGTCCGCACTCCGCCACCCGTCTGTGGTGACAGTGGCCCGACGGCGCCGGCGAGCACTGCAGGTGCGCAGTCATCGGGAGCTGCGCCCGTTGCTGGGCAGCGCGTCGGCGCAGGTGCGACGAGACCTCGCCGCGCGGTTCGCCTCCCGCCGGGTCGCTGACGGAGCAGTGGATGCTCGCCGGGGCTGGCGTGACCGGCCGCTGCTCTGGCTCAGCGTCTTTCTCATCGGCCTCGCGCTGGTCGCCGACCGCGGAGCCCTCGGCGGCAGTGTCCACGGCGGGCGACTGCTCCCGGCCCCGGCCGGCGCCTCGGACCTGTGGTCGGCTTACCTCTCCGGCTGGCATGCCGTCGGGCTCGGGTCCTCGGCGCCGACCCCGCCGTGGGTTGCCGTGCTTGCCGCCGCTTCGACGTTGCTGTTCGGCAAGCCGTGGCTGGTGGTCGCGGCGGTCATGCTCGGCGCTGCCCCGCTGGCGGGCTGGTCGGCGTATGGCGCCGGATCGGCACTGACCCGGTCGCGTTGGCTGCGCGCCTCGGGAGCCGGGGCCTACGCACTGCTGCCGGCCGGGCTCGGGGCGGTCTCCGGCGGGCGGCTCGACGTCGTCGTGGTGGTGGTGCTGCTGCCGGTCACGGCGCTCGTGCTCGCCCGGGCGATGCTGCCGACGGATCCGTCCGCCCGCGCGGCGCGGCCGGTTGCCGCTGGGCTGATGCTCGCGCTCGGTGCAGCGTTCGCTCCGGCGCTCTGGGGGGTCCTGGGGCTGGCCGCTCTCGCCGCGATCGTGCTGGCCGTCCGGCCGATCGGCCCGGCTCTGGGTCGCTTGCTCGTCGCTCTCGCCGCCGCCTTTGTCGTGCTGTTGCCGTGGAGCTGGCACGTCGTGGCGCACGCGTCGTCGGCTCTGTACGGCGCGGGTCCGGCCGACACGTTCCGGCTGGCGCGCGCACAGCCTGCGACCGACTTCGTGCTGCTGCATCCGGGTGGCCCCGCGCAACCCGCGACCTGGCTGCTCGCGGGCTACCTGCTGGCAGCAGTGGCGGGCCTGGCTCGCAGCAACAGGCAGCGGGTCGCCAGAGCGGCGTTCGCCGCGTTCGTCGTCGCGGCGGGCGCCGCTCTGGCGATCAGCCGCCTCCATGTCCCGGGCGGCGGACCCGAGGCGAGGTACTGGACCGGAGTGCCGCTCGCGGTGGCGGGGCTGGCGGTGCTCTCGTGCGCCGTCGTCGCGGGCGACGCCGCGCGGTCGAGTCTGGCGCGCTACAGCTTCGGCTGGCGGCAGCTGGCCGCCACGGTCGTGACCGCCGCTGTCGTGATCGCCGTGATCGGCTCCTCGGTCACCTGGCTGGGTCGCGGTGTCGCGCGGCCGCTGTCCGCCGGCGATCCGCAGCTGCTTCCCGCGTTCGCCGCCGCGACGGTGGAGCTGCCGGCGTCACCGCGAGCACTTGTTCTGAGGCCGGAGGGGGGCACGGTGGGCTACACCCTCGTCAGGTCGGCCGGAGGACCTCGGCTCGGCGATGCGGACCTCGGCACCGGTGACGGCGACTCGGCCCGCCCTGCTCGTGAGCTCGCGGGCGCCGTGTCGAGCCTCGTCGGCGGTGACCCACAGGCAGCGTCGCTGTTGACCGAGTTCGGGGTCACGCAAGTGGTCGACCGTGCCGCCGACGACCGACTGCTCGCGGGCGTCGCGGGGGTCGACGGGCTGACCGGTGTGAAGGCATCGGGCGTCGTGGTCCGGCGCACAGCAGTCAGCGGCGGTGAGCTGACCGTGCTCGCGCCGGACGTCGCCGCGAGGGTCGCTGCCGGCCACGCGCTACCGGATGGCGCGGTCCCGACGCCGATTCCCGCGACTGCGGGTCACGCGCGCGCCCACGTGCCCGCCGGCCCCGGCGGCCGGCTGCTGGTGCTGGCCGAGTCGGCCGACACCCACTGGGAGGCGCGGCTCGACGGGCGGCCGCTCGCGCGGGCGACGGCGTACGGGTGGGCGCAGGCGTGGAGGCTCCCGGCCCGTGGTGGGCGACTCGCGCTGTCGCGCTCGTCCGACGGGCGGGCGTGGTGGCTGACGGGTGAGCTCGTCGCCCTGGTGCTGCTCGGCCTGGCCGCGCTGCCGCGCCGCCGCCGCGAGGTGGTGGGGTCGTGAGCCCGCGCTACGCGACGGTGGCCGGTGTCACCGCCGTTGCGGCACTCGTCGGGGCAGGCGCGGCCACCCGGCCCTCGACCGCAGGCGCCGGCACGTCACCGTCCGTCGCCACCCGGCCGGTCGGCCGGGTCCAGCTCGTCTGTCCCGGCCTCCATGGCAGCAGCCCGGCTCCGGCTCAGATCAGCGTGGTCGACGCTGGTCGGTTGCTCGATCCATCCGGCGCCCCCGCGGTGCGCGTCACCATGTCGCCCTTGGCGGTGGGTGACGCGGCGGCCGGCCCGGTGACAGCTCTTTCCGCTGCGCCTGCCGTGACGACGACGTTCGCCGCGGCGCTGCCCACCACGGTCGTGACCGCCGAAGGGCCCGGCGCGGGCAACGTGGCTGCCGCGCAGCATCAGCTCGTCCCGACCGGGACCGCCCGCGGGCTCATCTCCGCGCCGTGCCTGCCCGCGGTGACCGACAGCTGGATCACCGGCGCCGACGGCCGGGTCGGACACAACGATGCGTTGGTCCTCGCCAACCCCGGCAGCACCGACGCCGAGGTGACCGCGACGGCCTGGTCGGTCAACGGTCCGGTGGACCTGCCGGGCCTCGAGTCGCTGTCGGTGCCATCGGGGCACGCGGTGTCGCTCAGCGTCGCCAACTATGCGCCGGACGCCGGGCTGGTCAGCCTGCACATCCACGCGGACGCCGGCCGCGTGGCCGCGGAGGTCGGGGACAACCAGGTGGCCGGCCTGTCGCCGGCGGGCACCGACTGGCTTCCCCCGACACTGCCGCCGTCAACACATCTTGTCGTGTCCGGCTATTCCGCAGGGCCCGGCCCGCGGTTGTTGGTGGTCACCAACCCCGGGCATGACGACGCGACGGTGAAGCTCCGACTGCTCACCGCCGACCGGGCCTTCGTGCCGTCGGACCATCCCGACGTCGTCGTGCCGCCGGGCCGCTCGGCCTTGGTGGACCTGAGCACCTCCCTCGGTGGAGCGGCGGCGGCCGCCGAGCTGACCAGTGACCGCCCGGTCGTGGCCGCGGGTATGAGCCAGCTCACCTCACCGGGTGGCCTGCCGGACGTGGCCTGGCACCCTGCGACAGGCGCGTTGACGGGGCCGGCCGTGCTGGCGGAGAACGCGCCGGCGCTCGGGGCCGGCGGGCAGCTCGCGCTGACCGCCGTCGGCGGGCCGGCGACGGTGCGGCTCGTCGGGACGTCCGGAGGGTCGCGGACCGTCCAGATCGCCGCCGACCGGGCTGTCGGAGTCGATCTCCGCGCCGTGCTGGGAGCCGGCGGCAGCGGCCCGGTCGTCATCGTGCCGGTGTCCGGCGAGGTCTGGGCCTCGCGCAGCATCACGGCGAATGGCGCCCATGGTCCGCTGCTGACCGCGATCGTGCCGAGCGCTCTGCCCGCGCCTCTGCGCCTGCCCGACGTGGTGGAGGACCCCCGGGTGGCGCTGCGGTGACCGGCTACTCCGCCTCGCCCCGATATCCCGGGTCGACGGTCTCCGGATCGAGGCCGAGGAAGTGCGCGACCTCTTCGACCACGATGTCGTGCACGAGGTCCTCGAGGTCTTCGCGGTCGACGGCCCGCAGCTCGAGCGGGCGCCGGTAGATCACGATGCGCGGCGGGGCACCTCTGCCACCCGGAAGCAGCCGCGCCAGGGGGACGCCCGCGGACTCGATCTCGTCGTCGACCGGGCCGACCCCCTCCAGCGGTGGCACGTCCTCGACGGCGAAGTCGACGCCCCTCAGCTGGTCGCGCCAGCGTTCCTCGACGTGCTCGACCGCGTCGAGCACGAGGTCGTCGAACCGCTGGCCGGGAGAGACGACCAGCGGCACCCTCCGGGGCGCCAGCGGGCCGCGTGGACCGCGACCTCGGCGGTCCCGGCGACGCCCCGGGATTCGGCTCATCGGCAAAGCGTAGAGGCGCGACACGGGCACGGAAGTGGCTCGCGGGCCCGCGGGCGAGTACGGTCCCCGCCGTGAGCCCCCTGCGCCGCTGCTCGCGCACCGCGTGCGGCCGGCCCGCCGTCGCGACGTTGACCTATGTCTACGCCGACTCGACGGCGGTGGTCGGGCCGCTCGCGACCTACGCCGAGCCGCACTCCTACGACCTGTGCGAGGAGCATGCGCAGCGGCTGACCGCGCCGCTCGGCTGGGAGGTCGTCCGACTCGACGTCGACGTCGCGACCGCGGTCCCGAGCAGCGACGACCTCGAGGCACTGGCCAACGCCGTGCGCGAGGCCGCCCGGCCTTCGGCACACCCACCGCTGGACCCCGGCGCCGGCCACGGCACCGGGCGTCGCGGGCACCTGCGGGTCCTTCGCCCGCCGGGCTGACGCGGTCGCCGTACCGAATTGTCCTGGAACCTCCCGCTGCTCAAGGTTTTCCGGGGTCGTGCCGAGACACGTCAGGTCCCGCCGCCCACCCGGGAGTTTCTGATGATTCCTTCGCAGCGCACTGCCAGCCCCTCGACGACCGCCGCGTCCCTGACGCAGGCCGGCGCCAACCCGTCCGGGCAGTGCCCGGAATGCGGGAGCGACCGCGTCACCGCGCTCGCCATGACCCTGACCGACGGCACTCCGGTCCGCTTCTCGTCGTGCCACCGGTGTGAGCACCGGCACTGGAGCCACGAGGGCCGCGCCCTCAGCTTCTCCGACGTCATCACGCGGGCGACCAAGACCAAGGTGTGACCGCGGAGTTCCGACACCGGCTCCCTTAGGCTGGCCGGCGTGCCGGACCTCGCCCGAATCGTCAAGGCCTACGACATCCGGGGTGTTGTCCCCGACGAGCTCGACGAGTCGCTAGCGCGCGACGTCGGCGCAGCATTCGTCCGGGTGGTCAACGCATCGACGATCGTCACCGCCCACGACATGCGGGAGAGCTCGCCAGGGCTGGCCCGCGCGTTCGCCGAAGGTGCGGCCTCGCAGGGCGCGGATGTCATCGAGGCCGGCCTCGGGTCGACCGACCTGCTCT
The DNA here is from genome assembly GCA_035690365.1 of Mycobacteriales bacterium. Lineage (GTDB taxonomy): Bacteria > Actinomycetota > Actinomycetes > JAFAQI01 > JAFAQI01 > DASSKP01. The sequence goes on from DASSKP010000028.1 coordinate 88,700, forward strand.
ACTACGCCGCCGGGTCGCTCGACATGCCCGGCGCGATGTTCACCGCCAGCCACAACCCGGCGAAGTACAACGGCATCAAGCTGTGTCGCGCCGGCGCGGCACCGGTCGGACAGGACACCGGGCTCGCCGACATTCGCGCGCTGGTCGAGAAGGGCGTGCCGCCGTACGACGGCCCCGCCGGCTCGATAACCCAGCGGGAGATGCTGTCGGACTACGCGGCGTACATGAAGAAGCTCGTTCCCGGCATCGAGTCGATCCGACGGCTGTCGGTCGTGGTCGACGCCGGCAACGGCATGGGCGGGCTGACGGTGCCGGTCGTGTTCGACGGCCTGCCGGTCGACCTGACCTCGCTGTACTTCGAGCTCGACGGCACGTTCCCCAACCACGAGGCCAACCCGATCGAGCCGGAGAACCTGCGTGACCTGCAGGCCAAGGTGCGCGCGACGAAGGCCGACATCGGCCTGGCGTTCGACGGCGACGCCGACCGTTGTTTCGTCGTCGACGAGCGGGGCGAGATCGTGGCCCCGTCGGTGCTCACCGCGTTGATCGCCGTGCGCGAGCTCGAGAAGGAGCCCGGGGCGACCGTGATCCACAACTTGATCACTTCGCACGCCGTACCCGAGATCGTCGTCGAGCACGGCGGCAAGCCGGTCCGCACCCGGGTCGGGCATTCGTTCATCAAGGCGACGATGGCGGAGACCGGAGCGGTCTTCGGCGGCGAGCACTCGGGTCACTTCTACTTCCGTGATTTCTGGCGGGCCGACTCCGGCATGCTCGCGGCGCTGCACGTGCTCGCGGCGCTCGGGACCACCGACACGACGCTGTCGGCTCTGCTCGCGGCCTACTCCCGTTTCGTCGCCTCGGGCGAGATCAACAGCGAGGTTGCGGACCCGACGTCGAAGATGGCGGAGGTCGAGGCGGCGTTCTCCGGCCGCGAGGGCGCGTCCGTCGACCACCTCGACGGTCTGACCGTCGAGCTTCCGGACGGGTCATGGTTCAACCTGCGGCCGTCCAACACCGAGCCTCTGCTTCGCCTCAACGTCGAAGCGCCCGACGAGCCGACCATGCGAGCGCTGCGCGACGACGTGCTCGGCACGGTCCGGGGCTGACCGCGGGGCCGAGCGCGCACTAGTCTCCATCGGCGTGAACCTCGACCCGGCGCTGCTCGAGATCCTTGCCTGCCCCAACTGTCGGGCGGAGCTCCGCACCGACGACAGCAAGGACGAGCTGGTCTGCACCTCGTGCGGCTACGCCTACCCCGTCCGCGACGACATCCCCGTCCTGCTCGTCGACGAGGCCCGTCGACCGGATGGCGAGGAGTCCGGAGGCACGCCGGACGGTGGCGGCGCGTGACGGTGGAGGTCGACGACGCCGTCCTCGACGACGTCTCCGCGCTCGAGTCGCGCGACCCCGACCAGATGCTTCGAGCCGTCGCGACGGGCGCGGCCCAGATCCGCAGCGCCCTCACGGCCGCGTCCGACGCAGGCCTCGAACAGCTCGAAGCGCTCGGCCGTCCCCGGGCCGTGGTCGTGGCCGGCATGGGCGGGTCGGGCATCGCCGGCGACGTACTCGCCGCGCTGGCGGCGCCGGCGGCGCAGTCGCCGGTCATCGTGCAACGTGAGCCGGGCCTGCCGGGTTGGGTCGGCGCGGCCGACGTCGTCATCGCCGTCTCGTGCTCCGGCGGCACGCAGGAGACCCTGGCCGCAACCGACGAGGCGGTTCGTCGCGGTGCGGCGCTGGTCGGCGTCGGCGCGGCAGACTCCCCGCTCTCGCGGCGGTGCACGCAGGCACGTGCGCCTTTCGTCGCGGTCAGCAAGCAGCTCGCTCCTCGCGCGACGATGTGGGCGCTCGCCACTCCGGTGCTGGTCGCCGGCAGCCGGCTCGGCCTGCTCGACCTGACGGCCGAGGCGTTCGAGGCGGCGGCGGTGCGCCTCGAGACCGTGGCAGAGGCCTGCCGCCCCGACCGTGAGGCGTTCGTCAATCCCGGCAAGCAGCTCGCTCTCGACCTGACCGGCGCTCTGCCCATGGTCTGGGGTGCCGGCACGACCGGGGGTGCGGCGGCGTACCGGTTCGGTTGCCAGCTCGCCGAGAACGCGAAGTACCCCGCTGTCGTGGGCAGGCTCCCGGAGGCCCATCACAACCAGGTGGTCGCCTTCGACGGCGACCTCGCCGCAGCCGCGGGGTCCGACGACCTGTTCCGCGACCGCGTCGACGACGACGAGCCGCTGCGGCTTCGGCTGGTTCTGCTCCACGACGACGACGGCGACGAGACCGTGGAAGCGCGGGTCTCCGTGTCCGAGCAGGTCGCTCAGGAGCGCGGGGTGCCCGTCACCAGCATCCGGTCGGAGGGTTCCGGACCGCTCGAGCGACTCGCATCGCTGGTGGGTCTCATCGACTACGCCACCGTCTACCTCGCGCTGCTGCACGGCATCGATCCGACGCCGGTTGCGCCCATCGACGCTCTCAAGTTGCGGCTCGCCTGACGCTTCGACATGGTTCGGCGTCGCTCGCCTAGTCTGGGCCGCATGGATTTCAAGGTCGCCGATCTGTCCCTGGCCGAATTCGGCCGCAAGGAGATCACGCTCGCCGAGCACGAGATGCCGGGCCTCATGGCCATGCGAGCGGAGTACGCCGGCAGTCGGCCGCTGGCAGGCGCGCGGATCACGGGCTCGCTGCACATGACGGTGCAGACGGCCGTTCTGATCGAGACACTGGTCGCGCTCGGTGCAGAGGTGCGATGGGCCTCCTGCAACATCTTCTCGACCCAGGACCACGCGGCCGCAGCGATCGTCGTCGGTCGCGACGGCACTCCTGAGGACCCGAAGGGCGTGCCGGTCTTCGCCTGGAAGGGCGAGAGCCTCGAGGAGTACTGGTGGTGCACCGAGCAGGTGCTCCGCTGGCCCGGCGACGGCGGTCCCAACATGATCCTCGACGACGGCGGCGACGCCACGCTGCTCGTGCACAAGGGCGTCGAGTTCGAGAAGGCCGGCACCGTGCCGGATCCCTCGACGACCGACAACGAGGAGTACGCCGTCATCCTGCAGGTCCTGCAGCGTTCGCTCGGCGAGGACCCGACCCGCTGGACCAACATCGCCAACGGCATCAAGGGTGTCACCGAGGAGACGACCACCGGTGTCCACCGGCTCTACCAGATGCACGAGCGTGGTGAGCTGCTCTTCCCCGCCATCAACGTCAACGACTCGGTCACCAAGTCGAAGTTCGACAACAAGTACGGCTGCCGCCACTCGCTGATCGACGGCATCAACCGGGCGACCGATGTGCTCATCGGTGGCAAGGCCGCGGTCGTCTGCGGTTACGGCGACGTCGGCAAGGGCTGCGCCGAGTCGCTGCGCGGCCAGGGCGCGCGCGTCATCATCACGGAGATCGACCCCATCTGCGCGCTGCAGGCTGCCATGGACGGCTACCAGGTGCTCACGCTCGACGACGTGGTCGAGACGGCCGACATCTTCGTCACGGCGACCGGCAACTTCAACATCATCACCGCGGCCGACATGCAGCGGATGAAGCAGGGTGCGATCGTCGGCAACATCGGTCACTTCGACAACGAGATCGACATGGCCGGTCTGGCGAAGCTGCCTGGTGTGCAGCGGCGCAACATCAAGCCGCAGGTCGACGAGTGGGTCTTCGCGGACGGCCACTCGATCCTCGTGCTGTCCGAAGGGCGACTTCTCAACCTCGGTAACGCGACCGGCCATCCGTCGTTCGTGATGTCCAACTCGTTCACCAACCAGACCATCGCGCAGGTCGAGCTCTTCACGAAGACGGACGACTACCCGCTCGGTGTGCACGTCCTGCCGAAGCACCTCGACGAGAAGGTCGCGCGACTTCATCTCGACGCGCTCGGGGTGAAGCTCACCGAGCTGACCCGCGAGCAGGCCGACTACATCGGGGTGCCGGTGGACGGCCCGTTCAAGCCGGACACCTACCGCTACTGAGACGGCTCGGTCGGTCGCGTCGCTAACCAGGCGGCGCGAACGGTCCTGGTGGCGTTTCGCTCGGTGGCGCCGGCGGTGGTGAGGTTGCGGCCGTCGGCGGCAACGACGAGCCCATCGCCGGGGGGCCCGTGGTGGGGGGCGCAGGTGCCGGGGCCGTTCGCAGCATCTCGCGACGGGTGCGTTCGGCCAGGACTGCGGAGAAGTAGGCCCATGGCGGAGTGCCAGTGGGCGGTGGCGACGTACGCCGGGACAGCTCGCCGAGCAGCTGGCTGCCCATCTGCTCACGTGCCCATGGCGCCAGCTGGGAGCTTCGAGCAAGGAACTGACGCAACGCCAGCGCCAGCCCGTCGTCGACCATCGAGAGGTCGAGTGATGCGGCCCAGCCGGCAAGCGGCGGGGGCATCGCGGCCGGCTGCGCCAGACGCGATGGCACCCGCTCCTGGACGACCACCGTGCCGGCCGCGAGGTCACCTAGCCGCTTGGATCGCGCGGTCATGAGCATCGGCACCAGCGCACCGAGGCCAGACGTGATGCCGGGCCGGTCGACGACGACGCCGACGAGGCCGCGGACGAACGCGTGCCGGAACCGGATCGGTCCGCCGTCGTCGCGCACGACACGCAGTCCCATCGCTGCCTTCCCCAGGGTGCGGCCGCGCCACAGCGTCTCGAAGCCGACCGGGTAGCCGAGCACGATGACCACCATCGCGACGATGAAGAAGGCCGCCGTGGCGGCGTCGTCGACTCCGTTGAACACGTTGGAGCTGATCAGGATCAGCCCGATGATCACGGCGTACTGAACGGCGAGGTCGATCAGCAGGGCGACGCTTCGCGATCCGATGCCGGCCGGGCGGAGCTCGAGCGCGACCGCCTCGCCGATGACGATCGGACCGCCGTACGCCGCCTCGCTCACCTGGCTAGTCTGCCTCGCTAGTGGACATCGATGCGTTCGTTGCAGTGCACCGCGACGAGTGGGCTCGGCTCGAGGCGCTCGTCCGCAAGGCCAACCGCCCTACCCGGTTGGCCGGTACGGACGTCGACGAGCTGGTCCGGCTCTACCAACGTGTGGCGACGCACCTGTCACTCGTGCAGACCCGGTCGCCCGATCCGGTGCTGGTCGCGCGGCTGTCCCGGCTCGTCGCCACGGCGCGCGCGGCGGTCGCCGGTGCCCACGCACCGGCGTGGCGGCAGGTGGCGAGATTCTTCACCGTCGTCTTCCCCGTCGCTGTCTACCGCTGCCGGCGCTGGTGGGTGCCCACGGCGCTAGCGTCGCTGGCGGTGTCGTTCGGGCTCGGCTTGTGGGTCGCGACGCATCCCGACGTGCAGCGCGCCCTGCTTCCGCCCAGCGAGGTGCGTCAGCTCGTCAACCACGACTTCGCGGACTACTACCGCGCACACCCGGCGCACGACTTCGCCGCACAGGTCTGGACCAACAACGTCTGGGTCGCCGCGCAGGTCCTGGTCGGCGGCCTGCTTCTGGGGACGTTCACGCTGTTCGCGTTGCTGCAGAACACTGTCAACGTCGGCGTGATCGGCGGTTACATGTTCGCCGCCGGCCGGGGAAGCGAGTTCTTCGGGTTGATCTCCCCGCACGGGATCCTCGAGCTGACCGCGGTCTTCGTCGCCGCAGGCGCCGGCTTACGGCTCGGCTGGACGATCATCGACCCTGGCCCCAGGCGGCGCGCCGATGCGCTCGCTGAGGAAGGGCGCTCAACAGTCGTGATCGCCATCGGCCTCGTCGTCGTGCTGGCGGTCTCGGGAGTGATCGAAGCCTTCGTCACGCCATCGGGTCTGCCGACCTGGGCCCGGGTCGGCATCGGTGTCGTCGCGGAGCTCGCCTTTCTCGGGTACGTCTGGACGCTCGGTCGTCGGGCGGCGCGGCTGGGGGAGACGGCGGACCTGGAAGCGGATCTCCGCGGCGACTACGTGCCGGTGGCCGGCTGAGCCTGCGTCACAGCCGTCCGGCCGCCTTCAGACCGAGGTAGGTGTCGGCCACGTGCGAGGCGAACGTGTCCGGTGGTCCCTCCGTGATGACGACACCACGACGCCGCAGCTGCGCCGCCACCCGACGCCGGTCGGCATCGGCACTCTCGGCGGCGGCCGCCCGGTAGACGGCGTCGAGATCGCCACGCTCACCGCGCAGCCTGGCGACCTCGGGGTCGGACGGCGAAGCGAGGACGACGACGTGCCGGTGCACGAGAGGACCGATGGCGGGGATCAAACCTTCCTGAAGCGCCGCCGGCTCGAGCGCGGTGAACAGCACCACGAGTGAACGCCGGCGCAGCCGTCGCAGGATCTGCGCGACGACGGCGGACATGTCTGTCTCGACGAGCTGCGGCTCGACGGGTGCCACCACCCGTACGACGTCCGCGAGTCCCGCGCCGGCGGCCGCGCGGTCGACCGCGGCGCGCATCCGGCGGTCGTGCACGAGCACACCGACCCGGTCACCCGCATGACGCGCCAGCGCAGTCAGCAGCAGCGCCGCGTCGATGGCGGCGTCGAAGCGCGGCGCACCGCCGACGCGCGCAGCGGACGTCCGGCCCGAGTCGAGGACCAGCAGCAGCTGCCGGTCGCGCTCCGGGCGCCAGGTGCGCACCACGACGTCGCCACGCCGCGCGGTCGCACGCCAGTCGATCGACCGGGTGTCGTCACCGACGACGTACTCGCGCAACGAGTCGAACTCCGTACCCTGTCCCCGCACCGGCGCGACGACAGCACCGTCCAGCTGCCGCAGCCGGGAGAGCTTCTCCGGCAGGAACCGGCGGCTGCTGAACGGCGGGAGGACGAACAC
>DASSKP010000029.1:0-108416 GCA_035690365.1 Mycobacteriales bacterium
GCCATCGATGGGCCTGCACTGACCGACGCGATCGTTCGCGTCGCGTCAGGGGATGCGGTGTTCGGCCCACGGCTGGCGGGGTTCGTGCTGGACGCCTTCTCGGGTGACGGCGCGGCCGTGCCGCCGGCGGATGACGACCTCGACGCGCTGACGCCGCGCGAGCGAGAGGTCCTGCGCCTCATCGCGCGTGGCTACACCTACCGCGAAGCCGCGCAGGAGCTCGTGCTGTCTGAGCGGACGATCGAGACGCACGTCTCGTCGGTGCTGCGCAAGCTGCAGCTGTCCAACCGGCGAGAGCTCGCGCGCTGGGCGAGCTCCCGCCACATCGTCTGACCTGCGTCAGGCGGTGCTGCGTCGCCGAACGGCACGGACGAGCAACGCGATCGTGTAGAGGATCGTCGCGAGGATCGTCAGCAGGAACGCGAACCAGCCGATGTCGCCGATCCAGCCGACGCTGCTCTTCGCATTCTGCGCGTCGGTGCCGCTGTTGCCGACCGCCGACAGTGCGAAGAACGCGACGATCGCGACGACGAGGACGACGTAGGTGACCTTGGGTCGCTCGAAGATCTTGCGCATGTGCCTGCCCCCTCAGACTGTTGGTGCCGACAACTTATCGGAAGATAGGTTCCGATTGTCAAGCTCTTCGCTCAGCGGAGGTGCCGACGGACCAGCCAGACGGCCCCGGCGATGGCCAGCATCGAGCCGCCCCCGACGGAGCCGATGAACTCCCCGATGTGCGCGGTCCGGCCCACGTAGAGCGCCGAGACGGTCCACCCCTCGATCGGGAACAGCGGTGCGAGGACGAGGTACGGCGTCGGCGTCCCGAACGATCTGCCGAGTGCCGGCACGCCGCGGGACGCAGCCCACGTCAGGTCGTGCAGCGCGCCACGCAACGCGGCCCACGTCACCGCACGCGTCGAGAGGCCCGCGTGCTGCGACTCCCAGAGGTGGCTGCGCAGTTCGTCGCGGCGCGAGACGCGGGCGGGTGCCGGCGTCAACGACGTGTAGGCGAGGCACCACCACCACACCCATCGCACCGAGGGCGACCCCGAAGGGAAGGTCGCCGTCGTCATCGCGACGCCAGTCCGGGACGCAGCACCGGAGAGGACTGGAGCTGACGCGAGCGGCGCAGCGCGCCCTCGGCCTGGTCGCTGACCTGGTAGAGCCGCCGGCGGGGCCGCCCCTCCTCCACCTCGTCGGCCTCCTCCCAGCGGCTGACGAGCAAACCGTTGCGCTCCAACCGTTCGAGCACCTTGTAGAGAGTGCCGTGCGCCGTGAGCCGGCGACCGTCGGACTCGTCGAGCTCCGTCGCCATTGCGAAGCCGTAGAACTCCGCATCGCGGTCGCGCAGCCGGCGCAGACCGATCTCGAGGATGGTCTCCTCGAGCGGCAACAACACACCGTCCCGGCGACGCGGCACGACCGAAGCATAGGGACATTCGTGTCCCGGGACGATCCGCTTCTCGACTCATGCGCCCGGGACGGCGGGACGGACAACCTCCTCGATGTCAGCGACGACATCGACCCGGAGGCTCAGCCATGACCGCCCTGCTCGACCACAGCACGACCACCGCGTTCGTTCCCGCCCAGCGCACCACCGACAGCACCCCGCACGACCTACCGAAGCTCACGCATCTTCAGCTGCTCGCTGAGCAGCAGTGCACGCTCGACACCCCGCGCCGCCGCTACAGCGTCGCCGCGCGCGTGCTGTTCCTCGGCATGGACCTGCTCTACGGCCGCAAGCGGACGATGAGCAAGTTCCGTGTGCTGGAGATCGTCGCCCGGGTGCCCTATCAGACGTGGGAGACGGTCACCTACAAGCAGATCAGCAAGCGGCACCGCCACCCGCTCGACATCCGCCGCCTCGCCGACCGCATCCGCGAGTTCCGGATGCAGCAGGACAACGAGCAGTGGCACCTGATGATCCTCGACGAGCTCGTCGCACGTAGCGGACGACGTGAGTCGACGATCTGGTACGACGTCCTGCCCCGGCTGATCGCCGTCGGCTACTGGCACTTCGCCTGGCTGCTCTACACGCTGAAACCGGCCTGGAGCCACCGGCTCAACGCCGACTTCGAGGACCACGCCGAGCACGAGTACGCCGTCCTCGTCGCGGAGCACCCGGAGTGGGAGTCGGCGCCGTACTGCTCCGACATCTGCGCCGGCTACGGCACCTTCGCGAGCCTCGCGGACCTGTTCCGCCAGATCGGCCACGACGAGCGGCTGCACAAGCAGGAGTCCGAGCAGCACCTCACCCACTGAACCGTCAATCGTCCCGGCCCAACGGGACATCGCGCTCAGGCGCTCGGGACATCTCCCGGCGCACTCTTCCACCAGCCGCCGCGGACCTAGCCGCGGCCAACCACGAAAGGCACTGCGATGACCACCACGCTCGACCGCACCAGCAGCTCGACGGGCACCACCGTCCCCGTCCAGACCGTCACGGTCGCCGAGCCCGGCACCCGGATGCGCCGTCGCGTCGCCGCCGGCACGTTCTTCGGAGCCGCGGCGATCACCATGGCCGGCATCCTCACGACACCGTTCGAGGGGAAGGCGGGTGAAGACGTCTATCTGCGGACGCTCGCCGCGCACCCGCGACAGGCGATCGTCGCCGCGGTGCTGCTGCACTTCGGCTACCTGCTGTTCGTCCCGGCCGCCTTCACGATGGCCCGGCTCGCCCGCCGCGGCGCACGGAAGCTCTCGGCCGCCGGTATCACACTCGCCGTCCTCGGCTCCGGACTGTCCGGCCTGCTCGTGACCGATCTCTACGACCTGAGCATCGCCCGGCACGTCGGCCCGGTGGCCGGCTCCCCGGTGTCGAACATGACCGACGTCCCGTTGGCCGGTCTGGGCTTTGTGACCATGGGCGCCTTGACATCGTTCGGCATGATCCTCGGCCTGGTCCTGCTGGCCGGTGCCATGCGCCGTGCCCGACTTGCCCCGATCTGGCCACCGTTCGCTCTGCTCATCGGCTTCCTCAGCGCCTTCGGCGCGCACGACCTGCTCCGCACCAGCGTCGGCTTCGGTGTGGTCTGCGTGTCGATCGCCGTCCTCGGCGTGAAGGTGCTGCGGATGAGCGACGAGCGTTTCGCCTACGGCTCCGACCCGCGCTGATCCGACGCGACGACATCGTCAGATGACCATCACCAACCCGTGGGCAGACCTGCGCAAACACCGGCGCGCGGGTCTGCCCACGGGCGACACTGGCCTCATGCGTGGGGGGCGTGCGGTTCGCTGGGCTCCCCCGGTCGCGGCGGCGTTCGCGTTCGCTGCCGTCATCGCGGCGCCACTCTCGCTCTGGCTGTATCTCGCGAACCGTGACCAGCCGGGCGTCAACTACCTCTACGGCGACCACGTCGCCGGCCTGCTCTACCCCGTCGTCGGTGCCTTCCTGCTCCGCCGGCGGCCGGACAACCGGGTCGGCTGGGTCTTCGCGGCGACGAGCATCATCGGCGTCAACGGACTCGCCGGTCAGTACGCCGTCGTCTCCCACCTGCACGGCGGTTGGCCGCTCGGGACGTTTGCGGCGTGGCTCAACGCATGGGGCTGGGCGCCGGAGCTCGCCGTGCCCGCACTGCTCCCGCTGCTGTTCCCTGACGGGACGCTCGCGTCGCCGCGCTGGCGACCGGTCGCGCGAATCGCGATCGGCGCACTGTCCGTGACCTTCGTCGCGCTCGCGTTCTCCCACCATCCGATCGACGCGAGCGACGCGATCTACAACCCGTGGCAGCTTCCCGGCGGCGCCGGCAAGGCACTCCTCGGGGTCTCCAGCCTCGGCATCATGGTGACGTTCGCCTGCTGCATCGCCGGCCTCGTGTCGCTCGTCCTCCGCACCCGACGGACCCACGGCCCGGCCCGGGCGCAGCTGCAGTGGCTGATGTTCTCAGTCGTCGTCACGGTGCTGCTCGGCATCGTCGCGATGCTCACGCAGGGAACGGCCAGCGAGACGATCTGGGCGCTCGCCATGGCGACCATCCCCGCGGGTGTGCTCATCGCAGTCCTCCGGCACCAGATGCTCGACATCGAGCTGGTGCTCAACCGCACCATCGCCTACGCACTCCTCACCGGCGTGGTCGTCATCGCCTACGTGCTCACAGTCTCCGCCCTCGGCGAGGTCGCGGCGAAGAAGGTCGGCATCGCCGCCGTCGCCATCGTCGCGCTGCTCGTCGCCGCGGCACGCGACAAGGTGCAACGCCTCGTCGACCGCGCGCTGTTCGGCGACCGCAAGGACCCGTACGCCGTCGTGGACCGGCTTGGCCGGTCGGTCGACGCAGCCAACGGCCCGGTGGACGCACTCGAGCAGATGGCGGCGGAGCTGTGCGCGGCGTTGCGGCTGCCGTCCGTCGCGATCGTCGCGGACTCACCTCACGTCGGCACCATCGCCGCGGGCTCGCCCGTCGCCGGCACGGTCGACGTACCGATCGCCGTGCATGGACGCACCGTCGGCGTGCTTCGCGTCGGTCGGCGTCACCACAACGAGCGGCTCCGGACCGAGGAGGAGTCGGTGCTGCACGACGCCGCCAGACGCGCGGGCGCGCTGTTGCAGGCGGCGGTCTTCGTCGCGGACCTCAGGGCAAGCCGCGAGCGCATCGTCGCCGCCCGCGAGGAGGAGCGCCGCCGGCTGCGGCACGACCTGCACGACGGCGTCGGCCCGCAGCTCGCGGGGCTCGCACTGCAGCTCGACAGCCTCGGCCGGCGGCTGGGCGGCGACCCGGACAACGCCGACCGCGTGCAGATGCTGCGCGAGCGGCTGCGCGACACCGTCGGCGAGGTCCGGCGGGTGGTCGACAACCTGCGGCCCCCCGCCCTCGACGACGTCGGCCTGCTCGAGGCCGTCCGCCAGCAGGTCGCGGCGTACGCCGTCCCGCCGTCGGTGCAGGTGCCGGCGCAGGTCGGGGCCGACGGCCACGACGGCTCATCGGGCGGTCTCGCCGTCGCGACCGGACCGGTCGTCGACGTGACGACCGACGGTCCGCTGCCGCCGTTGCCGGCGGCGGTCGAGGTCGCTGCCTATCGCATCATCACCGAGTCGGTCGCCAACGCCGTCCGGCACGGCGCACCGAGCCGATGCCTGGTGTCGGTCGAGGCATCCGGTCGAGACCTCGTCCTGACCATCACCGACAACGGGCGCGGCATCGGGTCCGACGCCGTCCCAGGCGTCGGGCTGGCCAGCATGCGCGAACGCGCCGCCGAGGTCGGCGGCGCACTCGACGTCGGCAGCGACTCCCGCGGCACGACAGTGACCGCACGCCTACCCCTGGAGCTCTCGTGACCACCGAACTCGACGCCACGTCACGCGTACTGCGGGTCGTCGTCGCCGACGACCACCCCGTGTTCCGCGACGGGCTTCAGGTCACGCTCGACGACGAGCCGGACATCGACGTCGTCGCTGCCGTTGCCGACGGCGACGCGGCGGTCCTCGCCGCGACGATGGGCGCGGCGGACGTCGTACTCATGGACCTGCGCATGCCCGGTGTCGGCGGCATCGAGGCGACGACGCGGATCGCGACCGAGCGCCCCGCGACGTCAGTGATCGTGCTGACCATGAGCGACGACGACGACTCGGTGTTCGCGGCGTTGCGCGCAGGTGCGCGCGGCTACCTCCTCAAGGAGGCCGACGCCGACGACATCCTTCGCGCGGTGCGCGCTGTCGCGTCCGGCGAGGCGGTCTTCGGGCCGCGCATCGCCGACCGCGTCATCGCGTTCTTCTCGACGGCGGGTCTGCGCGGCGGGTCGGCGACGCCGTTCCCCCAGCTCACCGATCGCGAGCGCGAGGTGCTCGACCTGGTCGCTCGCGGTTGCGACAACCCGACGATCGCGCGGCGGCTGTTCCTGTCCGAGAAGACCGTGCGCAACCACGTGTCGGCGTGCCTGACCAAGCTGCAGGTCGCGTCGCGTGCGGAAGCCGTCGCGGCAGCCCGCGACGCGGGTCTCGGCGAGTAAGAGACCTCAGCCGGTCAGCAGCAGAGGTGCACGTAACTGCCGTCAGCCCTGCGGCGCGCCTCGTCGTCGGCCGTGAGGGCGCGGTTGCAGCGGACGCAGTTGGCGTCGGCCGCACGCAGCGAGTGGCTGCCGAAGCCGCTGTCCTCCGCCGGGTAGACGTCGGGCGAGGTGTCCTCGACGGCGGGGACTTCCTTGGAGCGGGTGCGGAACATCTCTCGGCCTCCCGGGTAGGTCGCCGACACGTGCAGCACCAGGGGACCTACCCGTCGTGGCACGAGAGGAACATTCCGAGCCCGTCAACCGACAGTGACCGGCTCGTCCTCCAGCGTGATCTTCTCTCCGCTGCGCCGGGATAGTGCGCTCGGCCACCACATGCGGTCACCGAGGTCGAGGTTGATCGCCGTGACCAGCACCGACCGGACGACCAGCGTGTCGAGAAGCACGCCGAACGCGACGGCGAACCCCATCTCGGCGAACCCGACGAGCGGCAGCGTCGCCAGCATCGCGAAGGTGCCGGCCAGCACCAGACCTGCTGAGGTGATCACACCGCCGGTGGCCGCGAGGCCGGTGATCGCGCCGGTGCGAGTGCCGTCCTTCAACGCCTCCTCGCGGACACGCGTCATCAGGAAGATGTTGTAGTCGATGCCGAGCGCCACGAGGAAGACGAAGACGAACAACGGCAAAGCCGTGTCGGCGCCGCCGTAGCCGAAGACGTGGTTGAACACCAGTGCGCTCACTCCCAACGCCGCCGCGAACGACAGCACGACGGTCGCGATGAGCAGCACCGGCGCGACGATCGCGCGCAGCAGCAGACCCAGGATGACGAACACGACGAGCAGCACGATCGGGATGATGACGTCGCGGTCGTGAGTGGCCGCACGGTTCACGTCGAGGTTGATCGCAGTGGACCCGCCGACGTGAGCGTCCGCACCAGCGATCGGGTGTACGGCGCCCCGGACTCGGTCCACCGTGTCGTAGCCGGCCTGACTGTCCGGCGCCGCTGCCATCGTCGCCTGGAGGAACGACCGGCCGCCCTTGGTGATCGGCGGATCGACGGCGACGATCCCACGGGTGTCCTGCACGGCTTTGGCGACGGCGTCCGCCTTGCCGGCGTCGGAGATCACGACCAACGGCTGACCGGCCCCGGCCGGGAAGTGCCGCGAGAGCACGGCTTCACCCGTCACCGAGTCAGGGTGTCCGCGGAACGAGTCCTTGTTGGACAGACCGTTCGCGTTGAGATCGACGATGCCGACCGCGAGCACACCGAGGACGAGAGCCGTCACGACCCACACCTTCCGCGGGCGCCGGCTGATCGCCGCTCCGACCCGCGCCCACGCACCGGTCGTCGTCGGCTCGGCACTGCCGAAGCGAGGACGCTTCGGCCAGAACACCCAGCGGCCCACGATGACGAGCAGCGCCGGAAGCAGCGTCATCATCGACAGCAGCGCGATGACGACACCGATCGCGGCCACCGGCCCCAGGCCCTTGGTGGAGTTCATCTCGGCGAAGAGCAGGCAGAGCATGCCGATCGCCACGGTGCCGGCGCTCGCGAGGATGGCGGGGCCGGCGCGATGCAGCGCGACCGCCATCGCTTCGTGCCGGTCCGCATGCCGACGCAGCTCCTCGCGGTAGCGCGCTATGAGCAACAGCGCGTAGTCGGTTCCCGCACCGAACACGAGCACTGTCAGGATGCCGGCGCTCTGCGCGTTGACGGTGAGGCCGGCGTGGGTCGCGAGGAAGTAGATGAACGCCTGCGCCGCGGTGAGGGCGATGCCCGCGCTCATGACAGGAAGCAGCCACAGGATCGGGCTTCGGTAGGTCAGCAGCAGGATGACGATCACGACACCGAGCGCGGCGAACAGCAACGTGCCGTCGATGCCCTTGAACGCGTCAGCCGAGTCGGCCGCGAAGCCGGCAGGACCGGTGACGTGCGCGGCGAGGCCTGGCGACGTACGAGCAATGCCGGTGATCTTCGTGACGACCTTGCTTGCCTGGTTCCACCCGTCCTTGCCGAGGTCGAGCGGCAGCAGCACCTGAGCGCCGGCGCCGTCACGCGAGAAGATCGGGCCGGTGATCTGACCGTCGATCCTGCCCACGCTCGCGTAGCGCTTCGTGTCATCCGCGATCTTCGCCTTGTCGGCTGCGGTCAGTCCGCCCGGCCGCTCGTAGACGACGACCGCGGGGATCGTGTTGGGCGACTGGAACGCGGTCTGCAGGTCGAGCACCTTCGTCGACTCTGCCTTGCCCGGAAGCCAGTTCTTGGCGTCGTTCTTCTGCGCGCCGGTCAGCTTTCCCGCGAACGGACCGGCGACCGCCACCAGCACGATCCAGAACACCAGCACGAGCCACTTGGTGCGCCGGCCGACAATGACCCGGGTCGCCACACTTGACACCTTTGTCCCCCAGTGACGTTCTGCAATGGCAACGAATCCGCCGCCCCCGCTGCTTAAGGTTACCGGCGTGACCCCTGACGTCGGAACCGAGTTGATCAACCCGAAAGCGGGGACCAAGACCGTCTTTCTCGCGACGGCGGAGTCCACGGGAGGCGCCTACCTCGAGATCGAGGTGACCTATCCGCCGAACAGCACGCCGCCACCCATGCACAAGCACCCTTCGCAGTCGGAGCACTTCACGGTGCTCGCGGGTGCGATCGACGCCGTCGTCGACGGCATCCCGTCGACCGTCGCCGCCGGTCAGGCGCTCGACGTCCCGGCCGACACGGCCCACCGGATGTGGGCGACCGACGACGGCGTCGTCATGCGCTGGCGCACGACGCCGGCGCTGCGCACAGGGGAGATGTTCTGCGATCTTTGGGCGGTCGCGCGCGACAACGACTGGCAGCCCGACGGCATGGCGATGTTCGGAGTGATCTCGAAGTACGACGCCGAGTTCTGTCTCTGCTGATCTGCGGGGCAGAATGCCCGGTGTGGTCGATGACAACGCGCACTTCGGGCTGCCCGCAAGCGTCACCGTCTGCCTCTTCGACCTCGACGGGGTGCTGACCCAGACGGCGAAGGTGCACGCCGCGGCGTGGAAGCAGATGTTCGACGAGTTCCTTCGACAACACGCGGAGGAGACCGGGACGGCGTACGTCGAGTTCGACGCCGGTCGCGACTACGACCAGTACGTCGACGGCAAGCCCCGGCTCGACGGCACCCGCGACTTCCTCGCGTCACGTGGCATCGAGCTCCCGGAAGGCAAGGACGACGACCCGCCCGGTACGCCGACCATCCAGGGGTTGAGCAACCGCAAGAACGACCTCGTCCTGACCAAGATCAAGGAGGACGGGGTCGAGACCTATCCCGGGTCGGTCGACTACGTGCGCAAGGTGCGGGCGGCCGGGTTGAAGACTGCTGTCGTGTCGAGCAGCGCGAACACCCTCGAGGTGCTGCAGACCACAGGCATGACCGACTGCTTCGACGCCCGCATCGACGGAGTGGTCGCGAAGGAGCGGAAGTTGAAGGGCAAGCCGGCGCCCGACACCTTCCTCGCCGGCGCCGCCGAGCTCGGCGTCGGGCCGGACGCAGCCGCCGTCTTCGAGGACGCGCTGGCCGGCGTCGCCGCCGGTCGCGCGGGCAACTTCCGCATCGTCGTCGGCGTCGACCGGGTCGGCCAGGCCGACGCCCTCCGCTCGCACGGCGCCGATGTCGTCGTCTGCGACCTGAGCGAGCTGCTCGCGTGATCTCCGACAACGTCTTCCCGGTCGAGCCGTGGGTGCTTCGCGAAACCCGTTTCGACCCCGACGTGCTGGCGCAGTCCGAGTCGATGTTCGCGCTGTCCAACGGGCACATCGGACTTCGCGGCAACCTCGACGAGGGCGAGCCGCACGCTCTGCCCGGCACCTATCTCAACGGCTTCTACGAACGCCGGCCGCTGCCCTACGCCGAAGCCGGCTACGGCTACCCCGAAGACGGCCAGACGCTCATCAACATCACCAACGGCAAGCTGCTTCGGCTGCTCGTCGACGACGAGCCGTTCGACCTGCGCTACGGCGAGGTCTGCTCGCACGAGCGAGTGCTCGACCTGCGCGCCGGCACCCTGACCCGCGACGTGGAGTGGATCGCGCCGACGCACCGACGGGTGCACATCCGGTCGACGCGGCTGGTGTCACTGACGCAGCGCGCGGTCGCCGCCATCCGCTACTCGGTCGAGCCACTGGACGGCCAGCCGGTCCGGATCGTCGTCCAGTCCGAGCTCGTGGCCAACGAACAGCTGCCGCTGGTCGAGGACGATCCGCGGGTCGCGAGCGTCGTCTCGAACCCGCTCAAGGCCGAGCACCAGGCGATGCACAGCCTGGCCGCCGTCCTCGTGCACTCCACGAAGGAGAGCGGCCTGCGGATGGCCGCGGCGATGGACCACCACATCAGCGGTGTCGAGGACTACGCGACGCACAACGAGATCTACCCCGACCTGGCGCGCATGTCGATCACCCTGACGCTCCGGCCGGGCGAGCGGCTCGAGGTCGTGAAGTACCTCTCCTACGGCTGGTCGTCGTTGCGCTCGGTGCCGGCGGTGCGAGACCAGGTGGCGGCTGCACTGACCGGCGCGAAGCACGCCGGCTGGGACGGGTTGGCCCGGGAGCAGCGGGAGTTCCTCGACGACTTCTGGGACGGCGCCGACGTCGAGGTCAGCGGCGATGCGGAGCTCCAGCAAGCCGTGCGGTTCGCGCTGTTCCATGTGATGCAGGCCGGCGCCCGCGCAGAGCGCCGACCGATCGCCGCGAAGGGCCTGACCGGCAACGGCTACGACGGCCATTGTTTCTGGGACACGGAGACGTTCGTGCTCCCGATGCTGACCTACACGATCCCGTCAGCGGCGGCCGACGAGCTGCGCTGGCGCTGCTTCACGATGGACCAGGCGCGCCATCGCGCGGAGCAGCTCGGCCTGCGGGGAGCCGCGTTCCCGTGGCGGACGATCCACGGCGAGGAGTGCTCCGCCTACTGGCCCGCGAGCACCGCGGCGTTCCACATCAACGCCGACATCGCCGATGCAGCCGTCCGCTACGTCAACGCGACAGGCGACGGCGAGTTCGAGCGGTCGACCGCCCTGCTGCTGCTCGTCGAGACGGCGCGCCTGTGGCGCAGCCTCGGACATCACGACAGCCGCGGGCGCTTCCGCATCGACGGTGTCACCGGACCGGATGAATACAGCGCGGTTGTCGACAACAACGTGTTCACCAACCTGATGGCGCGTCGCAACATGCTCGCGGCGGCCGAGGTGTGCGCCCGGCATCCCGAGGAGGCGCACGAGCTCGGCGTCGACGTGGAGGAGACGGCGAGCTGGCGCGACGCCGCCAACGACATGGTGATCCCGTACGACGCCCATCTCGGGGTTCATCCGCAGGACGAGTCGTTCACCGAGCACGCGGTCTGGGACTTCGATGACACGCCGGCCGACAACTACCCCCTGCTGTTGCACTACCCCTACTTCGACCTCTACCGGAAGCAGGTCGTCAAGCAGGCCGACCTCGTGCTCGCGATGCAGCTCTGCGGCGACGCGTTCACACCCGAGCAGAAGCGCCGCAACTTCGACTACTACGAAGCGTTGACCGTGCGCGACTCGTCGCTGTCGGCGGCGACGCAGGCGATCCTCGCCGCGGAGGTCGGCCATCTCGACCTCGCTCTCGACTACGCGGCCGAGGCCGCGCTCGTCGACCTGCGCGACCTCAAGCACAACACCCGCGACGGCCTGCACACGGCGTCGCTCGCGGGGGCATGGTCAGCGCTCGTGTGCGGCTTCGGCGGGACCCGCGACCACTCCGGCCGGCTGACGTTCGCGCCACGGCTACCCGGCGGGTTGAGCCGGCTCCGGTTCAACCTGCTCTATCGCGGCGCGCGCCTGCGCGTCGACATCCGCCCGGACAAGGCGACGTACGCACTGACCGACGGCGGCACCACGCTGCAGCTGATGCATCACGGCGAGAGCTTCGAGCTGACCGAGCACGAGGCCGTGACGATGCCGGTGCCGCCGACACCGCCGCAGCCGCGACCGCGGCAGCCCGCGGGTCGCGAGCCGCAGCGGCGCCATCCGCTGTCGTGAGCCCTACGGCGCGACCAAGGTCGCGCCGGACGCCTCCGCTGTCGGGACCTCGAACTTCGGCGCGCTGAGCGTGAGCGTGCTCGGCTCGTTGTCCGGGCGGAAGTACGGCGTGTCGACCTGCGTCACCTGCAGCTGCATCGTGTGGCCGGTCTGCCACTCCCAGCAGTTGCCGTAGAGCTCGAACGACAGTGGCTTCGCCTGGTCGTCGGTCGCGGCGGTGATGCGATAGATGCCCCGGTCGGCGAGCGTCTTCGTGCCGTCCGGCGCGACGTCCCACAGCCGCACCGCGAGCGTCGCGTCGGTGCCCGCCATCGACCACGTTCCGAAGGTCAGCCGCGGCAGACCAAGCTGTGTGAAGCCCGACGCGGGCACCGGCCACGACCACGAGCTCGCCGCGTCGTTGGCCGACGACGGCGTGGTGAGGCAGCCGCTGTTGGTGATCGGGTCGTCGTCGAGACCGGTCTGGTCGTTGGCCGGGTTGGTCGTCGTACGGCTCGACGCCGACGTTGCGGTCACCACGCCGGTGCGGATCGCGTCCCAGGACGTGCCGGAGAAGTGCTGGACCGTGTCGGCCGCGGGGCAGTGCGTGACCAGCGCGTCGACGGTCGTCGTCGGCGTGCCGTTGCCCTGCCCGAGCATCTCCTGGCCGAGGAAGTTGTTGGCCTCACCGTTGAGCCACTTCCACTGCGCGGGCGGGTTCTGCGCGTTGGAGTGACCGATGTCGCCGAAGGCGATGTCGATCGGGTAGTCGGGGTCGAAGGCCTTGAGCTTGCGGTAGATCTGCAACGTCTCGACCGCCGGGAACAGCGGGTCGGTGAAGCCCTGGATGGAGAAGACCGGGACTGGTGTCACCGTTCCGTTCTGCACCGCGGTGAAGTAGTCGTTGGCGTAGTAGGCCGACTTGTTGCGGAAGTCCGCGATGATCGTCTGCGCCACCGGCTCGTCGTAGGGCTCGCCCTTGTTGGTCCAGGCGAACACCCCGTCGAGCTGAGTCGCCGGGTCGTCCGGGAGCCCGTCCGGCGGGTTGTAGCGCCCGTGACCGCTCGACCGCCCGGTCGCGTAGAGACCGGCGTCGTAGGAGAGCTTCTCCACGCCGTACGGCGCCGTGTGGTCGGTGTCGTCGGCCGCGACGTACGGGTCGTCGTTCTCGCGGCCGTTGGGGGCGAGCGAGTAGGCGAGGTCGGTCCACGGGTACTTCGGCACGGCTGCCTTGAGCTGCAACGTCGTGCCCTTGGCCGACTGCCACGGCATCGAGGTGGCGAGCAGCCACGACTGGCCGCCGCCGTAGGAACCGCCGGACGCCGCGAGGCGGGTCGGGTTGGCGACACCGGCGTCGACGAGGTCGCCGAGCAACGTCTGGCTGTCCTTGGTCTCCCAGCGACGGTCGGCGAGGTGCACGCCGGTCTTGGGGCAGTTGCTGTCCGTGTCGGTGATGCCGCACGACTCACCGAATCCGCGTGCGGTGTAGGTCAGCGTCGCGATGCCGCGCGAGGCGAACCACACGTTGTTCCAGTGATACTTGTCGGCGCCGTCGCCGTCCTTCGTCGACGACTCCCACTCGTGCTTGTTGTTGCCCCAGCCGTGCATCATCACGATCGTCGGGTACGGCGCCGTGGCGCCGGCCGGCAGCGTGAGGTCGACGTCCAGCCCGGTGCCATCGAAACTCGCGACCTCGCCGGAGCACAGCGAGTAGGCGACGCCGTCGGAGCTCGTCTGCGCGGTGCAGGTGAGACCGAGCGGGCCCGCGGTCGTGTCAGCAGAGGCCTGTACGGCGGCGATCGTGGCGGGGACGGCAAGGGCGGCGGCGGTGCCGGCGATGACGAACCGGCGCAGCGCGAAGCGGCGCGACATGGAGCAGACCTCCGGCTGGGACGGACGAGAGGGTCGGGGTATCCGAACCGAATTCTGCTGGTTTGTGTGACTTCCGGCCAGGGAGGTTCAGCCGGCTCGGCAACGTGCCTCGAGCGCCGCGAACCCCCCGACGGGTTTCCCGGTGGCGCACCTCGTGCACGCCAGAGCAACTACCCCCGCAGACCGCGCCGACGGGGTTCCCAGTGGTGCACCTCGTGCAGGCCAGGGAAACCTTGTTCAGCTGCCGCCGAGGAACTCGACCTTCCAGCGCCAGCTCTTGTGGTCGTCGGCATGCGACCACTCGCAGACGGTGCCGACCTCGCCGCCCGGGAGGATGACCAGCCGACCGATGTCGCTGTCGTCCGGCCAGACGTTCTCGCGCGTGACCTTGTCACCCTCGATGCGCAACCGACCGATCGGCGAGCTCTCGGGATGCTGCAGTCCGTCGCCGCGAGCGATGACGTTGCCGTCCTCGTCGCGAACAACGACGTCGACGCGTTCCGGCAACGCATGCGCGAGCATCACGTCGGTCGGCGCGGAGACACCGCGGGCGAACTCGAGGCCGAGCATCGCGCCGTCAGGGTTGCGCAGGTCCCAGTAGTACTGCTTGCTCACGCCCTTCGGCGTTCCCGCCCGCGGCCGTGCTGAACGCCGCCACGCCGAGGGGTTGCGGATCGCGGCCGGCGTGCCGGCTGCGCACCAGGCGCGGCGGGCGGCGGGCCTTCGACGACGATCGGCTCGCCGGACGTGGCGAGGGCGACGACGTCGGCGTGGCCGATGCCGTCGACGCGCGAGGTCGTGGTCGTGACAGCCGCCTGGGCGTGCAGCTTCTCGACGTCGCGCAGCTGGGTCGGCTCGACCAGCGAGAGGACCGTGCCCGTCGCTCCCGCACGCGCGGTGCGACCGGAGCGGTGGAGGTAGTCCTTGTGGTCGTTGGGCGGGTCGAAGTGCACGACGAGGTCGACGTCGTCGACGTGGATGCCACGAGCGGCGACGTCGGTCGCGACCAGCACCCGGCTGTGGCCGGTCGTGAACGCGCGGAGGGCGCGCTCGCGCTGGTTCTGGTTGAGGTTGCCGTGAATGGCGACGGCGTCGGCGCCGGAGCGGGACAGCTGCTTCGCGAGCCGGTCGGCACCGTGCTTGGTACGGACGAAGAACAGCGACCGCGCGGGCCGCGCGGCGATGGCCGACGCGACGGCGACCTTGTCCTCCGCCTTCACGGTGAAGACGCGGTGGTCCATGGTGTCGACCTGAGCGCGCGACGACGCGACAGCGTGCGCGGCGGGGTCGGTGAGGTAGCGCTGCGCGAGCCGGTCGACGCCGCGATCGAGCGTCGCGGAGAACAGCAGCCGCTGGCCGCCGGCCGGTGTCATGTCGAGCAACTTGGTGACGGCGGGCATGAATCCCAGGTCGGCCATGTGGTCGGCCTCGTCGAGAACGGTGATCTCGATGTGCGCGAGGGTCGCGACCTTCTGCTCGATGATGTCCTGGAGCCGGCCCGGCGTGGCGACGAGGATGTCGACGCCGCGGCGGAGCCGGTCGATCTGGCGACCCATCGGGGCGCCGCCGTAGACCGGAGCGACGCGCAGGTCGAGCGAGTGAGCCAGCGGCGCGAGCTCGTCGGCGACCTGGTTGGCGAGCTCTCGGGTCGGCGCGAGGATCAGGGCGCGCGGCGCGGTGGCCGGCTTCGGCCGGTCGCCGGAGTGCAGTCGCGCGATCACCGCGAGGCCGAACGCCAGCGTCTTGCCCGAGCCGGTCTGGGCGCGGCCGAGAACGTCGCGTCCGGCGAGAGCATCAGGAAGCGCACGGGTCTGGATCGCGAACGGTGCGCTGAAGCCGCGCCGGGCGAGCGTCGTCACGAGCGGCGCCGGCAGACCGAGCTGGGCGAAGTCGCGCGGCGCCGGCGCCGGCTGGGCGGCGGCTTCGTCGAGCAGTGCCTCCAGCGCGGAGATGCGCGGCGGCGCCGTACGGGCCTGGTGCTGGCCGGGCGCCGAGGCGCGGCGGTGGTGGGACGGACGGGGTCGACGGCGCGCGGTGGCGGCGCCGCCCGAGTTGGGGCGAGGCAAGGTGGCTCCTGGTGTCGTGTCACGGGGGCCGCGGGATTTCGCAAGCAGGCCCGGTGACCGACGAGGCGGTGGGAGCACTCACAAACAGCGACCGCGCGGGCAGCTCGCCCGCGGGAGGGACGGCAGTTGCGCCGTCAGCACGTACAACGGTAGCAGCCGGGCGGATTGTTCCCGTCTACCATGGCTGAACCGCCCCTTTTGCCCGCTTCCCCGGGAGCATCGCCACTCATGTCGTCCGTTGCGCCGTCAGGGCGTCGTACGACGACCCGGCTGCTCGGCGTCGCGATCGTCGCAGCGCTCGCGGTCGGTGCCGGTGCACTGGTCGCGAACGCGCCCTGGTCAGAGGCAGCGCCGCCGCGGACGCAGCTGACGCAGTCAGGTGCGTCGTCGCTTCAGGCACCGTTCGCGGAGCCCGCGGCGCCCCCGACCGCGGCGCCGCGCGTGGCGCCGCCTACCGCGCACCGGTCAGGCACGCAGACCGGCAACCAGGCGACCCGGCTGTCGACGTTCTGGGGAGTCGATGTGTCCTGGCCGCAGTGCGACGGCATCCCGTCGCTCGCCGCCGGTTTCGCCACCGTCGGCGTCAACGGCGGCCGGCCGTTCACCGACAACCCCTGCCTCGCCGAGCAGGTCGCCTATGCGAAGCAGCGCAGCGGCTACGCCGCCTATCTCAACCTCGACGCGCCGCGCGGTGAGGACCCGGCGGGCTACGGCGCGCGCGCCGCGCTCGACGGCCTGGCCCGAGCGGTCCAGGCGGGACTGCGGGTGCAGACGATCTGGCTCGACATCGAGGTGCTCAACCACTGGTCGACCGATGCGGCGACCAATGTCGCCGTCATCAACGGTGCCGCCCGCGCGTTGCAGGCGAAAGGCCTGACGGTGGGCATCTACTCGTCGGTGCAGATGTGGCAGGACATCACCGGCGGCGCGAGCGTGACGATGCCGGTATGGCTCGCGACGTCGGTCATCGACTACCGCGACGTGCAGCCGCTGTGCAAGACCGGGCTCGGAGGTCGACCGGCCGAGATGGCGCAGTACGTCGCCAGCGCCGACGGCAGGCTCATCGACATCGACGTGCTGTGCAACAACGCGATCCCGAACGTCGTCACCAGGTTCACCGCCGGCAACGCCTAGCCGGCCAGCACGGTTGAGTGCTAGGCGGCGGGGGCGCGGTCCTCGTCGCGGGACTGCGCCCGGCGCCCGCTCTTGCTGAACTTCAGCGCGCCGTCGTCGAGCTTGCCGTGCCGCAGCAGGAGCACGTCGCGGATGTAGTTCTGGTAGAGCCGCCACGGGGCCCGGGTGCCCTGCCGCGGGAAGTCGTCGATCGACCGCTGCACGTAGCCGGACTTGAGGTCGATGAACGGCAGGGTCGGCTCGGACGGATCCGGCCGTGTGGGCACGACCTGCTGGTAGCCCTCGTCGTCCATGTAGTTGAGAAGCCGGCAGACGTACTCGCACGTGAGGTCGCACTTCAGCGTCCACGACGCGTTGGTGTAGCCGACGGCGGTCGCGAGGTTGGGGATGCCGCTGAACATCATCCCCTTGTAGCCGACCGTCTCGGACAGCTTCACCGGGCGACCGTCGACCGTGAACTTCATGCCACCGACGGCGAGCATGTTGAGACCCGTCGCCGTGACGATGATGTCGGCGTCGAGCTCCTTGCCTGAGGCCAGTCGCAGTCCCGTCTCGGTGAACGTGTCGATGGTGTCGGTCTCGATCGACGCAGAGCCGCTGCTCAGCGCCTTGAACAGGTCGCCGTCAGGGACGAAGCACAGCCGCTGGTCCCACGGGTCGTACTTCGGCTTGAAGTGCGTGTCGATCGCATAGCCCGACGGAAGCGCAGCCTCCAGGCCCTTGCGCAGCAGCTTCTTCACGAGCGCCGGCCGGCGCTTGCTGAGCTGGTAGAAGAGCGTGGCGGTCAGCACGTTCTTCCAGCGGATGATCGGGAACGCCGCCGTCGGCGAGAGGAACTTGCGCAGCAGCTTCGCGAGCGGGTCCTGCTCCGGCAGTGACAGCACGTACGACGGCGAGCGCTGCAGCATCGTCACGTGCGCGGCGGTCGGCGCCATGGACGGCACGAGCGTGACGGCGGTCGCGCCACTGCCGATGATGACGACGCGTTTGCCGGTGTAGTCGAGGTCCTCCGGCCAGTGCTGCGGATGGATGATCTGGCCGCGGAAGCTCTCGGTGCCCTTGAACTCAGGCGTGTAGCCCTCGTCGTAGCGGTAGTAGCCGGTGCAGGTCAGCACGAAGTCGGCCGTCATCTGCAGGCGCTCGCCGGTGTCGGTGCGCTCGATGTCGACGGTCCAGCGAAGGTCGTCACTCGACCACGACGCGGCGACGACCTTGTGCCGGAAGCGCACCTTCTTGTCGACGCCGAACTCCGCGGCCGTCTCGCGCACATAGCGAAGGATCGACGGCCCGTCCGCGATGGCCTTCGCCTCCTTCCACGGCCGGAAGGGGTAGCCGAGGGTGTACATGTCGGAGTCGGAGCGGATACCGGGATAGCGGAAGAGGTCCCACGTGCCGCCGATGGTCTCGCGTGACTCGAGGATGGCGAACGACTTGCCCGGGCAGCTCATCGTCAGGTGACATCCGGCGCCGACGCCGGACAGACCTGCCCCGATGACCAGGACGTCGACGTGCTCCACCGCTGAGTCCACCATGCGGAAAGTATGACCGAATCCGATTCGGCCCGCACCCCTGGTCGAGTGTGACGCAGCCGACATCGGGAGAGGATGCCTCGCGTGCGTGCGGGAAAGGCGGTGAGGTGGACGTCGATCCGGACAAGGCGTCGTACTTCCTGTCCCGCGCAACGATCCACCGCGGGTCGGGGAAGGAGATGTCGCGGTGGCGCAAGATTCTCTTCATCACGCTGACGCACAACGCCGCCAACGCGGCCGACTACTTCTCGCTCCCGGTGGAGCGCACGGTCGTGATGGGCACGCAGATCGAGCTCTAGCTCGCGGCGACTGAGCTCTGCGGGTCAGGACCGCCGGAGGACGAGGACCGTGACGTCGTCGTCATGCGTGCGCTCTGCCGCGGCTACGCGGACGATGTGGTCGAGGATCGCCTGCGCCGACCAGCTGCCCGCAGCCGCGGTCGCGTCGACGATCCGCTGCACGCCCTCGTCGATGTCCTCACCGCGGCGCTCCACCAGCCCGTCGGTGACCGCGACCAGGGCCGAACCGCGCGGCAGCTCGACGATGGAGGCCTCGCGCCGGAAACCACCGACGCCGAACGGCGTGCCGCCTGCCGTCTCGACGAGCCGGCTGCCGCGCTCGTCGATGAGGATCGGCCGGAGATGGCCGGCACTCGCGATCTGCACCACGTCGGAATCGGAGCCGGCAAGGAAGTAGAGCGCCGTGACGAGCTGGGACAGGTCGAGCTGATCGAAGAAGCGGTCGACCCGCGTGAAGACCCTCACGGGGTCGGCGTCGTCGACGGCATAGGCCCGGATCGTCGATCGGATCTGCGCCATCGCGGCGGCGGCTTCCACACCTCGGCCCATGACGTCGCCGACGACGGCCGCGATCCGACCGCTGTCGAGCGAGAGGACGTCGTAGAAGTCGCCGCCGGCCTCCTGGTCGCCCGCCGGGCTGTAGTAGGTGGCGATGTCCCAGCCGGGGATCGCCGCACTCTCGGTGGGAAGCAAGGCGCGTTGCAGCTCGAGAGACGCCTGGCGCTCAGCCTCGTAGGTTTCGGTGCGCTGCAGGGTCTGCGCCGTCATCGCGGCGAGCGCCTCGATGAAGTCACGCTCGTTCTCGTCGAACAGTCTGCGACCGGCGAAGCTGAACCGCAGCGCACCGATCGTCCGGCCGGCCGCGATCAGCGGCACGGCGCACATCGACACTGTCTCGGACTCGAACCCGCGCAGGGCGGGGAACTGGTGGTCGCGTTCGTCCTGCGACTCCAGCCAGACCGACGCGCCGGTGCGCAGCGCCGTCGCGGCGGGCAACGGCGCGTCCAGCCGCTCCTCGCGCAGCGCGTCGAGCAGCTCGTCGCCGTAGCCGACGACGCCGGGCACGGCCACGTGGACGCCGTCACCGGCGGGCACGAGCAGGCCACCGCCGGAGGCGCCCATCGCCTCCACGCCCTCGGAGACGACGACGGCAGCGACGTCTTCCGGAGTGCGCGCGCGAGCGAGCGCAGCAGTGACGCGCTGCAGCCGCGCCGCCCGGTCACTGACCCGCTGCATCGAGGAGAGCCGTCGTACGGCGTCGACGAGATGGTCCTCGAACGGCGCCACGGGCTGCGGACGGTGCCCTGCCGCCAGATCGCGCAGCTGCTGCACAACCGCATTGACGTACCAGCGACGGAACAGCCGATGGTCCGGCGGCGTCTCGAGCGTCAGCAGCCGAGCGGCGCGGGAGTAGCCGTCGGCCTCGTCGAGCGCGGCGAGATAGGCCTCGCCGGCGTCCGCTGCGGACAGGGGCAGGCTGAGGACCAGCCGCGTCCGGACCTCCCCGTTGCGGGCCGCCGCGAGGGCCTGCCGCTTGATGGCGTCGCGCGCGTCGCTGAAGCCGTGCACGACGGTCGTGATGAGCCGCGCGAGGTGCTCCGGCATCGCCGCGTGCGCACCGTCGTCGGCCGCGCCGGCGAGGCTGAACTCGCGCACCAGGTTGTCGATGTGCGCCTTCGCCTCGAGCAGCAGGTCGGTCGGCACGTCGCCGAGCACGACTTCGTAGCGCTGGTCGCCCGCGTCGACATCGTCGTCATCGTCGTCCCCCCAGTCCGCGAGGATGGCGTCGAGGGCCTCGTCGCCGGTGACGTCGTCGGTCTCGGGCCCGGAGTCGAACTCCGCCCACACGACCTTGCCGCCGGACGGCTCCCGGTCCACTCCCCAGCGGGCGGTGACGGCCTCGACGAGGCTGAGTCCGCGGCCGGTCATGTTGCTGAGGCTGGGCGACGGGCGAACCGGGCTGCGGGGGCTCGCGTCGCGGACCTCGATACGCAGACGGCTGCCGTCTCCGCTGACGCAGACGGCGATCGGCGCAGCGCCGTGCTGGCCCGCGTTGGCCAGGAGCTCCGCCGCCACGAGGGCCGCGTCGTCGAGCAGGTGGTCGGCGACCCGCTGCCGGACCTGCGCCTCGACGAAGTGCCGACCCACACGCGCAGCGTCCGGACGGTCGCCGAGGTCGAGACAGGCGCGAGCACCGCTCGCCGTCGACGCATGCCCGTTGCCGTTGGGCGTCCGGGTAGCTCCCCCGCTCACGTCCTCATCGTCCCACTAAGTCCGATCACACCGGCTCACGTGTGCCCGTCGGTGCCGACGGCTCGAAGACAGCGGGCTCGTTGGGCGCCAGCCGGATCGTGAGCAACGCGATGTCGTCGCGCAGGGCCCGCTCACTCGTGGTCGCGAGGATGCGGTCGCAGACGGCGTCGAGCGGCTCGTCCACCGTCGCCGTCGCGACGACGTCGACGAGCTCCTGGATGGTGTCGTCCAACGGCCGGCCGGGAACCTCGACCAGGCCGTCGGTGAACAGCACGAGGGTGGCGCCCGCGGGAAGCGTCTGCTCGACCTGTGCGTGCTCGACGTCGATCGGAGCACCGATCACGACCGACTCGCCGCCGCTCAGTGCATGGACAGCGCCGTCCGGCGCACGCACGAGCGGCGCAAGGTGGCCGGCATTGGCGTAGGTGAAGCGGCGACTGCCGTCGGCGTCCGGCGGATCCATGACGCCGTAGATGACCGTGACGAGCTGGGTGAGTCCGAGTGCGTCGATGAGATGGTCGAGCCGGTTGATGACCGCGGCCGGGGCCTCGCCGTCGACCGCGTAGGCGCGCAGCACCGCACGGATCTGCGCCATCGCGCTGGCGGCAGCGAGGTCGTGCCCGATGACGTCACCGACGGCGATACCGACCCGGCCGCCGTCGATCGGGAAGGCGTCGTACCAGTCACCGCCGACCTCCTGGCCCTGACCGCCGGCGATGTAGCGCGCGGCGACCTCCAGACCGCGCAGCCGTGGCAGCGACGGGAGCAGGCTGCGCTGCAGCGTCTCCGCCACCTCGTGCTCGCTCGCATAGAGCGCGAGTGCGTAGTCACGCCGGCGAGCGGCGGCCTCGATCGTGGCCGCGATCAGCAACGCGGCCAGCAGCGCGATCAGCAGCACGACCCACCAGGCGGCGTGGGCAAAGCCGCCGACGAGCGGGCGCTTCGCCTTGCTCGCGACGAGCCAGGTCTCGGCTCCGACCTTCAAGGGAAGTCGCACGACGTCGCCGTGCATCGGGATCTGCGTCGTCGTCGCGGCCAGCGCGGTGTCCGGGTCGGGCTTGGACGAGCCGTAGATGACCAGGTCGAGCTCCGCGAACGGCGCCGAGCTCGCAGCAGCGGGTGCCCGCAACGGACCGAGCGGTGACTCGCGATAGAGCACCGTGCCGGTCGGCGCCGCCGGCGGGCCGAGCGCGAAGCCGAGCCGCCGGTCAGTCCTCGTCACCGGGGTGGCGACCATCAACGGCGAGTGCATCGCCCGCTCGAACGTCCGGGTGCGGCCGTCGCTGATCACGTCGCCTCGGTGCAGCTGCGTCCCTGCCGCCCCGAGCACGACCCAGTCGCCGCCGCCCTGCGGCTTCAGCCAGGCGAAGCTCAACGGCTGCGCGCTGACCTTCGCGTTCGCCGCGACGGCCTCGGCCGCGGACTCTTCGTACGCCGTCCGCGAGCCGTTGGTCGCGGAGAGCAGCGCGCCCTGCGAGGCGAGGCTCGAGGTGATGGGCGCGATGGCGCTGCTGAGCACGAGGTTGAGCTCGTTGGCCCGCTCCTTGAGGAGCTGGCGCTCCTGCGAGTGAACGGCGGAGTGGACCGCCCACGCTGCACCCGCGCTCGCCAGAAGAGCCACGACCAGGGCGATGATCGTTGCTGGGCGTAGCCGGCGCGCGCGCGCTCCCCCACCGGCCGCGGCCATGGCGTGATCATTCCCTAACTGCGTGGTGACAACCAGCCAAACTGTGAAAGCCGCGCAAGGTGGGTCAGAGGGGCCAGTCCTTTCTGACCCTCCGGCTAGTCCAGTGCGCTCGCGGCCCGGAGGCCTCGCCGGCGAGCGAGCCGGCCGACGCCGATGGCGGCCAGCGTGAGCGCAGCGCCGGCGAGCGCGTCGACGACGTAGTGGTTGGCCGTCGTCAGCACCACCATCGTGGTCGTCGCCGGATAGGCCAGGGCGAGCCAGCGCTTGCGGGTCCGGCCGGCAGCCACGACCGCCAGCCCGCACCACAGCGCCCAGGCGACGTGCAGGCTGGGCAGTGCGGCGTAGAGGTCGATCAACCCGCTGGGGGCGTGAGCCGCGCCGAGGGCGTCGTACTTGACCAGGAGGTCGGTCAGGCTGGGGTCGGTCAGCCGCGGTGGCGCGACGGGATACGCCCAGAACACCGCGAGCGCGGCGAGGCTCAGGCCGAGCAGCGTGTTGCGCCATCGGGCGTAGACGTGGGGATGCCGCCGCCATAGCCAGACGAGGACGGCTGCGGTGACGAATGCGTGGGACAGCTCGTAGTAGTAGTCGGAGACCATCGCGAGCAGATGGTGCGGTGCGAGCCAGCCGTTGATGCTCGGCTCGACCCACACGTGCAGGCGCTGCTCGAGATGGATGATGCCCCAGCCGTGCCGCACCGCCTCGGCACGTTCGCCGTCGGTGGCGCCCTGGATCACGCCGTAGATCTCGTAGCCCACGACCGCCAGCAACGCCTCGACCCACCAGGGCAACCGGCGCGCAACGACCGACCGGCGAGCGGGTCGCTGGGTGGCGGGGCGGTCGGCAAGCGTCGTCACGACGCCTGCCGTCCGCGGGACGTCACCGCCACGGCACCGTTGGCCGCGCCGGCGCGGACGTAGAGAGCGCGGGTGCGTTCGACCACCGCCGGCCAGCTCAACGCGTCGACTGCGTCACGGCCGGCCGGGCGCAGCTCGAGCCCACCGGTCGCAGCGGCCACGAGTGCGCGGCTGAGCGCCTGGTCACTGTCCACGAGCAACCCGCCCGAGCCGTCACGGACGAACTCCGCGAGCCCGGTGCGACGCCGGCCGAGGACCGGGACGCCGGCGGCAGCAGCCTCGAGTCCCGCGATGCCGAAGGACTCCAGCGTCGCGGGCGCGAGGAAGACGTCGGAGTCGGCGAGCCGCCGCGCGATGTCGGGTCGCGGCTGGTGCCCGACCAGGCTGACGACGTCGTGCATCCCGTGTCGGGCGATGTAGCGGCGCATCGCGGGTGCCTGCGGTCCGTCGCCGACCACGACCGCCTCGAGCCGGACGCCCGCCGGCAGGCTCGCTGCGGCAGCCCGAAGGATGCGCAGCAGCGCGACCGGGCGCTTGCGCGGCGCCAACCGCATCACGCTGATGACGCGCAGCCGTCCCGGCTCGGGGTTGCGCGCGCGGTGCGGCCAGGCCGTGGGATCGATGCCGTTGGGGACGACGTCGACGGTCAGCGGTCGCGCGGCGGACCGCTGCACGGCCTCCGCCGCGGCCGCGCTCACCGCCGACCAGGCGACCGGCCAGCGGCTCCAGCCGGCGGCGTAGTCGCCCGCTCTATATAGAGGTGTGTAGCGCCGCCAGAGCGAGTGGACGGTGACCGCCGTGGGGATGTCGGCGGCGCCGATCGTCGCGAACGCCAGCGGAGAGAACGTCGAGCAGTGGGCGTGCACGACGTCGTAGCCCGCGGCTCCGCCGCGCCGGCGTTGCGCCAGGACGAACCGCAGCTTGTCGACGAGGTGCGCGTCGTCGCCGGGCCTGGTCAGCGTGCCGGCCGACTGGGCCGGCTCGACCCCACGGGCGCGGGTGAGCGTGAGGACGTCGGCGACGTCGCCGGCCTGCCGCTGCGCCTGCGCCAGGTCGTGCACGTGCAGCTCGATGCCGCCACGTCTGGGAAGGTAGGTGTCCGTCACATGGAGGACCCGCATGCACACCCGCCGTCTCCGCACGCCGCCCCGGCGGGACGGCTGTGATCACTGGCCGGACCTGCGCAAGCGGATGCGACCGTGCCCCACAGGTTAGTGGCTTTCCACGCTCATCCGGACGATGAGTCGCTGCTGACAGGCGGGACGTTGGCCCGCTGCGCGGCCCAGGGCCACCGCGTCGTCCTGGTCGTGGCGACCTCCGGCGACCGCGGCCTGGCCGCCGACCGGGGCGAGCTCGGGTCCCGGCGCATCGCCGAGCTGGAGCGGGCGGCCGAGCTGCTCGGCGTGGCGCGCCTGGTGCTGCTCGGCTACGGCGACTCGGGCTTCCGGGAGCCCGCCGAGGCGCCGAGCGGGTCGCTGTGCGCCGCCCCCGTCACCGAGGTCGCCGACCGCGTGGCCGCCGTGCTCGAGGAGGAGGCGGCGGACGTCCTCACCGTGTACGACGCCAACGGCGGCTACGGCCACCGCGACCACGTCCGCGTCCGGGAGGCGGGGCTCGCCGCGGCGCGCCGGGCCGGGACGCCGCGCGTCCTCGCCGCCACGGTCGACCGGGCGGCGCTGCTACGGGGCGTGCGACTGCTCAACCGTCTCGGCGTCCGGCCGGGCGGCATGACGCCCGAGCTGCTCGGCGCCGCCTTCACCCCGGCCGCGGAGATCACCCACGAGGTCGACGTACGCGCCTGGGTGCGGGTCAAGCAGGAGGCACTTCGCGCGCACGCGTCACAGGCCTCCGGTGGCGACGACGTACGGACCGTGCGGCTGCTGTCCCGGCTCCCCCGACCGCTCGCGTCGCTCGTGCTGGGGCGGGAGTGGTTCGCCGAGGTGGGGGCGGCGCTCCCGGCGCGGCGCGCCACGGACCCGTTCGCCGGGGTGGGAAGTCGGTAGGCTCTTCCAGGTGACGCGACGGGGCCCACGCTGGGTCATTGGTGCGCTCGCCCTTCCGGCGGCTGTCGCAGTGCTCGCCCTTGTCCTGCCCAAGGTGACCGGCGCGGCCTGGGACGACACGACCGACCGGGTCGCCGGCGTGCCGAAGTCGCAGATCTGGGAGCTCATCGGCGTCTGGGCCGCCGGGCTGTGGCTGCACACGTTCGTGCTGCGCGCCTCGCTTCCGGGGCTCGGCACGCGACGTGCACTCGCGCTCAACCTCGGCGGCAGCAGCGTCTCCAACGTGCTGCCGCTCGGCGGGGCGGCCGGCGTCGGCCTCAACTACGCCATGCTGCGGTCGTGGGGCTACACCCGCACGCAGATCTCGTCGTTCACCGCGCTCAGCAACCTCGTCGTCGCGGTGGTCAAGACGGCGATCGCCATTGCCGGCCTCGTGACGCTCGCGCTCATGCCGTCGGTCGCGGCCGGCGTCGCGTTGCCGCCGCGCCGGCTCGGCGCGATCGCGCTGTCGGTGGCGTTCGTGCTGGTGATGGCGACGTTGCTGGCCGGTCGCACCCGCCTCGGACGTGAACGTGCTGCCGCCGTGACATCCGCGGTGCGGCAGACGCTGGCGACCGGTGCCGACGCGCTCCGGCGCGGCTGGCGGCAGATCACGGTCGGCGGTGTCGGCTACCCCGCGTTGCAGGCGCTGCTCCTCTGGCTGTGCCTGACCTCTGTCGATGCGCGGGTGACTCCGGTGGCTGTGCTCGTCACCTACGCCGTCGAGCGGCTGGTGACCCTGGTGCCGCTGACGCCGGGCGGCGTCGGGTTCGTCGAGACCGCGGCGACCGCCACGCTGGTCGCGTTCGGCGCGGACCCCGCGGCCGCCGCAGCCGGCGTCATCCTCTTCCGGGTCTTCAGCTTCCTGGTCGAGATCCCGGTCGGCGGAGTGATCGCCGTGGTGTGGCTCGCCCGCCGGCGACGGGCAATCGCTACTGCGGCGTAGCGCCGCCCAGCTGCTCTGCGGGCCGAGCGGTGCCCGCACCGCCGGAGCCGGTGTGCAACCAGTCCACCAGGTCCGGTGACGCGAGCGCGGCGATCCGCTCGTCGTAGCGCTGCAGATGAGTGTCGGTGAAGACCTCGCGCCACTGCCCGCTCTCGCCACGGTTGAAGAAGGCGTTGGTGTCGTGCCACAGCCCGATGTCGGCGTTGGGCGCGACCTTGTCGGCGCTGCTCTTCATCGCCTCGAACGTCGCCCACTGCGCCAGCTCGGCAGCGCGCGCCGCGGAGATGTCGTAGCCGAGGTACGCCGCCAGCCGGAGCAGCTGTCCGGCGAGATCGTCCCTCATGTCGCCGTAGTGGAAGAGCTCGAGGTTGGCCGCCTCGCGCGCCGCCCAGAAGGTGGACGTGTGCTGGGCAAGTGAGCGCAGCGACATCGGCGTGCGGTCGTCGTCGCTCTCGATCCACTCGAGCAGTGGGTCGCCACTCGGGTCGGGCGTGCGGGGGCCCGGTTTGTCGATGCCGAACTCGGCCAGGTCGTCGAGGCCGACCGCTGCCTGCCGCGATGCCAGGAACTGGTCGACGTTCATGTTGCGCATGTGATGACCGGTCGAGACGGCGACGTCTCGCGGGTCACGGCCGACGCAGACGTAGCGGACCCGGTCGTCGTACGGGATGCCGTCGAAGGGTGTGTGCGTCTTGATGAACCGGCGGTGAGACTGCGCATCGAGCAGCCCGACGACGTGATCGAGCGGGGCGAGCTGCATGTCCAGCCACGGCGACACCTTCGAGACCGGCGCAGGGAGGTCCGGGCCGTCGAAAACAAGCAACGAGACCAGCCGTTGCATCCACGTGGTGCCGCACTTCGGCGGAGTGCTGATGACGATGTCGCCCTCACGGAAGACGAAGCCGTCCCATCGAGAGCTGTCCGCCACGACCGATCGATACCGCGCAGGAACGGTCATCGGAGCCCCCAACGTCTGCGCTGCGCACCTCAGTGGTGCGTCGACATCTCCGCCCACACCGTCTTGCCGGTGTCGAGCATCTCGTAGCCCCAGCTGCGGGTCAGCGCATCGACCAACTTCATGCCGCGCCCGCCGAAGTCCTCCGGCGCTGCCTCACGCGGCTCGGGCCGAGCCGGTCCGACGTCGTCGACAGAGATTCGTACGACGCCGGGAAGCCGGACCAGGCGAAGACGGAACGCCGACGTCGCGTGGAGGACCGCGTTGGTCGTCAGCTCGGAGACGACGACCGCAGCGTCGACGAACAACGCCTCCTCGCCCCACGAACGCAGGACGTCGTTGAGGAACCGCCGGGCGGCAGGGACGGCAGAGACCACGGGCACGAACACCTGCGACGTCCGCTCGGGCGCAGCGGGAGGTTCGGCGCGGAACTCCGGCCGGACGTAGCTGCGCGGCGGCAGGACGCTCGAGTGCAGTTCGCAGACCCGGTTGGCGTCCGCGAGCGTCGCGCTGCCGAGAGCGGTCGTCGGGTAGGCGCACATGAGCGAGAACGGACGGCTGCGGGCGACGTCGTTCCAGAGCTGCTCCAGCTGGATGGCGCCGGCGACGTTGCCGTCGTCCCACAGCATCGCCACCATCTCGCCGAAGATCCGCACGGGGCAGCCGTCCTCGCCTGCGGCGTCGACGAGCGAGCCGATGTGGGCTTCGAACCTGCCCTGGTCCGGCCGGCCGGCGACCATGAACGTCGACAGCGCCTCGACGGCGTCGAGCGTCACCAGCCTCCCGGCCACCCGCGCGCGGGCAGCGTCGGTGCCGAACTGCACGAGCACGTCGTCGGCCGTCGCGCGATGGACCGCCGACGCGACGACGATCACGCGTTCGCCGCCGGCCAGGCCGTCGGCGACGAACCTGGCGATCTCCGCGCTCACCTGGCTGTCGTCGTCGTAGAAGTTCACGACATGGGAGTGCGCGAGGGGAGGTGCGTCACCCGTCACGATGCCTCGTCAAGCTCGCGGAAACGACTCAGCGAAGCGTACTCGCCGACGACTTGGCGTCGTACCTCTCCCGGCAGTGGTCGGAGCAGAAGTACACGGTCTCCCGGCCGCTGCGCGTGGTGGCGCCGGGATGGGCGATCTCGACCTGCATCCCGCAGACGGGGTCCTTGGCGTAGTCCGCTCCGCCACCGAACCGGTCGCGGCTGCGGTAGAGCCAGTAGATGCCGGCGAACACTGCGAGGGCGAGGAAGTCGAGGACGGTCGTGTAGTTGAACCCCCACACGTCGCGGCCGACCATCCCGTGAGGCAGCGCCGGAGGCGAGATCTGCACCGCCTTGAAGAGGTACTCGGTCGCCAGCCCGGCCAGCGACATCGTGACCCAGAACACCGCCAGCAGCTTCGCGGTCAGCCGCAGGCCGTAGTACTTCCGGTAGATCAGCAGCAGCGGCAACGTGATCAGGTCGGCGAAGACGAACGAGACGACACCGCCGAAGCTGATGCCGCTCGACCACAGCGCCGCCGCGAGCGGCACGTTGCCGATCGAGCACACGAAGCTGATCACGGCGAGGAATGGGCCGAGGACGACGTTCTCCAGCGACGACCAGAAGCCGTGCCCGGTGACGAACAACGAGCGCCAGAACGACGTCGGGACCGCGGCGTCGGCAAACCCTGCGACGACGAAGCCGATGACCAGCTCCTTGCGCAGCATCGTCAGGTCGCTGACCGTGTAGCCGGCGGCGTCGGACCAGCCGGCCAACGAGCGGAGCCGCTCGCCCCACGACCCGCGCGGTGCGGCAGGCTCGGCGGGCTCGTGCTCGTGCCCGTGGTCGTGGTCGTGGTCGCCCGCGTCGCCGCCCGCGTCGTTTGGCGCGGACTCGAGACCCCGTCGGGCCAGGTCGGCCTCCGCCGGCGAGACCACGCGCGGCAGCACGAGCCAGATCAGCACGACCATCAACGAGCCACCGACGAACTCCGCGGCGGCGAACTGCCAGCCGATGAGCAGCCACAGCACGATGCCGAGCTCCACGACAAGGTTGGTGGACGCGAACATGAACGACTGGGCGGCCGTGAAGTCCGCGCCGCGGGCGAACAACGTCTTGGCCAGCGCCGCGGCGGCATAGCTGCACGACGACGACACCATGCCGAAGAAACCGGCCTTGGCGACGGTCCGCGGACGATGGTCGCCGAGGGCCTGCTGCATCTCGGCGCGGGAGACGAAGGCCTGCACGGCGCCGGACAGGCCGAAGCCGAGGACGAGCGCCCACAGCGTCTCCCAGAACATCCACCAACCGTCGGCGAGGCTGCGACCGATCGTGTCCATCACCGGCCGACCATACCCCTCCTGGGTATAGGTGTCCACGGCGCCAGGGAGTTGTGCCATCCGCGTAGATTGATCTCGTGACGCCGGAGGAGCTGGCCGACCTCGCGCACCTGCGCCGGGCGCGCGACCTGATGGACCGCGACTACGCGCAACCGCTCGACGTGCCGGCGATGGCCCGCGCCGCGCTGATGTCGCCGTCACACTTCTCGCGCAAGTTCCGCGCCGCCTACGGCGAGACGCCGTACTCCTACCTCATGACTCGGCGGATCGAGCGCGCGAAGGCACTGCTCCGGCAAGGAGTCACGGTCACGGACGCCTGCGTCGCGGTGGGCTGCACCTCACTCGGGTCGTTCAGCTCACGGTTCACGGAGATCGTGGGCGAGACCCCTTCGCAGTATCGCGCGCGCGACCATCGCGACCTCGAGGTCGTTCCCGCGTGCGTGAGCATGATGGGGACGCGGCCGCGACGGAAGCCCGTCAGCGCCTGACCGAGGCGCCGCAGCGAGCAGGATCGGAGAAGCGCCGGCCCGAGCCGCCGACCTAAGGTCGTCGCATGGATATCAGCGTCTCCGCCATGTTCATCTCGGTGCACGACCCCGACGAGGCCTTGACCTTCTACCGCGACGCACTCGGGCTCGAGGTCCGCAACGACGTCGCGGCGCACGGATTCCGGTGGGTCACCGTCGGCGCACCTGGCCAGAACGTCGACATCGTGCTCTCGCAACCGCACGGCGGCCGCTCGCCGGCCGAAGGTGATGCGCTCCTCGGGCTCGTGACGCAGGGGGCGCTCCAGGCCGCGATCTTCCGCACCGACGATCTCGACACGACGTTCGAGAAGGTCCGCGCATCCGGTGCCGGTGAGGTCCTGCAGGAGCCCACGTCGCAGCCCTGGGGTGCGCGCGACTGCGCGTTCCGCGACCCGTCCGGCAACCTCGTCCGCATCGCACAGGCCTGACGGATGCCGGCGAAGAAGACGGCCTCCTCGTCCGCGTCGCAAGCGGCGGCGGTCGACAAGCGGATCGCAGACTTCGACGACTGGCGCGGCGAGACGTTGAGCAGGATGCGCACCCTCATCCGGCAGGCCGATCCGGACGTCGTCGAGGAGATCAAGTGGGTGAAGGCGACCAACCCGGGCGTCCCCACCTGGTCGCACGACGGGCTCATCTGCACCGGCGAGTGCTACAAGGAGGTCGTCAAGCTGACCTTCGCCAAAGGTGCCTCGCTCCCCGACCCGGCCAAGCTGTTCAACGCGAGCCTCGACGGCAACACCCGGCGGGCGATCGACATCCGCGAAGGTGAGGACGTCGACGCGAACGCCTTCAAGGCCCTCATCCGCGCCGCGGTCGACCTCAACAGCTCACGTAAGAGCTAGCCGGCGAGAACGTCGTTCAGCTCACCGTCGCGGCCGAACAGCGCTTGTCGCCAGTCGGCGATGAGCTGCGTCGTGTCGCGGTCGTTCGGGTGGAAGCCCGGCTTGTGGTACTCCGCTAGGATCTTCAGCGCCCGCCAGGAGACGAACGGTTGCCTCGGCAACCGGGCCAGGCTGCGCAACACCTTGATCGGATGCCGCCAGGTGGTGCCGTCCTTCAACAGCGAGATGACGCCCATCACGCCGGTCTCGAAGATGAAGAGCAGGTCGGTCAGGAACATCACGAAGATGCGCATGACCTCGCCGCCGCCGACAGCCTTGTAGACGTCGTAGGCCACCGCCTTGTGCTCGGACTCCTCGAGCGCGTGCCACGTGAGGATGTCGCGAGCGCCCGGCTGGCCGACCGACCTGCGTGCCTCCTCATCGGTGAGCAGCAGCTCGGCCA
This sequence comes from Mycobacteriales bacterium, assembly GCA_035690365.1. Classification (GTDB taxonomy): domain Bacteria; phylum Actinomycetota; class Actinomycetes; order JAFAQI01; family JAFAQI01; genus DASSKP01. The sequence continues at coordinate 31,732 of DASSKP010000029.1, forward strand.
ACGTTGCCGTGTAGTGCTCCAGCGCCGCGGTGAACGCGAGGTTGACCTTCTTGGTCTGGATCCGCTCGCGCACCCAGTAGAGGCCGCGGACGTAGCTGTCGATGCCGCGGGTCGGGTAGCCGTGCTCGGCGAGACGGTCGTTGAGCACCTGGTGCTCGCGACCGTGCATCTCCTCCTGGCCGATGAAGCCCTCGATGTCCTTGCGCAGCTGCGGATCGGTGATCTCGTCACGCACCGCCGCGACCGAGCGCACGAAGAACTTCTCCCCCTCGGGGAAGGTCGACGAGAGCACCGTCAGGACATGGCTCATCACGATGTCGCCGTCGGCGGCGAAGTACTTCGGCAGGTCGGCGACCCACCGCTCGAACTCCATCGGTCGCACCGGCACGTCGGCCGAGCCGGCGAACTGCCGCACTCCGCCGCTGCGGTCCTGTGTGCTCGTTCGGATCTCTGTGCTGGTCTGGCTCACGTGGGACCCCCGGTCGGGAACGGCGTCAACCTCTACGACCTTTCCCGCTCGCCGGGCGATGAACACACAAACCGGACGAATCGGCCTCAGTGAGGAGCCGCGCGGCCGACTGCGGCGACGATGTCGCGCGCCGTCAGGAGACCGACCATGCGCCCGTGTGCGTCCACTGCGCAGCATGCGTCCGAGCCGACGTCATGCATCGCGGCCGCAGCCGATGTCAACGGCTCGTCCACGAGCACCGACAGGGGCCCGATCGAACCCGGCACCACGAGGGGCGCGGCGCCCTGCGCGACCAGATCCTCCGGGAGCCGGCGTACGACGGTGGTCATGTCGAGCAACGCGAGGCAGCGTCCGTTGGCGCGGACCACCGGCATGTGATGTACGCCCGACCGGACCATCGCACCGAACGCCTCCAGCAACGAGACCTCGGTCCCGAGCCGGATGAAGTCGCGCGTCATGACGTCTCGCACCCGCATCTCCTCCAGTCCGAGATGCCGCGCGGGGCGCCGTACGGTCGTGGTCATGGCACCGACACTCACCTGACCACGACGACTGGGCAGTGTCCGTGGTGCACGCAGTAGGTGCTCGTCGAGCCCAACCCGATGCTGACGATGCCGCCGTGACCGCGGGTGCCGACGACGAGAGCAACGGCATCCCTGGATGCGTCCGTGAGCACCCTGCCGGGGTGCCCTTCCGCCACCAGTGTGCGGATGCGGTTCGCGGGGAGGCTGAGCTCGGCCTTGGCCGCGTCGACGGTCCTGCGTGCGTCCTGCTGGGGGTCGAAGCCTTCATAGGCGAGTGGCGCGCCGTAGGACGTGGGCCAGTGCCAGACGGTGACCAACGTCAAGGAGCCGTCGATGCCCTGCGCGTATTCCTCTGCCCAGCTCAGCGCGGCCTTGCTCGATGCGGATCCGTCGATGCCGACGACGATCTCTGATCGCAATGTGTTCATGACTCCTCCTCGACAAACCACCCGCCGGTCGTGACGACGTGGAGAGCCGCTGTCTCCGGCCCGTCCTCACTGCTGTGCCAGGGCCGGTCGGTCGTCTCCTCCGACTCGACCAGGACCCATTGGTCGTCGGTGCCGGTGAACGGGGCGGTGTCCGGCTCCTCCTGCGCGAGAGCGACCTCGAGTGGCTCACCCGCGATCTCCTCGCGTTCGGTGACGCCGTAGCGTGCGAACGCACGACGCCCTTCGAGCGCTTCGTCCCACGGCCCGCGCGTGACTGCCTGGTCGACGTCCCAGGTTTCCTCGGTCATCGCTGCCACCTCCTACCGCGAGCCTTTCGCCGCCTGCCTGACCGCGGCAGGGGCGAAAGTCCCCTCTGCCGCCCTTGTCAGGGAAGCTCGAGCACGTCCTCGACCGGACGCCGCGGAGTGTGGTGGTCGTCCTCCGCGTAACCGAAGCGCAGCAGGATGTGCGGGTATCCGGGAACGCACAGCTCGCGCCGCAGCTCACTGCGCAGGTGGGGCACTTCGGTGATCTGCGAGTGCATCGCGGCGTAGACGTCGTGCTCGGCCGCGCAGATCAGCACGCGTTCGAGAGCCTGCCCCGCCGCGACCCAGTCGTGCTCCAGGTCGGTGTCGGTGACGACCACCGCGATGAGACCCGGTGTGTTGACCATGCCTTCGCCGGCGCCGTAGCCGCGGCCGGCGTCGAAGTCACGCGGCGCCAGGTCGTCGACGCCCACCAGAGGCTCCGCCGTGTACGCCGTCACAGGAACGCCGTCCTTGCGCCGGCTGCCCGGCGGCGGCGTCCATTCGGTCAGCTCCGCCTGCACGTCGGGGTCGTTGGCGAGCGCGCGCTCGGCCGCCCGGGCCAGCGACAGGACACGCCGACGCTGTCCGGGGTCGGCGACGAAGATCAGCTGACCGCCCTCGAGCTCCGCGGCACGTTGCATGTAGACAGCGATCTTCGGAGTGAGGACCTGGTCGTCGAAGGCACCTCGGTGCGTGTGCCGGCGACCCATGGCGGCGAACATCCGCCGCTCCTCCGGATTCGCGGGGTCCGACTCCGTCGGCGTGATCCGTGCCAGGAGCCTGGGGTTGCCGGCGGCGGGCAGCACCTCGACTCGCGCGTCGTAGCCGAGCTTGCGCAGAGCGACCCGCAGGTTGAACAAGGCTGCACCGCAGCTGATGACCAGCTCACGGCCGTCAGGGTCGGCGGCCGTCAGGCCACGGGACGTGTCGGCGTAGAGCTCATAGGCAGAGCCGTCCCACGTGAACCGCCATGGCTGCGTGTTGAGCACGGACGGTGCGAGGCACGCTTGGCCGACGGCCCACTTCGCGTCCGTCGTCGGCAGAGGGATGGCGAACTTGCTGGGCGTCATGGCAGTCCCTCCTCACGGTCGGGCGAGAACGACTTCCGCCATGTCTTCAGAGTGCGCGCTGACGGTCCTTCAGGGACAGAGCCGAAAGTCCTCGAACCCACCGCTTCCTGATGGCAACCTTCGACGTATGCGCACCGCGACGACGCCGGCCGGCGATGCACCGATCCATGTGGAGCACGTGACGAAGCGGTTCGGAGCGGTGACCGCCGTGGCCGACCTGACGTTCTCGCTGCGGCCTGGCACCATCACCGGATTCCTCGGTCCGAACGGCGCAGGCAAGTCGACCACCCTGCGCATGGTGGGCGGCCTGCTCCGGCCGACGAGCGGGCGCGTACAGCTCTTCGGCGTCGACGCGCGCGACCCCGATGCGCGCCGGTCGCTCGGCTACATGCCCGCCGATCCATCGTTTCTGCCGAACCTGACCGGCCGCGACAACCTCGACCTGTTGGCACACCTGCGTGGCGGCGCACATCACGCGACGCGAGAGCAGGCGACGCGAGCCCTCGACCTCGACGCGGCCGACCTGGAGCGACCGGTCCGTGGCTACAGCTCGGGAATGCGCCAGAAGCTGGCCATCATCGCCGCGGTGCAGCATCGTCCCGCCCTCGTCGTCCTCGACGAACCGGCCAACCGTCTCGACCCGATCGCGCACCGCTCTTTCTGCGCCCTCGTCCGCGGCATGGCGGCCGACGGCGCAACGGTCTTCCTGTCGTCGCATGTGCTTGCAGAGGTCGAGTCGGTGTGCGACTCCGTCCTGCTGGTGCGTGACGGCGCACTTCTGAAGGAGGCCACCGTCGACGAGCTGCGCGCGGATGCCCCGCGGGTCGTGACGGTCACCTACAGCCGGCCACCCGGCCGGGTGCCGTCGGGCCTGTCCGACGGGTACGTCGACGGCGCGACCGCCGTCGGCCGGCTCGCGGCGGACCAGCCGGAGGTCCTGCGAGCGCTGCTGGCCGACCCGGAGGTCGTCGACCTGACGGTCGTGCCGGCGTCGCTGGAGGACGTCGTACTCGCTCTCTACTCGGGGGCGGTCGCGTCGTGACCGCTCTCATCCGGGCCGACCTCCGCAACCGCTGGCGGAGCCTCGCCGCGCTCGCAGGCGGCTGCTTCGTCCTGCTCATCGCGCTCTCCGGCACCTACAGCGCCTACGGAGGCGCGGCTGGTTTCGCCAACACCTTCGGAGCCGGCAAGACACCTCGGTTGTTCTCGGCGTTCTCCGGCTCGTCGTCCGGCGACGTGTTCAGCCCCCCGCACTTTCTCGCTTTCGGGTTCGGCCATCCGCTGTTCCTGGTGCTTTCGCTCAGCGTCGCCATCACCACCGGCGTCGCCGCGATCGCCACCGACATCGAGACGGGACGGTCGGAGCTGATCTTCACCGCACCCGTGAGAGCGACGGCCGTGCTCGGAGCGCGAGTGGCCGAATGGGCGTGTGCACAGCTGGGGGTCGTCGCGGGCGCGCTGGTCGGCGCGTTGATCGGCAGCCAGCTCTCGGGTGATCTGTCGAAGGTGTCGCTCGCTGTGCCGGTGCGCGCATCGGTGCAGTTCTGCTCGCTCGCCGTCTTCATCGCCGGCGTCGCGTTCGCGGCCTCGGCCCATGCCCGCACCAGGGGTGCGGCCTTCGGTGCGACCGTCGGTGTGACGGCAGGGTCCTACGTCGTCAACCTCGTCGGCCTGCTGTGGTCGCCGCTGTCGTTCGTGCGCTGGATCAACCCGTTCGGCTACTACGCGCCGGTCGACGCTGCGCAGCACCTCCAGTGGGCCAACGGCGGTGTCCTCGTCGCCGCGGGCCTGCTGCTGTTCGGGGTGGCTGCACACAAGCTGAGCCGCCGCGACCTCGCCTGAGACCCGCGATCAGTCGGTCACCCGGGTCGCCAGAGCCGGCAGGATGTGCGCCGCGCGCCGGGCCGGCCCTACCGTCGCGACCAGCGACATCACGATCGTCACCAGGCCCAGCACGGTGACCGTTCCCCAGAGGACCGGAAAGCCCGTCTGCAGATCAGCGAACATCGCACTCCTCTGGTACATCAGCCAGGTCGTCACGATGCCGAGGATCCCGCCCAGCACCACACCCTCGAACGCGACGAACCCGCTCTCGATGAGGAACGAGCGCTGCACGGTGCTGGTGCGGAAGCCGAGAGCGCGCAGGACGCCGATCGTGCGGCGGCGTTCCCGGACAGCTCTCACCATGACGACGCCGAGACCGCAGATGCCGATCAGCAGGCCGAGGGCGAGGAACCCGTCCATGAGCCGGAAGAAGGCCACGTTGGCGTCGAACATGCGCCGGATCGTCGCGGCCACGGGTGTCGCGACGAGGCTGGACGACAGGTAGGAGCCCTGAAGGCGTGCGGCCAGCGTCGCAGGCGCGACACCAGGTCTTGCCGAGACGAGCGCACTCGAGACCAGAGCGCGGCCGCGGAAGAACGACTGGACCGCCGTCTCGTTCATCACGACGGGAAGCGCAGTCGGCGTGATCGGCGAGTAGAAGATCGTCGAGTTCCGTAGGACGCCGACGATGGTCTTCGTCTCGCGTCGCCCGGACAGGGGGTCGATGAGGACGAACTCGTCGCCCGGCACGTACCACTCCCCGGGCGGTCCCCCGGTGGCGCCGAAGAAGGCGTCCAGGACGACGTACCTCGAGTCCCGCGCCAGTGCCCTCCATACCTGGGCGTCCGTGGTGTACGGCGCCAGCCGCTTCTGGAACTGCATCCGCGACACCGAGCCTGCGGGCACACCCACGGCAAGAGTCTCGATCAGTTCGGTGGTGCGATGTCCGGGGTCGATCGCCGCTGCACGCGCGGACGTCATCGGCGTCACCCTGGTGATCTGGTCGGCGAGCGCTCCGTTGCGAAGGGAGCCGAGCATCCGATCGCTCGGCCGGAAGTCGAGGCGGACGTCGTAGCGCGACGTCGAGCTGGCCACCTGCGAGTCGACGCTGTGAGCCAACACGGCGCCGATCTGGCTGATGAGGACGAGAACCAGGAAGACCAGCGTGTACATCACGAGGGTCGCACCGGTGCGGAAGCGTTTCGCCACCGGATAGGCCAGCGCGAGCCGCGTGGACAGCGCGCCTTCCGTGGAGCGCCCGAGCAGGCGATGCACGGGACGAAGCACGATGCTCTGGTTCTCGCTGACGACAAGCACCGCGGACAGTGCGAGCAGAGTCCCCATGACGACGTAGAGCGACATCGAGGGGGTGTCGTAGACGCCCGGCCGGACGAGGTTGACGAGCAGTGTCCACACCAGCACGGCGAACGCCAGCGCCGAGTAGGCCCACCTGCGGCCGATCACACCGGAGAGAAGCGGCGCGGCGCAGAGGAGCGCAAGCGCGGGGAAGAGGAACGTCCCGTTCGGGTTGCTGGTGGCAACCGACGGCACCGCCATGGCGAGGAACAGGACGGCGAGGCTCGTGCTCACGACGACGTTGCGCCGCTTCGACCGCTGAGCTCCCGTCGACGGCAGGTCGCGAATCGCGGCGATGATGTTGAACCGGCTGATGCGCAGGCTGGTCGCGATGACCGTGAGCAGCGCGATCAGCAGGCCGAGAGCAACGCCGTTGATGATGCTCGTCGCGGAGACCGAGAACGTGACATCGAGGCCCGACCCGTCCTGGGACCAGGTGCCGAAGATGCGCGCAGCGACGTACGCCACGCCTCTGCCGAGAGCGACGCCCAGCCCAATGCCCAGGAATGCTGCGGCCGCGGCATAGACGGCGCCCTCCAGGGAAAAGGCGGCGACCAGATGGCTGCGTTTCAGTCCGGCCGCCCGCAGCATTCCCAGCTGTGACTTCCGCTCCTCCCCCAGCATCACGAAGATGTTCATCAGCAGCAGAGCACCGGCGATGATGCTGAAGCTGCCGATCATCAGGAACAACGCGCCGAGGCTGTCGCCGGTCTTCTTCGCGGACCGCAACACGTCATGCTTCGGTGTCTCCACCAGCGTTCGCGGACTCACGACACCCAGAGCGGCGCGGATCTGCCGGCTGACCTGTGCGGTCAGCTCGTCACCCGACTGCACACCGCCGCGGTTGGACACGAAGGTCACCCACCGCGTGCCGTCGACCGAGCTGTCGGCCCTGGCCAGTGCACCTGGGGGCAGGAAGAGGTTGCGGTTCTGCGTGGCACCGAACCCGGTGCCGGCGAGGCCGCTCTCAGGAATGACGCGCGCGACGCGAACCTGCTGCTGGACGCCCGATACGTAGACGGTCAGGGGCGAGCCCGCGCGCAGGCTCAGCGCGTCCGCGAGCGGTCGGTTCACGACCACCTGCCCGGCGCGGGGAGGCGGACCGGACAGCCCGGAGGGAGCAGCCACCCCACCGAACGCGTACGCGGTCGAGAAGTCGACGTCCCAGGCCAGCACCCGTGGTTCGGCGATGACGCCCTTGGCGGTGTTCGCTGTCGCCGCCACTTGCTGAACGCGGGCCGTCAGGACGCCGTCGACGTCCGGTGAACCGGTCAGCGGCTGCAAACGGCCGGCCACGATGGCTCCTGCCTGGCCATCCGTGCTGACAACCCGTTCGTCGACATTGCCCAGGGTGCGATAGGCGACCTGCCGCACGGAGAAGCCGAGCGTGTCGCCGACGACCAGCGAGCCCACGATGATGGCGGCACCGAGGCTCGCGCCGGCCATCACGAGCAGTCCCTCGGCGCGCCGGCGGGCGACCTGCCGAACGGCGAGGCGACGGACGACCGGCCACCGCAGCGCAGGCCACGCCAGGAGGGCGAGGACGGCGAGCAGGATTCCGACGAGCGGCACGGTCAGCTCGGGATACATGCCTCACCTGACCAGAGTCGCGCCCGCGAAGTGGTCGGATCGCGTGCTGTCGTCGACCAACCGGCCGTCACGCATCCGGATGATTCGGCCGGCCCGTTCGCCGATGGTCGAGTCGTGGGTGACAAGAACGATCGTCTGCCCCTCGTGCTCGTTGAGCTCGCAGAGCAGGTCCATGATCTCGGCCGCCATCGTGGAGTCGAGGTTGCCGGTCGGCTCGTCCGCCCACACGATCGCCGGCCGGCCGACGAGTGCGCGGGCGATCGTCACGCGTTGCTGCTCACCGCCGGACATCTCGGCCGGTCGGTGGTTGACCCGGTGGCCCAGCCCGACGCGGTCGAGCATGGCGAGCGCGCGGGCACGCGACGCTGCCGGCGGCGTGCCCACGAGCAGCAGTGGCAGCTCCACGTTCTCGGCGGCGCTGAAGACCGGGATGAGGTTGAACGCCTGGAAGATGAACCCCATCGTCTTGGCGCGGTGCTCGGTCCGGTCGGCGTCCCTCATGGCGAACAGGTCACGTCCCTGGACGACGACGTGGCCGGAGTCGATGTCGTCCAGGCCGGACAGGCAGTTGAGCAACGTCGTCTTGCCGGAGCCGCTCGGCCCCATCACGGCGACGAGCTCTCCCGGCTCGACGGCGAGGGTCAGCTGTTTGAGCGCCTCCACCGCGACTTCGCCCGTCCGATAGACCTTCGTGACATCGGTGGCAACGAGGATCGGTCCGCCGTCCATCACAGCACCGCGTCACGCAGGATCGGACACGACATGCATCGCGGACCACCACGTCCGCGGCCGAGCTCGCTGCCGGCGACCGTGATGACCTCGATGCCGCCCCGCCGCAACTTGGTGTTGGTGTCTGCGTTGCGCTCGTAGGCGACGACGACGCCCGGCGCGACCGCGAGGACGTTGTTGCCGTCGTCCCACTGCTCGCGCTCGGCCTCGACACTGTCTCCGCCGGTCGTGAACACCCGAACGTCGGAGCGACCGAGAGCGTCGGCCACCGCGGAGAAGACGCCCTGCTCCCGAACGACCTCCAGGTCGTCGGCCACGCCGGAAGTCAGCGACCAGACGCGCAGCGACTCAGCGACGGGATAAGCCACGAAGGCATCCCGATCGACCATCGTCAGCACAGTGTCGAGGTGCATGAACGCGCGCTGCTTCGGCAGCTCGACGGCGAGCACGCGGTGAGCCGCGCCCGACGCGAACAGCCGCTTCGCGAGGATCTCCACGGTCTGCGGAGCCGTGCGCTCGCCCATCCCGATCATCACCGCGCCGTTGCCGACGACGAGCACGTCACCACCCTCGAGCGTTGCCGGGGCGCTGTCCCCGAAGTCCCCGCCGTACCAGACGGGGAACGGCTCGTCGGCGAACATCGGGTGGAACCGGTAGATGGCCTGCGCGTGGACGGTCTCCCGGGCGCGCGCCGGCTTGGCCATCGGGTTGAACGACACACCGCCGTAGATCCAGCACGACGTGTCGCGGGTGAACATGTGGCTGGGCAACGGCGGAAGGACGAACCCGCCGGAGCGCAGAGTGGCCAGGCGCAGGCTCGGGACCTCCTCGCCGAGCTCCGCACGCGTGAGGCCACCGACGAGGTGCCGGGCAAGCGAGTCGGGATCGAGCGAACGGAGGTAGTCGCGTACCGGCTCCACCAGCGTCGGCCCGAGGATCCGGTCGGTCGCGACGCGGTCGAGCACCCAGTCCAGAGCCGCGTCGATCTTGAGCGTCTCCGCCAGAAGATCACCGAACAGCAGTACGTCGACACCGGCGGCGCGAAGGGTGTCAGCGAACGCGTCGTGCTCCTGCCGAGCGCGCTTGACCCAGAGGATCTCGTCGAACAGCAGCTCGTCGACGTTGGACGGGGTCAGCCGTTGTAGCTCGAGGTCGGGACGGTGCAGGATCACTCGCCGCAGCGTCCCGACCTCGGAGTGAACGCCGTACCGCGCAGGGACCGGCATCGTCATCAGACCGACACCGCCTCGAACCCGGCCTCTGCGGTCGCATCGGTGACGTCCACCGGCTCGGGCGCGGTGCCTTCACGTTCCTTGCGCGCCTTCAGGAAGGCGTAGACCGGAATGCCGAGGAGAACGAGAACCATCGCCTGGTAGACGGCCTGGTAACCGGCAGCAGCGGTGACCCAGAGGGAGAACAGGATCGACAGCCCGGCGACCGACAGGTCACGGACCAGCAGCCAGCCCTGCACCCGGCGACGGCGCGAGACGAGATACGCCAGCTGCGCGCACGCCGAGATGAAGTAGGGCAGCGCCACCGTCACCACGGAGAGAGTGACCAGGTAGGTGAACACCGTCAGACCGCTCGACAGACCGCTGTAGCTGTAGGCCATCAACGCTGATGCGACTGCCGTGGAGAAGACGATGCCGACGGTCAGCGCATCGCGGCTGTTCCGGCGCAGGAACGCTCGCGGGAACAGGTCGTGGCGCGCGGCGGCGTACGGCATCTCAGCCGTGACGAGGGTCCAGCCGTTCAAGGCGCCGATGCCGGAGATGACGGCAGTGGCCGCCACGATCTTGCCGACGATCCAGGCCTCGCCGAACATCGTGTGGAACGCCGCGACGAACGGTGCGCCGTCGTTGACGAGCTTGCCGTGCGGCTCGAGACCCATTACCGCGGCAGTGACGGTGATGTAGAGCAGTGCGCTGAGGGCAGTGCCGATGACCGAGGCTCGCCCGACGTTGCGACGCGGGTCACGAACTCGGCCCGCGGCGATCGCCGCACACTCGACACCGATGAACGAGAAGAGCGCAACACCTGCGGCGATCGAGATGCCGCTGTAGAGGCTGCCGCCGGTCGCGTTGAACGGACCGAAGTTGCCGCTCTTCACGAAGAACCACCCGACCGTGCCGACGAGCAGCAGCGGCAGGAACTTCAGGACCACGGTGATGTTCTGGAAGATCGCCATGCGGTGGACACCGAACAGGTTGATCGCGGCCGGGATCCAGAGGCCGGTCATGGCGATGCCGAAGTTGGTCCATCCGCTCGGGTTGTTGATGCCGAACAGCGACTCGACGTACAGCACCCACGACGCGACGATGGCCGCGTTGCCGGCCCACGCGGTGATCCAGTAGCACCACGCCGTCAGGTAACCGGCGAAGTCGCCGAACTCATGCCGCGCGTAGGCGTAGACGCCACCCTCCGCGTTCGGGATCCGCTTGGTCAGCTGACCGAACAGGACACCCAGGAGCACCGCGCCGACCGACACCGTCAACAGGGTCAGGATGGAGCTGGTGCCTGCGCCCGCCATCACCGCCGGCATCGTGAAGACGCCGGTGCCGATGATGCTGCCGATGACAAGTGCGGTGGCGGACGGCAGCCCGAGCCGCGACGCGACCTCGCGCTGTCGTTGTGCGACGTCAGGAGTTCTGGTCCCCAGGACCGTCATTGCTCTCACCTCGTGGGAAATCGACGGACGAGCATGGGGCTCGTCGCGTGCCTGAGCACTGCGAGTGCGGTGCTGCCGAAAAGGACGCGCGCCATCGGCGGCCGGGCATGCGTCGTCAGGGCGACGATCGTGCCGTGCTTCGCGTCGACGTACTGCGTGATGTCGTGCGCCGGATGCGTGCCGGTCAGCCGGATCAGCTTCGCGACGCGTTCGTCGTGGGCCAGCGACTCGGTCGCCTCCTCCAGCCGGAGGTTCTGGCGCAGGATCGAGTTGAAGTCCGCCTCCGGGCCGCGGTCCATGACCGAGAGCACCTCGATCGGCATGTCGAACGCCGCAGCAAGTGCGTGAACGTCCTCGGCAAGCGCCGTGGGCATCCCCGAGAACTCAGGGTCGAGGCAGAGCACGATACGGCGGAACGGGATCGCCGAGACCTTGTAGCGCGGACCGACCAGCAGCAGCGGGCCGGTCCATCGCCGAAGGACGTCGTCGGCGGTGCTACCGGTCACCAGCTCGGCCGCGGCGTTGTGGCCGCGGGTCGACATCACGAGCAGTGAGCGCTCCTGGTCGAGCATGCCGACGATGCCGTCGGCAGGCTTGCGGGCCGCGACGACGTCGACCTTCACACGACCACCGGCCGGCCCGTTGCCCACGACCATGGCGTGCGCACCCTCGTCCAGCCAGGGCGACGACGTGTCCACGTGCATCACGTGCCGCGGGACCCCGAAGGCATGTGCCAGGCGGGTGGCGAGAGCGAGGGCTCGCCAGCTCTGCGGTGAGAAGTCGACGGGAAGAACCACCTGCGAGTAGCTCGTGGCGAGCTCGCTTTTGGTCGTGCTCGAGACGGTCACGGCGCACCTCCACCCCGACGTTCCTCTACGCCTACGGGCGCGCCCAGAGGCTTAGGTCCTGGCGAATTCGGCCGTTCGGCAGCCCGTCTCCGGCAACTGGTGGATCATGGGAAGGAGCACCGGATGTCGGGGGTGCAAGGTGGACAAGTCAGACTTCTCGCCGGATCAGTCCCAGCTTCCGCAACCGCGGTCGCAGATGGTTTTTCCGCAGATCGCCCGTCTCGAGCTCGACGAGCTCCTGACGCAGCTGATCGAGCGGGCGCAGGACGTCCTCGAGACACAGGGGCGGCTGCGCGCTCTCCTGTCGGCGACCCAGGCCGTCTCCGAGGACCTGAGCCTGCCGCACCTGCTGCGCCGGATCGTCGAGTCCGCGTGTCAGCTGATCGGGGCGGAGTACGGCGCCATCGGCGTCGTAGGCGCGGACGGCGGGCTCGAGGAGTTCATCCACATCGGCATCGCGGACGAGAGGTCCGAGGAGATCGGCCACCTCCCGACCGGCGGCGGGATCCTGGGCCTGCTCATCTCCGATCCGCGACCACTGCGCCTCGAGGACCTGCAGACCCACCCAGAGGCTGTCGGCTTTCCCGCATCGCATCCGCCTATGCGCTCGTTCCTGGGCGTGCCGATCCGCGTCCGCGACCGCGTCTTCGGCAACATCTACCTGACGGAGAAGTCGGGCGGTCGATCCTTCACCGGTGAGGACGAGGAACTGCTCGTCGCACTCGCCGGCGCCGCGGCCGTAGCGATCGACCACGCACAGCTCTACGCCGACGAGAGAGCGAGACATCGTGCCCTGTCCGCGGCAGCCGAGCTCAGCCGTCGCGTCGAGGAGTCGGCCAATCCGTCCGCGGTCATCGCCGACCAAATGCGTCGCGTGGCGGGTGCCGACCTCTGCGTCGTCGTCGGGAGGTCTGCCGGCGGCTCGTGGCGGGTCGCGGCTGCGGACGGCGGAGACGCGGGCGCAGTGCGCGACATGCTCGTGCGCGATCCGTCGCCGAACGCGGTGGTCGCCGACCTGCGGGCGCACGGCGTCGACGTCGGGGACTACCTCCCGATCTCGCTCGACGACGGCGCCGGGGGCGCCGTCCACCTGGGGCTGTGCCGGGGAAGAGCCGGGCCGCCCTTCGAGCCGAGCGAGCAGGACAGCGCTCGGCTGCTCGCCGAGCACGCCGGCGCCGCCCTCGGCCAGGTGACGGCCCGGCACAACAGCCAGCTCGTCGAGCTGCTGCAACAGCGCGACGCGATCGCAGAGGAGATGAACGACCAGGTCGTGTCGCGCCTGTTCGCCGCCGGCCTGGCGTTGCAGAGCATCGCCGGACGGCTGCCGGATCCGGAGCTGCGCAGCCAGCTGCAGGCCGAGACCGACCGCCTGGACTCCGTGATCACGACGATTCGCAGCAGCATCTTCGAGGCCAACGCGAAGTCGCCGGGTGCCTGAGGCACTCGTCCGGCGGCCGTCGCCCCGCTTGGCCGCAGGCATCGTCACCCACATCGAGCGGCAGCCCGTCGACTACGCATTGGCCGAGAAGCAGTGGTTCGCCTACGTCTCCGCGCTGACGTCGTCCGGATGGAAGACGATCGACGTCCCACCCGCCGAGGACTGCCCGGACAGCGTCTTCGTGGAGGACACGGTCGTCATGTTCGGCACGCTGGCCGTGATCACCAGGCCAGGCGCGGCCGCACGCCGTCCGGAGATCGACGCTGTTCCCGCCGTGCTCGACGCTCTCGGTGTCGAAGCGGCATACATCGAGCCACCCGGCACGCTCGACGGTGGCGACGTACTCAAGGTCGGCCGCGACGTCTACGTCGGCCTGGGCGGCCGCACCAACGCGGACGGGGTACGGCAGCTGCGCCGGCTGACCGAACCGTCGGGCTTCAGGGTCGTCGCGCTGCCGGTCACGAAGGTGTTGCACCTCAAGTCGGCCGTGACCGCGCTGCCGGACGGCACCGTCATCGGCTTCGACCCGCTGGTCGACGACACCAGGATCTTCCCGCGCTACCGCTCCATGCCGGAGGAGTCCGGAGCGCACGTCGTCATCCTCGACCGCGAACGCGTGCTGATGGCTGCCGACTGCCCGCGCAGCGCTGATCTCGTGCAGAGCCTCGGCTACGACGTCGTGCGCGTGGACATCGGTGAGTTCCAGAAGCTGGAGGGCTGCGTCACCTGCCTGTCGGTGCGGCTCCGCGAGCGGTGATCCGGGTCACGGCGTAGGACACGACGGCCAGCGAGGAGATGCCGACAAGCTCTCGCAGGCTCAGCGCGCGGGTGCCGAGCAGCTCCTGAAGCGGCGCCACATAGATGCCGGCGACCAGCAGCCCGACCGACCCGGCCACCGCCAGCGGGAGCAGGAGGTTGCTGGTCGTGAAGAGCCGCGCGCGGACTCCGGCCGCGACGCCGAGCTGAGCCATCCCGAGAGCGAGGAACGTCGCACTTCGCCACTCCCCGTGACTGTGGTGCAGGAGCGCGCCGACGCACAGGGTGACCGCGGTCGTCACCGCCGCACAGACAGCGATGCGTTGCCAGAGACCGGCCCCCAGCACGGGCTCCCGTGGCGGCCGCGGCGGACGGCGCAGCACGGAGGGATCAGCCGGCTCCGCGCCCATCGCCACTCCGGGCAGGCCGTGCGTCAGCAGGTTGATCCAGAGGATCTGCGCCGGCAGCAGCGGCAACGTCATGCCGACGAACGGCCCGACGACCATCACAGCCAGCTCGGCGACGCCACCGGCGAGGCCGAAGAGAAGGAACCGTCGCACGTTGTCGTAGGCGCGCCGCCCTTCCTCGATCGCGAGGATGAGGGTGCGCAGTTCGTCGTCGGCGAGAACGAGGTCGGCGGCCTGGCGGGCCGCCTCGGTGCCGCGCCGACCCATGGCGACGCCGATGTCCGCCTGACGCAGGGCGGGCGCGTCGTTGACGCCGTCGCCGGTCATGGCGACGACCTCACCTTGGTGCTGAAGCGACTCGACGATGCGCAGCTTGTCCGCGGGTGTCGCCCGGGCGTGCAGCTCGACTCCGAGCTCTGTGCCGAGCCCCGCCTGCCGAGCCACCGCTGTCGCCGTACGAGCGTCGTCACCGGTGATGACGATCGGCGCGATGCCCGCATCTCGGAACGCCGTGACGGTCTCGGCGGCCGTGGCGCGGACCGGGTCGGCCAGCGCGACCAACCCCAGCAGCCGGAGCGACAGCCGATCGGGGTCCACGTCGGGAACGCTGGTGTCGATCGCTCCGGCGGCGATGGCGAGAACGCGGAAGCCGTCGCGCGCCATGCTCGCGGCAACGTCGCCTGCCCGCACGACCACGGCGGCGTCGTCGACGAGCTGCGACTCGGACAGCACGACGTCAGGTGCGCCCTTGGTGACGGCAAGCGGCTCCCCCGGCTGCGCATGAACGGTCGTCATCCGGCGTCGTGAGCTCTCGAACGGCCACTCCGCCAGCCTGGGCGCGGACTCCTCGAGCAGCTCCCGATGCCAACCGGCCCGCGCGGCGGTCCGGAGCAGCGCGGTCTCCGTCGGATCACCGGAGCCGGCCCACGTGTGAGCCGGACCCTGTGCGGGCGTCAACCGGGCGTCATTGCACAGCGCCGCCGCCCGCAGCAACGCCGACTCGCTCGGCTCCCACTCGTCCGACGCCGACTCGTCGGCGACATCGATGAGACCGCGGGCCGGGGTCCACAGCGCGGCGACGGCCATGCGCCCGTGGGTGAGCGTGCCGGTCTTGTCGGTCGCGACGACGGTGACCGACCCGAGCGTCTCGACGGCCGGGAGCCGCCG
This sequence comes from Mycobacteriales bacterium, assembly GCA_035690365.1. Lineage (GTDB taxonomy): Bacteria > Actinomycetota > Actinomycetes > JAFAQI01 > JAFAQI01 > DASSKP01. The sequence continues at coordinate 47,314 of DASSKP010000029.1, forward strand.
GACGATCGCGTGGTGCGCGGCCATCCGCCGTGCGCCGAGCGCAAGAGCGAGCGTCACGACCGCAGGCAGCGACTCGGGAACGGCAGCGACGACGAGACTCACCGCCGTCACCGCCATCAGCTCGAGGCCCTGCCCGCGCGCGAGACCGGCCGCGAAGACGACGATGGACAGCGCAGCCGCTCCCGCGGCCAGCCACCGGCCGAGCTCGACGAGTCGCTTCTGCAGCGGGGTGGGAGGCGGTCGCTCACGCACCAGCGCGGCGATTCGGCCGAGCGCACTGGCACACCCAGTGGCGGTCACGACCATCTCGCCGCGGCCGCGCATGACGACGCAGCCTGCCGACATCGCCGCTGCGGAGAGCACGGACTTCTCGACGGGCTCCGCCTCTCCCGTGAGCGCAGACTCGTCGACCAGCACCCGGACGGCCTCGACCAACTGCCCGTCGGCAGGAACGATGTCACCCTCACCGAGCAGGACCGCGTCGCCCGGCACGACGTCCTCCGCGGAGACCGTCACCACGACGCCGTCACGTCGCACGTTCGCCGTCGGCCCGGTGAGTGCAGCCAATGCCTCGATCGCGGAGTCGGCGCGAAGCTCCTGTACGACGCCCACGGCCGTGTTCACGACGACGACGAGCGCGATGATGACGGCGTCGGTCCGGTCTCCCGTCGCGAGTGTCAGAGCGATGGCGGTCAGCAGGACCACGATCAACGGGTCGGTCAGCTGGGCAGCGACCCGTCGCCAGAGCGGCGTACGCACCCGGTGACCGACGCGGTTGGGTCCGGAGTCACGCAGCCTCGCCTGCGCCTCCGCCGTCGACAGACCCGCGTCAGCGACGGGCGGGACGAGCGTCGCCGTGGACATCGCGCGTCACGACGCTTCGCGGACCTCGTCGAGACTCAGCCGCATGCGACCTTCCCCGCACTCGTAGGTGCTGGTGACGACGTGGCCGATGTCCCGGAGCAGCCGGCAGATCGGAATGTTGTCGGCGAAGTACGTGGCGGTGAACTCGCGAATTCCCCGGCTGCGGGCGAGCACGACGAGCCGGGTGAGCAGTGCAAGCCCCAGCCCGACGCGTTGCCAGTCCTTGGCGACCTCGATCGCGACCTCAGCGGACGGCTTGTCGTCCGGCCGGTCGAACTGCGCGACCCCGACCAGCCGGCCGTTGTCGTCGAAAGCACCGAGGACGAGGTCGTGCACGCCGTCCGCGCGCCGGAGCTGGTTGACGAGGTACGACGGCGGCGGCGGAGTGCCGAGGAACCGGCGACGCAGGTCCATCGGGTCGGCGCGGCGCATGGCCGCGAGCAGCGCCTTCGCGTCGTGACGCCCGAGCGGGCGCAGCGTCACGGTCCGGCCGTCCTTCAGCTGCGTGGTCACACCTCGAGTGAACCGGCGCGGGCCACCCACGCCCAGGGTCTTTCGCCCCTATCGGTCCGGACCTGGGCACGCGACCGTGAGATCGACGAAGGTGGGGCGTGAGATGCACTCGGACTGGATGGTCGTGCGCATAGTCCTCAGCACGCTTGCCGCGGTCGTGGTCTGGACGCTCCTGATCGCACTGCTGGTCTCGTGGATCAGTGACCACGTTCATCATCGCCACGCGCCATGACCGTTCGGCAGACTCAGCCGGCCCTCGCACCGAGCCCGGCGCGGGGGCTGACAACTGCGCAGGCCGGCGAACGCCGTCGTGAAGGTCTCGGCAACGACTACACACCGCCGACCAGCCGCCCCCTCAGCCTGATTCTGCGCACCAACGTCTTCACGCGGTTCAACGCTCTGCTCGGTTCGCTGCTCGTGGTCATCCTGATCGTCGGACCGATGCAGGACGCGTTGTTCGGCCTGGCCCTGCTGGGCAACACCCTCGTCGGCATCGTTCAGGAGCTCCGCGCCAAGCGCGCGCTCGACCGGCTCGCGCTCGTGACAGCACCACGAGCGACGGTGGTCCGCGACGGCGAGCCGGTGTCGGTGCCGGCGGAGGACGTCGTCGTCGGCGATCTCGTCGAGCTGACGTCGGGTGACCAGGTCGTCGTCGACGGTGACATCGTCGAGTCGCGCTCGTTGCAGGTGGACGAGTCGCTGCTCACCGGCGAGTCCGACGCCGTCGAGAAGGCACAGGGTGGGCAGGTCCTCTCGGGCAGCTTCGTCGTCGGCGGCTGGGCGAGCTACGTCGTCACGGCGGTCGGCGAGCAGTCCTACGCCGCCGGGCTCTCGCAGAGCGCGCGTGAGTTCTCGCTGGCCACGAGTGAGCTGCGGGACGGCATCAACGGGATCCTGAGGGCCATCACCTGGGTGCTGGTCCCGACGGCAGTGCTGCTGTTCTGGAGCCAACTGAGCCGCGCCAACAACCTGGCGGACGCGTTGCGCGCCTCCGTCGCCGGCACCGTGACGATGGTGCCCGAGGGCCTCATCCTGCTGACCAGCGTGGCGTTCGCCGTCGGCGCACTGAGACTCGCCCGGCGCCGGGTGCTCGCCCGCGAGCTGGCCTCGATCGAGGGTCTCGCGCGGGTCGACACGCTGTGCATCGACAAGACCGGCACACTCACCAGCGGACGGTTGCAGCTCAGCCGCGTGGTCCCCCTGTCGGACACCGGCGAGCTCGACGCCGCACTGGGCGCGCTCGCCCGGCTCGAGCCGCATCCGAATGCCACTGCCGCGGCCCTCGCCGAGGCCTATCCCGCCGTCGACTGGGTCGCGGACGAGTCGTTCCCGTTCACCTCCGCGAACAAGTGGAGCGGTGCGGACTTCGCCGGGCACGGGCAGTGGCTCCTCGGCGCTCCGGACGTGCTGACATCGGATCCGCAGGTACGCCGCCTGACCGACGAGCTCGCCGCGGACGGAGCGCGCGTGCTGCTTGCGGCCAGGGCCGGCGGCTCTCACGGCGGCGGCACCGGTGAACGCCAAGCAGTCGCCCTGCTCGCGCTACGCGACCAGATTCGTCCCGATGCCGCCACGACGCTCGCCTACCTGCGCGGTCAGGGCGTCACCGTGCGGGTCATCTCCGGCGACCACCCGGAGACCGTCGGGCGGATTGCCCGTGAGGTCGGGCTCGATGTCGGCACGCCGACCGACGCGCGCAAGCTCGACGTGGACGACCCGGCAGCCGCGAGCGTGATCGACGCGACGTCCGTGTTCGGCCGGGTCACCCCGGAACAGAAGCAGGGCATCGTGCGATCGCTGCAGTCGCGCGGTCACGTCGTGGCGATGACCGGGGACGGGGTCAACGACGTCCTCGCGCTCAAGGCGGCCGACGTCGGCATCGCGATGGGCGCGGGCTCCGCCGCGACCCGCGCGGTCGCCCAGCTCGTGCTCCTCGACAGCGCCTTCACGGCCGTTCCCGCGATCATCGGTGAGGGACGCCGCGTCATCGCCAACATGGAGCGGGTCGCCAATCTGTTCCTGACGAAGACCGTCTACGCCACGGTGCTCGCCATCACGGTCGGGATCGCGCGGCTGCCCTTCCCGTTCCTTCCACGTCATCTGACGCTGGTGAGCACGCTGACCATCGGCATCCCCGCGTTCGTGCTTGCGCTCGCCCGCAACTCGCGTCGTGCGCGTCCGCACTTCGTCGCGCGGGTCGCACGGTTCGCGATCCCCACCGGAGTCGTCGCAGCGGCGGCGACGTACCTGACCTACCTCGCCGCTCGCGAGCAGCCGGGGACGTCCCTGCAACAAGCCCGCACGACCTGCACGATCGCCTTGTCGGCCATCGCCCTGTGGGTGCTGGCCATCATCGCCCGGCAGGGCAAGGAGCGGTCCGCCTGGCTCGTTCCGACGATGGCAGCGGCCTTCGTCGTGGTGCTCGCGGTGCCCGGCTTCCGCCGCTTCTTCGCGCTCTCACTGCCCGGGCTGCTGCTCCTGCTCGCCGCCGTCGGCGCCGTGACGCTGGCCGGCTTCGCGATGGAGTCCGGCTGGCGGCTCGCCGGGTGGGCGAAGGCCCGCACGAAGTGATCCTCGCGCGGGCCTCTGTCCCGACGGCTTACTTCGTGATCACGACCTTGAGCGCGTGCTCCGTCCCCGCGTTGGCGAACGTCTCATAGGCCTTCTCGAAGTCCGCCATCGGGAAGTGGTGCGTGGCGAACGGCCTCGTCGAGAGCTGTCCTGACGCCACCATGCGCAGAAGCGTCGGCGTGCTGTAGGTGTCGACGAGGCCGGTCGTGATCGTCACGTCCTTGGCCCACAACGCATCCAGGGCGAGCGACGCCGGCTTGCCGTGGACGCCGATGTTCGCGACGTGACCCCCGGGCCGGACGAGCCGTGTGCAGAGCTCGAACGTCTCCGGGACGCCTACCGCCTCGATCACGACATCCGCACCAAGGTCGTCGGTGAGGGCGTTGACACGAGCGACGACATCCTCTCGACCGGAGTTGATGGTCTCGTCCGCGCCGAACTGCTTCGCCATCTCGAGCCGGCTGTCGGCCAGGTCGATGGCCACGATGTGCCGCGGGCTGTAGAGCCGCGCCGTGAGCGTGGCCGCCAGGCCGATCGGACCGGCGCCGACCACGGCGACAACGTCTGCGGGCTGCACCGCGCCGTTCAGGACTCCGACCTCGTACGACGTCGGAAGGATGTCGGACAGCATGACTGCCTCTTCGTCACTGACGGACGGAGGCAGCTTGTAGAGCGACGTGTCCGCGAACGGGATCCGGACGTACTCCGCCTGGGTGCCGTCGATGAGGTGACCGAGAACCCATCCGCCGCCTCCGCGGCACTGGCCGTAGCGGCCTTCGCGGCAGAACCGGCAGCGTCCGCAGGAGCTGATGCACGAGATCAGAACACGATCGCCGGGCCGGAAGTTCGTGACCGCGTCGCCGATCGCCTCGACGGTGCCGACCGCCTCGTGACCGAGGATGCGTCCCGGGGTCACCTCCGGCACATCACCTTTGAGGATGTGCAGGTCCGTGCCGCAGATGGTGGTGGTGTCGACGCCGATGATGGCGTCGGTGGCATCGATGATGACGGGGTCGGGCGCGTCCTGCCATTGCCTCTTTCCCGGGCCGCCGTAAACGAGTGCGCGCATGCTGGGCTCCTTCTGGGCCGCTACAAGGGAGCTCGACACAGCTCCGCTGACCGCTCCCACGCTGCGCGCACGTGCCGGGAGCGAGTAGAGGCTTAGGTCCCCGCGGGCTGCGTCAGAACAGCTGCCGCGCCGCGGCGCGCAGCTCGTCGCGCGCCTGCGGTGCCGCGGCGTGATCGATGAGCTGCTCGGCCTGCTCCTTCTGCGGCCGCCCCCAGATCGTGGCGATGCCCTGCTCGGTGACGACGTAGGAGTGCTGGAACGACGTGGCCGGTGACGCCAGCCGGTCGACGATGGTCGACGACTGCGACCGCTCGTGCCACGACGGGAGCGCGATGATCGCGTGCCCGTCGACGGAGTGCACCGCGCCGACGATGAAGTCGGTCTGGCCACCGAACCCGGAGTAGATCCGGTCGTGCACGTAGGAGGCGTTGGCCTGGGCGAACAAGTCGACCTGCAGGGCGGCGTTGATCGAGGTCATCGTCGGCTGCTGTGCGATGACGGCGGGGTCGTTGGCCCGCTCGGTGCGGCACATGACGACCTTGGAGTTGTCGGCGAGCCATGCGTAGAAGCTGCTGCTGCCGGCTGCGAACGACGTCGTGATGTGGCCGTCGGCGAGGGCACCGCCCTGCGACAGGTGCATGACACCGTCGCTGATCATCTCGCTCCAGATCCGCAGCTCACGTCGACGATGCAGGGCGGCCAGCGCGGCGTCGGGGATCGCGCCGATGCCGAGCTGCAGCGTCGCCCCGTCCGGCACGAGTGACGCGACGTGCTCCCCGATGACCCGCTGCAGGTCGCTGATCGCCGGGCGGGGCAGCTCGCCGAGCGGCGCATCCACCTCGACCGCGAGGTCGACGTCCTCGACCGGCAGCAGCGCGTCGCCGGACAGGTAGGGCATCTGCGGGTTGACCTCGGCCACGACCAGGCCACCGCGCGCCCGGGCGGCTTCGATGGCCGCGGGCAGGATGTTGACCTCGACACCGAGCGAGAGCTTGCCGTCGCGCGGCGGGGCCGTGTGGACGACCACGACGTCCGGCGGGATCCGCCGCTTGAGGAGCGTCGGCACGAGGCTGAGCCGGCAGGGAAAGTAGGCCAGCGAGGGTCGGCCGCGCATGCCGGGGCCGACGAAGGCCGTCTCGAGGACCACCCCCGTCCGGTCAGGCACGCCTGCCGGTGCGTTGAGGGCGAACAGCCGGTATCTCTCGAGAGCCTGGTCGACGGCCTTCAGCGCCTGCCACGGGATCGCGTGGTTGCCGCTGACCACCACTCGCGGCTCGGCGGCCGGCAACGCCTGGAGTCGGCTCTGAAGCTCGTCCGGTGTCACCGTCCTCATGAACCGAGAGCCTGTCACGACGAGAGTCGGCGCATCTCCCGTTCGATCTGCTCCTCCGAGAAGTCCTCACCGTGATAGACGTCCCACGCGTTCATGACGACGCCGATGCCCCAGAAGGCGATGGGGAAGACCGGCCAGAAGAACCCGTGGCTGCCGGTCGTGAACCACACGACGACCAGGCAGCTGTTGACGAGCGCGTAGACGAGCAGGTGCGCATGGAAGTCCCGCCGCTTCTTGAGCTGGCGGACCGCTCGGTCCCGGACACTCGTGTCCGGAGACGTGACGGTGGCTTCATCGATGGCCGACGTAGGCATCATGACCCCTTTCGGCGGGTTGAAGGTGAAATCTGCACGGCGCTCACCAGCTGTTCAGGGCGACGAACCCATAGCCCGCGGCGCGGATCGAGGCGATCACCTGCGGCAACGCATCTGCGTCGAAGGTCGTGCCGTCATCGGGATTGGCACCGAGATGCATCAGCACGATCATTCCCGGCTGCAGAGCTGCGCGGACCCGGTGCACGACGTCGGCGACAGTCCCTGCCTCACGACCCTGCCAACCGCGCGAGTCGACGGTCCACCCGATGGCGCCGTAGCCGAGACCGTGCACCAGCTGAAGAGTGCGGGCGTCGTACTCGCCGAAGGGGAAGCGGAACCACGGCCGTGGACTGCGACCAGTCGTCGTCCTCAGCTGTTGTTCCGCGCCGGTGATCTCCCGCACGACCGCGGCTGATCCAAGGCTGTTCAGGTGCGGATGGGTCGTCGTGTGGTTTCCCACGAGATAGTGGGCGTCGACGATGGCGGCAGCGGTGCCGGGATAGGACCGGACAAAGTTGCCGGTGAGGAAGAACGTTGCGGCCACGCCGTTGGCGCGCAGCGTGTGCAGGATGGCGGCCGCCCCTTGCGATCCGGAGCCGCCGTCGAAGGTGAGCGCCACGACGCGACGCGACGTCGGCAGCCGGGTGACCGGGCTGCCCCGCAGCCAGGCGGGCAGAGCCGACGGAGGCGAGGTCGTCGGTGGCGGCGTCGTCCTGGACGCCGTCGGTGTTGCCGACGTCGGCGGTGCGGTCGGGCGAGTTGGCGTCGTGGTGGGTCGAGCGGACGTGGGCGAGACGGCGGGAGTGGTCGGGGATGCCGTCGGCAGCGCCGACGACGATGGCTGCGTGCGGGGTTGGCTCTGCGCTCCGCAAGCAGCCAACGCGACCACGCACCCCATCGCGGCGAAGGCGCGTCGACCGTTCATCGCGGACCGGCCGAGTTCTAGACGCTCGGTGTGAGGACGACGGTCGACTCGCCGTGGTGCGCGAGAGCCGAAGCAACCGAGCCGACGACGAGGCGGTGCAGTCCACCCGCGCCGTGGCGACCCACAACGGTCACGTTCGCGCGCTTGGACTCCCATGCCAGTACGTGGGCGGGATGCCCGTCGAGGACGCGGACGGTGACGCCCATGCCCACAGGACGCCCGCGGTCGGCTTCCGCCTTCGCCACGAGCTCTCGTAGCGCGCGCCGCGCCTCGCGGTGCACGGTGGCCGGTGCGCTGGTCGTCACCGCCGCAGGGAACCCCGGCCCGATCGGCAGCGCCAGCGGCTCGATGACGTTGACCACGGTCAACCGCTGGCGGATGAGGTCCGCGTAGTCCATCGCCCACTTCAGAGCACTGCGAGCACTGTCGGAGTCATCGACGCCGACGAGCACACCGCGTGCACGGGGGTTGCGCCCCCGCACGATGACGACGGGCACGGGCGAGTGCGTCGCACAGTACGTCGACACCGACCCGAGCAGCACGCGGGACACCGCTCCCATCCCGTGGGTTCCGACCACGAGCAGGTCGGCGTCGTGCCCACGGTCGACCAGCAGATGCGCCGCATTCCCGCGCAGGACCTCGCACGACACCCGGTCAGCCGGCAGGTCGGCCGACTCCCGCAACCGGGCGAGACGGGCGCGGCAGTCGGTGGCAGGGTCCCACCGGCCATAAGTGATCGGCGTGCCCTGGAAGGTCGGCCATTCCCATGCCGCCAGTAGATGGAGGCTGCCACCGGTCGCACGCGCATGGTCGGCGGCCCACACCAACGCGGTTGCCGACTCGGGGGATCCGTCACACCCGACGAGAATCGAAGGTCGCTGCACAGTCATCGCACACCTCCTGCTCACCTTCACGCTGAACCGATCCGCCGGTCGGTGCTAGGGCCGGAGGTCCCGCGTTGCCGCCCGGCGGCGCAGCTCGTCCGCAGCCCAGACGACAAACGGGAACGTCGCGATGACGGCGAGCGTCAGCGGCGGCGGCACGGCCATTCCCAGCGCGCGGTCGAGGCCCGGGGTCGCGACCACGATGGCCGTGAACAGGACTTCGAAGGCGACGCCGGCGATGAGCAGCCGGTTGCTGAAGATGCCGATCTCACGGATCCGAGCGTGGTCGCGACGCGCTGCCCATGCGGTGCCGAGCTGGCAGGCGACGATGCCGACGAACGTCGCGGTCGTCGCCTGCAGGTAGGCGTGGTGAAGAGGCGTGAAGGCGGCGGTCGCGGCACCGGGATGCCACCCCGCCAGCAGAAGAGTCAGGAAGAATCCTCCGCAGACCAACACGGCAGAGACTCCACCGAGAAGCAGCCACGCGCGGGTCAGCAGCTGGCGGTTGACGACGTTCTCCGTCCGCGCGCGCGGCGGCGTTGCCATCGTCCCGGGCTCCGAGCGCTCACGGCCAAGTGCGAGTGCAGGCAACGTCTCGGTGCCGAGATCGATCGCGAGGATCTGGATGACCGTGAGCGGCAACGGGATCAGCCCACCGGCGAGCGCGAACACAAGGAACGGCACGATCTCCGGGGTCGCGTGCGCGAAGATGTAGAGGATGAACTTGCGTACGTTGGCGTAGACGCGCCGCCCCTCCTGGACGGCAGCAGCAATGGTCGCGAAGTTGTCGTCGGTCAGGACCATCGTGGCCGACTCGCGCGCGACATCGGTGCCGCTCCGGCCCATGGCGATCCCGATGTCCGCCCGGTGCAGCGCGGGGGCGTCGTTGACTCCGTCGCCCGTCATCGCGACCACGTGACCGATCTCGCGCAGTGCGTCGGCGATCCTCAGCTTGGCCTCGGGCGAGCTGCGGGCAAAGACGATCTCGGTGTCGCGTGCGAGCAGCGCGTCGAGCTCTGTCTCGGCCATGGCATCGAGCTCTTCACCGGTGACGACGGTCAGGCCACCGCGGCCGATCCCCACACTTCGGGCGATGTGGGCGGCGGTGGCGCCGTTGTCGCCGGTCACGACGTGCACCTTGATGCCCGCCTGGTGGCAGGCGGAGATCGCGGCCGGCACCTCGGGCCTGGGCGGGTCGAGCAACCCGACAAGCCCGACCAACGTGAGGTCACGCTCTGCCTCGTCAGCAGTGGCAGGCACGGTCGACCGGCGTCCAGACGCCACAGCGAGGACACGAAGGCCGTCACGCGCCATCTCCTCGGCGACGTCAGCAGCTGTGACATGGGCGCCGGGAGACGACCCACGTGCACGGAGGGATGACTCGAAGACGCACCTCGGGAGGAGCGCCTCGACCGCCCCCTTCGCGTAGATGACCACGGCGTGACGCTCCTCCTGGGCGACGGACATCCGCCGGCGCTCGGAGCTGAAACGGAAGAGCGCGCGACGCCTCTCGTCGCGCTGCTCGACGGTGAGCGGGTGCTCGACCGACTGGGCGAGGCGGAAGAGCGCCATCTCCGTCGCATCGGGACTGGCCGCGCCCTCGGCCGTCTCCACGACCGTCGAGCAGGCAGCCAGCGCGGCACTGAGACCTTCACTGCCCTCCGCGCCGGGGTCGGCCAGCCCGGTGCTCGGCGTCCAGACCCGAACAGCGGCCATGCGGTTGAGCGTCAGCGTGCCGGTCTTGTCGGTGCAGATCACGGACGTCGCGCCCAACGTCTCGACGGCGCTCAGCCGTTTCACCACCGCACCTCGCCCGGCCAGCCCGCGGACACCGACGGCCAACGCGAGAGTGATGGTGGGGAGCAGTCCCTCGGGCACGTTGGCCACGAGCAGTCCCACGGCGAACAGGAACGAGTCGTGTGCGGACAGACCGGCGAGCAGTCCCAGCGGCATGAACAAGGCACCCACGGCCGTGCCGACACCAGCGATGAGCCACGCGACGGTGCGGACCTGTCGCTCGAGCGGGCTGCGGTCACGCGTGACGCGCTGGGACAGTGCCGCAATCCGGCCGAGCTCGGTGTGACGCCCGGTGGCGTAGACAACGGCTCGGGCCTCGCCGGACGTGCACAGGGTCCCGGAAAGCACGAGGTTGGTCCTGCTCATCCACGTCCGGGGCGAGCGCGCCGGCGCGTCCGCAGAACGGACCACGGGCATCGACTCGCCGGTGATCGCCGACATGTCCACCTCGACGACGCCGCTGATCAGACGTGCATCGGCGCTGATGCGCGCGCCTTCCTCGATATCGAGCAGGTCACCCGGAACGAGCTGCGCTGCAGGCACCGAGCAGACGAACCCGTCGCGGACGACGGCCGCCGATGCCGGCAGGAGGGAGTTAAGCGCCTCCGCGGCGCGCTCCGCCTGCTGTTCCTGCACGAACGCAAAGACGGCGTTGACCAGGATGACCGCGACGATCGCGACCGCGATCATGCGCGTCCCGGACAGCCACGCCAGCGTCGCGGCGCCCCACAGCACAAGGGCAAGCGGATGGACCAGCTGGTCCGAGAGGTCCCTCAGCCATCGCGATCGAGCCGGCGCCGGCAACAGGTTCGGACCGACGTGGAGCAGCCGACGGTTGGCCTCCCGCGTGGACAGCCCTTTAGTCGACGCACGCAACCGGCCCAGAAAGGCCGGGAGCGGCTCTTCCGTCGCCGCGACCGGGTCCTCGGTGTCCGGCCATGTCGAGCCCGCCGACGCCCGTTGCCGCACGCCGTCCCACAACTCGACCACCGTCACACCATGCGCACGTCGTGATCAGGGTGCCAGGGCCGATGGTCCCGGAAGGGCCGTTCGCCCCTACCGTCCGGTCACCGGCGCCGGTAGACGAAATGCGTGTCGAGCACGTCCTTGCGCCCGGCCGCCGTCGCGCTCCTGCTGGCAGCGTCGGCGGCCTGCGGGACACGGCTGCCCGACTCCGCGTTCACCGCGCCGTCGAGCGCTCCCACCGGGTCGGCGACGCAGACGCCCGCAACATCGGCGCCGGGCGTCACCGCCCGCACCATCACCATCGGGACGATCGCGAGCCTGACCAACCCGTTCGACGCCGCGGCGTTCGCCGGTCCGGGCTACGGGCTGCGGGCTTTCGTCGACGACATCAACCGATCCGGCGGTGTCAACGGCCGCCGGTTGGTGCTCGAGCAGTGCGACGATGGCGGCAGCGCGGAGCGCAACGTCAGCTGTGTGCACCAGCTGATCGAGCAGGACCACGTGTTCGCGCTGGTGTCCTCGGCAGTCCTCGACTACGCCGGCGCGCAGACCGTCAACGACGCCGGCGTTCCCGACATCGGTGCGGAGCCGATCGATCTTGCCTACACGAAGTACCCGCACCTGTGGGACGTCTCGGGCGAGAGCTACCCGCGAAACGGTGAGATCGGCTGGCATGGGCGGCTGCACGGCGGCACCGAGACCTACCGCTTCTTCAAGCAGGACTACCCCGACGTGCCGCTGCGCGCCGGCGTCGTCTACTTCAACCAGTCGTCGTCCAAGGCCTACGCCGACTCGATCACCAAGGGGTTGCGCCAGGAGGGTTACACCGTCGTGTCGGCGCAGGTGAACTTCGCGCTGCCGGACTACGACTCAGTCGCCATCAAGTTCCGGCACGCGGGAGTTCGTTACGTCTACGACGCCATCGACCGCCTCGGCAACGAACGGTTGTGCAAGGCGATGGACGCCAACGATCTGCTCGTCACGGCCAAGGTCAGCACGACACAGGCGTGGAACGCCGACGTGCGCAGCGACTACCGCGACAGCCCACGCTGCCGCAACTCGCTCTACGTCACCGGAGGCACTCGCAGCTACGACGCCACAGGGGACCCGCAGGTGCAGCGCTTCCGGCAGGCGATGGCGCGGCTCGGCTGGGACCGGCCGAACACGATGTCGGAGTGGGCACTCGAAGGCTGGGCCGGCGCCCAGTGGTTCGCGGACGCGGCCGCGTCGTGCGGGCAAGCTCTCTCGAGGGCGTGCGTCGAGCGCTACATGAAGCGGCCGACGCCCTACGACGGTCACGGCCTGCTTCTTCCACGAAGCTTCGCCGTCGGCACCGCCTCGCTCGCCCCACATCGGTCCTGCTTGAACGTCGCGCGCTGGTCGGACGGTGCGAACGCCGGCAGAGGCGGCTGGGTGGAACAGGTGGCCGACATGACGCGCAACTGCTTCGTGGTGCCCAGCGTCGCTTACCGCCCGTGAGCTCACCGCCGACGCGTCAGGCTCGCTGAACCTCACCGTGATGGTGGATCAGGGTGTCCGGTCCCGGGAAGAGCAGGCCCTCATGGCCGTCTTCCGACCATCGGATGAGATACGGAGGCCCGCCATCCGGCCCGTGCACCTCGAGGATCTCGCCATCCCTGTCGGGCTCGCCGACATGCGTGGAACGGACGATGATCCGGTCGCCTGCTTCAGCCTTCATGACCCGAACCCTCCTCCGGTACGACGACCACCGGGCAATTCGCGTGGTGGACGACCGTGCTGCTCACCGAGCCGAGCAAAAGTCGGCTGAGTGGGTTGGAACCACGCCTGCCGACGACGACCAGCGATGCATCCCGTGACAGGTCGGTGAGGACCTTGGCGGGGTTTCCCCCGACGACCTTGACCTTGACCGCGACGTCTGCCGCGTCCGCATTGCGAGCGACCGTCGACTTCACGGCGCGCTCGGCCCAGCGTCGCGTGGACCGGCGTACGTCGTGCACGTGGCCGGCGGCGTCACTGGCGTAGAAACCCGGGGTCGCCACGGGCAGCTCGTTCACGACACTGACGACGGTCAGTGGCTCGTGACGTTCCGCCGCCTCCGTGTAGGCCCAGTCCAGGGCTGTCATCGCGTCCGGCGCGTCTTCCAGCCCGACGACGATTCCACTCATCCTGCCCACCTCGTCCGCATCGACGGTGTTCCGCACGACCAGCGTCGTCGGTGCCGAAGTCCTGCGGACAGAGGCGAAGGACCTCAGTTGAGGTCGCCCACCCGCTGGCCGAGGAACGGAACGGTGACCGACCAGCCCAGCTCGTTCTGGATGCGACCCGCCATGGCCTCCGCGGCTTCGGGCTCACCGTGCACGACGAAACAACGCGCGGGCGGCCGCGGCGCCCGTCGCAGCCAGTCGAGGATCTCCGTGGCGTCGGCGTGGACCGAGAAGAACGGCACGTTGACGATCTCAGCCCGGACAGCAACGTCGCGACCGTGCAGCTTCAGCGAGCGAGCCCCCTCGAGCAGGTCACGCCCTCGGGTCCCCACCGCCTGGTAGCCGGCGAGGACGACGGTGTTGTGCGACTCCGGCAGCAGCGCCTCGAGGTGATGCAGGACGCGGCCGCCGGTCGCCATGCCCGACGCAGAGATGATCAGGCAGGGCCACCGCGGGTTGTTGATCGTCTTCGACTCGGCGGCGGTGCGCAGCTCGTGAACGTTGCCTGGGTCGAACGTGTCGGCAGAGGGAAGGTCGCCGCGCAGCTCGGGGTCGTGCCGGCGGATCGCCGACCGGTAGACCTGGAGCGCGGCGAGCGCCATCGGGCTGTCGACGTAGATCGGGATGTCCGGGATCGCGCCGGCGCGGCGAAGCTCGCGCAGCCCCATGAGGATGACCTCGGTGCGGTCGACGGCGAAGGCCGGGATGACGACGGAGCCTCCCCGTGCGACGGTCCGCCGGATCGCGTCGGCGAGCCGGCCGTGATCGTCGTCCCGTTCGTGCTGCCGGTTGCCGTAGGTCGACTCGACCACGATCGCGTCGGCGTCCGGCGGAGGCGGCGGCGGTCGCAGCAGCGGGTGCTGGTTGCGCCCGAGGTCGCCCGAGAACAGGATCCGCGGACCTCCGTCGACCGCGATCATGACCGAGGACGAGCCGAGGATGTGCCCCGCCGGCTGGAGCTGCAGAGTGATGCCCGTCCCCACGTCGACGGTGGCACCGAACTCGACCGGCTGGAAGAGCTCGATCGCTGCCCGCACGTCGTCGTCGGTGTAGAGCGGCAGGGGCGGATCGTGCTTGGAGTAGCCGTGGGTGCGGGCGTGCTCGGCGTCCTCCGCAAGCAGATGCGCGCTGTCTCTCAGCACGATCTCGGCCAACGCGGCCGTGGCAGCGGTCGCGTAGACCGGCCCCCGGAAACCCTCGCGCACGAGTGCCGGCAGATAGCCGGTGTGGTCGAGATGCGCATGGCTGACGACGAGGGAGTCGATGGTCCCTGCCGGCAGCGGAAACGGATCCCAGTTGCGGCGTCGCAGCTCGCGCAGTCCCTGGAACAGGCCGCAGTCCACCAGCACGCGTGTGTTGTCGGTCGTCACCAGGAACTTGCTGCCGGTCACCGTGCCGGCACCGCCGAGGAACTCCAGTCCGGCGCGAACGTGGCTCATCATGTCGTCCAATCCGTGGACCGGTAGATGTTCAGTGCAACCGCACGAAGCGGTAACCGGCGCTTCGGTACGCCCTGATGATCTGCGGCAGGGCTGCGACCGTCGCCGGGTTTCCCAGCGTGCCGTTGTGCAGCAGGATCACCGGATGCAGCTGGCTGAGACCTGCCTTCGCCCGCGAGACGATGCGGCGCACCCAGTAGGTCGATGCGGAACCCTCCGCCTTCCAGTCCTCGGGGTCCACCGACCACGTCCAGAAGCCGAGGTGCCGCGCCGTGGCGAGTCGAAGTGTCGTGGCGGTGTACTCGCCGTAGGGCGGGCGGAACAGGCACGGGCGGACTCCGGCGAGCCGCTCGATCGCAGCAGTGGTCCGGTCGATCTCGCGGGCCTGCGCGGTCGCGGTCAACGTCGGCATCTCCGGGTGGTCCCAGGTGTGGTTGCCGATCGCGGCCCCGAGCCGGACCTCTCGCTGCAGCAGCGAGACGCGGGTCGCCAGCTGGGCGCCGATGTTGAAGAAGGTCGCCCGGATGCCATTGCGCTGCAGGATCGTCAGCATCGACGACGTGCTGCGCCCTGGCCCGTCGTCGAAGGTGAGCGCGACGGTCTTGCCCGTCCCCGGCGCGCGCGAACGCACCACGGCCGTAGTCGCGGGGCAGGTGTTCAGCACGACGCGTGGCAGCGCGAACGCGGCTCGGGCGTCGTCAGCCGCTGCCGGGACGGCGACCAGGCCGACCAGCAGGTACGTCGACACCGCGGCCGCTGCTGCGAGCTTCCGTCGCCTGGTCATCGTCAGTACACCCACATCGGTTGTCCCACGCGGACGGCTCCGGTCGCCCAGAGCCAGTTCATGCCGGCCATGCTCACGCGGACGCATCCGTGCGACGCGGGATACGGCGGCACCTCCGCGTAGCCGTGCAACGCGTAACCACCGACGAAGTAGGCCGGCCGCCACAGCCACCCGAGCGTCGAGTGGTCCCACCCGTCGACGCGTCGCTCGACGCGGTAACGACCGCGTGGCGTCGACGCGCGAGAGGTCACGCCGCTGTCGACGTACAGGTAGTCGCCGCCGCTGGAGACGTGCAGGATCGCGTCGAGCCGCCCATCGATGACGACGAGCAGCACCTGCTGCTCGATGTCCACCTCGAGTGCGTCGCCCGACGCGGTGCGTGGCACCGGCCGTGCCCCGCGCGCGAGTGCCGACAGCGTCTGCCGGCCGGCGACGCCGTCGGCCTGCAGGCCCGCGACATGCTGGAGGGCATAGACGGCCTGCTCGGTGTCCTCGCCGAACGTCCCGTCGGGAGTGCCGAGCCAGTAGCCGAGCCGGACCAGCCCCTGCTGCAGCTGCAGCACGCGGGCGCCATGGTCACCGATCCGCAGCGTCTCGCTGACGGGTGGACGAACGGGCGGTTTCGTCGTCGGCGGCGGTGACGTCGGCGACGTCGTCGGAGCCGGCGACAAGGTCGCGCCGGGTGTCGTCGGCGCCGGCGTCGGGGGCGCCGTCCCGTTGATGGACCCTCCGGTCCCGCAGGCGACTGCAGCGGTGAACGCAACCGGTACGAGCAGCGCCGCTCTCCAGCCGCTCATCCCGTACCTCCCGCGTGACCTGACCGTCGCGCAGCACTGGCCCGATGGATAGGGCCGGACGTCCCCCGAACGGAGGTCTCAGGTACTTCGCGCCCATCTCAAAGGACTTGCCCGAGCGGGCTAGTTCAGGAGTCGGAGTGGCTGGAGGACCAAAGTCCCTAAGGATCCGGCGAGAGCGATGGTTCGCTGGTTGAGCCGGGTCATACCGGCGACCCGGAGGGCTGGATGTTGGACTCGTTCGACCGACAGGCGACACATGCGGACATGCTGGCCATGACCGAGAAGCTGATCGCGGAGTACGCCGGCCGGATCCCTGCCGGCACCGTCATCGCGTGTGTCGCGCGCAGCCGCGAGCACCTGCTGCGCACCGGTGTCAGGCACGGGCTGGTTCCGGCCACGGAGGCGTCGACCCACCTTCGCCTCGCGGCACGGGTGCCCAGTCACGCGGTCGCGTGACGGGCGCTATCGCTAGCGGCCCAGACTTCCGAGGTACGTGACGTCGGCATAAGAGACGCCGTCGTAGGAGTAGTCCGGGATGTCGTAGGAGAGCGTGCTGCCGCCGAGGGTCACGGTCAGCGTGCCGGCGAGGGTCGGGAAGCTGAAGGTCCAGCCGTCCGGGGTCGTCGTCACGACCTGGCCAGGCAGGCCGTAGGCCAGGTGGTGCACTCCGTCGACGAACAGGTTGAAGGTCGCCGTTCCGACCGTCCCGTGGTGGATGGCGACGTTCCACGTCCCGGCAGCGGATGCCGTGGTCGGTGCGCCGGTCTCGGGGGTGTAGACGACATGGCTGAAAATTCCATGGAAGGTCTGGTTCGGCGTCGCCGAGGCGGCGCCGCCCATCCCTGAGAAGGCCAGCGCTGTGACGGCTGCGGCTGTGGCCATGCGCGCGATCCTCATCATCGCGTCCTTTCGGTGAAGTTCAGCGAGAAGCTCCGGTGGGCACTCGTTCGGTTTCCGGTGCCGCTGTCGCGGTCTGCGAGGCAGCGGGGCGGAGAAGGTGTCGCGCCGTCGTCGCCAGCCACATGACGCCGATTCCTACGGCCAGCACCGCCAGCGCTACGGCTGATCCGGTGACGACGGCGGTCAGGCCGGACGCCAGGAGAGCCACTCCTCCGACCCGGAGCGCGGCGACCACCGGTGTCGTGACGCCGCGGCTCGTAAAGGCGGCCTTGTCCGCTCCGGCACCGCAGGCGAAGGAGCCGAGGACGAGCAAGAGCCCCGCGACCGCGCGCGAACTGCCGAAGCCAGGCACCGACATGTTGAGGCTGACGAGGTAAAAGCCGACGGACACGAAGACCCAGAAGGTGGCGACCACCGCGCCAGCGTCGATCCGGTGACGAATGCCGACCAGAGGCGAAAGGCCTCGCGCCGGACATCGGTGACGTTGGGCCCTGACGTCTGTGACCATCGCCGGATGCGCAGGCCGCGGAATCAGCGCAGGATCATGACATGTTCGGGCGCACTGTGAGCATTCGTCGCGTGGCGCTCGTCGCGAGCATCTGGTCGCTCACCGTCGTCACGGCCTGCGCCGCTACAGCGGTTCCTCAGGGCGCGACCCCGGAGCGCACGAGCTCGTCGAGCATCTCGCTACTGGCCACCCCCTCCGTGGGCCAGTCGGTCTGGGTCGACGTAGCCGTGGCGACGCTGTGGGTCACACCGACCTCGCCGCGGCCGGTCGACGCTCCCGCACTGTCGAACCCGGTGCACATCGCCACATGGCTGAAGGCGATGTCGACCTCCACCCGGCGCGGACTCGTCGGCCGCGTCGAGACGCAGTCGCTCTACGGCGAACGACTACTGGTGACCGGCGTGCGCACCGGTTGGCTGCACGTCGTCGCGGTCACCCAGCCCACCCATCGCGACTCGCGTGGCTACCCGGGGTGGGTTCCGCTGCGGCAGGTCACGACCCACCGTCCGATCTCGACGACGTACGTCGCCACCGTCATCCAGCGGCTTGCGCCGCTGCGCACGACGACCGGCACCTCGTCGATCTGGGTGAGCTTCGGCACCCGGCTGCCCGTACTCGTGGTCGGCGCGACCCGCACCACCGTCTACACGCCGACCGGCCAGCGCCGGACGATCGCGAACACCGCCGTGGTCCGGCGACTCACCAGCGCTCGGCCGTTGCCACTCACCGCGTCGTCGGTGCTGGCGTCGGCGCGCTTGTTCGTCGGCACTCCCTACCTGTGGGGCGCACGGTCGGGCTGGGCGGTCGACTGCTCCGGGTTCACGAACATCGTCTACGGCGTGCACGGCGTACGGCTTCCACGGGATGCCGACGACCAGGCTCGACGTGGGAGCAGCGTCGCGATCGGAGCGCAGCGGCCGAGCGACCTGGTGTTCTACAAGGAAGGCACGGCGACGATCGTGCACGTCGGGTTCTCCGCGGGCGGCGGCGTGCTGCTGCACGCGCCACACACCGGCGCGTTCGTCGGAACGGCCTCGGTCACGAGCCCAGGTGCGATCGCCGCAATCCGTCGCTTCGTGTGACGCGTAGGTGACCCTGCGAGCGGCGAGCCGCAGCGTCCTACTCCGGCCACGAACGCGAGGCGCCACACGCCGCGGCGACCGCGCCGACGACACCTTCCGCGCCTTCGGCGCCGGTGTCGACGACGGCTGCCTCCGGCCACGGTGCGAACTGGCTGTGCATCCGGCGCCGCACGTCGACCCCGGCCTCTGAGCCGCCGACCTCCGCACCGCGCGCCTCGAGACGCTGCTCGGCCGTCGCGTCCTCGACGACGACCTGGATCTCCGTCAGGTCCGCCGCATGTTGCTGGGCCAGCTTCCGTGCCGCCGTCCGGCGCGCCTCGGTCGCGAACGTCGCGTCCAGCACGACATGTTCGCCGTGCGCCAGCTTGCTTGCGGCGCGCTTCAGCATCTCGTCGTAGACGCGGTTGGTCACCGCCGGCGAGTAGCGTCCCTTGCCGTAGGCGGCTGCGCCACCCTCCGGCGCGAGCTCCCAACGCACCGCGTCAGAGCTCACCACGGTCGCCGGCAACCGTCCGGACAGCAGCGCCGACAGCGTCGACTTTCCGGCGCCGGGCAGGCCACCGACGACGACGAGCCGGACCTGCGCGCCCTGCAGGTGCCGGATGCACATCGCGAGCAGGTCGCGCGGCACACGCGAGGTGACACCCATCTGCTTGGCGCGGATCGACGCAACCTTCGCCCGGACCAGCGCGCGGTGCGCGATGTAGAAGTGCTCGAGCGTCGACGGGTGCGTCTCACCGGCCTCGGCGGAGTACTTGTCGAGCAGCAGCCGGCCGAGATCCGGACGACCGAGCCGCTCCAGGTCCATCGTGAGCGAGGCGACGTCGAGCAGAACGTCCGTCACCCGCAGGCGTTCGTCGAACTCCAGACAGTCGAGGATCCGCGGCTCGTCGGGCAGCAGGAACACGTCGTCGGCCAGCAAGTCACCGTGCCCGTCACGAACCAGGCCGGCAGCGAGCCGGTCGCGGAACAGCGCTCCCCGACCGTCGACGAACCGTTCGGCGAGAAACTCCGCCGCGTCCAGGTCCTCCGTCGACAGCTCCGCGGGCGACAGGGCGCGCGCCTGCGCGACGTTGTCCCGCCACATCTGCCCCGGGTGCGTCCAGATCCCGAGGTCGAGGTCGCGCCCGACGACCGGCGCCTGGCCGTGGAACGCGGCGAGACGGCGCGCCAACCGGATGATGTCGTCGGCGAGAGTCGGGGTGTCGCGGGCGACCAGCGCGGACAGCGACCGGTCGAAGGGCAGGCGTCGCATGAGGACGCCGTGCTCCACCGTTTTGCCGTCCACCACGATGTCGGACACGCCCAGATAGACGTCAGGTGAGAGCCGCCGGTTGAGCCTGACCTCCTCGGCGCACGCCGCGCGGCGGGCTTCGCGCGTGCTGAAGTCCAGGAACCCCAAAGACACCGGTTTCTTGACTTTCAGGACACGTTCACCGGCGAAGAAGAGCGCAGCCGTGTGGGTCTCGACCGCGGCGGCCCACGCGTCCACCAGTGGCGCCGACATCCGCACCACTTCCTCTCCGCTGATCGCAAAACGGGCGGGACCTTGGTCCCAATGCGCCTAGCCCGGGAAAACTCCTGTGGACGACGGCTCCACCGGCTGCCGCAAGATCGTCCTGATCCGTTCCGGCGCGCACCTGCGCGGATCCGACAGGTAGATCTCGTGATGGCGACCCCGTGGCCGGTAGCCGGCGGCTGCAATCGCCGCGTGCAGCGACTGCACGGTCGGGAGCTCGGCGGAGTAGGGCCCGATGTGCAGCGTCTGCGCTGCCGCACCCTCGGTCCACGTGAGATATCGGACCTGGTCGATGCCCGGGCCCAGGTCGGGGTGGCGGCGTTCGGTCTCGCGTTCCTTCTGCACCACGAACGCCTCGTCCGCCGCGGCAGGCACCCGGATCATCGCCTGCCAGCGCCAGGCCCGCATCTGCCGGGCGCTGAAACCCCCGGCGGCCGAGGCCGCCGCGAAGTCCTTCACCGGCGAGGCACTCCACCACAGCGCTTCGAGCGGTGAGACCTTTTCGTCGACGCCGCGGTCCCGCAGACCGAACCGGATGGCGTTCGCGACCGGGAACAGTGCCGACAGAGCCCTGGCGAAGTCCGTGCCACCCGGCTCGCCGGCGCCGTCCACCACGAGGAACGACGCGGTCGCGACGTCGACGAAGTCAACTCGGCCGAGGTGCGCCCGATAGAGCGTCGACGCCTCGGACGGCGCAATCGTCGTCATGTGGCTGATCGTCGGCCGGGACGCGCGGTGAGCAACAGGGCCGATGGTCACAGATCCGCCGAGCCCATGAGAGAACTCTCACCGCGCTCTCAGAGGGGGCTCACCTGCACCGCCGATGCTTCTTGCATGAGCGCAGGCCTCGAACCCGGCGGGTACGCCGGCAGACTGCGGCTTTTCCAGCCCTATGAGCGCCTGACGTCCGAGATCACCGGTTCCGAGCTGCTCGCCGAGATCGAGGCGGCCGGGCTCACGGGGCGCGGCGGCGCGGCCTTTCCGACCCACATCAAGATGCGCGGCGTGCTCGCGGGGCCGGCACCTCGGGTCGTGGTGGCCAACGCCGCGGAGGGCGAGCCGGCCAGCGACAAGGACAAGACGCTGCTGGCGACCAACCCTCATCTCGTGCTCGACGGCCTCCAGCTTGCCGCGCAGGTCCTCGACGCCGACCGTGCGTTCCTCTACGTCCACGACGCCCCCGAGGTCATCTCCGTCGCCATCCGCGCCCTGGCCGAGCACCACGCCGGCCGCCCCGACGGCCGCCGCATCGAGCTGGTCGGCGCGCCGCCGGCCTTCGTGGCGGGCGAGGAGTCGTCCGTGGTGTCGCGCATCAGTGGCGGGCCGGCGGTGCCGCGCTCGAAGCCACCGCGCGTGTTCGAGTCAGGTGCGTTCGGTCGGCCGACGCTCGTGCAGAACGTCGAGACGCTCGCGCACATCGCCTATATCGCCCGCGCCGGTGCCGCGGAGTTCCGACGGCTGGGCCCCCCCTCCCAGCCCGGCACCATGCTCTTCACCGTCACCGGCGCGGTGCACTCCCCGGGTGTCGTCGAGGCCCCCGTCGGCACGCCACTCGTCGAGCTGATCCAGCTGGCAGGAGGCCTGTCCGCGCACCCGCAAGCCGTCCTCCTCGGCGGCTACCACGGGGCCTGGACACCATGGGACAACGCGCGTGGCCTCACGATGTCGAACGACGCGTTGCGGCCCTACGGGCTCACCGTCGGCGCCGGCGTCATCGTCGTGCTTCCGACCGACGCCTGCGGGCCGGCAGAGGTCGCCCGGGTCCTCGACTACCTCGCGGCGTCGTCCGCCGGCCAGTGCGGACCCTGTGTCTTCGGCCTCCCCGCACTCGCGGCGTCGTACCGCGACGTCGCGATGGGTCGGCGCGGGGCCCGTCATCAGCAACGGCTGGCCGACCTGCCGGTGCTCCTCGAGCGACGTGGCGGCTGCAACCACCCCGACGGCAGCTTGCGCTTCCTTCGGACGGCCCAGGTCACGTTCGCCGACCACCTCGCGACGCACCGGCGGGGGAAGTGCCCGCTGCGTCCTCACGCACCGGTGCTGCCGATCCCGGTCACGGGTCGATGAGACGGTAACCCGCTCCGCGGACCGTGTGGATCAACGGCTCCAGGCCGGGCCGGTTGAGTTTCTTGCGCAGGTATCCGACATAGACGTCGACGACGTTGGTGCCCGGGTCGAGGTCGTACTGCCACACCTTGTTGAGGATGTGAGCACGGGTGAACAGCTTGGTCGGCGCATGCATGAACAGCTCGAGCAACGCCCACTCCCGCGGCGCCAGGTCGATGCGACGTCCGGCCCGCCATGCGACCTTCGTCGACGTGTCGAGCCGCAGGTCACCGACGATGAGCTCGTTGCTCGTCGGTGCCTCGACCGTACGGTGCACGGCACGCATCCGCGCCAGAAGCTCTTCGAACGCGAACGGCTTGGTGAGGTAGTCGTTGGCACCGGCATCCAGCCCCCGCACCCGGTCCGAGACCTCCGCACGCGCGGTCAGGACGATCACGGGCACCGCGGAGCCGCGCCGTCTCAACCGGCGCAGGATGTCCTCTCCGTCGCCGGCCGGCAGGCCGAGATCGAGCAGCACGAGGTCGACGGTGTCGCCGTAGAGGTCGAGCGCAGCCTCGGCCTCGGTCGCTGTCGTCGCGCACGTCACCGAATGACCCTCGGCGGTCAGACCCTTGTCGAGGAAGGAGACGATCCGGTCGTCGTCCTCGATGACTAAGACACGCATTGCGGCTCCGACGGATCCGGTGCGTCGCCCGTCACCTCGACGGTGACCGTCGGCGGCAGCATGATCGACACCCGGCAGCCACCCTGCGGACTCTCACCGATGACGAGCTCACCACCGTGCGCGCGGGCGACGGCCTGAGCGATGGCCAGTCCGAGACCGCTGCCCTCGGAGTCGGCGGCGCCGGGCCGGGCGAACCGCCCGAGCACGAGCTTGCGCCGATCCGGCGGAATTCCCGGACCGCTGTCGTCGACCGACAGCGTCGTCTGCCCCGTCACGTCGCGATCGACCGCGATGGCGACCACGTCACCATCGCGAGTGGCGCGCACCGCGTTGTCGATGAGGTTGAGCAACGCACCGCGGAGCTTCGCGGCGTCGACCTGAAGCACGACGTCCGGCACGTCCGAGAGCTCCCACTGTCGCGTCGCGATGACGCGCGTGGAGTCGACCAGCTCACGGCAGAAGCTGCGCAGATCGACGGGCTCTAGCGACAGGAAGTCCGGCTCGAGGGCATGACCGAGCATCAACAGCTGCTCGACCAGCGCCTTCATGTGGTCGATCTCGTCGACCACGAGATCGACGGTCTCCCGGACCGCCGCCGGGTTCTCCGCTCCCGTGCGGTCGAGCACCTCGAGATGACCGCGGGCGACCGTCAGCGGCGTGCGCAGCTGATGCGAGACATCGGACAGCAGCCGGCGTTGCGCCGCCATCGCCGCGGACAGCTTGTCCGCCATGACGTCGAACGTGGCCGCGAGGCGGCCCACCTCGTCGGTGTCGTTCGGGTCGTGCAGCCGCCGATCCAGCGCACCGGCAGCGATGTCCGACGCGGTGTCGGTGATGCGTCCCACCCGCCCGAGCAGCCGGCGCAACATCAGGTAGCTGCCCGCCACCGCGGCCGCCAACGCGATCGCGGCCTCGCCGATGGCGAGGTCACGAACCCGGCCGAGATCCTCGTGGACGCGTTCGAGGTCTGCTGCGGCGACGACGGTCGCGACAGGAGTGTCGCCGGTGATCAGCGGGATGGCCGTCACGAGGTAGCTGGTGTGTCCCGCGACAAGCTGCCTGCTGAGTCCCTTCGAGGGCGGCGTGCCGGCCCACGCGGTCACGGTCGGCGAAGACAACAGTGGCGCCGACCCTGCACTGCCGATCAGCGAGCCGGTCGGCAGGAGCACAGCGAGTGACTCGCCACTGGGCAGGACGCGCGTGCGCAGGTAGCTCTCGCTGAAAGCGGACAAGGTCTGCCCCGCGGGCCGCAGGCCGGCGGCGTCACGGAATGCCTGCAGCTCCAGGACGAGTGAGCGCGTCGTCGATGCATCGGACTGGGCGCGGAAGGTGCGAAGCAGGCCGAACAGAGCGACACCGATGATCGCGGCCAGCATCACCGCGACGAAGGCCGCCAGCCGGGCGGCGGTGCCCCACCGCACCAGCCGACCAGGCCCCCTCGGCTCACTCATCGATCCCTGGGTTCCCCCGATGGACTTCCTACGCCGTCATCATGGCGGTCTTCGGTCTCGCGAACCACTGGTTGCACAGGAACGACGACCGTCGTGGACTGCAGCGGCGACGGAGATGCACTGCTCCGCGTCGTGCTCGGCGTCGTGGTCGCTGTCGGCGTCGGCGCGGCAGCCGGTGACGAACGCACCACGAGCTGCGAAGGCACGTCGGGTGCGCTGGCCAGTGCGGGGAGCACGACGGCCACGAAGACGACCGCAGTGAGCAGGACGAGACCCAGCGGGACGGTCCACCACAGGCGGACGCCCGATGCCGTTCCCAGACGACTGGATCTCACCGGCTCACGGTATTCGCCGGCGCCGTGATCGGCAGCAGAGTCAGCGCACGTCTCGGGCAGGCCCGCACGGCCGCCTTCGCCGCCCGTCGCTGTCGGGCCGTCTCGATCTCGGTCGGGTCGACCCAGGCATAACCCCAGTCGTCCAGACCGATGCGGTCCGGGAAGAGCCACGCGCAGATGCCGTGGCCGTCGCACTTCACCATGTCGACGGCGACCGACTCACGCACCTCGCGCGTCATGTCGCGGCACTTTCCCTGACATAGGCGGACGTCGGCACCAACCGGCGGGTGAGCGCGAGAAGCACGACCAACCCCCCGGTGACGGCGTACATCCACCGCAGCCGCAGAGCATCGCTGCCCGCGAGCAGACCATGCGTCCAGGCGAGAGCGAAGACGACGGACGCGGCGCCGTGGATAGGTCGCCAGAACCGACCCGTCAGCCGGCCGGCCAGCGCCGCCGACCCACCGACGAGCACTGCCAGATAGAGGCTGACGGTTCCGAGTGCGACCGCGAACGGACGGAAGCCGGAAGCACCCGGGACGACGGCGCCGAGCACACCCACACCAGCGAAGGAGTCGAGCACGAGCGCGACCACGTGACCCGTGACCAGCACGACGGTGGCGGCGGCAAGGACCGCGTGCAGACGGATCCGCGTCGCGGGCGCCGGCCAGCGCCAGCGCTGCGCCAGCGGATGCCGGAGCCACAGACCGAGCGCGGTCAACGCCGCCAGCGACAGATAGGAGGCGATGCCGAGTCCCCGGCCGAGGATCCACGGCAGCATGCGGCCGACAGGAGCCGCACCGACCCAGCTCGACATCGCGAACCCTGCGAGCCCACCCGCCACTGCGGTGACGGCGGCGAGCCTCGCGGCCGACCGGATGCCGCCACTCATGGCCGGCTCCAGACGAGCGACGGCGCGAGTGCGCGCGACCACTCGATGACGCCGTTGTCGTCGATCCACAACGCCGCAAGTCCCAGGTGCTCGGCAGTCGTACGGACACCACGACGACCGGTGAGGAACAACGTCTTGCTCGCCACTTCCGCCGC
Source organism: Mycobacteriales bacterium (assembly GCA_035690365.1). GTDB lineage: Bacteria > Actinomycetota > Actinomycetes > JAFAQI01 > JAFAQI01 > DASSKP01. The sequence continues at coordinate 73,329 of DASSKP010000029.1, forward strand.
TGCAGGATCGGTGTCGATGACCGTCACCGCCGCCAGCCCCTCACCACCGGGCAGGCCGCTTCGCGGGTCGATGAGGTGATGCACGTCGTGGCCGGCGATCTGCCACGAACGGACGCGCACCGACGACGTCGCGACCGCGGCGTCGCGCACCTCGAGCACGGCGATGGGCTGCGTGGGGTCCTCCGGGTCCTCGACACCTACGCGCCATGGCTGGCCGTCGGCGGCGACGCCGCGGCACGAGCAGTCCCCTCCAGCCTCGACGAGTGAGCCGAGACCGCCGTGCAGGTGGTCCGCCGCCCATCGCACCGCGAGGCCCTTGCCGATGCCGCCGAGGTCGATGGGCACGGGACCGACCCGCACCTCGCTCGAAGCCCGGCGGAACTCCGGGCGCCAGTCCGGCAGCGTCATGCGCGGTATCAACGCCGCCGAGTCGCGATAGGACGGCGCAGCGTGCTTCAGCGACCGGTCGTAACCGAGCCGCACCAGGTCGGCCAGCACGCGCGGGTCGAACCGGCCGAACGTCCGGCGGTAGGCGGCGTACGCCTCGGTGAGTGCGTCGAAGCAGTACGACGACACCGTCGTCCACTCGTCGCCGTGGGCATTCGCGCGCATCAGATCGCTGCTCGCGTCGAAACGCGTGCACGTGCGATCCACGTCGTGGAACACCTGCAACGCGTTGCTCAGGTGCCGCTCCGCATCAGCTGCGGTGGCGTCCGACACGAGCCGCACCGTGATGCGGCTCGCCATGGAGTTGGTCTCCGCGACGTGCTCGATGCCGACGGCATCACGGATGAGCACCGGAGGCTCCCGTGGTCGTCTGCGTCACCGGAGGCGCGGGTGCCACCTGGGTGACGATCGGCTGTGTCGATGACGACTGCGGCACCTGCACGGAGGGCAGCTGCGCCACCAGCGCGGGCAGGTTCGCGAGCTGCGCCCGCGGCAGGTCGTCCTCCTCGGACAGCATCCGGGCGAGGTCGCGGCGGACCTGCTGCAGGTTGCCGCGCGCGGCCTCGATCTGCCGGGTGGCGCTGGTCGTGTCGCTCACCGGGGTCGCCGGTGTGGATGCTCCGCTGTTGCGCACGGGCACCGCAGCGGCCCAGCCCACGGCAGCGGCCGCACCGAGCGAGACGACTGCCGTCGTCACCAGCCCGACGTAACGGCGCGCGGAGCCGTGCGGATGGTCAGTCATCGCCGCCGCCCTCTTGCTCGCCGTCACTCCCCGACGTGGCGCCGCTGGCGCCGGTCGTGGCGTGTGCTGCCGGCGTCGACACCAATGCCGGAGCCGGCACAACCGTGACAGCGCCGGCGCGGGTGCTGGCGGCTTGAGCCCGCGCCAGGGCCAGCTCGTTCTGGGCGGCGACGATCCGCCGGTGGAGGGCCGCGAGCGACGCCTCGCCGGCGTGCACCTGCCCGGCCAGCCGTTGCCGGGCCCGGTGAACCGCCTGCTTGAGTGCAGCGTCCTCGCGAAGCAACGCGTCGATCTGTCCCTGGAGGTTGGCGGTGCCGGGAGGCGCCGTCACGGGCCGCGCTGCGGCCGCTGGTTGGGCCCCGCCATCCACCGCCGAGAGCCCCGCCACTGCGCCGCCACCGGCGCCGCCGACGAGTGCAGCGGATGCGAGCCAGGTCTTCACTGTCGTCATGTCTTGAGCGTCGGCCCGATCGCTAAGGGCATCGTTAAGACCTGATGAGAGTCCTCTCATCAGCGGCGCGCAGGCGCACGATCGCCGTCAGCCCACCACCTGGTGTCTCCTCGAGCGAGATCGATCCGTGGTCGGTCGACACCAGTCTGTCGACGATGGCGAGCCCGAGCCCGGACTTGCGGCCCGACTGGTCCGACTCGAACCGGTCGAAGGCAGTGGCGCGACGCGCCGCCGGCATGCCCGGGCCGTTGTCGGCGACCATCATCAGCACGTCACCGCCTCCGGACTCCAGCGAGACGTGCACCTCGTCACCCGGGCTGAGCGCGTCCATCGCGTTCGCGACCAGGTTGTCGAGGACCTGCTCGAGATGGCCCGGTGTGACGAGGGCGACGGCCGGCTCCATGGTGACCGACAGGCCGACCTCGCGCTCCTGAGCCAGCGGCTGCCACATCTCGACGCGTTCGGTGACGACAGCAGCCACGTCCACCGCCGACGGCTCCGACGCCGTTCCCTCCGCACGGGCGACGGCGAGCAGGCCGTCGAGAAGGCGGTTGAGTCGCGCGATCTCTCTCAGTGCGTCGGCCAGCTCGGCGCGCGCGGGTTCCTGCGCGTCCTCGGCCAGCAGCTCCAGCCGCAGCTGCAGAGCAGCCAGCGGAGTTCGCAGCTGATGGGAGACGTCAGCAGTCATGTTGCGCTGGCTGTCCATGAGCGCAGCGAGCCGCTCAGCCATCTCGTTGAAAGCCGATGCCACCGCTCGCACTTCCGGCGGACCGCTCTGCACATCCGTTCGGCGCGACAGGTCGCCGTGTCCCATCACGGTCGCCGCTGCGCCGAGGTCGCGGAGCGGATGACCGATCCATCTGGCCAGACCGCCGGCGAGCACGACACCGAGTCCGACGGTCACTCCCGCGGCGGTCGCCAGTGCGATCCACAGCGCGTGCACTCTTCTGTTCAACGGGTCGGCGTTGCGCACGAGCACAACAGTCCCGTCCGGGCGAAGTGGCGACCCGATCGACGCGGTCACGACGACATCGTCCGCCGAGGACGCCGTACGCCGTCCACGCACAGCCGCGATGACGTCCGCGGAAACCGGTCGGCCGGCCGTCGCGAGGACCTGTCCTTGCCGGCCGAGGACGACGACGCCGTCGCCACTGTCGACCGCTGGTGCGCCGGTCTGATGCTGTTCGTTGGCGTCCCCGGTGTCACCGATCCGCTCCTCTTCCGCGTTGGCGAGGATGCGAGCCGTGCCCTGTGCGCTGAGGCGGAAGTCCTTGCGCTGCTGCGCGGAGAGCTTGGCCCCGAGCGGACCGACGACCAGCACGAGCAGGATCACCAGGACGCCGATGAAGCCGGCGAGGATGCGCCGGGTCATGCCTTGCGCAACCTGAAACCTCGGCCGTAGACCGTCTCGATCAGCGATGGGTCACCGAGCTTGCGCCGCAGCGACGCGATGTGCACGTCGAGCACCTTCATCGGGCCGTACCAGTTCACATCCCACGCCCGGTCGAAGATCTCCTCACGGGTGATCACCCGACCGGGTTCGCTCGCAAGACAGACGAGGATGTCGAACTCCTTGCCCGTCAACGCAACGGGCTCACCGTGCATCTCGACTCGTCGACCGGCGACGTCGATCGTCAGGGGTCCGCAGCTGAGGGTTCCGCGCTCGGCTTCCGGTCGGGTCCGACGGAGCACCGCACGCATCCGGGCAAGCAGCTCGGCGAAACCGAACGGCTTGGCGATGTAGTCGTCCGCACCGTTGTCGAGCGCGGTCACCCGTTGACGTTCGGTGTCGCGGGCGGTCACGACGACGATCGGCGCAGAAGTGAGCTGCCGCAGCTGGCCGCACAGGTCGATGCCATCGCCATCGGGAAGTCCGAGATCGAGCAGGATCATGTCGGCGTCGGCGCGGGGCAGCGCTTCTCCCGCAGACCCGACGAGCTCGACCTGGCAGCCGGCTCGCGTCAACCCTCGCGCCAGCTGTTCGCCCATGGAACGATCGTCCTCGACGACGAGGACGCGGACGCCGGCCAACGCCTCGTCGCGACTCACATGATCAACGCTAGACCGTGATCGCGGCGGTGGTGGTTTCTAGACAGTTCCTTAACCGACGGCGGGGAATCATCGACGCGATGTCTCAGACCACTCGCACGCGCACTCAGCCACCAGCCACGGCCCCAGAAGGGCCGCCCTCCTGGCTCGCCGGTCAACAGTGGCATCAGCTGCGGCTTCGCCAGCCCGGGTGGCTGATCCTGCCGCTTCGCGCCTTCCTGGGCGTGACGTTCGTCTACGCGTCGCTGCAGAAGCTGGCCAACCCCACCTACCTCAACCCGGCCAACCCGTCGTCCGTCGTCGGCCAGATGCGACTTCTGCGTCATGTCAGCCCCATCGGCCCGTTGCTCGGCCTGTCGCTGCACGCACCGTCGGTGGTCGGTCTGATGATCGCCTTCGGCGAGCTGGCTGTCGGCATGGCTGTGCTGCTCGGCCTCTGGACCCGCCTCGCTGCCGTCGGCGGCATGGCGCTGTCCTTGACGTTCCTCCTGACGGTGAGCTGGCGGACGACGCCGTACTACTACGGCTCGGACATCGTGTTCTTCTTCGCGTGGGCGGTCATCGCCGCGTTCGGCGCCGGCAACGTGCTGAGTGTCGACGGATGGCTGCTGCACCGAGCCAGGTCGGACTCCGGCCTCAAGCAGCTCCCCGCCGTCGTCGCCGTCGAGGTGCCGCGGCTGCGCGAGCTCTGCGGTCGCAACGACGCCTGCGGGCTTCGCGCCTCAGGTGCGTGCGGACGCTCCCACTGCGGCATCTTCCCGGCCGGCGAGCAGCTGCGCCCGGCCCTCGCGGCCGAGGTCGACCGGCGACGGATCCTGCTCGGTGGTCGGGCCGCTCTCATCGCGGGTGTCGCAGCGCTCGCCACCGGCGGGATGACCGCCTGGCTGGGACGGCTCGCGGGCGGCACCACGTCCGCCAAGCAGTCAGGGCTGCGCGGCACACCGCGCAACAGACCCAAGCCGAAGGCGTCGAGCACGAACGCCGCGCAGAGCCCCGCGGCCAACGCTCCCGGCACGGCCATCGGTCACACCTCCCAGGTGCCGGTCGGCCAAGCGGGACAGTTCACCGACCCGGCCAGCGGCCAACCGGCATGGGTGGTGCACCCGAGCGGCAACACCTTCGTCGCGTTCTCCGCCGTGTGCACGCACGCGGGCTGCAGCGTCCAGTACGACTCGGGCAGCCTGCAGTTCATCTGCCCCTGTCACGGCGGCACGTACGACGCGAAGACAGGACGCGTCCTCGCCGGACCGCCGCCCTCGCCGCTACCGTCCATCCCCGTCCACGTCGTCAACGGTGAGATCCGGGTGGATTGAGCGACATGAACCGTTCCCCTGTCGCAACCAGCATGAGCCGCGTCGTCAGCGACGTCGTCGCCAGCGCAACCGGCGCCGAGCTGCGTGAGGACCCGGTCGACCAGCGCACCGGCGGCCCGGCGGGCAACGCCCGGCTCACCGCCTGGGCGGGGCTGCTCCTGCTGGCCGGCTTTATCGCCGAGATGTTCACCTTGCTGTCGTTGCAGAGCATGCTCGGCGCGCACATCCTCATCGGCGCCGTCCTCATCCCGCTCGTCGTTCTCAAGACGGCGACGACCGGCTGGCGCATTGCTCGCTACTACCTCGGCTCGGATGCCTACCGCACCGCCGGGCCACCACCGCTGCTGCTACGTGTCCTTGGTCCTCTCGTCGTGCTGACCGGGCTCGCCGTGCTGGGCAGCGGGCTCGCGTTGATCCCCCTCGGCAACGCGTCGTTCAACACGATCGTCACCGTCGTCGGTCAGCGGATCGACGCCCTGACGATCCACAAGCTCTGCTTCGTCCTCTGGCTGGTCGTCACGGGAGCGCACGTCCTGGCCCGGACGATCCCGGCCCTGCAGCTCACCACGGTCCGACGCGAACGTCACCTGCCCGGCCGGCTGGCCCGCACGGCGGTCATCGTCGTGACGCTGGCGGCCAGCGTCGTCACCGGCGTCATCGTCATGAACCTGCCGACCGACTGGAGCAACGGCGGAATCCACCAGTTCGACGGCCAGGGCGAGGACGGCGGCTGAGGTCGCGCCTCTGCTCAGCTCCTGTCCGCCAGCCGGCGGCGGGCGTACCACTCGGTCACCGCAACCCGCACCTCGTCGTCCTGGTGCGCGGCTTGCCGGTCCGCGAACATCGACCAGGATGCGGTCGTCACCTGGCGCACCTCGGCCATCGGCACATCCGGGAAGTCCGACGCCAGCCGGTCGATCAGGGCGTTGAGAGCCTCCACGACTCTGACATCGGTCGGTGCAACAGTCGGCTCATGCGCCGAACGGCGTGCGGCTCCTGGCTATTTCGGATGACGTCATCCTTATGAACCGCCGGACGTCGTCGCGGACGGTGTGGGCGTCGGCGAGGGAGCCGGGGCCGTCGTCTTCGTCGCGGACGGCTTGGGCTTCGGCTTGGCAACCGGAGCCGCTGACGTGGTGTGCGTAACGGCCGGCTGCGCGGGCTGGGTCGTCGGTGCGGCGACCGGGATCGCGCGATGGTGGTGCACCCGCTTGGTCGCCGTGAGGCTGGGCGGAGCAGCCTTGTGCCGTCGATGCGAACCGTGCCGGTGATGGTGATGGTGATGTGCCGGCACCGCTGCCGTCGGCGTGGCGGACCAGGCGGCCGGATCGGAGTTGGCGACGGCGGCGGCGAGCGCTCCGGCTCCCACGACCGAGCCCACGCCGGCGACGACAGTGACGGTGCGCACGCGCCGGACAGCGAGATCACGTGCCCGGCTCTCCGGACGTCGGTGCCAGGCCACGTCTTAGTTATCCGGCATTTGCCCGCGAATCACAAGGAACTAGACCAGATCTTTAGGATCTGTGCCGTCAGCGGCCGCCGCCTTCGAGGACGATCGCGAGGGTCGGGCAGGCGCGCGCAGCACGGCGCGCATGTGCCATCAGCTGCTCGGGGAGCTCTTCGCCGTCGAGGATGGGATAACCCCACTCGTCGAGCTCGATCCACTCCGGCAGCATCTCCGCGCACACACCATGCGCCTTGCAGTCGATCGGGTTCACGCGAATACGCATGCTCACCGCCACGCCGGAGGAACGGCCGGAACGCGCAGCAGCGCGGGTGAGCTCACGGACGCGCACGGCCGACCGGCGCGGTGCTCCGCAACGTCCGCAGCGAACACCGACAGCCCGCTGGCGATGAAGCGCACCGCGCCGTCCGGGTGACGGCAGGCGCCCCGCCCCGGGACGACGGCCATCCAGCGCTCGAGTGCAGGCCACCAGCGTTCGTCCCAGCGACCGGTCGCCAGGGCGTTGAGCGCGCCCGCGAGCGACGGCAAGCCGTTGAGGCACGGGCCGCATTGCCCTGCGTTGTGCGCGGCGAGATAGGCCGCGACCCGCGCGGTCTCGGCGACGCCGCATGAGTCACGTGGCAGCGCGACCAGGATGCCCGCGCCGAGCGCTCCCCCGGCAGCGCGAAGCGCGTGGTGCGACAACGGAAGCTGCGCAGCCAGGTCGGCAGGCAACCAGGTGCCGAAGTAGCCACCGACGAGAACCGCCTGCGAACCGGCAACATCGACACCGGCGCGTTCGAGCACGTCCCCGATCCTGATGCCGGTGGGCACCTCGGCGACTCGCCTGTCGACGCCGCGCCCGCTGACCGTCACCAGCAGGGTGCCGGGCTCGTCCGCGTCACCCGCCTCGCGGAACCACTCGCCACCGCGGCGGACGATCGTCGCGAGATGCGCCAGTGTCTCGACGTTGTTCACCAGCGTGGGTCGTCCGTTGACACCGCGTTCGAACGGTCGCGGCGGCGTGAACGTGGGCTTCGCCTCGCCCCCGCTGAGCCAGTGCACGAGAGCGCTCTCCTCGCTGGCGACGTACGCCGCGGGAAGCTCACGTAGTTCCACGCCGACCCGGTCACGGCGCTGGTGCATCGCGGCGTAGACCTGCTCCGTCGTGCCGGTCCCACCGTGGAGGACCAGATAGGCCTCGTCGGCGTGGACGATCTTCGCGGCCAGCTGGATCCCGTCCAGCACGAGATGCGGAGCGCGCATGAGCAGCAGCCGGTCCTTGGCGCTGGCAGGCTCACCTTCAGCACCGTTCGCGACGACCACGGTCCGGCCACGAGCCGCCGCCACGGTCAGCATCTTGCGCGCCGTCGGGAACCCCGCGCCACCGCGACCGAGCAGCCCGCTCGCCTGCACAGCGCTGAGCAGTTCGGGTGCGCGTGCCGACGGCAACGGGCCCCAGTGCTGCTGATGCACGGCGAGGTCGGGTCCGTCGTCGACCGTGGCGAGCAGCCGGCGCTCCCACACCGGAGCCGCCTTCACCCGGGTCGCGTTCATCGCACGGTCCGCTGCACGCTGCGCAACGGGCCGGACGGCTCGTCGCTCGTCAGCCAGCGAAGACCGGCGGCCACTCCGAGGAAGATCAGCGCGAGGGCATCGAGGTAGATCCCCCAGCGACCGTGCGCCGCATCCGTGCCCGTGCCGAGGAAGTGAAGGAACGCGAACGGCCACGCGACGTACGCCGCCCAGTGGATGGCCCGCCAAAGGGCGGCCGACATGTGTTCGCGGAGCAACGAGGTCACGATCAGGATGACGACCAGGTCGAAGGCGAGTGTCCCGAACGCGGTCCACACGGTCCGGTAGCCGGACGCGCCGGGGACGATCCAGGCCCACCATCCGACGTGGACATAGGAGTCCGCCAGCGTCGTGAAGATGTGCACCACCAGGAACGCGAGAGCGAGCAACGAGACGTTGCGGTGCAACGCCTGCGTGGCGAAGCGCGGCCAGTGCCGGCTCGCCAGCCCACGTTTCGTCGCGGCAAGGCCGAACGCGAACGACAGGGTGAGGAGCACGAAAGCCACGACGCCGGTCGACCGCGTGGTGTACCAGAGCGGGTTGGACGAGAACGCCGAGGCAGCGACAACACTCACGACGAGACCCGCTCGGGCTCCGGCCAGCCCGCGACGCAACGCACATCACCGTCGACGGTGATGAGCCGAGCGGGTAGCCCATGCTGCGCGAGCCAACCCGGGGCCTCGGCGCCGAGGATGACCGCCGCGGTGGACGCGGCATTGGCCGTGGTGCAGGTGCTCGCGGCAACGCTCACCGTGCGGAACATTCCCTCACTGGGCCGGCCGACTCGCGGATCGATCAGATGGTGGAGCTCTGACCCGCCACGTCGCCAGCGGCGCGCGCGAATGCTCGAGGTCGCGAGCCCACCGTCGCGCAAGACGATCGTCTGCTCCTGCTCCGCGCCGACGGCGACCTCCTGGTCCGCGGTGTCGGCGACAGTCACCGGCCAACCCTCCGGCGGCGCGTCGCCTGCGACGGCGATGTCACCGCCAAGACTGACGAGCACACCACAACCGGCGGCTTCGGCCGCCAGGTCGGCCGCGAGATCGGCGGCGAGTCCTTTCGCCGTTGCACCCAGATCGAGCACCGTCCCCGCCGGGATCTGCACGAGCCTCTTCTCGTCGTCGAGCTCGACGCGCTGCCAGCCGGTGACCTCGCGCACCCGCAGCGGCATCTGAGGCGCATCCGGGGCGACCAGCGTGAACGTGCGGTCGTAGCCGAAGTCCTCCAGCGCTGCGCCGACGGTCGGATCCACCAGCCCATCGGTCCAGACCGCGGCATCGAGAGCAACCCGCAACGCCTGTGCGAGGAGCGGGCTGACCTCGACCGGCCGGCCGCCACCCCGGTTGAGCGCGACCAGCTCGGAGTCGTCACGAAACCGACTCGCCGCCAGATCGATGCGATGCAGCACGTCCTCGACCGCCGCCTTGGCCGCAGCCAGCCGTGCAGGTTCGGTCACCACGAGATGCGCACCGGTGCCGAGCGCCCGCCAATGGGCCTCGGCCAGGCCGTGGTCCTCGGCGTAGCGCCGGTGCTGGTCGCGCCGGGTCGACTGCTCCGTCATCACACCCATCCTGCCCCGATCCGGATCAGCTGCCGCCGCTGGACGACACGGAGGCACCGGATGTGGCCGCTGTGGGTGCCGTCGCGGCAGTCGTCGCGCTCGTCGTGTGGGTCGAGGCCGACGACGACACCGGCGACCCGGCTGCACTCGTCGTTGCAGCCGATGTCGCCAGCGAGATGGTGAGCATTCCGGTGGCGACCGCGGCTCCGGCCCCGGCAAGAGCCGTGGCTACCCGGACCCGGTGAGAGGCGCGGTCGCGCGTCACGATTGCGCTGTGCCTGTTGATGTCCATGACGACACCATGCCCCGCCGATCTGGCTCGAGTCTGAAGGAAACCTGGACGCTTACTGTGCGTATCAGCACCCATGTTCACGAGGCGTTAAGCGCTGAGAAATCAAGCCGCGGGTCGGCGCGGTCGATGTAACGAAGGTCACCACCAACTGCATTCACAGGGTGCATCGAGCCAGAGTTGTGCAAACCACCAGGAACCCGAGCACGGTTGATCTCATGTCCGACTACGAACGTCACACCGCGGTCGCCGCGCGCGACCGTGCGCACAAGCGCGTTCGCACCGTCACAGCGCTCGGTGGCGTCACCGCCGCCGTCGGCGGTGGCCTGCTGACGATCGGCCTCGCAGCGGCGTCGTCCACCGGCGCGTCCACGACTGTGACGCCCATGGCCAACGCGGCCCACTCCGCGAACGCCGTTGCCACGCGACTGGCCGCGGAGCGCGCGGCCGCCATGAAGGCAGCTCAGGCACGCGCCGCAGCCGCGGCTCGGCTGGCTGTCGCGCGCGCGGCTGCACGCCAGGCGGCCGCCACCCGCCTGGCAGCGCAACAGAAGGCGGCCGCGGTCAGAGCAGCGGCTGCTGCGCAAGCTGCGGCCGCGCGGGCTGCTGCTGCGCAGGCCGCCGCAGCGCAGGCGGCGAGCACCGTCTCCGCCCCGGTGGCCTCGACGAGCAGCGGCAGCGTCTCCAGCAGCGGCGGGAGCTGACAAGGCCGGGTACCGGCGCTAGACAGCTCCTTAACTCCGCTCCGGGCACGATCGGCCGGTGGCTGAACGCACGGGCGCGAGCCCCGGACAGCTGACGTGATGCATCAGGACGACGCGCGCCGTCGCATGATGACCACCGCGCTGGCGCAGGACCCGTCGCTCGAGATGCCGGTCGCCGAACGGTTGCTGGACAGCTGTCTGCAGATCCTGCGCGACTGCCCGGCGGCGGATGCCGCAGAGGTCGCGCGTCGATGCGTCGTCCTGCATCCTGACGCCGATGCGTCCTGGGTCGCGCATCTGGCGCGCGCCGCGACCGCCGGCCGTGACGGTACCGGTCGGAGCTAGACCCCGGACCGCCGCGCCAGGCTCATCGCGACCGGCTGGTAGTCGATGGTGATCTGAGATCGGCCCGCTTGTGTCCCGAGGCCGGCGTCGAGCAGCACTGGCCCTCGGCTGCGCGTGGATGCGAGAGCGGTGCCGAAGAAACACGCGAGTGCGATCCAGCCGATCGTCGGCCGGATGGCGAGCAGCGTCCACGAGTGATGGACGTCGCCGGGAATGCCGGTCAGTCTCAACGTCCCGAAGCAGGCGATGCCAACGGCTGCTGCCGCAACGGCTGCGGCGCGACCACGCATGGCCCACCACAGGAGAGACGGCAGCAGGAACAGGGTGTAGTAGGTCTCGCTCATCGGGCTGACCAGCAGTGCCGCCGCCAGCGCAAGTCCCGTCTCGGCGAAGACCACGGAGCGGGCATCGAGGGCGGAACCCACCACACGCGCCCGCAGGTAGACGCCGGAGGCCACGGCAAGCACGGCCACACGTGCGGCGAGCACGACGGCGGCGCCGAGACCGAACCGGAAACCCAGCCCGACCATGGAGTCGTTATAGGGAAGCTGCGCCCCATGGAGCAGGTAGGGGAGCACGACGCTGAGGTAGCGACTCGCGTCCGGGACAGTCAGGCAGCCCACGACGAGAAGCACTGCCGGGATCGCGGCAGCCACGAGCAGTCCTCGCCACTGTCGACGTACGACCAACAGCGCAAGCATCGGCAGCAGCACCGGCTTGAGTGCGAGGCTGAGACCCAGCGCTGCGCCTCCCGTCGTCCATCGCCCGCGGAGGAACTGTCCGAGGGCGATCACCTGCAGCAGGATGAGCACACCGTTGATGTTGCCGTTGGCCCATGTCGACGCGACGGCATCGAGAGCGCCGGTCCCCAGCACCGCGACCACGGTCACGCCGTCGACGCGTCCGCGCAGCTGTCGCATCAAGAGCAACGCAGCTGTCATGACGGCGACGACATTGACGACGAGCATGGCCGCGCGCGCGGTCGGATAGGCCAAGGCGCCGATCGGAGCGACCAGAAGCGCCGCACTCGGGGGGTAGCTGAAGAGCGGGTCGCGATAGGCACCCGAGCCCGTCAGCATCTGGTGCGCCGCGCGCCACACGTGAACGAAGTCGATGGCCGGCGCATCCGCCGCATGCAGCACCTGGCGCACCGTCAGCGCCGCACCGACGAGGGCGAGCAACGTGATCCACGCGAGCCGGAGTCTGCCGTGCGTCGACCCCGACCTCATCGTGAGCACGCGTCGGACTCCTTGATGGTGCAGACGTGTTCGCTGGCGATCATGAAACTGCCCGCCGACGGACAGGAGCAGGCTATCGGGGACGGTCGGAGGTCGCGACCCACGTACTCCAGCTCTCACTAGACAGGTCCTTAACGACGAGCCGGGCAGCCTCGTCTGGATGCCTACCGCGAGAGTGCCCGGAGTGGCCCGCCGACACGCTCGAAGCACGCTGACGGTCGTGGTGGCGCTGGCGACGCTCGCCGCGGGTTGCGCCGGGTCCCCCGCGCATCCGCACCGCTCCGCGTCGCGTCCTGCGCCGCACGGCCGGCTGGTCGTCAAGGTGGTGCGGCTGCCGTGGCAGCTGCCGCGTCCGGTCGCCCGCTCCGTCGCGCTGACGGACGGATCCCGCGTGCTCCTCGCCGGCGGGCTGACCGTGGGCGACGTCTCGAGCTCCGGTGTCTACGGCGTCGACGTGGCGACGGGTCGGACGCGACAGCTCGGCACGTTGGCGCAGCCCGTGCACGACGCGGCAGGTGCACTCATCGATGGCAACGTCTTCGTCTTCGGCGGCGGCGCACAGTCGACGACCGCCGCGGTTCAGGAAGTAGTCGCGGCCAGCGGCCACGGAAAGCTCGTCGGGCAGCTGCCGACTCCTCGCTCCGACCTGTCGTCCGCCGGCCTCGGCGGCCGCACCATCCTGCTCGGCGGCTACACCGGCTCGTCACTCGCGACCGCGACGCTGAGCACCTCCAACGGCAAGAGCGTGGCCAAGCTGGCCGCTCTGCCCGTGCCGATCCGGTACGGCGCCACCGTCAGCGACGGGCACCACATCTGGGTCTTCGGCGGTGCCAGCGGCACCCAGCCGGTCGACGACATCCAGCGCATCGACAGCTCAGGTGCAGCGCGTGTCATCGGCCACCTGCCCCATCCGCTCACCGAGGCGACCGCGCTCGACGTCGGCGGGAAGGTCCTGATCGCCGGCGGCCGGACAAGTCCGACGAGCACGAGCAATGTCGTCTACGCCTTCGACCCGGCGACGTCTCGCGTCCGCACAGTTGCCCACCTCGCCGTACCCGTCGCGGATGCCGGCGGAGTGGTGGTGAACGGCGCGGGCTACCTGCTCGGTGGCGAGAACTCGACGCAGGTGGGGGTCGTGCAGAAGGTCACGGTCTCCTACGCGGCCGCACCGCGAGCCACCGCAACGTCGACCGCCGCCGCGCCCGCCGCGCCCTTCAGCGGTCGGCTGCTCATCGCCGATCGCGGCAACGACCGGCTCCTCGTCGTGGATGCGGCGAAACACGTCCTGTGGCGCTATCCGACGAGCAGCCGACCCGGACCTCCCGGTGGCTTCTACTTCCCGGACGACGCGTTCTTCGTGCACCACGGGACCGGCATCATCTCCAACCAGGAGGGCAACAACACCATCGTCGAGATCGGGTACCCGTCCGGCCGCATTCTCTGGAGCTACGGCCATGCACACGTCGCCGGCGCCGGACCCGGATACCTGAACCAGCCCGACGACGCCTACCTGCTCTCGGACGGCCGGGTCGTGGTGTCCGACGCCAGCAACTGCCGCATCGTCATCGTCAGCCCGAAGGCACACCAGGTCGGGCAGATCGGCACCGCGGGCAGCTGCACGCACCACCCGCCGACAAGCCTCGGCTACCCCAACGGCGACACACCGCTGCCCGACGGCAACCTTCTGGTCTCGGAGATCCATGGCTCATGGATCAGCGAGTACACGCTCGCGGGTCACCTCGTCTGGACGGTGCAGCTGCCGACCGTCAGCTATCCGTCCGACCCGCAGCAGATCGGCCCGGACCGTTACCTGCTCGCCGACTACGCACGCCCGGGCGGCCTGGTCGAGTTCGACCGGGCCGGCCGCATCTTGTGGAGATACCAGCCGCGGCACGGAAGCCGCATGCTCGACCACCCGAGCCTCGCCGAGGTGCTGCCCGGCGGCTTCATTGCCGTCAACGACGACTACCGACAGCGCGTGGTCATCATCGACCCGACCACCAAGCGCATCGTCTGGCAGTACGGACACACCGACGTCAAAGGCAGGCACGCGGGCTACCTCGACACGCCCGACGGTTTCGACCTGCTCTCGCCGACCTCGACCACTCCGACGCATCCGAACACCGGATGACCTGTTCAGAAGTGGCTAAGAATCCGCTCCGGGCGAGTGACCCTGCCCGATGGCGGCGATAACTGAGTCATGAGTTGGCACCGCTGGCGTTCGCAGACAGGGGCACGAGACCGTGCCGCGCGACGTGTCCGTGTGATGACGGCCACACTGAGCGTGGGCTCGATCGCCGCTGCCGGCGTACTCGCCGGCGAGACCGCGTCGACGCGCGCGTCCGGCTCCCACGATCAGAATGCAACGGTCAAGCCGCGCGTGCGCAGCCATCACAAGGCGCACCGACGTGTGACGCACGCGACTCAGCCCTCTGCGCCGGCGAGCGCACCGGCGCCGGCTCCGTCCAGCCCTGCAGCAACCACCACCGGCGGCTCCTGAGCCGCACGCTCATCGGGTGACGCCGGTGTGGCCGAGGCTGAACCGCCCTGGTTGGGGCCAGACGCAGAGACCGTGCGGCTGAAGACCGACGGCGATTCTCGCGATGAGATGGCCGTCCTTGGTGGACAACGCGTAGACGGCGCTGCTGTAGCGACCGGCGAGCCAGAAGACGGTCCCGTCCGGGGACACGTTGCCCATGTCAGGCGTTGCGCCGCCGGGAATTCGCCACGTCGTCACCGTCCGGCCGGTGGCGAAGTCGAGAACGGTGACGCTGCCGGCTCTCCTGTTGGTGACGTAGAGCAGCTTGCCGTCGCGGCTGGGATAGAGGCCGTGCGCATCGGCTCCCGTCTTGATGAAGCCGAGCGTCTTCAGATGTGCGCCGTCGATCCTCCAGACGCCGCCGCGGTAACGGTCGGCGACGAAGAAGACGTGACCGGTCGGGTCGAGCTTGACGTCCTGGGGGCTGGAACCCGGCAGGTGGAGATAACCCATCACGGTCAGCGTGTGCAGGTTGATCTTGACGATCTGCCCGGAGAACTCGCAGCTGGCGATGAGATAGCCACCGTTGGCGCTGAAGTCCATGTGGTCGATGCCCGGGCAGGGCACCGAGAGACGGTGTCGTAAAGCGAACGTCCGCGGGTCGCGGAAGTCAAGATGTCGCCTGGCTTCGGCAACGACGATGGCGTACTTGCCGTTGGGCGTGAAGTACATGTTGTAGGGATCGTCGACGGGGATGTTCGGGCCGGCGGGCGACGCCGTCTTCGGATCGATGGGCGTCAGGGTGTTCGCCAGATCGTTGGTGACATAGAGCGTCTTCATGTCCCAGGACGGCACGACGTGCTGGGGGTTGAGGCCCGTGCTGAAGTGGTTGACGATCTGCATCGTCTTCGGGTCGATGACATCGACGCTCGAACCACCGCTGTTGGGGACGTAGATGCGATAGGGGTCCCCAGCGACTGCCGCACTGAGCTTGTTGGCCCCGGCATCGGCGTAGATGTTGCTGCTGCTCGCGATCGGCGGCGTGCCGGGGAGCGGCGAGGAGGCGGACATGCCGGCCAGAGGTGTCGACGGAACCGCCCGGTGCGCCGGCGAAGCAGGCCGCGTTGCGGCCGCGTCGGCGTGCATGTGATCGGGATCCGCAAGCCCACCGTGAGCGAATGTCACCACCAACGTCACGACGGACGCCACCGTGATGCTCAGCCGCTGTCCGCGGCTGGCCCGGTGTCGTCCCATCGCCGTGACCTCCTCCATGCGGTTGCGGTGTCAATCGCGTCAGCTGATCTTCCCAAGACCTACCCGCAAAACGGAGGCAATGCGCGAGAAGCCGGGCGTGTCATCACAGCTGCGTGGCGATGCTCACCTCACGGCGCAGAGCTGCACGCGCTGCCGCATCGTGGCGCAGCTCCGCATCGAGGAAGTCGACGAACGCCTTCTGCACGCCGCGGCCGCCCGCACCGACCGCGGCCACGAGCTGCATGTGGTCGGCTCCGGCGATCGCGAGATAGGCCTTCGGCGCACGCAGCCGCTCGTACAGGTCTCGGGAGAGCTGCGGTGGGTTGATCGTGTCGGCGCCGCCCTGGACGACCAGGGTCGGGATCGACAACGGGCGCATCTCGCCCCAGGTCGGAATCTGCCCGGCGAGCAGCACCACAGCGGAGATGCGGGGGTCCTGGTCCTGGCTCACGAGCACGGACGCCGCGGCGGTCTCGGCACCGTCCGAGTGGCCGGCGACCGCGACCTCACGAGCATCAAGTGTCCGCGCGAGCCAGTGACCCGGACGTGCCGCGGCCGTCATCCCGCTGATGACCGCCCGCAGGTCGAGGGCCTGGTTGGCCATGTCGTCCTCGCGCGGCGGGCCCGGTAACCCCGATCCGCTGATGGGGAACAGCGGTGCGGCGACGACGTAGCCAGCAGCAGCAACGTGTCGCAGCAAGGCGGCGTACATGGACGGCCGGGCATCGAGTCCGTGCGCGAACACCACCAGCGGACATCGGCCGACGAGGTGTGTCGTCTCCGGGTACCAGACGGTCGTCGGCAGCACGCGAAACGCGCGCGAGGGTGAGGGTCCGCGCGCGGGCTGCGGCGCGTGGCGATCGACGATGACGACAGTGCGCCGACGGATGACCAAACGGGTCGGCGAAGGCGCCTTTGTCCCTCCCGTGGGCGGTGGGACGACGCGGGAAGCCGACGGGGTCGGAGGACGCGACGTCGCCGCGCGCGGAGACGATGCAACGGTGCACGCAGCCACTCCGACCAACGCTGCCGCGAGCCAGAATCCTTTACCAAAACTGAACTTTCTGGCGCTGCCTCGACACGATTTCGCGTGCGATCCTGAGACCCTGCATTGAGAGGGACAAGACCGCGTGACGCTTACCGGGCCGGACCGCACAGCCAAGGATGCATCGACGACCGGCCCTTCGTCGCGTCGACGTCATCGAGCCCGACGCATCCTGCTGGTGACAGGTGTGGCGTGCCTGGCGCTCCTCTCCCCCGTGCTGTGGTCACTCGGTCAGGCCATCAGCGCACCGGGCACTGACAGCGTCTCGTCGCGCGTCGCCGAATGGGCGAGACGGCACGGCGCCGGCAGCCTGGTGACGTGGCTCGAGCAACAGACCTACACACCGCCCAAGGTCGGTGGGGCGCCGGCGTCGAACTCACCCCTGCGGTCGCCCGCGCCCACCGATGCGCCGTCGGCGCGTGCCGGTCGCGGCGCAGATGTGCTGCGACCGGTCGTGCCGCCGGCGTATCCACCCCTGCCCGGCGAGGGCAAGTGGCACGTCCTCGAGAAGGTCGGCGGGCTTCCCGCCGTTCGCGTTGCCTACGTGCGCCCCGACGCGGTTCACACGTCCTACACCGCCGCGATAGTGCGCATCGACCACCGGACGATCCGCGCGGTCTACCACCCGGGAACGCAGGACCCCGGCGGCGGACCGTGGCCGGTGCCCACCTACCTCGCCGGTCACGCCAGGGTCGGACTGCTCGCCGCGTTCAACTCCGCATTCGCCATGCGCGACTCCCGCGGCGGCTTCTACGACTTCGGTCGCACTGTCGGCACCCTCAACCGCAACGCGGCCTCGCTCGTGATCTACAAGGACGGGCATGTGAACGTCGGGGCGTGGGGCCGCGAGGTGCGGATGACGCCGGACGTCATGACCGTGCGCCAGAACCTCGCGCTCATCATCGACCACGGGCGTCCGGCGCCGGGGTTGGAGCAGAACTGGCAGGGCCAGTGGGGCGCGACCATCGGTAACGCCAAGTACGTCTGGCGCACGAGCCTCGGCGTCACGTCCAACGGCGACCTCGTGTTCGTCACAGGTGACCGCCTGTCCGCCGGCAGCCTCGCCGACCTGCTCCGGCGCGCCGGCGCCGTGCGAGCCATGGAGCTCGACATCAATCCGTACTGGACGAGCTTCGTCCTGTACCGCAACGCCGCGGGCGATCGCATCGAGCGAAATCTGCTCCCCGACATGGTGCGGTCGCCCGCGCGCTACGACACGACCTCTCTCCGTGACTTCATCGCGCTCTATGCCAAGCCGTCCTGACCTCAGCGTGGTCGTGCCGGCGTACGCCGAGGCGGCGCTGATCGTCCCCTCCCTCCGTGCGATCGCCGATCACGTCGCAGGGCGTCCGATCGAGGTCATCGTTGTCGTGGCTGAGGGCGGCGACGACACACTGGAGCTGGCCCGGCAGTGCGCACCCTGGTTCGAGCAGTACCGCGTGATCGACGCCGGGCCGCGCCGCGGCAAGGGTCGCGATGTCCGGCTGGGCATGCTGGCCGCCCGCGGCCGCTACCGGATGTTCATGGACACGGACCTCGCGACACCACTGCATCACCTGGACGAGCTCAGCGCGTTCATGGCTGCAGACGCTGCCGTCGTGATCGGGGTTCGCAACCTCTGGCACACGCACAGGGAGCTGCACCGGCGGCTGGTCACGAGCGGGGGCAACCTGCTCGTGCGCATGCTTCTTCTGCCGGGACTTCGCGACACCCAGTGCGGGTTCAAGATGTTCCGCGCCGAGGTCTGCGAGACGCTCTTCCGCAATGCGTCGATCGACGGATGGGGCTTCGACCTGGAAGTGCTTGCCGCCGCACGCCGGCGCGGGTATCTCATCGAGACGCTGCGCATCGATGACTGGAGTGACCCTAAGGCGACCGCGCTCGGGCTCGGCGGCGACGACGTCGGGGCAGCCGCACGGCAGGTTCTGCGGGACCTCGTGCGCCTACGCTTCGACGCCTGGATGAGACCGGGCGCTCGATTCGGTACGGGGAGCGATGTCCCGGCGATGCGAACCCCGCCCGAGGTCCTGCTCCATGAAGGTCACGTGTAACACCACTAGCCGGTGATGTCGCGACGACGCAGCAACCTGACCGCGCCCACGACCAGCACCATTACGGTTGCAGCTGCTATGAGGATTGCGCCGAGCGAGAAGCCGGTGCGGATCGGGTCGTGCCCGACGTACTGGAAGAAGGGCGAGAGCTTCCGGACGGGCGTCAGCCAGGACACTGTCACCCCGAAGCCGTTCACGAGGTAGGCGACGACCGCCACCGCGGCAGGAATTCCGCGGGCGAGCGCAACCCTGCCGGTTGCCGCGCCCACGAGCAGTGCGAACGATCCGAAGACCAGCGCGAGCAATATCAGGTGCACCATCGACGCCACGACGTTCACGGTGGACAGGCCCATGCCTACGGCAGCCCCGAACGCGACGATCGCCACACCCATGGCCGAGGCGAGGATCGACGCACCGAGAGCGAGAGCGATCCACTTGTCGATGACCAGGCGCGCCCGCGTCAGCGGCGTGGCGAGCAGCAGCTCGAGTGTGTGCCGCTCCTCCTCCCCCGCGACCGCCTGCGCGCCAGCGCCGATGGCGAACACGAGCAGAAGTGTCGGCGCCATGAAGGACAGCATCTCCATGTAGATGTAGCCGGGTCCGGAGCTGAGATCTCCGCCGGCGCCGGCGGTGAACAGGTCACGGAGCGCCTTCGGCATCTGGTTGATCAGATCGTTGTAGCTGTTGCTCCCGTGAAACGACGGGTAGAAACCGGCGTACATACCGACGAGCAGCACCAGCGCCGCGGACCACGCGAGCAAGGCGCGACGTTGGTCCCGCACGGTCTTCGTCCACACGTCACGAAGCATCGGCTGCTCCGTTTCCGTAGAAGGCGAGGAAGGTGTCGTCGAGGCTGGCTTCCTCGCAGGAGAGATCGACGACATGGTGAAGGGTGATCGCCCGCAACAACGGGTCGAGCGCGTCCTGTGATGCCGCGCACGACATGAGCACGCCGTTCACGTCGAGGTCGCGAACACCTTCGATCGCGAAGAGAACCGGATCGACGGGCTGGGCGAACGTCACCTGCACGTGATGCAGCGACTTGCGGCGTAGCTCGTCCAGGCGTTCGACGGTGACAAGGCGGCCGGACCGGATGATGCCGATCCGGTCGGCTACCAGCTGAACCTCGGACAGGACGTGACTGGACAGAAGCGCCGTGCCGCCGGCAGCGGCATGCTCGCGAAGCAGCTCGTGGACCTGCTGCTGCACCAACGGGTCCAGCCCGGTCGTCGGCTCGTCCAGGACCAGCAGGTCGGGACGCCCCATCAGCGCCTGGATGATCGCGATCTTCTGCCGGTTGCCCTTGGAGAGAGTGTGCAGCTGTCGCGAGAGATTGGCGTCGAGTCGTTTCGCCAGCAGCCGGACTTGCCCCGTCTCGAGCCCACCCCGCAGGTTGCCGAGATAGGTGAGCATCTCCCAGCCGGTGAGGCGGTCGTAAAGCGCGACATCTCCTGGCACGTAGCCGACGCGGCGGTGCACATCCGGTGCGGCACTCCACGCGTCCAGCCCGAAGAGCCGGGCCGATCCGCTCGTCGGACGGAGGAATCCGAGCAGGATGCGCAGTGTCGTCGTCTTGCCGGCGCCGTTCGGGCCGAGATATCCGAACACCTCGCCACGTTCGAGCTCGAGGGACACGTCCCGGACGGCGTGGAACCCTCCGAACTTTTTGGTGAGCGACGTGATGCGGACCGGCGGCACGTCGCCGTCCGTCCTGGTGTCCTGCGACTCGGGCTCCACACGCCGAGGGTGCCGCCCCGGCGTGGTGTCCGGTAGAGCCGGAAGTCCCACCTCCCGCAGATGTGCGCACGTGAGCTGCGTGGCGTGCGGTGACTTTGGACCCTCGACATGACGCGCCGGTGCGCCGACCGTGACACCGTGTCCACCGCGGTGGCCGTCCTCGGCGCACTCGGCGCCGCCTGCATGTTCGGCATCTCGTCGGTGCTGATGTTCCGCGCCGCGGCTCCCGGACCGGACCGGCCGCGCGACCAGGCAGGGCGGCGTGGGGTTCGGGCGCTGGGCCGCTCTCGGCTGTGGTGGACGGGCGCAAGCCTGCAGGCGTTGTCGTTCGGCGTGCAGGCGCTGGCGTTGGCGTTCGGGCCGCTGTCGCTGGTGCAGCCCGTTGCCGCGACCGACCTGCTCTTCGCGTTGCCGTTTCTCGCCCGGTGGCAGGGACGTCGCCTGAAACGGCACGACTGGACCGGCGCCGGCCTGGTCGCCGCAGGCGTCGCCCTGTTCCTCGGGGTTTCACCGCCGCGGGCAGGTACGGCGACAGCCGACGCGCACGAGTGGACGCTCGTGGTGACGGCAGTGACGCTGCTGGTCATCGTTGCCGTCTCAGCGGCGCAGGTCGTCGGTCGAGTGGCCCGGACGACGTTGCTGGCACTCGGCGGCGCGGTCGACTTCGGCCTGGTGGACGCTCTGAGCAAGAACTTCGTGGGCCACCTGGGCCGACACGGCCTAGGGGCGACGCTGGCGACCTGGGACCCCTACGCCCTCGCAGTGGCGGGGATCGCGGGGCTCGCCCTGTCGCAGTTGACGTTTCGCAGCGGCTCGCTGCAGATCAGCCTGCCGGTCATCGACACGGTCGAGCCAACCGCGGCTGTCGTGATCGGGACGATCGTGTTTCACGAGGCGTTGGCTACCTCGGCAGCACGAATGACGCTGCAGCTTGCCGGGGCGATCGTCGCCATGGTCGGCATCGTCGTCCTCGACCGTTCATCCGCTCGGAGGACCTCAGCTGCCTTCCTCCGGGAGGATGAGCCAGGCGACCAGATACAGGACGATGCCGGTGCCGCCGAAGAGGGTGAGCGCGACCAGGCCGAGCCGGATCAGGTTCACGTCGACGCCGGAGTAGACGGCGAGTCCGCCGCAGACACCCCCGATCATGCGATCGGTCCGTGACCGGGTGAGCCGACGGATCCGCGGAGGCTCCGGTGGTGCCGTGGGACGCGGGGTAGTGGTGGTCGTCATGCCGACTCCTTTCGTCACCTTTCAGCATCGTCGGCCAACAGCACGACCGGTAGGGGCGATAGACCTCATTGGAGCGGACGCCCTCGAGCCGAGGACGAGCTGAACCTGGCGGCCCGACGGTGGACCCGGGCCGCGTGCGGCTTTGGCGGCAGCTTCAGCCGGAGAGCCGGCGCGGCCACAGGTCGGTAGTACCACGCCTTCATGAGCTCGATGAGCAGCAGATACGCGCCGATCATGACGGCCAGCGCGACGAAGAACGCCACGGGCACTGCCCGGAACCCCAGCGCTCCGGCGACAGGGGTGAATGGCAGAACCACACCGATGCCGACGACGACGAGAGCTGACGCCGCGAGCGGCCGGCTGGGAGCACTCCGCAGGAACGGGATCCGCCTGGTACGGATGGCGAAGATGACGAGCGTCTGCGTGGCGAGGGACTCCACGAACCACCCGGTCCGGAACAGCTGAGCGTGCGCATGCAGCAGCCACAGCATGACCCCGAACGTTGCGAAGTCGAACACTGAGCTGACAGGGCCGAACATGAGCATGAACCGCCGGATTCCCGCGGTGTCCCAGTGCGCCGGCCGCACCAGCTGCTCCGGGTCGACCCGATCGGTGGGGATGACCAGCTGGCTGCTGTCGTAGAGCAGGTTGTTGAGCAGGATCTGCGAGGGCAGCATCGGCAGGAAGGACAGGAACGCAGAAGCAGCCGCGGCGCTGAACATGTTGCCGAAGTTGCTGGACGTTCCCATGAACACGTACTTGATGGTGTTGGCGAAGATGCGACGCCCGCCGACGACGCCGTCGGCCAGCACATCGAGGTCCTTCTCGAGCAGGATGACGTCGGCGGCGTCCTTGGCGACGTCGGTCGCCGAGTCGACGGAGATTCCGACATCGGCTTCGTGCATCGCAAGCGCATCGTTCACACCGTCGCCGAGAAAGGCGACGCCGAGTCCTCGACGGCGTTCGGCACGCACGATGCGGGCCTTGTGCTCCGGGCTCATCCGGGCGAAGACGGTGACCGTGTCGAGAATCTCCAGCAGCTCCTCGTCTTCCTCGGCGTCATCGATCTCACGACCCGTGACGGCGCGGGCGTCTCCCAGCCCGAGCTGCAGGCACACGTTGCTGGCCACGATCGGGTTGTCGCCCGTGACGACCTTGACGGTGACTCCGAGGTCGGCGAGCCGGGTGAGCGCGGCCCTCGCGTCCGGCTTCGGCGGGTCCAGGAAGACGAGGAAACCGTCGAGGCACAACCCACCCTCGGTATTCGTGGTCACCGACGTCTCACCGTCGGCGTCACGGCTGGCAACGGCGATGACGCGGTGACCGGCAGCGAACTCGCGATCGAGCACGGTATGCGCCTCGGCCGGCACCTGCCTGCACAGTTCGAGGACCCCCTCCGGCGCTCCCTTGACGATGAGTCGCCGGGACCGGCCATCGCCCTCGACGAGGACGGAGACGCGACGGCGCTCGTGGTCGAACGGCAGGATCGCGATGCGCCGGTAGTCAGCGAACTCCACCCTGTACGGCGCCGACGAAGGCGCCTGCCAGACGGCGACGTCGAGCGGGTTCCCGCCCACGGCTCGGCCGTCCTCGACCGTGGCCTCGTTGCACAGCAGGGCGAGCCGGATCAGCTCGGCACGGGGCTGCCCATCGGGCCCGAGGGCGTGGCTGAGCTCGATGCGCCCGTCGGTGAGGGTGCCCGTCTTGTCGGTGAACAGGATGGAGACGTCTCCGAGGTCCTCGATGCACACGAGCCGCTTGACCAGGACCTTGCGTTTCGCAAGCTGTCGCGACCCGGCGGCGAGGCTGGTGGACACGACCGCGGGCAACAACTGCGGTGAGATGCCGACCGCGATGGCGAGCGCGAACAGCAACGCGTCGATGACCGGCCGCCGCAGCGACACATTGATCAGGAAGATCGCCACAGTCAGCGCACCGGCGACCTTGACGAGCAGCATCGAGAACTCGCGCAGCCCGGTCTGGAACTGGGTCTCCGGCTGCCGGGTTCCCAGCCCGACCGCGATGCTCCCGAACGCAGCATCCGATGCCGTCGCGACGACGACACCACTGCCGAGACCCTGGGACACGACGGTCCCCATCAGCGCGCAGTCGGCGAGATCAGCGAGCGGCGTCGCCGGGGGGACCGGCTCGACGACCTTGGCCGCCGGCATGGACTCGCCAGTGAGGACGGACTCGACACATTCCAGATCCTCGGCGTCGAGCAGTCGCAGATCCGCCGGCACGACCTCGCCGAGTCGCAGGTCCACGACGTCGCCGGGCACGAGGTCGACGACGTCGACCGTGGTGCCATGACCCTGGCGCCGTACGACGCACCGATGGCTGACCTGATCGTGCAGCGCCTGCGTTGCTCGCTCTGCGCGGTACTCGTTGAAGAACCCCAGGCCGACGGACACGACGAGAATGGCACCGATGATGAGGGCGTCGGTGCGCTCACCCACGAAGAACGACGCGGCGGCGGTGGCAGCGAGAAGGAAGAGGAGCGGTGAACGGAGCTGACGCGCCAGCACCGTCCAGGGGTTCGCCCGGTGTGTCAGCAGGACGTTGGGGCCGACGCTCGCCCTCCGCAGGTGCGCCTCCGACTCGCTGAGTCCTGCGGCTGTCGACCCGAGCCGCGCGAGCACGTCAGCACCTGTCATAGCGGCTGCGTCCACGACCGGCATCGACGCCACAGTGGCAGGAGGAGGCATGGCCCGGACCTCAGCGACTCACATGACCGGCGTACGCCGTCCGGCCGCCCGCGGCGCTTCCGAGCAGTCACCCAGCCAGGCGATGACCTCGTCCTCGCCGACCTGGTCGAAGTCGTCATAGAACTCGCCGACCGCATAGAACGGATCGGGGGTCGACAACGCCAGACACGTGTCGGCGTCGCCGCCGATCCGCTTCCGCCAGCCGGGCGGTGCGACCGGGACGGCCAGCACGACCCGGGCTGCGCCGCGCGCCCGAGCCAACCGGCACGCCGCTCGCGCCGTCGACCCGGTGGCGATTCCGTCGTCGACGACAATCGCTGTCTGCCCGCCGAGCGACGCGGGGGGACGTCCTTGCCGGTAGCGGGCAACCCTCTGTCGCACCTCGTCCTGCTCGCGCGTCTCGACGGCAGCGAGCTCCGTCGCTGTGACCCCGGCCCGGCGGATCGCCTCCGCGTCGATGACGCGGATGCCGTCCTCCGCCACGGCGCCCATCGCGAGCTCCGGCTGATAGGGCACGCCGAGCTTGCGCACCACGACGACATCGAGCGGGGCATCGAGCGCCGCGGCCACCTGCGCCGCCACTGGCACTCCGCCACGTGCGAGGCCGAGCACCACGACGGCTTCGCCGCGGACGATTTTCAGCGCGGTCCCCAGGCGCCGGCCTGCATCGACACGGTCGCGAAACTTCACGGGATCGCACTGTCCGACGGCACGGCGAGAGCGGCCCGCACGAGCACTCGCTTCTCGGCCGCGGCAATGGCCGCGCGGGTGCGGTCGACGGCATCTGGTGTGACCGAGATCGACGTGATGCCCATCGCCACCAGCTCCGCGGCGAAGTCCGGATCGTTGGACGGCGCCTGACCACACAAGGAGGAGGTCATCCCCGCGCGACGGCACCCCGAGATGATGTCGCGAATCGCGGCGAGAACGGCGGCGTCACTCTCGTCGAAGAGCTCGGCACAGATGTCGGAGTCACGGTCGACGCCCAGCATCAGCTGGGTCAGGTCGTTCGAGCCGATGGACACACCGTCGACCCCGAGGCGGGCGTAGTCGTCGATGCGGTAGACGACCGAGGGAACCTCGGCCATCACCCACCGGCGCAGCCCGCGTTGGCGACCCAGCGGGCTGGCATCCACCAGGTCAAGACACGCCTCGAGCTCCCATGCTGTGCGGACGAACGGAATCATCAGGTGCAGGTTCGGCGTCTCCTCGCGCACCCGGGCGAGGGCTTCCAGCTCCAAGCCGAAGAGGTCGGGCTCACGCACATAGCGGTAACAGCCTCGATAGCCGATCATCGGGTTGTTCTCCACCGGCTCGTAGCCGTCGCCGCCGACCAGACCGCGGAACTCGTTCGTGCGGAAGTCGATGCTGCGGTAGATCACCGGCCGCGGTGTGAACGCACGAGTGATGCGCAACAGGGCGTCGGTCATGGCGGCAACGAACGACTCGGCCTCGCCTCGCGCCAGGAGCTCACGCGGATGCGTGCCCTTGAGTGCCTCGGTCAGCATCATCTCGGCACGAAGCAGACCGACACCGTCGACCGGCTGGCCCGCGACCTCGAGAGCGTGATCCGGCGTGGCGAGGTTGACGTAGAGCTTCGTCCCGAGCGCTTCGACGCCGTCCGCATGCGGAACCGGAGAGGGCGGCTTCGCCGCGACCGGCTCAGACGCTGCGCTCACGCCGCCGGCGAGGACTGTTCCCGCCGCACCGTCGACCGTGACCAGCTCACCGTCACGCAGGACCTGTGTCGCCTTGCGTGCGCCCACCACGCACGGAAGCCGCAGCTCACGCGCGACCACGGCGGCGTGACAGGTCATCCCGCCGCCGTCCGTGACGAGTGCCGCCGCGCGGCGCATCGTCGGCAGCCAGTCCGGACTGGTCATCGGTGCGACGAGGACTTCGCCCGGCTGGAGACGGAAGCCCTCCTGCGGATCGCGAAGGATTCGCACGGCCCCCGCGGCCACACCGGGTGCTGCCGCAAGACCTGAGACGAGAACGTCACCGGCCGTCACGTCATCGAGCATGAACGAACCGAGCGTCGTGATCGGTCGCGACTGGACGACCCAGGTCTCGTCGCCGACGATCGCCCACTCGACGTCCTGCGGTGCGCCGTAGTGCTCCGCGATGCGCATGCCCAGACCCGCCAGCTCCAGAACCGTCCCGTCGTCGAGGACTCTCCGACCGGCGTCCTCCGGCGAAAGGTCCTGCCGACTGTCGCCGTCCGGCCCGCTGACGATCTGGAAGGCCTTGGCTCCGACATGGACCGACATCAGCCGCGGGCCTTGCTTGTCGACGACGTAGGTGTCCGGCTCGACGCTGCCGGAGACCACGACCTCACCCAGCCCGAATGCCGCCTCGACGACCAGATGCCGCTCATCGCCAGTGGTGGGGTCCGTGGTGAACAGCACGCCGGAGCGCTCAGCCGGCACCATCTTCTGCACGACCACGGCGAGGAGGGGTTCCGCGTCGATGTGCTGCGTCGCCCGATAGGCCACCACGCGGGCGCCGTACAGCGATGCCCAGCAGTCGACCACGCGGGACAGCAGGTCCTCTTCGCCGGAGACGTTGGTGAACGTCTCGTTCATGCCCGCGAAGGACGTGCCTGCGCTGTCTTCCGCCGTCGCTGACGAGCGGACGGCGACCCGGTCCGCGCCGAGGCTGCGATAGCGGTTCAGGATCTCCTCGCGCATCACGTCGGGGACTCCGGCCTTGTGCACGAGCTCCTGCATGCGCTGCGCGGCGGAGGTGAGCGCGGCCGGATCATCGACGTCCACGTCTCGAGCAGCGACTCTCAGCTCGTCCCGGACACCGCCGGCCTCGAGTGCGACGGCGAATGCTCCGGCCGTGATCACGAACCCGGGCGGGACCGGAACGCCGGCCGCAAGCAGTTCACCCAGATTGGCGCCTTTGCCGCCGGCGACGTCGACGTCGCCGACGCGGATGTCGTCGAAGGAGCGCACGTATTCGGACACGACCGGCCTCCG
The DNA here is from genome assembly GCA_035690365.1 of Mycobacteriales bacterium. Lineage (GTDB taxonomy): Bacteria > Actinomycetota > Actinomycetes > JAFAQI01 > JAFAQI01 > DASSKP01. The sequence continues at coordinate 100,978 of DASSKP010000029.1, forward strand.
GACTGTCAGCTGCCCGTGGAGATCGTCCCCGCCGGGTGGCCGACAGCAGAAGGGCCGAAGGTCCCCACGAACCTCACCTGGACCGAGGGACCGACGACCGGAGTCCGCCGGGTGTGGAGGATCCGCCGGCCAAGTGGGACAAACGTCAACGTCGGGGCCTTCGCCTCTAGTGCGTCCTGACCCGCAGGCACAGGCTGCGGGCATGAGGACCGACTCGAGATCTCTTGCGATCCGTCGGATTCGTCACTCGTTCGCCGAGGACAGGACCACCGCCGACCGGGTGCGCTCCGAGCTGGGTCCGCTGCTGAAGCTTCGCGACCAACCGCACGTGCACGTGCTGGTCACGGACGGCGTGGCGATGCTGCACGGCGACGTGAGCGACATCCCGACCAGAGCCGCCGTCGAGGCGAAGGTGCTGGACGTCGCCGGAGTCCGTGGCCTGCGGTCGAAGCTGCACATCGGGCTGTTGCGCAGCGACACGCGCCCGTCGGCGGGACGTCAGCATTCGGCGAGCAACCGCTGGGCCGCGCAACCCGCCCTCGCCATCGGCATCATGGGATCGGCGTCGCCGCCGATCCACAACGGTTCACGGCTTGCCGCGCGAGAGCTCGGCCGTGCGGTGGCGCGCGCCGGCTGCACCCTCGTGACCGGCGCATGCCCCGGCCTCCCCGACGACGCCGTCAAGGGTGCCAAGGAGAGCGGCGGCCTCGTCATCGGCATCTCGCCGGCTCTTTCCGCTGAGGAACACGTCGACCGCTTCGCGTCGCCGCTCGCCGGTTTCGATCTCGTCATCTTCACCGGCTCCGGCTTGATGGGCCGCGAGGTCATCAACATCCGCACGTCGGACATGGTCGTGATCATCGCCGGCCACTCCGGCACTCTCGGCGAGTTCGCGATCGCCTACGACGAGGGGCGCCTCATCGGCGTCCTCACCGGGACGGGCGGGGTCGCCGACCTGATCGAGTCCCTGGTTCCGCAGCTGTCCAAGGAGACGGGCGCGAGGGTGCTGTACGACGACGACCCCGACCGGCTGGTGTCCCGGCTCATCGACTACTACGTCACGCAGCACGCGCATCGGCCGCACGTGTTCGCGAATCCCGGCGCCGGCGTCCGCGTGCCGTGAACTGCACCGACCGCACAGGGGGGCTTTCGCCTCTAGCGGACCAATCGTGCCGATCGAAGACTGAGGGACGGGAGGTGCAACAGATGACCGTCACACTCGAGCAGTACGAAGATGTCGAACGAGCAATGTCCATGCGCGAGGCACGGGTGGGCCTCATGGTTCACGTCGTCGTCACCCTCGTCGTTTGGGCGGCGCTGATCCCGGTGAACGTCATCGTGGCCCCGGAGTTTCCGTGGTCGGCGTTCGTCGTCGGCGGCATGGGCATCGGCTTGTTCTTCCACTGGTTCGGCTACCGGCATGCAGAGACCGACATCCGGCGCCGCCAGCAGGAGATCGAGAGCAGGGCTCGGACCGCTCGCATCTGACCGGCTCTCTTCACGACGGACGAGTACGTCGACAACGAAGAGGAGGCAACGTCATGATCGTTCCTACCCATGAGCCCGCGTGGTGGGGATCACTGATCTGGTTGGGTACGGTCACTGTTCTGGCATTCGGCATCGCCTGGTCGTCCGGGCGATTCCGCATCCCTCGGGTCTGGTACATCCCGCTGTTGTTCGTGACGACGGTCGGCATGGCCGTCACCTACGTCGAATGGCTCGGCGCAGGGCTCGGCAGCGTGGTGTCGACCCGGTGGGGCTGGGGCCTGTTGGCAGCGGCGATCGCGCCGATCGTGCTCTACAAGCCGATGCAGCACCAACCCGTCACGCGACACGTGCACGGGTCGCGGCTGCGCCGGGAGCTGGTCTGGGAGGGCGGCGTCTACGGCGTGGCTGAAGGCGTACTGCTGTCGGCCCTTCCGCCGTTCATCACGTGGCAGATGGTGCAGTCGCTGGGCTGGACCGGCGGTGGCCTGCAGACTGTCGCTCGCTGGGCGCTTCCCCTCGTCGCCGGCGCGCTCGTGGTCGTCATCCACCACCTCGGCTATTGGAACTACCGCAACAAGATCCTCATCCCGATCGCGCTCGGTCTTTCCGTGCTGAGCGTCGGTTTCCTGATCACGGGAAGCTGGCTCGCGCCAGCGATCGGTCACATCTTCATGCACTTCGAGGCGACCGTTCACGGGACGGACATGCCGCCGAACGACCGGCCGGGCCGCTCCGTACCGATCGAGCAGCGGCAGCTCGTCACGGCTGCGTGAAAGGCACGCGTCAAGGAAACAGGTGATCCCGATGCTTGTAGTCATCGGCTACGAGTCCATGTATGGCAACACTCACCGCATCGCCGACGCCGTCGCGGCCGGCTTCACGGTTGACGATCAGGTCACTGTGATGCCGATCGCCGGGGTCGACCTCACCGCGGTCGAGCCGGATGTGCTCATCGTCGGCGTTCCCACTCACGCGCACGGCCTGCCTGGCCCCAACTCGCGCCGCGCCGCCATCGACGCCGTCACCCGCGGCAAGGACCAGCACGCCCTCGACGGCAGTGCCGCCGTTGACGGCGGCGCCCGTGAGTGGCTCGCGCAGCTTCCCACGCATCTGACGACCCAGGTGGCCGTGTTCGACACCCGGTTCCGTCCGCCGGCGTGGCTGGTCGGCCGTCCCTCACGTCGCGTCGGTCATGTCCTGACCCGGCACGGAGCCCGACTCCTGGCCTCGCCGGAGAGCTTCTTCGTCGACAAGCACGAGCAGCTCCTCCCGGACGAGCTCGAGAGAGCACGCGCCTGGGGCACGAGGCTCCGAGAACGAGCTTCGGCGACTGCCGCGGTGGCTGCACGCTCGGGACCATCCCGGACCTAGGCGCCGGGCCGTTCGGAACGGTCACCGCGATGAAGCGCCTTCTGGCGGCCTTGCGATCCGCATAGCCACGATTCAGTGAACTCTCGCCGCCGGTGCGGCCTCCTCGGCGACCTCGTGCAGCAGCCGGGTCGTCGCCTTTGCGGCGCCTTCAGCCGGCCCTAGCCACACCGAGGAAACATCAGCGAGCTGGCGCTGCAGCTCCGCCCACTCCGCCATGCGGTCGGCGAGCTGGTGTTGTAGGGCCGCCCACGACGCCATGTGGTCGGCAAGCTCCTTCTGCCGCTCCACCAGCTGCCCGAGTGGACCGACCGCGGACTCCGCAACGCCGGCCGCTCGCGCCACCAGCTGACGGGTCGAGCGCAGAAGGTCCGCCGGCGCGGCCCGCTCTGCGCTGACAAGGGTCGACAACTCGTCGTACGCCTTGCGCAGCTCAGCGAGCGCAGCCCCGGCGTGCTGTTGCATCACACCGATCGAGGAACTCAGCTGCTCAGTCATTGTCGGGAGCCTCTCGCTCGAAGATCAGCTAGCAGTACCTGTCGAGTCCACCGTGCGCGCAACCCGTTGCCGATGACCAGGGGCGAAGGTCAATACATGGCACGGCACGGCAGGCAGCGCACGCTCATCTGCGGATCGAGCGAGATGAGAACGGCGAGGATGTAGCCGGCCCAGCGGTGCAGCGCGAAATGGTGGAGATCCAGGTTGTCGACGAGCAGCCCGGTCAGGAACGCAACGAGTGCGACCGCGAGGAGCGCCAGATCAACCGCGTAAGCAAGGAATCTTCGCGTCACATTTCGAGCATCACACCGCCGGCTGGTGGCGTCATGAGGACCTTTGACTCTGGTCGGGTCCGACCCGGGGGGAGCAACCTGCTGACGACAACCGACGCCAAGGCCCGCACATGAAAACTTCGACTGCCGCCGGATGGGTGCCCGTCGAGACCAAGGGCACCGTAGCCGCTAGCGATGTTGCCTATGCCCGCACCCGGTTCGAGGGACTGTCGCGTTACGCGCGAGACCCCGTCCTGTCCGCCCGAGCGAGGCTGACCCACCTGAACGACCGCGCCTTGGCGCGGCCGGCTGTCGTGGAGGTCAACATCGACCTCAACGGGCGCCTGGTCCGCGCGCAAGTCGCTCGCCCGACGATGCACGAGGCGATCGACGAGGCACGCAACCGACTTCGCGATCGGTTGCAGCGCGCCGCGGGCGACTGGGAAGCCATTCGAGGCGGCCGACCGTCGCACGAGGTCCACGAGTGGCGGCACGACAGCCAACCGACAGACCGGCCGCCGTACTTCCCGCGGCCGGCCGAGGAGCGCCAGGTCATCCGCCACAAGGCGTTCAGCCTGGCTCGCACGACCGCCGATGATGCCGCGGAGGAGATGAGCCTGCTCGACTTCAACTTCCTGCTGTTCACCGAGGCCGGAAGCGGAGTCGACAGCCTTCTCTACCGCACTGACGATGGTTCCCGGTACCGGCTGGCACAGGTGACCCCGGCACCCGGGCGTGTGCGTCGCGGAGATCTGCCGGTGACCATCAGCGAGCAGCCCGCACCACATCTGACCTTGCAGGAGGCGACGGACCGGCTCAATGTCAGCGGCTGGCCCTTCGTCTTCTTCCAAGACGCCACGACGCATCGCGGCTGTGTGCTCTACCACCGGTACGACGGCCATTACGGCCTCATCACACCGGTGGAGTGACGACCGGTCGGAGTTCGTCTACGGCATGTTCAGGAGCGCCGGTCGAGGCAGCCGACTCAGTCGCTGGTCACCACGGTGCAAGGGAGATAGACGACGGTGCGAGGCTCCGGCACCTCGGGACCGTCCAGGTAGCACTCCCACGGCGGTTCGGCGGCGACGTAACCGTGGGCGGCAACCCATTCGACCGCCGCGTTGTAGGCCGCGGCTACTCCTCCGTAGTCCCCGCGATGGAGCACCCGCGCAGCCCGACCTCCGGGGAGCTCGCAAGCCTCGACGCGGCCGAAGGGACGCACAGGACGGTTCGTGGGGAAGCCCGCCTCCACGTCAAAGCCGTCGGCGGCGGGAACATACCGCCCGAAGGGCGGTCCCACGGCCGCGAGTCCCTGGTCTGCGAGCGCCTCGAGGACCTCACCGAAGGTACCGCCGAGGAACGCCGGAATTTCTCCCTGGGTGACGTGGCCACGGACGACCGCGACGGGCTGAGCTTGGAGTTCTACCAGTTCGACCTCGTACGTCATCATCACGATCACCTCGCAGCCACGGTGAACGCCTCCGGGCCCGGCCACCAGATCCGAAAGTCACCAAGGCCGACCCGGCGCTACCTAAGAGCCCTCCCGGATGCCGGCGACTCCCAGCACGGCGGGGTCTATCAGCGGCAAGAATTTCGCGAGGTGCCGGTCGCGAACGCCACTGGTGTCGAAGCCGGCACGTTCGAGCGCCGCTACAGGATCCCGGTTGATGTGGCATCCGCCGGAGAGCTTTCCCCAGACGGGATCCACGCGATCCTGTGCGGCTGCCAATCGCGGTCGAGATGCCGCGCGGACATGCTCGAGCACCAGCAGCTGTCCGTTGGGCCGGAGCACCCGTCGAAATTCTCCCGCGGCGGCGTCAAGGTCGTCGACGCTGCACAGAACAAGCGTGCAGAGCACGGCGTCAACGCTGCCGTCGCGAAGGGGCAGATGTTCCGCGGTGCCGGCCACGTACCAGGCCGGCACTGCGGAGCGCCGCAGGCGCTTTACTCCCAACCGGCGCATCGCCGAATCGGGTTCGAGAGCAATCACGGACTCGACGCCCTGTGGCAGGTGCGCAATGTCGTGCCCCTGGCCGGCCCCGACGATGAGCAACCGGCCTCGCGCAGACTCCAACACCTTGCGACGCAAGCGGGCCATGGAGCCGCGCTCAGCGGCACGGGCAAGGAACGCGTAGAAGATGGCGAATGCGGGATGGTCGCGGCGAGTCACTCCGGCATCCTTTCGCGTGGGGGCATCCGCGAACACCGGTAACCGAGGCCGTCGTGATCCCGGTGTCGTGCAGCGTCGTCATCGCCCACCACCCCTTTCGCGGTGGTGACGTCGACGTCGAAGGCGCAGCAGCTCTGGAGGAATTCTCGCTGTTCGTCGTGCATCGGCTGTGGCATCTGCAGGAACCAGCCCTGGGCGCTCGCGGCGTCGCTGGTTGTCACCTCGCCCGACCACTGCAAGACGCGGAACGCGAGTCCCACCGGGTGGTCCAGGCCGTTGCGGTAGTGGCTCGGATACTCGATGAAGCCCAAGAAGTCGACGGCACCGGTGCTGACGTCGAGTTCCGTGCGCGCGACGCGCGCGACGGCATCAACGACTGGTTCCGAGAACCGAACCGTCCCGCCGGGCAGGTGCCACAACCCGCGGCACGGTGGGGTGGCGCGCTTGGTCAGCAGGACGCGACCGTCGCCGTCTATGAGCACGAGCTCGACCGTCAGACGCGGAACCCGTCGGTAGATGCTCCAGAACTCCTCTTCGGACAGAGGCTGGCCGTTGTCCACACTGCGACGTTAGACGCGCGAGCGTCACTTTCCGAGCGAAGCCGGGTTGACGACCGCTTCGACTGCGACGAACACCGCGACAGCAATGATCAGCCAGGCGAACCAGCGGCGCAGCCGGTCGGAGTCGACCCTGCTGCCGAACCGTCCGGCGAACAGGGCGGCGACAACGGCAGCGCCGGCGAAAGCTAGAGCCACCCCCCAATCGATGGTGGTCCGTTGCAGGTGCGCGGCAAGACCGGCCGCGGAGTTGATCACGATGACCACCAGCGACGTCCCGATCGCGAGCGTCATCTCGAGCCCGAGGAGCAGGGCAAGGGCCGGCACGATGATGAACCCGCCACCGACGCCGAACAAACCGGTGAGGAAACCGACGACAGCGCCGGCGCCGACCGCTTTAGGCAGACATCCCTTCCAGTTCACCCGGCCATCCGGCGCGGCGCAAGCGCCGCGGGGCTCGACCCGACCCCACAACATGCGGGCAGCGACCGCGACCATCAGCGCCGCGAACGCGAGCAACAGAACCTGCGAGGACATCAGGCGGTTCACCGCGGCACCGGCGAAGGCGGTGCCGACGCCGGCGACACCGAACACGGCGGCGACCGGCCAGCGCACCTGCCCGGATCGCGCCCGCGGAATGGCGCCCACGGCGGAGGAGACGCCGACGACGAAAAGCGACGCCGTCACCGCCTGCGGGACGGACTCACCCACGCCGTAGACGAGCGCGGGCACGGCCAGGATCGACCCACCGCCGCCGAGCAGCCCGAGCGCGGCGCCGATGAGGACGCCGAAGCCGATGGCAGCGAGCACGTGGAACAGTCCTTTCGGCCGGACTAGGCGACGCGACCGGAGGCGCCGCCCTTCGCGACGACCGGCAGCCCGGCGCGAGCCCACGCGTGCATGCCACCGACGAGGTTCGACGCGTCCCGGCCGGTGCCGACGAGGATCGCCGCGGCACGCGCGGACCGATTGCCAGACCGGCACACAGTGACGATGGGCTTGTTCGCGGGGAGCTCATCCGCCCGGCGCGACAGCTGGGCGAGCGGGATGTGGCGGGCCTTCGGCGCGTGCCCGGCCTGCCACTCA
>DASSKP010000030.1:0-59206 GCA_035690365.1 Mycobacteriales bacterium
GTTCCGGCCGGTGTTCGACGCCACCCGCACGCAACAGCTGCTCAACGACACCGGCATCGCCGTGCCGCCGCTGGAGCGATACGCCGGCGTGCTCTGGGACTACTGGGGCCGCAACCTCGACCCGCTGCGGGCGCGCCGATCGCGACCCGGTGGCGGCTTGGCCGGCCGCACCGTCGTCATCACCGGCGCGTCATCAGGGATCGGGCGAGCGACGGCGCTGGCTGTAGCGCGGGCGGGCGGCGTACCTCTTCTCGTCGCCCGGAGCGCCGACAAGCTCGAGGAGGTGCGCGACGAGATCGAGGAGGCCGGGGGAGTCGCGCACGTCTACCCGTGTGACATCACCGAAGAGGAAGCCGTCGCGGCCACCGTCAAGCAGATGATCGCGGACCATCCCGACGGCATCGACTTCCTGGTGAACAACGCCGGCCGCTCGATCCGTCGATCCATCCACCTGTCCTACGACCGCATGCACGACTTCGAGCGCACGATCGACCTCAACTACTTCGCTGCGGTCCGGATGATCCTGTCGCTGCTGCCACACATGACCGAGCGGCAGTTCGGTCACATCGTCAACGTCTCGTCGATCGGTGTGCAGACCGCACCGCCGAGGTTCGCGGCGTACGTCGCCTCGAAGGCGGCGCTCGACTCGTTCAGTCGCGTGGTGGCGTCCGAGACCTTCGGCGAGGGCGTGACGTTCACGACGATCCACATGCCGCTGGTGCGCACGCCGATGATCCGGCCGACGCGCATCTACGACGCGTTCCCGACGCTGACGCCGGACGACGCCGCCGACCTCGTGCTGCGTGCCCTGACCGAACGTCCGAAGCGCGTGAGCACCCGGTTGGGCACGTTCGGCGAGGTGTCCTACGCCGTTGCGCCGAAGGTGGTCGACGCGGTGCTGCACGTCGCCTACCGCGTCTTCCCCGACTCCAAGGCCGCCGGCGGCGACGACCAGGTGTCCTTGAGTCGCGGTGCGAAGGCGATGGCCCGTCTGCTTCCCGGCGTGCATTGGTGACAACCCACGCATGACGCCGTAAACCGTCATGCACGGATCGGGGTACACCGTACGACTTGCGGTGAAGGGGCCACCCGACTGAGCCGTTTTCTCGCGGACCCCTCACGACGGCGCGATCTTGGACGTAGGTTGCACGGACCAGGATCCCGCCCACAGGAGCCGAGATGACCTTTTCACGCCCTCAGCGCAAGGTCGCGCTGAGCATCGGGGGAGTGACGTTTGTCAGCGCCCTCCTCGCCGCATCGGCGAACGTCGCCGCACCGCACCTCAGGACTGTCAGTCCTTCGTCGGGCGCGCGCGAGAGCCTCGCGAACTTCGCGCTCGAGCACCCCGAGGCGGCGCTCATGCAGCGTCACCTTCCGCTCGCGTTCATCAAGGAGAAGCTGGAGAACGGCGCCGAGAGCGTCTCCGGACCTTCTCAGGAGCAGTACGAGAACCGGGCCTATCCCCGCAGCACCATCGCGGACAAGCAGCGCCGGGGCGCGCGTGCGGCCTACCTGCGGCTCGCGCGCAACGGTTCCGCGCGCGGGGGTGGCACAACGACGACGGGCTCCGCGCTGACGTCAACCGCCACCACGTCCACTGCCAGCAGCGCGGCATGGAGCTACCTCGGACCGGACACCAACAACGTTCCCGGCCCGTCCACGCAGAACGGCGTGGCAACGACGAACTCCGGCCGCACGACGTCCGTCGTCGTCGCCCCGGGGTGCACGACCGGAAGCTGCACCGTCTACATCGGCACGGCTGGAGGCGGTGTCTGGAAGACGACCGACGGCCTGAGTGACTCGGCCTCGTGGACGTTCGTGTCGGCCGGCATCCCGTCCGGTGCCATCGGCTCGCTCTTCTACGACGCGGGCAACCACACGCTGTACGCCGGCACGGGCGAGCCCAACGGCTCCGGAGACTCGGAGGCCGGTGTCGGCCTCTACGAGACGGCGAACGGCGGTTCCAGCTGGTCGCTCGTCGGTGACAGTGACAGCAAGGCCCGCGACCGTTCCGTCGGTTCGATCGCCGTCGCCGCCGACGGGACCGTCTACATGGGCACGGATGTCGCGCGACACGGGTCATCCTCGGTCAACGGTGGCCGTCGTACGCCGCCGGGCGCGGCGCCGCTCGGTCTCTACCGGATGCGCCCGACCGAGTCGAAGTTCACGCGAATCTTCTCCAAGCCCGGCAGTCCGGTGGACCCGGCTGCCGGGACCGGCAGTGACTGGTTCCAAGGCGGCGTCAACCACATCGAGCTCGATCCGAAGGACGACAACACCGTCTACGCAGCCCTGTTCGGCTACGGCATCTGGCGCAGCTCGGCGCGTCTCGACGGGACGACCGCCTTCCGGCACGTGTTCGCCACCTCCGACCCGAAGGACACCTTCGGCGACCGCACCGAGTTCGCGCTGACGGTGAAGTACGGGAAGACCCGCATCTACGCCGGCGACGAGAACGAAGACAAGGGCTGGTCGTGGGTGTGGCGGACGGACAACGCCGACCGCCCGGCCAACATGCTGACCAATGCGAACGGCAACGGCGGCTGGATCCAGCTGTCCAACCCGGGCAACGGGCAGCGAGGCTTCGACTCCTACAACTTCTGCGAGGCCCAGTGCGGATACGACATGTTCGTCGTGACGCCGCCTGGTCACCCTGACATCGTCTACATCGGCGGGTCGATGAACTACGACGAGATCTACGGGACCGTGCCGCCGCGGTCCAACGGTCGTGCCGTGATGCGTTCCAGCAATGCCGGTCGCGACTTCACCGACATGACCGAGGACGCCGCCGGCATCGGGATTCACCCGGACGAGCACGGGCTCGCGTTCGTCCCGGGACAGGTCAACCAGTTCTTCGAGGTCAACGACGGTGGCGTTCTCCGCGTGGACAACGCGGCCGCTGTCGACCAGACGTCGCAGTGCGCCGAGCGGGGCCTGCAGGGTTACGACCTGCTCGACTGCCAGCGGTGGCTCAAGGCGACGCCGCAGCACATCGCGGAGCTGAGTCAGGGACTGTCCACCTTGCAGTTCCAGAGCATCTCGACCTACGTGTCGGGTGGCGAGACTCACTACCTCGGTGGGACGCAGGACAACGGCACCTGGGCGTTCGGGCCGGGCGTGAGCGGCTACGAGTCGGTCGGCGGAGACGGCGGCCAGTCAGCGACGGACAGTGGAAACTCGGATGTGCACTTCCACACCTACTACTCGTCATTCGCCGACGTGAACGCCTACCCGGCAGGCGGCGGCTACGCCGCTGGTCTCAACCCGAACCACTGGGACTACGTCAGCCAGAAGCAGGACAGCAGCGGAGAAGGCGCCTCGTTCTACGTGCCGTTCACCAACGACCCCAACAACACGGGCTGGATCTACGAGGGTCTGGAGCACGTGTGGCGGACCAAGGACGACGGTGGCGACTACGCGTACCTCGACGCGAACTGCAGCGAGACCGACCCGTCACGGTTCAACCCGGCGGCGACGTGTGGTGACTTCGAGCCCATCGGTCAGAACCTGGCCAGCAGCTCGTTCGGTGACCGCGCGGGCCACTACGTCGTCGCGATCTCGACGGCGCCGAGTGACTCGTCGGTCATGTGGGCGGCGACACGCACCGGTCGCGTCTTCGTCTCCACCAACGCCACGGCCGCGGCCAAGGCGGTCAAGTTCACCCGCATCGACGGCAGCACGTCGACAACGCACATCCTGCCGGGTCGGTTCGTCAGCGGCATCGCTGTCGATCCGGCGAACCCGAACCACGCCTTCATCTCCTACTCGGGCTACTCCGCCTACGCGGCCGGCGGCCACGTCTACGACGTGACCTACGACCCGTCGGCGGGAACCGCGACGGCGACGGACATCTCGGGGACGCCGGACGACGCAGGCGCCATCGGTGACATGCCGGTGACCGGAATCGCGTACGACGCCGCGAACGACGAGCTCTACGCGTCGACGGACTTCGGCGTCATCACCGCACCGAGCTCGGGCGGCGATGCCTGGTCCGCGGCGGGAACCGGATTCCCGATCAGCACGGTCTACGGGCTGACGATGTCCGGTGGCGACCTGATCGCGGCGACGCACGGCCGGGGAGCCTGGACGCTGCCGCTGCCGTAAGCAGTCCGGGAGTGCGCGCGACGACCTCGGTCGTGGCGCGCACTCCCGAACGTCGTCAGACCAACGCCGCCAGCGCGTTCGCGAGCTCAGGTACGTCCCACTCGAGCGTCGCGTCGCCGACCGACAGCTCGACTCGCTGAACCTGCGGGTCGAGGGTGGGCATCGCCTTCGGCCACGTCCAGATCTTCTCCTCGGTGGCGAGCCGCCGGGCGTTCACGACGAAGTCGTCGGCCGTCACCTCGAGCAGGAGATGCATCATGTTCGTCTGCGGAGGGTCCGGGACCAGGCGCATCCCCGGACGACCGCGGAGCGCGCCGGCGAGCTCCCTGGCGGTGTCGACGTACGTCGTCATGCGCGGCAGTCTCCGGTCGAGGCAGGTCATGGCTGATGCTGCGTTCGGCCACATGCCGAACAACGTGCCGCCCATCCGTTTGCGCCACTCGCGGACCTCCGCGATGACATCGTCCGCACCGGCGACGCAGCATCCGGGCAGTGCGCCGATGCCCTTGTAGAACGACACGTAGACCGTGTCGAAGAGGGCGGCGATCTCGTCGACGGGCCGGCTGTAGGCGGCCGCCGCCTCCCACAGTCGCGCACCGTCGAGATGTGTGGCGGCGCCCCGCTCCCGCGCCCAGTCGAGCTGCACCCCGAGGTCGTCGAGGGTCGGCAGCTGGCCGCCGATCTCGCGCTGCGGCAGCTCGATCAGCAGCGCGGCGACCGGCTCGGCGACGGCCGTGAGGTCGTCGAGGGTGAGCAACCGGTCGCGAGATCCGACCGCACGGCCCACCAGGTCGTGCAGCCGCGTCATCGCGTTGTCCTCGTGCAGCAGCAGGTGACAGGTCGGGTGGGAAACGACAGTTCGCCGACCACGGCGGTCGGCATGCACCCGCAGCGTCGCCTGCTGCGCCATCGTCCCGGATGGCACGAACACCGCGGCCGGCTTGCCGAGCAGCCCGGCGACCCTGTTCTCCAGCGCCTGGACCACGCCACCGTCGCCGTAGCGGTCGAACTCCGTGTCCGTGGGAAGGTCAGCGAGAACCATCTCGGCGGTCACGTGGCCGTGGCCGGCTACGAAACGCGTGCACTGCCGCCGCAGATCGCGGGCGGCTTCGGCGTCGTCCATCGCTGTTACCAGCCGCGTTCGCGCCACTCCGGCAGGTGCGGTCGCTCGGTGCCGAGCGTCGTGTCGGCGCCGTGGCCGGGATAGACCCAGGTGTCGTCCGGGAGCTTGTCGAACAGCTTGTGCTCGACGTCGTCGATCAGGGTCTCGAAGTTCTCCTTCGAGCCGAACGTGTTGCCGACCCCGCCGGGGAACAGGCTGTCGCCGGTGAACAGGTGCGGCCGGTCCGGCCCGCGGTAGAGCAGCGCGATCGAGCCCGGCGTGTGCCCGACGAGGTGGATGACCGCCAGCTCGCAGTCGCCGACGCGCACCGTGGCGCCGTCCTCGAGCGGCTCCACCCGCTCGACAGGGAGCTCGCCCGCGTCGAGCGGGTGGGCGGCCACCGGTGCCCCTGTCGCGGCGAACATCTCCGGCAGTGCCTGCCAGTGGTCGAAGTGCTGGTGCGTCGTCACGATCCGGCTCAGCCGGTCGTCGCCGAGCTCGCGCAGCAACCGGTCGGGTTCGTTGGCCGCGTCGATCAGCAGGACCTCCCCGCTGGCCGTGCAGCGCAGGAAGTAGGCGTTGTTGTCCATCGGACCGACGGCCACCTTGGTGATCGACAGCGGCCCGGTGTTGCGGGTGTCGCTGCCGCCGCCGACCTTGACGTCTCCGGTGTAGGTCTCGGTCACGCAGCCGAGCCTAGGGGGCCTTCCATGATCAACGGAAACTGTCCGAGGCCGCGGGTAGCCTGGTCAGGCCGGCTTCTGGACCTTCCCCCTGACGCTGTTGAGAGCACGTGGCTGACCGTTTGATCGTCCGTGGCGCGCGCGAGCACAACCTGCGCGACGTCAGTCTCGACCTGCCCCGCGATGCCCTGATCGTCTTCACCGGCCTCTCCGGCTCCGGCAAGTCCAGCCTCGCTTTCGACACGATCTTCGCCGAGGGACAGCGGCGCTACGTCGAGTCCCTGTCGGCCTATGCCCGCCAGTTCCTCGGCCAGATGGACAAGCCGGACGTCGACTTCATCGAGGGCCTCTCGCCGGCCGTCTCGATCGACCAGAAGTCCACGTCGCGCAACCCTCGGTCGACGGTCGGCACGGTCACCGAGGTCTGGGACTACCTCCGACTGCTGTGGGCCCGCATCGGCACTCCGCACTGCCCGATCTGCGGCGAGCCGATCAGCCGGCAGACCCCGCAGCAGATCGTCGACCGCGTGCTCGACCTCGAGGAGGGCAGCCGCTTCCAGGTCCTGGCGCCGGTCGTCCGCGGCCGCAAGGGGGAGTACGCCGAGCTCTTCCGCGAGCTCCAGACCAAGGGTTACAGCCGCGCTCGGGTCGACGGCCAGATCATCACGCTGTCCGAGCCCCCGACGCTGAAGAAATACGAGAAGCACGACATCGAGGTCATCGTCGACCGCTTGTCGGTGAAGAGCAGCGCCCGGCGCCGGCTCACCGACTCGGTCGAGACAGCGCTCGGTCTGTCCGGCGGCCTCGTCATCCTCGACTTCGTCGACCTCCCGGACAACGACGCGCACCGCGAGCGGCGCTACTCCGAGCGCCTCGCCTGCCCTAACGACCATCCGCTGTCGATCGAGGAGCTCGAGCCCCGGTCGTTCTCGTTCAACTCTCCGTACGGCGCCTGCCCGACGTGCACCGGTCTCGGGACCAAGCTCGAAGCCGATCCGGAGCTCATCGTTCCCGACCCGACGAAGACGCTCGCCAACGGTGCCGTTGCCCCGTGGTCCGGCGCCCACGGTCGCGACTACTTCGGTCGTGTGCTGGAGGCGCTCGGCGACGAGCTGGGCTTCAACGTGCACACGCCGTGGGAGCGGTTGACCGCCAAGGCGCAGAAGGCCGTGCTCAACGGCCACGCGACCCAGGTGCATGTCAAGTACAAGAACCGCTACGGTCGCGTCCGCTCCTACTGGACCGACTTCGAAGGGGCGATCCCTTACGTCGAGCGACGACACGGCGAGGCCGAGAGCGACACCAGCCGCGAGCGCTTCGAAGGCTTCATGCGCGAGGTCCCGTGTCCCGCGTGTGAAGGCTCCCGGCTCAAGCCCGAGTCGCTCGCCGTCACGGTGCACGGCCGGTCCATCTCGGAGATCGCGTCCTTGCCGATCGGCGAGTGCGCCGGCTGGCTGCGCAAGCTCAACCTGACGCCTCGCGAGCAGCAGATCGGCGAGCGCGTGCTCAAGGAGATCAACGAGCGGCTGCGCTTCCTGCTCGACGTGGGCCTCGACTACCTCTCTCTCGACCGTGCTGCCGCGACGCTCGCGGGTGGCGAGGCGCAGCGCATCCGGCTCGCGACGCAGATCGGCTCCGGTCTCGTCGGCGTCCTCTACGTCCTCGACGAGCCGTCGATCGGCCTGCACCAGCGCGACAACCGCCGGCTGATCGAGACGCTGGTCCGGCTGCGCAACCTCGGCAACACGCTGATCGTCGTCGAGCACGACGAGGAGACGATCCACACCGCCGACTGGGTCGTCGACATCGGGCCGGGTGCCGGCGAGCACGGCGGCGAGATCGTGCACAGTGGCCCCTACCCCGAGCTGCTGCGCAACGAGCGGTCCGTCACCGGCGCCTACCTCGCCGGTCGTCGGCAGATCCCGGTCCCGGACATCCGCCGGCAACCGACCAGGGGCCGCGAACTCACGGTGATCGGCGCGCGCGAGCACAACCTCAAGCAGATCGACGTGTCGTTCCCGCTGGGTTGCTTCGTGGCGGTGACCGGTGTCTCCGGCAGCGGCAAGTCCACGCTCGTCAACGACATCCTCTACGCCGTGCTCGCGCGCGAGCTCAACGGCGCGAGGGTCGTGCCGGGTCGGCACCGCACCGTGAAGGGGCTCGACCACGTCGACAAGGTCGTCGGTGTCGACCAGTCACCGATCGGCCGGACGCCGAGGTCCAACCCGGCGACCTACACCGGGGTCTTCGACCACATCCGCCGGTTGTTCGCTGAGACCACCGAGGCGAAGGTCCGTGGCTACCTTCCTGGCCGGTTCTCGTTCAACGTCAAGGGCGGCCGCTGCGAGGCGTGCTCCGGCGACGGCACGATCAAGATCGAGATGAACTTCCTGCCCGACGTCTACGTCCCGTGCGAGGTCTGTCACGGCGCGCGCTACAACCGCGAGACGCTCGAGGTGCACTTCAAGGGCAAGACGATCTCCGACGTCCTCGACATGCCGATCGAGGAGGCTGCCGAGTTCTTCGCAGCGGTGCCCGCGATCGCCCGTCACCTGACGACGCTGGTCGACGTCGGGCTCGGCTACGTCCGGCTCGGCCAGCCGGCGCCGACCCTGTCCGGTGGTGAGGCGCAGCGGGTGAAGCTCGCCTCCGAGCTGCAGCGTCGCTCGACCGGTCGCACCGTCTACATCCTCGACGAGCCGACCACCGGCCTGCACTTCGAAGACATCCGCAAGCTGCTGGGTGTGCTCTCGCGCCTGGTCGACCAGGGCAACACCGTCATCGTCATCGAGCACAACCTCGACGTCATCAAGACCGCCGACTGGATCGTCGACATGGGGCCAGAAGGCGGGACGGGTGGCGGCACTCTCGTCGCCGAAGGTCCGCCGGAGGCCGTCGCCGGCAACCCGGCGTCACACACAGGGGCGTTCCTGCGCGACATCCTCGCCGGCCGAGGCGTGGCCGCTCCACCCCGCAAGCGGGTCTCTGCTGCCAAGCCCGCGACCAAGAAGACGTCCGCGGCGACGACCGCGCCCAGCGTCAAGTCGACCAAGGCGACCGCGACGTCACGGGCGCGCAAACGCGCCTAGGCGGTCAGGGGCTCGCGCTCGGAGTAGCCGAGCCGTAGAGCTGCTGCAGGGTCTGCAGCTGGGTGCGTCCGGGTCTGGGCGCGGTGCGGGCACGAGTTGGCGGACATCAGCGATGGGCAGCTCCCGCCGGTTGCCAGGCCGAGCGCGCGACCGATGTCGTGCGCGATGGCGCCGGCCGGGTCCTTCACCCCGGTCTTCGAGCCGGCCGCGGCGTCCCACTTGGGCGTGCTCAGCTCGATGGTCACCACGCGCGGAGCCGTCCCACCGCATTTCTCCACCGTCGGCTCGCCCGGCACGGAACGGAACGTGATCGCCGGGTTCGATCTCGACGGCGTCAGCAGCACGGGAGCCGTCGAGGCGTTCCAGGCCGCGACCTCGGTGGAGATCGCCGCCGCCATCTTTGCGTTGCCCGTAGCGTCGTCGTAGGTGACGACGGCCCGGGCGCCGCGCCGTCCAGAGACCTGCAGTCGGCACTGTGCGGCCTTCTTCGTCGTGCCTTTTCCGGTCGCCTTGTGCGCCGCTCCGTGGCAGCCGGTGACGCCGCAGACACCGACGAGGACGACCAGCAGTGCCGGATGACGGCGGATCTTCACGTTGCGCTCCTGACGGGCCATGGGGGACGGCTCGGCGACTCTGCCAGGTCTGCCTTAAGAGACCTCAGGAATGTCCAGCCAGGACTGCCCCTTCCACCAGTCGATGCGCACAGTCGGGTCGCTCGGTGAGGCGAGCGGCTTCGCGAACGCCCAATCGACGTTCTGTCGCGGGTCACCCCTGCAGGAATTCGGGTGGTGACCGTCGAACTATCTCTGCGGAAACCATCGGAGGAGCCGTCATGCGCCGCCCAGTCACCGCCATCACCGTCGCCCTTGCCGTCGCGAGCACCGCGACCGCCATGAGCGCCTCAGCCGCCACCAAGCCGAAGACGCACGTCATGAAGGGGCAGTACAACGTGACCGCGCTGCCGGACCCCACCGTGGAGGCGACGGACCAGACCGGCACGAGCTGCGCCAACATCAACCCCGCAGCCGTCGACCTGCACGACCTCAACCTCCCGGCCAAGGGTCTGCTGCACGTCGTCCTCGACGGCACCGACCCGACGGGTGCGCTCGACTGGGACCTCTACCTGCTCGACGCGAAGGGCAACGAAATCGGCGGCTCCAACGGCGCGACGTCGCACGAGGAGCTCTTCATCCCGCACCTGGGCAAGGGCAAGGTCACGATCAAGGCCTGCAACCTCGCCGGTGCACCCACGGCGACGGTCAACTACCAGTTCACCTACAAGAAGTAGGCGTTCGCACCGTCAGTACTCCAGCAGGCGGGCGATCAGCGCATCGATGACGTCGTCGCCGGCCTCACCGCCGGCCGGCACCACGATCTCGGTCTCGTCGAGGAAGTCGCACACGACGTCGGCGGCCACGTTGACCGTGTAGAGGCGGGTGGCGGTGGCGAGCTCGAGCACGACCCGGCCGTCCTCGCCCGGTTTGATTCGCACTGCTCCGTCGCCGGTCGGCTCCTCGAGGCCATAGCGCAGGAAGTCGCGCAGCACCGCCCACTCGCCTCGCGGCAGAGCGGGATGGTCCGGCTGCGCGGACAGCGTCAGCACCACGGCGAGAGGGTCACCGGCATGCCACGTCATGCCCAGGACCGTGAGATGCCCATGGCCACTCATCCCTGCGTCGTCGACGACCACATGGGCGGTGATCTCACCTTGCACCGAGTCGCCTCCGGGATGCTTTGGAGAGCGGGCTTCCGCCGGCCGTAGCAGCGTCCCAGACAGCCCTTTTCGGTCCGACGACAGGGTTAGCCTGGACATGTGGCAGACCCGGCGACCTACCGTCCGGCGTCGGGCACGATTCCTGACCAACCAGGCGTCTACAAGTTCCGCGACGAGCACGGCCGGGTCATCTACGTGGGCAAGGCCAAGAGTCTTCGCTCACGGCTGTCGTCGTACTTCCAGGACGTCGCCAACCTGCACGTGCGCACGCAGACGATGGTGCGTACGGCGGCAAGCGTCGAGTGGACGGTCGTCACCACCGAGGTCGAGGCCCTCCAGCTCGAGTACAGCTGGATCAAGGAGTTCGACCCACGCTTCAACGTCCGCTACCGCGACGACAAGTCCTACCCGTGGCTCGCGGTGACGCTCGACGAGGAGTTCCCGCGCGCGCAGGTCATGCGCGGCGCGAAGCGCAAGGGTGTGAAGTACTTCGGTCCCTACGCTCACGCGTGGGCGATCCGCGAGACCCTCGATGCGTTGCTGCGCGTCTTTCCGATGCGTACGTGCAGCAACGGCGTCTTCAAGCGAGCCGGCCAGGTGGGCCGTCCGTGTCTTCTCGGCTACATCGACAAGTGCAGCGCGCCGTGCGTCAACCGGGTCGACGCGGCGCAGCATCGCCGCATCACCGAGGACTTCGTCGACTTCATGTCGGGGCAGACACAGCGCTACATCAAGCGGCTCGAGCGCGAGATGCGCGACGCGTCGCGCCGGCAGGAATATGAACGCGCCGCACGACTTCGGGATGACATCGGCGCCCTCAACCGCGCGCTCGAGAAGCAAGCGGTCGTTCTGGGTGACGGGACAGACGCCGACGTTGTCGCGTTCGCGGAAGACGAGCTCGAGGCCGCGGTGCAGGTCTTCTACGTGCGCGGCGGGCGGGTCCGCGGGCAGCGCGGCTGGGTCGTCGACAAGATCGAGGAGATCGACACCGGTGGCCTGGTCGAGCAGTTCCTCACCCAGGCCTACCTCGACGAGCAGAACGAAGTGCCGCGCGAGGTGCTGGTGCCGGCGCTGCCGCCGGACGAGGACGTGGTCGCCGAGCTGTTGGAGATCGTTCGCGGCGGCAAGGTCTCTCTCCGCGTGCCGCAACGCGGCGACAAGCGCGCGTTGCTCGACACCGTCGAGCGCAACGCCAAGGAAGCATTCGTGCGGCACAAGCTCAAGCGCTCGAGCGACATCACGTCGCGGTCGCTGGCGCTGCAGGAGCTGCAGGACTCACTCGGTCTGCTGGAGGCGCCGCTGCGCATCGAGTGTTACGACGTCTCCAACCTGCAGGGCAGTGAGGTCGTCGCGTCCATGGTCGTGTTCGAGGACGGCCTCGCCCGCAAGAGCGAATACCGCCGGTTCGCGATCCGCGGCGTCGAGGGACAGGACGACGTCCGGAGCATCAACGAGGTCATCTACCGGCGGTTCCGCCGTTATCTCGAGGAGCGCATCGAGACCGGCGAGCTCGATGATCACGAGCTGCACGATGACGACGACGACACCGAGCGCGACCGGCCGCAGCCGATCGACCCGGTGACCGGAAAGCCGAAGAAGTTCGCCTACCCACCGCAGCTGGTCGTCGTCGACGGTGGCCCCCCGCAGGTCGCCGCGGCGGCTAAGGCGATGCGCAAGCTCGGCGTGACCGACGTCGCGCTCTGCGGTCTGGCGAAGCGGCTCGAGGAGGTGTGGCTGCCGGATCGGCCGGACCCCGTGATCCTTCCGCGCACCAGCGAGGCGCTCTATCTTCTGCAGCGAGTCCGCGACGAGGCGCACCGCTTCGCGATCACCTACCACCGGCAGAAGCGATCGAAGGCGCTGACGGTCAGCGCGCTCGACGGCGTGCCGGGGCTGGGAGAGCTGCGCCGCAAGGCGCTGCTGCGCGCGTTCGGGTCGGTCAAGCGGCTGCGTCAGGCGTCCGCCGAGGAGATCGCCTCGGTGCCCGGCGTGGGCATGCGCACCGCCGAGGCCGTCGTGGCCGCGCTATCAGGTGACGCGGTGCCCGTCGCGGTCGACCCCGCGACCGGCGAGATCCTCGACCCAGCGCCGGACACGGAGGCGGTCGGAGTGGGAGGCTTCGAGGCGAGCCCATGACTGTTGCCACTCCTCCCTCTGTGCCTGCCGCGCTCGACCTGGTCGTGATCACCGGCCTGTCCGGGGCCGGCCGCAGCACGGCCGCCAAGTGCCTGGAAGACCTCGGCTGGTTCGTCGTCGACAACCTGCCGCCGTCGCTCGTCGGCACGATGGTCGAGCTGGCAGCGCGGTCTCAGGGATCGGTCGACAAGATCGCGGTCGTCGTCGACGTCCGCAGCCGGGGTTTCACCTCCGACGTCACCGGCTCGCTCGAGGATCTCGACCGCCGCGGGCTGCGGGTCCGTGTGCTGTTCCTGGAAGCGTCCGACGAAGCGCTCGTCCGCCGCTTCGACGGCGTACGCCGTCCGCACCCCCTCCAGGCCGACGGGACGCTCACCGACGGGATCGCCCGCGAGCGTGAGCTGCTGCGCGACCTGCGCGGTGACGCCGACCTCGTCCTCGACACGTCGACACTCAACGTGCACGAGCTGCGCGCGAAGATCATTGCCGCCTTCGGCGACAAGTCGGCCACGTCGTTGCATGCGACGGTCGTCTCCTTCGGCTACAAGTACGGCCTGCCCGTCGACGCGGACGTTGTGGTCGACTGCCGGCTGCTGCCCAACCCCCACTGGGTCGCGGAGCTGCGTCCGCACACCGGCCTCGACGACGACGTGCGCGACTACGTCCTCGCCCAAGAGGGGGCGACCGCGTTCATCGACGACTGGGCCGCGTTGCTGCGCCGTTACGAGCAGGGCTACCTGCACGAGGGCAAGCACTTCGCGACCATCGCGGTGGGCTGCACCGGCGGGAAGCACCGCAGTGTCGTCATCGCCGAGCAGCTCGCCGAGCGGCTCCAGCTCGACGGTGTCGCCGTTCGCGTCGTCCATCGAGACCTGGGTCGGGAGTGAGCGGCCCCCGGGTGGTCGCCTTCGGAGGCGGCCACGGTCTCGCGGCGTCGCTCCAGGCGCTTCGTCGGGTGACGACCGATCTGACGGCGGTCGTCACCGTGGCCGACGACGGCGGTTCGAGCGGACGGCTGAGGGCTGAGCTGGGCACGCTGCCGCCCGGAGACCTGCGGATGGCTCTTGCCGCGCTGGCCGCGGACGACCCGACCGCTCAGACCTGGGCAGCGCTCGCGCAGCACAGGTTCGCCGGCAACGGTTCGCTAGCCGGGCACGCCGTCGGCAATCTCGTCATCACGGCCCTGGCCGAGCTGCTCGGCGATCCGGTGAGCGCACTGGATTGCGTCGGTTCGCTCCTCAACGCCGCCGGCCGCGTCCTTCCGCTGGCGACGGCGCCGCTCGAGATCGTCGCTGACGTCGTCGGCCTCGACCCTGACGATCCGGGTGCGGCCGTCGAGGTGTCGGGTCAGGTCGCCGTCGCCACGACGCCCGGCCGCGTTGTCGCGGTACGGGTGGAACCGGCGGAGCCGCCTGCCTGCCCGCAGGCGGTCGATGCCGTCCTCGACGCCGACTGGGCGGTGCTCGGCCCCGGTTCGTGGTTCACGAGCGTGATCCCGCATCTGCTCGTGCCGCAGATGGCGAAGGCGCTGTCCGCCACGAGCGCGCGCCGTGTGGTGGCCCTCAACCTCTCGCCCCAGCCGGGGGAGACCGACGGGTTCTCCCCGGAGACGCACCTGGAGGTGCTCGCCGCGCACGCGCCGGACCTCCAGCTCGACGTGGTCATCGCCGACACGAGCGCCGTCGGTGGCGACGACGGGGAATTGCGAGAAGCCGCAGCCGGTTTCGGCGCTGAGCTGGTGGTCGCCGACCTGGCGCGCGACGACGGCACACCCAGACACGATCCCGTGCGGCTGGCAGCCGTCTACCGGGAGATCTTCGGCAGGACTGATGGAGGGAATGCGGCATGGCGATGACGGCGGCGGTCAAGGACGAGCTGGCCCGGCTGTCGGTCACCAAGCCCTGCTGCCGCAAGGCGGAGATCGCGTCGATGCTCCGCTTCGCCGGCGGCCTGCACCTCAACGGTGGCCACCTCGTCGTCGAGGCCGAGCTCGACGCGGGCGCGACGGCGCGACGGCTGCGCAAGGATCTGGCGGAGGTCTACGGTCACGCGTCCGAGATGGCCGTCGTGTCCGGCGCGGGTATCCGCAAGGGTTCCCGCTACCTCGTGCGGGTCACGAAGGACGGCGACGCGCTCGCCCGTCAGACCGGGCTCGTCGACGGCCGCGGCCGCCCCGTCCGGGGCCTGCCCCCGCAGGTCGTGTCCGGCGCCACCTGCGATGCCGCGGCGGCCTGGCGCGGCGCGTTCCTGGCCCATGGCTCGCTGACCGAGCCCGGCCGTTCGTCGTCGCTGGAGATCACCTGCCCAGGCCCCGAGTCGGCGCTCGCCCTGGTCGGTGCGGCCCGCCGCCTGGGTGTGCAGGCCAAGGCCCGCGAGGTGCGCGGCGTCGACCGGGTCGTCATCCGTGACGGTGACGCGATCGGCGTGATGCTGACCAAGCTCGGCGCCCACGACAGCGTCCTGGCCTGGGAGGAGCGGCGGATGCGCCGCGAGGTCCGGGCGACCGCCAACCGGCTGGCCAACTTCGACGACGCCAACCTGCTCCGCTCGGCGCGGGCAGCCGTCGCGGCAGGGGCCCGGGTGTCACGGGCGCTGGAGATCCTGGGTGACGAGGCGCCCGAGCACCTGCTGTCCGCCGGCCGGCTGCGGCTCGAGCACGCGCAGGCATCGCTCGAGGAGCTGGGTGCGCTGGCCGACCCGCCGCTGACCAAGGACGCCATCGCCGGCCGGATCCGCCGGCTGCTCGCGATGGCCGACAAGCACGCAGAAGATCTGGGCATTCCCAACACGGAGGCCAACCTGACCCCGGAGATGCTGGCCGACGTCCAGTGACGCTGTGACTTAGGACCCTCTCGCCGACCTTTCGCCGGACGATAACCTCGGTGGCACTGTCGTCGTACGAGTCTCAGGAGTGAGCAGCGTGGCCACTCGGGTTGGCATCAACGGCTTCGGCCGGATCGGCCGCAACTTCTACCGCGCGGTCGCGGCGAACCGCGCCGGCGAGATCGACATCGTGGCGGTCAACGACCTCACCGACACCAAGACGCTGGCGCACCTGCTGAAGTACGACACCGTGCTCGGCACGCTCAGTGAGGACGTCTCCGCGGGCGACGGCTCGATCAGCGTCGGCGGCAAGGAGATCAAGGTCCTCTCCCAGCGTGACCCCGCGCAGCTGCCGTGGGCCGATCTCGGTGTCGACATCGTCATCGAGTCGACCGGCCACTTCACCAAGGCCGAGGACGCCCGCAAGCACATCGACGGCGGCGGAGCCAAGAAGGTCATCATCTCTGCGCCGGCCAAGGGCGAGGACGCGACGTTCGTCATGGGCGTCAACGAGGGCGACTACGACCCGGCCGCCCACCACGTGATCAGCAACGCGTCGTGCACGACCAACTGCGTCGCGCCGCTCGCGAAGGTGCTCAACGACAGCTTCGGCATCGTCAAGGGCTTCATGACGACGATCCATGCGTACACCAACGACCAGGTCATCCTCGACTTCCCGCACAAGGACCTGCGTCGGGCCCGTGCGGCCGCGCAGAACATCATCCCGACGACGACGGGCGCCGCGAAAGCCGTCTCGCTCGTGCTGCCGGAGCTGAAGGGAAAGCTCGACGGCTTCGCCCTGCGCGTGCCGGTGCCGGACGGCTCGGTCACCGACCTGGTGGTGGAGCTCTCTCGCGAGGCGACCAAGGAAGAGATCAACGCCGCCTACAGGCAGGCCGCCGAAGGCGAGCTCAAGGGCTTCCTCTACTACACGGAAGACCCGATCGTCTCCAGTGACATCGTGGGTTCGCCGGCGTCATGCACCTTCGACTCCCAGCTGACGATGACGCAGGGCACGCAGGTGAAGGTCATCGGCTGGTACGACAACGAGTGGGGCTACAGCTGCCGGCTCGTCGACCTGACGGCGCTCGTCGCCGGTCGCCTGTCCTAATAGGGGCGAGGCGGAGCAAGGGACGAGCGTTGGGGAGCTCACTGCCGGCGGTCGATTCCCTCGGCGACCTCACGGGAAAGCGCGTCCTCGTCCGGTCGGACCTCAACGTGCCGCTCGACGGCTCGCGGATCACGGACGACGGCCGGATCCGCGCGAGCGTGCCGCAGATCCGCGCGCTGCTCGACGCCGGCGCGAAGGTCGTCGTCTGCGCGCACCTCGGCCGACCGAAGGGCTCACCCGACCCGAAGTACAGCCTCGCGCCGGTCGCGACCAGGCTCGGCGAGCTGCTGGGCACCGACGTGACGTTCGTCGAGGACCTGTCGACGTACGACGGTCAGTCGTCGGTGGCCCTGCTGGAGAACGTGCGCTTCAACCCGGGGGAGACGAGCAAGGACGACGGCGAGCGGTCTGCCTACGCCGACCGGCTCGCCGCGCTCGCCGACGTCTATGTCGACGACGCGTTCGGCGCGGTGCACCGCAAGCACGCGAGCGTCTACGACGTCGCGCAGCGGCTCCCGCACGCCGCCGGTGACCTCGTCCGGCGTGAGGTCGAGGTGTTGCATCGGCTGACCGAGAACCCGCAGCGTCCCTACGTCGTCGTGCTCGGCGGCTCGAAGGTCTCCGACAAGCTCAAGGTCATCGAGAGCCTGCTGCCGCGCGTCGACACGCTGCTCGTCGGCGGCGGCATGTGCTTCACCTTCCTGAAGGCGCAGGGCCACGACGTCGGCGACTCGCTGCTCGAGGCGGATCAGCTCGACGCGTGCCGGGTGTTTCTCGAGACCGGCAAGATCGTGCTGCCCGTCGACGTGGTCGTCGCCGCCGACATCAGCGCCGAAGCCGAGACCGACATCGTCGCCGCCGACGCCATCCCCGCCGGGCGCAAGGGCCTCGACATCGGCCCGCGATCGGTCGAGCTGTTCCGCGACCGGCTCGACGGCGCGAGCACGGTCTTCTGGAACGGTCCGATGGGGGTGTTCGAGGTCGAGCCGTTCGCGGCCGGCACCCGCGGAGTGGCCGAGGCGATCGCCGCGCTGCCCGACGCGCTCACCGTGGTCGGCGGTGGTGACTCAGCCGCCGCCGTCCGGCAGCTCGGCATCGATGAAGGACGCTTCGGTCACATCTCCACCGGTGGCGGGGCGAGCCTGGAGTACCTCGAGGGCAAAGAGCTCCCGGGCCTGACTGCGCTGGAGGGGTAGCCCGATGGCCCGCATGCCGCTCATGGCCGGCAACTGGAAGATGAACCTCAACCATCTCGAGGCCATCGCCCTCGTCCAGAAGCTCGCGTTCAGCCTCGACGACAAGGACCACGACGCGGTCGAGGTCGTCGTCATCCCGCCGTACACCGACCTGCGCAGTGTGCAGACGCTGGTCGACGGCGACCGGCTGCGGATCAAGTACGGCGCCCAGGACCTCTCGCCGTTCGACTCCGGCGCGCACACCGGTGACATCGGCGGGCCGATGCTCGCCAAGCTCGGTTGCGACTACGTCGTGATCGGGCACAGCGAGCGGCGCGCCGACCATGCCGAGACCGACGACGTGGTCAAGGAGAAGGTGACAGCCGCCTACCGCAACAACCTCGTGCCGATCCTCTGTGTGGGGGAGCCCCTCGAGGTGCGGCGGGCGGGGGAGCACGTCGCGCATGCGACGAGCCAGCTGCGCGCGGCGCTCGAAGGCCTGGCTCCGGACAGTGCCCGGAGCATCGTCGTGGCCTATGAGCCGGTGTGGGCGATCGGCACCGGTGAGGTCGCGACGCCGGAGGACGCGCAGGAGGTGTGCGGAGCGTTGCGTTCGACGCTTGCCGAGCTCTACGACAGCGCCCTCGCCGACGAGGCGCGCATCCTCTACGGCGGCTCCGTGAAGCCCGACAACATCGCCGGGATCATGGAGCAGGGCGACGTCGACGGTGCCCTCGTCGGCGGGGCGAGCCTGTCGCCGGAGGACTTCACCGCGATCATTCGTTACGCACGGTCAGGCTGACGTCACGCAGAGTGCAGATCACGCTGGGCGACGGCCCGGCCAAGCAATGGTCACCATCTGATCACGATTCACCCGACGCGGGCCCGCAGCAGTTCCCACGCTCCGTGATCAGCCCTAACTTTGGCACGCTCGGTCGGTTCCGGGCGTGCCGCACGTCGCGGCGCGTTCCACTCGGAACCGCACACAGATCGCGGAGAAGGCTCCGCGAAGAAGGAGAGTGTCGATGCGGACACGGTCACGCGGAGTCGCGGTCACCGTCGGTATCGCTGCGCTCGCCACGGTCATGAGTGCTTGTGGCAGTGGCAGCAGCGGTGGCAACAACAACAACAAGGGTGGCGGCGGCGGCGGTACGCCGGACCTGGGCTTCCAGAAGATCGCCGTGAACGCCAGCGATGGCGGCACGCCGGTCAAGGGCGGCACGCTCAACGTGCTCAGCAGCACGGACACCGACTACCTCGACCAGAACGTCAGCTACTACTCCGCCGGCTACGCGTACCTGCGTCCGATCAACCGGCAGATGTACAGCTACTCGTCGCAGGAAGGTCACACGACGGACGTCGTGCCGGACATCGCGACGGGCTCGCCGCAGATCAGCAGCGACGGTCTCACCTACACGATCAAGCTTCGTTCGGGCGTCTTCTGGAACACCACCCCGAAGCGCCAGGTCGTGGCCGCTGACGTCGTCCGTGGCGTCAAGGCCGCCTGCAACCCGGTGCAGCCGTTCGGTGGCCTGCCCGACTTCGACTTCCTCATCGAGGGGTACAAGGACTACTGCGCCGGCTTCGCGAAGGTCGGCCAGTCCGCGAAGGCCATCGCCGACTACATGGAGAAGACCGACTTCGCCGGCTTCTCCGCACCGGACCCACAGACGGTCGTCATCAAGCTGACCCAGCCGGCGAGCTTCTTCACCGCGATGCTGGCGATGCCGGTGTTCTCGCCGCGCCCGGTCGAGTACGACGCCTACGTCCCCGCGAGCACGCAGCTTGCGCAGCACACGCTCTCGGACGGCCCGTACCAGGTCGACTCCTACCAGCCGACCAAGAAGATCACCTATGTCCGCAACGCGGCATGGGACCCGTCGACCGACTCGCAGCGCAAGGCCTACGTCGACAAGATCATCGTGACGATGACCGACCTCGACCCGGAGGTCACGCTCAAGCAGCTCCAGACCGACAGCCCGTCGGCCGACCTCGCGATGACCGGCGTCACCTCGTCGGACGTTCCGGGGCTCATGAGCGACCCGCACCTCAACCTGCAGACCGAGGTCGCGTCCAACCCGTACCTGCTCTTCAACACCCAGTCGCCGAACAACAACGGCGCGCTCCAGAAGGTCCAGGTCCGGCAGGCCCTGAGCTACGCGCTCAACCGGGCTCACCTCGACCAGGTCGCTGCAGGTCCGAAGGTCAGCCCGACGCTGTCCCACGTCCTGCCGCCGGCGATCCACGGTTCGCAGAACTTCGACCTCTACCCCAACAGCCCGACCAAGGCGAAGCAGCTGCTTCAGCAGGCCGGCGTCAAGGGTCTGACGCTGAAGTTCCTGTTCCGTCCGTCGTCCAACACGGCCAAGAAGATGTTCCAGGTCGTGCAGCAGGACCTCGGTGCGATCGGCGTGAAGGTGACGGCCTTCGGTGTGCCGGATGCCGACTTCTACACGAAGTACCTTCAGAAGCCGGACTCGGCCAAGAAGGGTCAGTGGGACCTGTCGCTCGCCGGCTGGGCTCCTGACTGGTACGGCGACGCCGCACTGTCGTTCTTCGCTCCGCTGTTCGACGGCCGGATCCTGCCGCCGACGTCCAGCAACTTCGGTCTCTTCAACGATGCCAAGGTCAACGCCTGCATCGACAAGGCGACCAAGGAGAAGGACCTCAACACGGCGAACCAGGACTGGAACGAGTGTGACCACGACGTCATGGCGGCGGCCGCGGTCTTCCCGATCCTTTCGCCGAACCGCGCCAACTACTACCCGGCGCACACACACGGCACGGTCTACAGCCCGGTCTGGGACATGGCTGACATGACCAACGTGTGGCTCGACAAGAACAAGCAGGGTGGCTGAGCTCGCCTGACGGCGACTTAGTCCGTGTGACAATCCGGCCGGCGTCTGCCCGGGGGTGCAATCGCCCCCGAGCGGGCGCCGGCCGGCGCACATTGGCGTAGTGTCAGCCCGCAGCCGGGCCCGACGTGACTTCTGGAGGAGCGACGCGTGGCACTGCTCGAGGTCGAGGATCTCCAGGTCTCGTTCCGCACACCAGACGGTGTCCTCGACGCCGTTCGGGGGCTGAGCTTCGAGGTCGACGAGGGCAAGACCCTCGGGATCGTGGGTGAGTCCGGCTCCGGCAAGAGCGTCGCGACCCAGACGATCATGGGGCTGACCCGGGGGGCTCGCGTCAGCGGCCAGGCCCTGTTCGAGGGCCGTGACCTGCTGACGATGAACGCCCACCAGATGCAGAGCATCCGCGGCTCACAAATCGGGATGATCTTCCAGGATCCACTGTCCAGCCTGCACCCCTATTACCGCGTGGGCTGGCAGATCGTCGAGATGATCCGCGCGCACGACCGCAGCATCAGCAAGGAGAGGGCGCGAGCACGCGCCGCCGAGCTGCTCCGCCTGGTCGGCATCCCGCGCCCGGACAAGCGCATCGATGACTTCCCCCACCAGTTCTCCGGCGGCATGCGCCAGCGGGCCATGATCGCCATGGCGGTCGCGCTCAACCCGAAGCTCGTCATCGCTGACGAGCCGACGACGGCTCTCGACGTGACGGTCCAGGCTCAGGTGCTCCAGGTCCTCAAGAGGCTTCAGGAGGAGTTCGGCACCGCCATCATCATGATCACGCACGACCTCGGCGTGATCGCCGACGTCGCCGACGACGTCGTCGTGATGTACGCCGGCAAGGCCATGGAGAAGGCCGACCGGGAGACGCTCTTCTACCGCAACCACAACCCCTACACCGAGGGCCTGCTGCTGTCGTTGCCGGCCGTCGGTGAGGAGCGTGAACGGCTGCACCCCATCCCGGGTCAGCCGCCGAGCCTCATCACGTTGCCGAAGGGCTGTCCGTTCCGTCCGCGTTGCCCCTATGCGTTCGAAAAGTGTGTCGACGAGCCACCGCTGATCGAGGTCCAGGGTCCGCAGCACGTCTCGGCATGCTGGCTGCCGACCGATCCGAAGAAGCGACAGAAACTCCGCGACGATCGGCTGAAGACTGAAGCCGCATCGACCACCAACTAGTGAGTGGGTGAGCAATCGGTGAGCGTCAACGGTGACGCGGCGTCATCCGCCGACGTCCTGCTGCGCGTCGACAACGTCGTCAAGCACTTCCCGGTGCAGACGACGAGCCTCTTCCGGCGCTCGACCGACGCCGTGCACGCGGTCGATGGCGTAAGCCTCGAGGTCCGCCGCGGCGAGACTCTCGGGCTCGTCGGGGAGACGGGCTGCGGCAAGTCCACGCTCGCGCGATGCATCATGCGCCTGCACGACGTCACCTCGGGTCGGATCGAGTTCGAGGGTCGGGACATCACCCGGCTCGGCGTCCGCCCGATGCGCGAGGTCCGGCGCGACATGCAGATGATCTTCCAGGACCCCTACGGCTCGTTGAACCCACGCCGCCGCGTCGGCTCGATCATCGGCGACCCGTTCACCATCCACGGCCTGGGGGAAGGGCAGGACCGCAAGCGCCGCGTGCAGGAGCTCATGGAGCTCGTCGGTCTCAACCCAGAGCACTACAACCGCTTCCCGGCGGAGTTCTCCGGCGGTCAGCGGCAGCGCATCGGCGTGGCACGCGCGCTGGCACTGCGGCCCAAGCTGATCGTCTGCGACGAGCCGGTTTCTGCGCTCGATGTTTCCATCCAGGCGCAGATCATCAACCTGCTCGATGACCTGCAGAACGAGTTCAACCTGACCTACATCTTCATCGCGCACGACCTCTCGGTCGTGCAGCACGTCAGCGACCGCGTCGCCGTCATGTACCTCGGCAAGGTCGCCGAGCTCGGCTCCGTCGACGGTGTCTACGGACACCCGCGGCATCCCTACACCAACGCGTTGCTGTCGGCGGTGCCCGTTCCGGACCCGGACCGGTCGCGTGAGCGTGAGCGGATCATCCTCGTCGGCGACGTACCGTCCCCGATCTCGCCGCCCAGTGGCTGCCGTTTCCACCCGCGGTGCCCGAAGGCGAAGCAGCGGTGCGTCGACGAGGTCCCTGAGCTGGTCACCCGGCTCGACGATCCGCCGGTCCACGTTGCCGCGTGCCACTTCCCCGTCGCGGACGGCGAGAACATCGCCGACTCTCGGCCGGAGATCGGCGCCGACCAGCGCGTCGTCGAGGGAGGCTTGGTCGGCAATGTGTAGCCCGCAGACCCAGTTCCCGGCAGGAGTACTCCGATGAGCGTCGGCGACCCGGAAATCGTTGTCTCTGCGGCATCGGCGGGCGCCGGCTCGGTCGGCGCCCCCTCGCCGGAGATCGCTGCCGCGAAGATCCAGGGCCGCAGCCCATGGCGGCTCGCTTTCGAACGGCTGCGCAGTGACCGTGCGGCCATCGTCTGCGCGGTCCTGATCATCCTGATCGTCCTGATGGCCGTCTTCGCGCCGGTGTTCCAGTGGATCACCGGTCACCCACCGAACCACCAGTACTTCGACACCGGCCTCAGCCTCGACGGCCAGCCGAGGTCGCCCAACGGCACCTTCTGGCTCGGCACCGATGACGTGGGCCGGGACGTGCTCGTCCGCATCGCGTACGGCGCCCGCGTGTCGCTCGTCGTCGGTGTGGTCGCGACGTTCCTGACCGTGACGATCGGCACGATCGTCGGACTCGCCGCCGGCTACTTCGGCAAGCTCGTCGACACCGTCCTCGCTCGCATCATCGACGTCATGCTGTCGATCCCGTTCCTGCTGTTCGCGATCTCGCTGGCGTCGATCTTCCACGCCGGCTTGAAGGTCGTCATCTTCGTGCTCGCCATCTTCAGCTGGTCGTCGGTCGCCCGTATCGTCCGCGGTCAGGTGCTGTCGATCCGTGAGCGTGAGTACGTCGAAGCGGCGCGAGCCATGGGCGCGGGGTCATGGCGGATCATGATCATCGACATCCTGCCCAACGTCATCGCGCCGATCATCGTCTACACGACGCTGCTCATCCCGGTGAGCATCGTCGGTGAGGCGACGTTGTCGTTCCTCGGCGTCGGCGTGCAACCGCCGACCGCCGACTGGGGCCAGATGATCTCGGACGCGCAGGGCAACTACCACGCGTGGTGGTTCCTCGTGTTCCCGAGCCTGGCTCTGCTATTGACCACGTTGGCCTTCAACATCTTCGGCGACGGTGTGCGGGATGCGTTCGACCCGCGCAGCGACCGGATGTTCAAATAGGAGCCCGGCATGCTGCGATTTCTCGTCCGGCGGTTCTTCCTCGGACTCCTCGTGCTGTTCCTGGTGTCGCTTGCTGTCTTCTTCATGTTCTTCAAGCTCAACGCCTCAGGGCCGACCGCTGTCGCCAGCCGCATCTGCGGCAAGCAGTGTTCGACGCAGCAGATCAACGCCGTCAAGGACCGCCTGCACCTCAACGACCCGTTCTTCAAGCAGTACTACTACTTCCTGTTCGGGTACCCTGGGAAGAGCGTGGTGAACGGCCCGCAGCGCAACCGGGGAATCCTGCACGGGGATCTCGGCTACAGCTACGTCAACCAGCAGAGTGTCAACGGGCTCCTCAAGGACGCGTTCCCGATCACGCTGTCCCTCGCCGCCGGATCGGCGGTGCTGTGGTTGCTCATGGGCCTGCTCTCGGGCATCCTCTCGGCGATCAGACCGAGGTCGATGTTAGACAGAACGTTCACGTTCACCGCACTGCTCTTCTACTCCATGCCAACCTTCGTGCTCGGCCTGCTGCTGCTGCTGTTCCTGTTCTACGAGCTGAGCATTCACGGCATCAGCTTCTTCCCTGCGCAGGGCTATGTGCCGCTCACCCAGAACCCATGGGAATGGGCACGCCACCTGCTTCTGCCGTGGTTCACGCTGGCTGCCGTCACCGCGGCGGCGTACACGCGGTTGACGCGTGGCTCCATGCTGGACGTGCTCGGCGAGGACTACATCCGTACGGCGCGCGCGAAGGGTCTGTCCGAGCGACGGGTCATCTTCCGGCACGGGTTGCGAGCAGCGCTGACGCCGATCGTCACGCAGTTCGGCATCGACGTCGGAACGCTGCTCGGCGGCGCGATCATCACGGAACGCGTGTTCGGCCTCCCCGGCCTCGGGTTCCAGGCCGTCCAGGCCATCACGGCCAACGACCTGCCGATCATCATCGGCGTCGTCGTCATCGCCACCACGGCGATCGTGATCGCCAACCTGCTTGTCGACGTCTTCTACGCGGTGCTCGACCCGCGAGTGCGGCTCAACTAGCCGCCCCCGCGGCCGGCCCCCGCAGGTGCGGCCGATCTGGCAGACTGGGGGTCACTCGCTTCCGCTGCCGAGGGACCTCATGTCACTGCTGATCTCGATCGTGCTCCTGATCACGAGCCTGCTGTTGATCCTGCTGATCCTGCTGCACCGCGGCAAGGGCGGCGGTCTGTCAGACCTGTTCGGTGGCGGCGTGTCCTCGACCCTGTCCGGGTCATCGGTGGTCGAGAAGAACCTCGACCGCATCACGATCTTCGTCGGCATCGTGTGGGCAGCGTCGATCATCGCGATGGGGCTCGTCCTGAAGCACAAGGTCTGAGCCGTCTGAGCCGCGCCCCCCTCGTGCGCGGCTGAGCGGCCGGCTGCTACCTCAGGAGTTCGGTGCCGGAACCTGCTCGGCCTCACGGATGCGTGAGCACAGGCCGCGCAGCACCGCGAGCGCCAGACCCGGTTCCTTCTCGAGCAGCGTCTTGAAGGCCGTGTCCGAGATCGCCCAGGCCCGGACGTCGGTGCGCGCGCGCACAGTCGCCGACCGCGGCTTGCCGTCGATGACGGCGATCTCGCCGACGTAGTCGCCCGGGCCGACGACCTTGCGCGTGTCGCCGTGGACGATGATCTCGGCCTCGCCGTCGAGCAGCAGGTGGAAACCGAGCGCCGAACGACCCTCCGTCATGATCTGGTGGCCAGGCTCGTGGTGGACGACCTTGCCCTGCGCCGCGATCTTCTCGAGGTGTCGCGGGGAGACCTCGTTGAAGATGTACACGTTGCGGAGCTGCTCCACCACGCCGAGGTCGATCTGTGAGCGCATTCGCCCTCCCGATGTTGGGTTATCGCGCGATGCCGACCTTGCCGGCTGGACCCGCTGGCACAGATACTGACCGACTCGAACGGCCGTTGCAACTGGCTAGAAATGATCAAAAAGGATCTCACTCTGGCCTTTGCACGCCTGGCTCCTCCAGAATCCGGTTCGCAGGGATGGCAGCGCCCTTCCTGTCGGAGGGAGCGCCATGCGCGTGCACTTCTGCGGCGTCCGCGGATCCACGCCGGTCGCCGATGCGGCGTTCCTTCGCTATGGCGGCTCGACGTCGTGCGTCGCTGTCAGCCACGATGACAGCGCGCCGAGGCTGGTGCTCGACGCCGGCACGGGGCTGATGCGGCTGTCCTCGATGCTGGGCCCGCGACCCTTCGTCGGCACCATCGTCCTGTCGCACCTGCACTGGGACCACACCCATGGGCTGCCGTTCTTCGCTGCGGGCCTACGGCCGGGCGGGCATGTCCGCGTGCTCCTGCCCACGGACGGCGCAGACCCCGAGGAGCTGCTAGCGCGAGCGTTCTCACCCCCGCACTTCCCGGTGCGTCCACGCGACCTCGGCGGCAACTGGGAGTTCGAGGCGATCGAGCCCGGGTGGCACGAGATCGAAGGCTTCGACGTGCTCGTCGAGGTCGTGCCGCACAAGGGCGGGACGACGTACGGAATCCGGGTGGAAAGCGACGCAGCGTCGCTCGCGTACTTGCCCGACCACGCACCGACGAGTCTCGGTGGTGGTATGGATGGGCTCGGGGCCAGGCACGACGCGGCGCTCAAGCTGTGCGCGAACGTCGATCTACTCATTCACGACGCCCAGCACCTCGCTCGTGAGTTTCCGATGCTCGCGTATCTCGGGCATGCGACAGTCGACTACGCCATGGCTCTCGCGGACGAGACCGACGCCCGTACGCTCTGCCTGTTCCACTACGCACCCACCCGCACCGACGACGAGATCGACGAGATCGTCGCCGAGATGTCGGTCGAACGCTCGGTCATGGCCGCGAGAGAAGGCCAGGTGCTGACGCTTGACGGGACGCGCGCCAATGTCATCGAGGTGACGTCGTGACAACAGAGCTCACCGACAGCGGGATCGACACCGGCGGCGCTGATATCTGGGCGGCCCTCGGCGATGCGCTCGATCTCGGCTCGTTACGTCCCAAGCTCGCCGAAGGTGTGGAGGTCGTGCGGTTCGAGACCCGGTGGGGCAACGGCTACACGATGGTCAAGAACCCGCGCGGCCCTGACTACTTCCGGTTCTCGGCCGAGGATGGCCAGATCCTGGACATGCTGGACGGGACGCACACCGTCCGTGAGCTGGTCGTGGACCGTATGCGGGACTCGAACGCATTCGAGTTCGACAACGTTGTCGACCTGGTGCAGCTGCTCTACGAAGGTGACTTCCTCACGGACCGTTGGGTCGATGCCTATGCGCTCGTCGGCCGCCGGCTGGACTCCGCGGCAACCCAGCGCGCCAAGCGCATCCGGCACTTCCTTCGTGCGCAGACGGTGCAGATCGGCCCGCGCATGCACGACATCGTGGACGTCGCGTACCGCTGGGGCGGCAAGTATCTGTTCACCATCTACGCGCACGTGGTGCTGCTGACCTTGCTCTTCGGTGGTGCGGTCCTCTTCTACCTCGACGTCCACGACAAGCACTTCGCGATCTCCTCGAAGGCGCTCGCGACGAGCTTCGGGTTGCTCTTCGTCCTCGACCTCGCGGCGACGATGATCCATGAAGCGGGTCACGCGCTGGCCATCCGGCATGCGAACCGCAAGGTCCTCGCCGCAGGCTTCCAGCTCTACCTCGGGCATCCGGCGTTCTTCATCGACGCCGCCGACATCATGATGGCGACGCCGCGCCAGCGGGTTCGGCAGGCGTGGTACGGGCCGTACATGGGTTTCGTCATCGCCGGGCTGTGTGGCGTGCTGGTCTGGTTCTTCCCTCACGCCGGCACAGCGCAGACGCTGTTCAACCTCGCCGTGCTCACCTACGTCACCGCTGCAATGAACCTGATCCCCTTCCTGGAGCTCGACGGCTACTGGATCCTCATGGACCTTTTCCAGACCAACGCGCTCCGGCAACGGTCGTTCGCCTTCCTGCGTCACGAGTTCCCCGAGAAGATCCGGACACGCTCCCGCTTCAGCCGCTTCGACTGGGTGCTGATCGGGTTCGGCGTCATCGGTGCGATCTT
Organism: Mycobacteriales bacterium; assembly: GCA_035690365.1. GTDB lineage: Bacteria > Actinomycetota > Actinomycetes > JAFAQI01 > JAFAQI01 > DASSKP01. The sequence continues at coordinate 28,113 of DASSKP010000030.1, forward strand.
CACGGTCGTCGCTCTCGTGACGTCGTACCTCTTCTGGAAACCGGTGTTCGGCGCACTCGTGAAGAAGATGTGGGACGGTGGCCTGACCGGACGGGTCCTGCTCGTGCTCATCACGGCGTTCGTGCTGGGCCCGCTCGTCCATTGGTGCATCGAGATGCTGAAGTCGATCCAGCGGCGGATCCGGTTCCTCGCACGCCGGTTGCGCTTCCGCGCAGAGCTGTCCTGGCGCCGCGAGGCCGGCGAGATGATCTCGAACCTGCCGATGCTGTCGATGATCTCGCTCGAGAGCCTCAACGAGCTGGCCGGCCGCGTCGAGCTGCGACGCGTTACTGCAGGTGCCACCGTGGTGCGGCAAGGTGAGAGTGCGTCGGAGTTCTTCGTCATCCGATCGGGGCGGGTCAACGTCATCGACGAGGTGGAGGGCGGAGAGGACGAGGTGCTGCGCTCGATGGGCCCGGGGCAGGCGTTCGGTGAGCTCGCGCTGCTCCAGGGAACGCCACGTACGGCGACAGTGCGGGCAGAGGTCGACACCGAGCTGTTCAGCATCGACAAGGGATCCTTCGACCGGTTGCTTGCCGACAACGTCACCGCTCCGGAGCTCGCGCCTTCTGTCTCCGCCTTGATGTCGGTGTGGTCCATGCCGCCTTTCCGGCACCTTTCGGCGGCGGACGCGCACAAGGTGGCCGATGCAGGTCGATGGCTCGCGGTCACGCCTGACGTGGACGTCGTGAAGGCCGGAGATCCGGGAGACGCCTACTACGTTGTCGGCAGTGGGCATCTGTCGGTCGTCGAGGACGACCGCGTCGTTCGCGACCTCGGGCCCGGCGACTACTTCGGTGAGGTCGCGCTACTTCTCGATGTGCCTCGCACCGCAACCGTTCGTACGCGGACACCGGCGCGGCTCTTCGCGCTCGACCGCGCGTCGTTCAACAAGGTCATAGCAAGTGCCTTCAAGTCCGGAGCGCTGCGTGTCACCGCTGCGGACCGCATGATCCAGGAGAGGACCTGACGTGGACTGCTGGCACTGTCGTAAGACCGCACTCGGTGCTTGCCGCTTCTGTGGACGTGGCATCTGCGAGGACCACACGCAGACGCGACCGTTCATCCTCAGCGTCTATCGCGGGGGAGCGGGCGACACACCGCGCGCGCTCGTCGTGGAGGACGCGCTGCACTGCGGCACATGCTCCCCGCGACCGAGCCCGGTGGAGCTGAGCGAGCTCGACACCTGAGCATCTGAAGCCTGTGCCGAACGTCACATCGAGTTCGTGTCGAGCGTCACGACAGCGGGTCTTGCATCGGAGCAGAGTCTTCCCCAACAGGCCAACCGCCGCCAGGGAAGGACCGGGACCATGGAGAAGAACAAGATCCAGCCGAAGCTCGTTGAGAAGACCACGCGTGACGAGAGCACCGACCAGGCACTGGAAGGCGCCGAGCGCACCACGCGGCAGACGCGTCAGACCAGGCAGACGCGCCAGACCCGCCAGACGCGCCAGACGAGGCAGACCCGTCAGACCCGGTAGGGGGCGAGACGAAAGGGCCGGGACCGGGGTCCCGGCCCTTTCGCATGTCCGCGGTCAGTCGGGTCAGACGCGGGCCAGCCGGCGCAGGCCGGCGATGTCCTTGAGCAGGTAGCGGTGGCCGTTGCGGCTGATGAGGCCGCGTTTGGCGAGCTCGGACAGGACGCGGTTCACGTTCTCCCGGCTGCCACCGCATAGGCTCGCCAGGTCGTTCTGGGTGATGTTCCAGGGCACGGCCACGCCGTCCTGGGGCAGGTCGTCCCAGCTGGTGCTGACGAGGGCGAGCAGGCGCTTCGCGACGCGCGACTTCAGGTCGAGGAACAGCAGGTCCTCGACGACCGCCTCGTGCTCGACCACCTGGAGAGCGAGGGCCCGCAGCAGCGCCTGGGAGGCCGCCGGGACGTCGCGCAGGAACTCGAGGAACTGACGGCCGGAGACGCTCCACACGGCGCAGTCGTCCAGGGCTAGCGCGCTGCCCGTGCGGGGCATCCCGGCCAGGACGCCGAGCTCACCGAACACCTGACCAGGGCCGAGCACGGCGCGCAGCATCGTACGGCCGTCCTCGCGGCTGGACTCGATCTGGATCCGGCCGTCGACGACACAGCAGACGTCGTTGGACGCGTCGCCGGCCAGGAAGATGAACGCGCCCGCGCGGTAGTGGTGGACGTTGCCACTTTCCGCCAGGCGGGTGCGCTGCGGCAGAGGAACGCCCTCGAGCATCGGCGCCGCCGACAGGGCGGCGATCGCCAGTTGCCTGGCGTCGCCGTTCTTCAGGCCGGCCGTCGCCACATCTCACCGTCCGAACTCCGCGCGTCGGTCGCGCTCCGAAGCACAGTCACACGTCCGGCCACTTCCGCCAAGGGTTATTTCGGACTATTTCGGGAGTGCGCCCTCGCGGGACAGCGCGGGCGCGTCGTCGAGACGAATCGTGCGCTGCTCCGGGATGACGACGGTCCGGTCGAGGACGCGTGGGGCGGCTTCCGCCTCCACGCGGTCGAGATCGGCGGACACCACGGCAGACGCCGTCGCCGCCGCGGGCGAGCGGCGCAGCTCCGCCGCCAGTGTGAGCGCCGCTTGCGCATCGCCGGTCGCCAGCAGCATCTCCGCTCGACGAACCTGGGTCTCGAAGAGGAGCACCGACGAACCCATCTCGGCGAACCGTTGTTCCGCCTCGTCGAGGAGCGCGCCGGCGAGGTCAGGTCGACCGCGTCGAACGTGAACCCGTCCGAGGTTGCTGCACGCCAACGCGATGCCCACGGGGTACGACGCCCTGCGCCAGACCGCGAGCGCCTCCTCGAACATGGAAAGCGCCTCGTCGTAGCGCCCAAGGTCCGAGAGCACTTCTCCGATGTTGTTCTCCGCCGTTGCCGCACCGACCAGGTCGCCGGCTCGTCGGCGGCACGCCAGGCTCCGGGCGTAGGAGGTGAGCGCGTCGTCCAGACGTCCCTCGTAGTAGGCATCGATACCGATGTTGTTGTGCACGTCGGCCTCACCGACGAGATCGCCGATCTGCTGGTAGATCGGCAGTGCTCGCTCGCGGTACTCGAGAGCCTGTGCGTCCTGAAGGTCGGTGAGTGCGGCGTCGAGCATGAAGTACGCATGGGCCAGCTCGGCTCGCTCGTTCGCCACGACCGCTTCGTCAACGGCCGCGCGCGCGGCGTCAGCAGCCAGCTTGAAACGGCCCTGCCGGTATCTCGTCGAGGCCGTGCCGACCAGCAGGGAGGCGCGGGCGGCAGCAGCGTCGACAGGAGCTAGCGCCTCGGTGTCGTGGATGGCTCGCGTGTACCAGCGCAGCGCCTCCGGATATCTGCTCTGGCGTTCCCTGACGATCCCGAGCTTGCGCAGCAGCCGCACGTTGTCGCCCGGAGCCGGATGCAGATGGTGCGCCTCGAGGTAGCGTCGGGCCGCGGCGTCGTACTGGCCCAACAGCAGGTTCACGTCTGCGAGTGCCTCGCGCGCCCGCACGATCTCCTGCTCCGGCACGTCGGGCACGTGCCGGACAGCCCCCAGAGCGCGCTCATAGAGGGTGGCGGCCTCGCCGTTTGCGTACATCTCTCGTGCCCGGTCGGCACCGAGGAGGCCGTACGTCCACGTCTTCTCATGCTCACCCGCGGCCTCGAAATGCAAGGAGAGCAGCGCTGCGCGCGCCGCATGCTCGCCGCGGTGCTCCAGGGCGCGTCCCGCCCGGGCGTGCAGCTCACGCCGGCGGCGATAGGGGAGCGAGTCGTAGGCGACCGCGCGGAACAGGTCGTGAGCGAACCGGTAGCGCCCGTGCGTGTCCGGGAGCAGATACTCGCCGACCAGCGGCTGAAGGACCTCGTCGGTGATCGGTTCGCCGAGCACAGTGGTCAGCACGTCGACGTCGACGAAGCTGCCGAGGACCGCGGCTCGTCGGAGCAGGCGGCGCGCACGAACCGGCAACCGGTCGAGACGCGCGGACACGACGGACTCGACGGTCGGTGGCAGAGCCGACTCACCCGGAGTCCACGCCTGGGCGATCTGCAACAGGAAGAACGGGTTCCTGTTGGCGGCCGCCGCCAGGTGCTCCGCCTCGTCTGCCGAGAGTGCATCCGGCGCCGCCGCGCGGGCGAGCGCGATAGCAGACTCTGCGCTGAGCTGGGCCAGCCGAAGCTGTGTCGCCGGGAAGCCGCCGTCTGCATGCAGACCGGTCGTCTCGTCGCGTCGAGTGATGCAGACCAGCCAGGGAAGTGCGTCGACGTCGGACAACACCGCGTTGAGGACGTGAACAGACGCGTCGTCGTACCAGAACGCATCGTCGAGGAAGACCAGTGCCGGCTCACGGGCCGCCGTGTGCAGCAGCTCCTGGATGAGCGCTGTGAGCTTGGCAACGCGAAACTCTGCGGCGATCGCGTCGACAGCCTCGTTCGACGGCACTTGCGCACGGGCCGCGACCGCCAGAAGTGGCACCCAGTCGGCCAAGCGCGGAGCGTGTTGTCCGACCCAGCGCGAAAGTGCTCGGCCGGCGTCACCGGGGTCGGCATCGATGGAGATGTCGGTCAGCCGTCGGATGAGCAGGTGCAGGGCGAAGTACGCCGACCCGCGGTGGTAACGCTCACCGGCGACCCGGATCGTCCGCAATGGACGAAGGGCTCGTGCCGCCTCGGCGACGAGCCGCGACTTGCCGCTACCGGCCTCACCGATGATCTCGAAGACGCGGCCTTGCCCGGCGCTGACGCGCGGCCACGCGGCAATGATGGTGTTCAGCTCGTCCTCGCGGCCCACGAAAGGAGTCGTGGGCTCGACTTCTTGGTGCTTCGACGGATGCGCCATCGCCACGACTGTCGCCGCGTGGACGGGCTTCGCTTTCCCTTTGACCATGAACGGTTCGACCGGTTGCAGATCGGCTACCTCGGCGACGTGTTCGGTGACCGCTGTGGTGGCGAGCACCGTGCCCCTGGTTGCCTTACCCATGACCCGAGCCGCGAGGTTCACCGGGTCGCCCATGGTGCTGTAGGTCCAACGCCGCGGGCCACCGACTCGCCCGCCGAACACGTTGCCGCGGTTGACGCCGAGCCGAAGTGGGAGCTGCACGTCATGCGCAAGGACGGCGAGGCCGAAGCGGAGCATCATCTCCGCGTCGTGCTCGACGGCATCGGGGGCGCCGCCGGCCAGCATGAACTTGCCGCCGTCCGCACCGACGTCGATGCAGATGACCGTGACGCCGTGCTCGTCCGCCGTTTCGCTGACGATGTCGGTGAGCTCGTGCAGCCGCCGGTGCAGCTCGGCCGGCCCGTGATGGTCGAGGACGCTGTCGCAACCGGAGAACTGGAGGAAGCCGATCGTGATTTGGCGGTGCTCGCTGTCACTCACGACATCGGCGAGCCGGCCGCGCAAGGCCAGCGGCACGTACCGCTCGGCATTGGCAGGTACCGAATGGGTCGTCGACGAGTCTCTACGTGTGATGGGTGGCGTCTTGACCAGCAGGACACCGTCGTCGTGCCCCGGTCGCAGCAGCCGTTGGGGTAGCTGCGCGGCGGCCGCGGACGTGAGCAGGACCTCGCCGCGCTCCGCAGCGGACTCCATCGCGAGAGTGGCAGACACCGCGGGGCCGCACACCACCAGGTCGGCGTACGTCGTGCCACACAAGAAGAAGTCGAACGCGCCAGAGTGCAGTCCCTGGGACATGCCGAGTGGGACCGTGCCGTACGCCGTCCGCACCCGGCCCTGGACCCGGAGGATCTGGCGTAGACCGTGCGCGCATGCGGCAGCGCGCTCGGTATGTCCATTCCCTTCGAAAAACGTCAGCAAGGCGTCTCCGCCGAACTTCAGGACATCTCCGTCGTGGGCCGCGATCTCGTCCAGAAGTGGCGTGAACACGGTCGAGATCGCACCGACCATCTCCTCGGCGCCGACTTTGCCGTGACGCGCAAGCTTCTCGGACAACGCGGTGAACCCAGACACGTCAGAAAAGAGCAGAGTTCCTTTCTGCTGCCACCAACGCTTGTCCGGGGTCGCCGACAACAGGACGCGCGGGACGTACTGTGCGATTGCCTCGTTCTCGTTCACTCGTGGCGACCTCCGAAGACATAGCCGCACGACATGAGCAAGACACTCAATAGCCCGTTGTCGCCATTGTCCCGCGGTGGATGGGCCCCTAGCGTCGCGGAAGACCTGGTGCGGGGGCCATGTCCCACGCCTTGGGGGGCGACATGACCCGTCGACTGCGATCTGCCCTGTCGGTCATCGCTGCGACGTCCGTGGCTGCGGCGCTGCTGCAGGCGTCGACAGGAGTCGCGCGGGCATCGACGGGTCCGGTCGTCGCGTACACGCAGTCGACCGCTGTCGTCGGCTCCGGAAGTGGCGACGTGCACAACCTCAACTGCCCGCAGGACAGTGCGCTGGCCGCGATGACGCTGATCGGCGACAACAAGGGCCTCGACCAGGCCGGCTTCGGTGCCGGCGTCCAGATCTCGTGCGCGCCGCTCACCAGTGACGGCAACTTCGCCGGTCCGGTGTCGCCTGGTCCCACCGCGCTAGGACCCAACACGAAGGGCGCGTCGCCGCATCTCTTCCCCACCGCCTGCCCGACCTCGGATGTCGCAGTCGGTGCGCTGATCTCCGCGGACACCTACGTGCACGGCCTCGGGCTGAGCTGCGCCCCGATCCAGGGCGGCGTTCCCGGAACGCCGCCGACGTTGACCGCCGTGGTCTACAGCACGAACGGCGACACCACTGCGGCAACCGATCGGGAATGTCCGCAGGGCCAGTTCGCGATCGGCATCGACGCCTACATCAACCTGACGTTCGTCGGGGCGGCTGTCCGGTGCGGGACGGTGTCGACAGGCTTTGCCGTCACGAACGTCCAGGTGACGACGTCAACCCCGCAGGTCGACCCCGGCGCGACAGATGTCCCGACGTCGAGAATTCCTGTCTCCGATCTGCCTGCCGCCGCGGCTGACGCAGTGGCCAGTGCGCCGCTGCGGTCGGTACCGCTTCGGTCGGTGCCACTGCGGTCGGTGCCACTGCGGTCGGTCCCATTGCGGTCGGTGCCACTCGCGTCCGTCCTGCTCAGCCAGGTGCCGTTGACCGGAACCAGCTGGGAGCAGCTGCTGGCAGGGACCCCGCTGGCGAACTCGCCGCTCGAGTCCGTGACGCTGGACCAAGCGCTTGCCGCGCTGGACGCGATCGGCAGCAACGCGCCGACGATGGATCAGGTCGACCTGTCGCAGACGCCGTTGCGGGACATCTCGGTCGCGTCGATCTTCCTCGGCAGCAGCGGGATCGGCAGCCTGCCGATCCCGGGGACCACCACGTCCACGCTTCCGACGACCACCACTGCGACGTACAACAACTGGTGCGACTGGATTACGAGCCTGGGATACGACTGCGCGTCGCTCGGACTGACCGCGTCGAGCCCGGTCCTGTCAGCCGATCTTGCCGGCGTGCCGCTGCGATCCGTTCCGCTCAGGTCCGTGCCCCTTCGATCCGTCCCGACGGATGCTCCGCTCCGGTCAGTGCCGCTGCGGTCAGTCGACTGGCAGGACTCCGCGCTCGGCGGCATCCTGCTGTCGGACATCGCATGGCTCAACGACGACGGGACGCCGACAGCGTTCGGCTCGATCCCGATCTCGTCGATTCCGTCCTCGTCGCCATTGGCAGCGGCGGTTCAGACCGGCTCGGGATCGCTTCCCACAGGCGTGGTCCAACCGTGTGACCCGACCAGCAGCACGTGCCCCCAGACGCTGGCCGATGCGATCGCTCGCGGGCAGATCGTGCCCGGGGCAACGCTGAGCTTGATCGCCTCGGTGCTGACCGCGCCCTGGACGCTGGCCGACCTGGGGACCGTCGGCAGCACCACAGTGGGCGACCTGGCCAACGATCTCCGGACGGACTCGATCACGCTCGGCGACATCCTCCTCGCCCTGATGCCGCCCGATGCCGTCCCGTGGGAGTCGCTGCCGCTCGACGGCCTCGACATGACGCGCTACCAACCGTCGCCCTCCGCTGCGCAGTTCACCGCGTCCCTCGACCTGACCGGATCGGGGGGTAGCGCGGCGGGCAACATCTGGCTGCAGCTGCCCGCAGGTTTCCGGTACGTCGGCAAGGCCTCCTTCACCGGTGGCGACGGCTCGACGTCGCTCGGCACAGCGTTCCCGGTCGGTCAAGACGGGACGAGCGGCGCGGCCGATCCTTCCAACGTCGTGTTCTCGTTGACGAACGTCACGGTTCCTGCGCACGTCAGCGTGACCTTTACGGCGGTCGCGCCGACGACGCTCGGCACGGAGTCCGTTGCGGCGGTTCATGCCTCGTTCACGACGCCACTCGTCGAGGGAAGCGCCACCGCCTTCGGCGACGGGACGGAGATCGACACCGGAGTCACGGTTCACAACCCCGACGGCGGCGCGCCAGGCGACGGTCGCATCATCCAGCCGGGCCACCTCGTCTTCGGCTACGTGTCGCAACCGGGTGCGTCGACCTACTTCCGGCTCGCCGTCCCGGCTGCCGGCACGCATGTGCACGTGCTGCTCAGTCATCTGCCTGCCGACGACGACCTCGTCGTCTATGGCCCTCCGGACGGCGTGAGCCAACCCAATTCGACGCCCCTGCGGTCCGTGCCACTTCGCAGTGTGCAGATCCCGGATGACGGCGTGGACGCCAACAACACCAGCTCGACGGCACCCCAAACGCTCAACGACGTGCCGCTGCTGCCTAACCTCCCGGTCGCCGCTGAGTCGGCTCACTCCGGCACGGACATGGAAGAGGGCGACACTCTCAGCGTCGACTCGCTGACTGCGGCCGGTTCCTACTACACGATCCAGGTGACGGGCTACAACGGCGCGACGTCCAACCAGCCGTTCATGCTGCGCGTCGTCGAGGACTCTCCTGTCAACGAGACATGCCCGTCGCTCGGGCACCCGGGCTACAGCGTGTCCGGATCGCTGCCGGTCGGAAACAGCACGACTCGGTCGCTGTTCCTGGTCAACGTGCAGCAGATGAAGGCGGAGTACGACCCCACCGCGGTCAACGCAATGCTTGCGTCACTCAACTCGTTCGTCGCCAGGCCTGACGTTGCCGGGCTCGTTGTGCCCGTCGACGCCGATACCGGCGTTGTGGCGGCGTACAACACCTGGAACCAGGATCCCTGTAGCAGCGCGGCCGCGGATGGCGTGGTCAATGCCGTCAACGCTCTCGTCCGAAGCTACAAGAGCGGCTCCGCGCGCTTCATCACGTCTGTGACACTCGTCGGCGCCGACAGCCAGCTGCCGATGTACCGGACGCCCGACATGACTCTGAGCGCCAACGAGTCGGGCTACGCCGAGACCGACCGTAACGCCGCCGGCGCGGCGAACCCGCTCGCTGCCGCTCAGGCACACGGCGACATGCTCACGGACGACAACTACGGCACGCTCGCTGCCATCCCGTGGCTCGATCGACGGCTCTACCTACCGGATCTCGCGGTTGGTCGTCTCGTCGAGACGCCGGCTGAGATCCAGGGTCAGCTGCAGCAGTTCATCGACGGTGGCGGACGGTTGACGCCCAGCTCGGCGTTGACCACGGGTTATGACTTCCTGTCCGACGGGGCGACAGCGGTGGATGCTGCGCTCGGTGCAGACGGCGTGAGCAACCGAAACACGCTCATCAACAGCACCTGGACCCGCTCCGATCTGAACACGGCGTTGTTCCCGTCCACGGGGTCGCCGTTCGTCGACAGCATCAACGCACACTTCGACCACAACCGCGCACTGCCCTCGGTCGGCAACACGACAGGCACCGAGAGCGACCTGTTCACGGTGGCGGACATCACGGCGCATCCCGACGCGATCCTTGGTCGGATCCTGTTCTCGATGGGTTGCCACGCAGGCCTCAACGTGCCTGACAGCTATGTCGGCGCGGGCACGCAGGTGGCGAAGGACTGGGCGCAGACCTTCGCGGCGTCGCGAGCCATCTGGGTCGCCAACACTGGCTTCGGACTCGGCGACACGGCGACCGTCGCGCTGTCGGAGCGGCTGATGCAGCTGTTCGCCCAGCATCTCGACGGCACACTGCTCGCCGGCCAGGCGCTGCAGTTCGCCAAGCAGGGTTACTTCAGTGACCTCGGTGCCTACGGCGTCTACGACGAGAAGGCGATGGAGGAGCCGGTGTTCTACGGCCTGCCGATGTGGCGGGTCGGCGGGGCTCGGTGGGATCCGCCGGCCAGCGGCCAGCCTGCAGCGCCCGTGCCGCCGCTGCAGGCCTGGACGCCGCCGGCCGACCCGGCAGGGACGACCGCTTCGTCGCCTAGCCCCAGCGTGGACAACATCAACACCGCCGGCATCGGCCTCACCCGTCTCGTCACCACCCCCTGGCCGGGCAGCTCGATCGCCTCACCACCGAGTCCGGTCACGACGTCCCGCGGCCAGTACTGGTCTGCCGGCGGTGGGGTCCAGGTCACGCACTACCGCCCGATCCAGCCGCGGACCTATGCCACCGTCACACCTTCGACCGGTGTGGTGCACGGGTCGCTGATCACGGCCCTGCAGTCGACGGACCTCCAAGGGGTGGATCCGGTCTACGCCCGCCCGACCATCGACCTCGCAGCCAATGAGCCGGAGGCGTCGTTCAACGGAAGTGTGTTCCCGACGCAGCTCGAGACATTGACGTCCTTCACTCGTCAGGACGGGCAGCAAGAGACCCGGCTGGTCATGCTCCCCGGCCAGTTCTTCGGCACCGACGGCACGACAGACGGCACGCAACGGCTGTATCTGTCGATGACGTCCGACGTGCTGACGAGCAGTGACACCACGCACTTCGACGCGCCGTTGCTGACCAACGCCAAAGCCTCGGTGCCCTCGCCCCTGACGGCGCAGTTCGATGTCGACGTCGTCCCTGTGGGTGGTGCCCAGGTGGCCACCGTCCTCGTGATGCTGCACGACTCCAACGGGTGGAGTCTGGTGCCGCTGTCCAACACAGGCGGCAACCACTACTCCGGTACGCACGCTCTCGGCGGAACAGCCTTCGAGTGGTTCGCGGAGGCCGCCGACTCCTACGGCAACACCGGTACCACGAACGAGAAGGGCGGCTTCTTCGGTACTTCGACCGCGGTCAAGGTCAGCGTGAAGGGCCAGAAGGGGCTCAACGGCTGGTACGTGGGCGACGTCAGCATCGACGTCACCGGTCCGGCCAGTTCCTACACGATTGTCGCCGCCAACCGCGACGACAACTCGGCGGTGTCCGTGACCGATACGTCGCTGCTCCTCAACACAGACGGCCGATGGGAGGTGACCGTCTCCGGTACCGATGGCACCAACAAGCTGATCGGCTCCATCAAGATCGACAAGACGCAGCCGTCTGCCGTGATCCAGGGACTCAACTCCAGCGGCGTGCTGTCGGTCAGCTGGGATGGCGCCGGAGCGTTCTCGGTCCTGTGCACCGATTCGGAGAGCGGAGTAGCAGACTGTCCGGGCACGAGCACCACCGGCAGCCCCGTCACTGGATCTGCAAAGGTGACGACCGCAACGATCGGCACGGGGACGGTGTCCTTCACGATTCACGATGTCGCCGGTCACGCCTTCACGACGGATCAGGTGCCCTACGTCGTCCAGCCGGTGTTCCAGGGCTACCTGTCGCCGATCAACGACGCGCAGGGCGTGGCGAAGAGCGCATTCAAGTACGGCTCCACGATTCCTGTGAAGTTCCAGCTCACGGACGCCAACGGCGTGCTCATGAGTGACAGCGTCGCCCAGAGCATCGTGGCGCAGCAGCCGTGTGGCGCGCGGCTATGGGTGTCTATAGCCCCGTCGAGCAGCACACCGTCGACTGTGGCGACGTACAGCGATCCGAGCGATACGGCGGGTTGCTTCCGGTACGACGCCACGGCGCACCAGTTCGTCTACAACCTGGGTACGAAGACCATCACCGGTGGCCAGCCCGGACAGACCTGGACTCTCGAGACCGTTGTGTCGTATCTCGTGAACGGGTCCCTCGTCGTGCTCGCCGACCACTCGACCCCGATCGCGACCGGCTAAGGAGAGGCTAGACGGGACAGCGCTGCGGGAAGCCTCGCCGCAGCTGCGTGGTCGAGCAGCCACAGTGTTCGTGACCGGCCGTGGGCGCCGGCCGCGGGCACTGCGGTTGCGCCTGCGCCGCCCAACGCGAGCCGTGCCGCGCCCGCCTTCTCCTGACCCGCGGCGACAACCCACACCTCGCGTGCGGCGTTGATCGCGTGCAGCGACAGCGACAGTCGCGTGGGCGGCGGCTTCGGGGCACCTCGCACGGGCACGACCAGGCGATCGTCGTAGAGAGCGGGACTCTCAGGGAACAGTGACGCGATGTGTCCCTCCGCTCCGACACCGAGCAGCAGCACGTCGAAGGTCGGGACCGGGCCATGGTCCTCGGGGCGAGCGGCTGCAGCCAGCTCCGCGGCGTACGACTCGGCAGCGGCGTCGACATCGTCGCCGTCGGGTCCGTTGCTCGCACCCATCGGATGGACCTTGGCGGGGTCGACGTCCACGCCGTCGAGAAGCGCCTCTCGAGCCTGGACGTCGTTGCGCTCCGGATGCCCCGACGGCAGGAAGCGCTCGTCGCCCCACCAGATGTCGAGCGATTGCCAGTCGACCGCGTCGCGGGCAGGTGACGCCGCGAGCTCACGCAACGTCGCAACTCCGATGCCGCCGCCGGTCAACACCACCGACGCGCGACCTCTCGCCGCCTGGGCGTCGACCAGCGCGGTCACCAGCCGGGCCGCGACCGCACGGGCCAGCAGCACCGCATCGCGGTGTACGACGACGAGCGGCGGTGTCACGTGCTTCTCGACGCCGAGCCGTTCGACCCCGACCAGGCGGGGTCGCGCCACTCGTGCGTGCGGACGGCCGGTCGGTTTTCGAGGCCGGACTCCCCGGTGGCCTTCGCCAGCGACTCGGCGTAGACGTAGTCGGGATCCATCCGGCGCAGCTCTTCGGCGAGCAGGTCACCGAGCCCGCGGCGGGCGAGCGGCAAAGCCCGATCAGGCTCACCCGTCCGCGTGAGAACCGCCATCCGGCCGTCCGGCCGGGTGATCTTGACGTCGTACGACTCACCTTCGGAGCGCTTGGCGGCTATCTCGACCTCGGTGATGCCAGGGCCGGGGGAGTCCTCGATCGTCACCTCGAGTCCGAGGCGCTCGCCGAGCCAGCCCGCGAGCAGGATCGCGCTGGGGTTGCCGGCCTGGCAGCTGACGCGGGCTTCGGAAGGCTCGGCGTCGACGGCGTCGAGTGCAGAAGCCAGCAGCGATCGCCACGGAGTGGTGCGCGTCCAGGCGAGATCGGTGTCGCCGAACGCGAAGTCCACGGCTCGCTGCCTGAGCGCGGCGAGCGGATCGTCGGCGAGCGCACAGTCGGTGACACGGCGGTTCGCGAGCACACCGAGGGCATCGGTCTTGATCTCATCCGGGGGAGCGCCGTGCCACCACGTCACGACCGGCGCGTCGGGAGCGAGCAACGGCAGGACGACGGACTCGGCGTGCAAGGTCAGTCGGCCGTACATGCGCATCACGACAGCCTCGGTCGGCCCGAGCCGGCCGCCGACCTGCACCTCGGCATCCAGACGGTTGTCGGTCTCGATGGATCGACGGACGACGATCAAGAGCCGGCACGGGTGCGCAGCGGCTGCGAGCGTTGCCGCCTCCTCGGCCTCACGAACATGCTTCTCGTCGACCACGGTGATCAGCGTCAGCGCCAAACCGGAGGCAAGAGCACCAGCCGCACGTCGTTCGGCGAGCAATGCATGCACGATGTCGGAACCAGTCGTGTCCCACAGCACAGAGGCCATCAGGGTCGCCTCCAGACGCGGCCTTCACGGGCGAGCATCTCCTCGGCGGACTTCGGCCCCCATTCGCCGGCGCGGTACTTCTCCGGCGCGCGCCCGGCCCAGAAGGCCTCGAGCGGGTCGATCACCTTCCAGGACGCATCGACCTCGGCGTTGCGCGGGAACAGCGTCTGGTCGCCGAGCAGGACGTCGAGGATGAGCCGCTCATACGCCTCGGGCGAGGACTCGGTGAACGACTCGCCATAGAGGAAGTCCATCGACACGTCGCGGACCTCCATCGCCGACCCGGGCACCTTCGAGCCGAACCGCAGGGTCACACCCTCGTCCGGCTGCACGCGGATCACGAGCTGGTTGCGACCGAGCTCGACGGTGTCGGTGGCGTCGAACGGAAGATGTGGCGCCTTCTTGAAGGTGATGCCGATCTCCGTGACGCGGCGGGGGAGCCGCTTGCCGGTGCGGAGGTAGAAGGGCACCCCGCCCCAACGTCGCGTCTCGATGCCGAGACGCACGGCGACGTAGGTCTCCGTCGTGGAGTCCTTCGGCACGTCCTTCTCGTCGACGTACGCCGGCACGCGGGAGCCACCGAGCCAGCCCTGGTCGTACTGTCCGCGGACTGCAAAGTGCTCGAGATCGGCCGGCAGCGAGATTGCGTTGAGAACCTTGAGCTTTTCGGTGCGGATGGCCTCGGCGTCGAAGGCGACCGGCTCCTCCATCGCGGTCAGCGCGAGCAGCTGGAGGAGGTGGTTCTGGAGGACGTCTCGCGCGGCACCGGCCTTGTCGTAGAAACCCGCACGGGTGCCGATGCCGACGTCCTCCGCCATCGTGATCTGGACGGAGTCGACGTAGTTGGAGTTCCAGATCGGCTCGAACAAGGTGTTGGCGAAGCGGAGCGCCAGGATGTTCTGAACCGTCTCCTTGCCGAGGTAGTGGTCGATGCGGAAGACGTCGCGCTCGGTGAACACCTTCGCGACGATCTCGTTGAGCTCCTTGGCGGAGGCCAGGTCGTGGCCGAACGGCTTCTCGACGACGACCCGACGCCAACCGCCGGACTTGTCGTTGTCGGCCATGCCGGTGCGGTCCATCTGCTTGAGGACCGTTTCGAACGCACCGGGTGGGATCGACAGGTAGAAGGCGGCGTTGCCCTGGATGCCGTGGCTGTGCTGCAGCTCTCCCAGCTTGTTGGCGAGCTCGTCGAAGGCGTTGTCGTCGTCGAACGAGCCCGGCAGGAAGCACAGCGACTCGGCAACGCGCTTCCACACGTCCTCGCGGAACTCCGTGCGCGCATGCTGCTCGGCCGCTTCGCGGGCCAGTGACTCGAACTCACCAGCACCCCAGTCGCGCCGCGCAAAGCCCATCAGCACGAAACCCGGCGGCAGCAGACCTCGGTTGCCGAGGTCGTAGATCGCGGGGATCAGCTTCTTGCGCGACAGGTCACCGGTGACACCGAAGACCACGAGCGCGCACGGGTCAGGGATGCGCGGCAGCCGCCGGTCGCGCGGATCGCGCAGCGGATTGGTCACTGCTCCGTCGCTCAAGCGGACGCCGCCGCGAGGAGCTGGGCGAGACCGGCGGCCCGGTCCGTGAGGTGCAGACGCATCACCGGTCGGTCGCGCGACTCCAGCGCCTGCAGGTCGCCGAGCGCCTGCGCGAGCTGCAGCCGACCGAACGTGAACGGCTGACCGGGCACCGCGAGGTCGGTGCTGTGCGCACCCGTCACCTGGAGGAACGCTCCGACCTGAGGGCCGCCCTTGTGGTACTGCCCGGTCGAGTGCAGGAACCGCGGCCCCCATCCGAACGTCACGGGCCGCGTGGTCCGCGACGCGAGCAGCGCACGGAGCCGCGCAGCCTCGGCGTCGTGCAACCGGTCGAGATAGGCCATCACCGCGAGATAGCCGCTGACCGGAATCGCTGTCACGAGCGCCGACAGTGCACCGGCCACCGTGGTCGCGCCGCCGAGCAGCTCGTTGTCCGCGACGTGCACCTCGATCGCGCCGTCGACGAACGCCGGGTCGCCCTCGGGCAGCGGCCCGTCGCCTGCCTTCTCGAGCACGGCCTTGGTGTTGTCCTTCGACTCCTGCACGTTGGGCTGGTCGAACGGGTTGATGCCCAGGGCACGACCCGCGACGGCCGTGGCGTACTCCCAGACGAGGAACTGCGCCCCCAGCGGACCCTCGACCGCAGTGCCGGGCTCCGGTGCCGACGCGCCCAGCACCACCCGGTGTACGTCGACAGCGTCGGTGAACCCCGGGGCGTCGGTGCCCTCGACGACCACAGGCAGCAGGCCGTGGCCGTTCTTGCCGGTCGACTCGGCGATCAGCTGCTCGGCCCAGTCGCCGAATCCCCGGATCGCAGGAACAGAGCTGCCGGAACCGCCATCGGCGATGACGAGCTTGTCGTGGCCGCCGCTGCCGAAGCCGCCGAGCGCTGCACCGAGAGCGAGCGCCGGGTTGCCCGAGTCGTCCGCCAGGGAGGGTTCGACGGCCGCCGCCTGGTCGAGCAGCTCGCCGATCGGCACCCCGGCGAGGCCCGACGGCACCAGACCGAACGCGGTGAGCGCGCTGTAGCGACCGCCGACGTCGGGGTCGGCGAGGAAGACGCGGTAGGACGCCTCCCTCGCGACCTTCTCGAACGGCGAGCCCGCGTCGGTGACGACAACGATTCGCTGCGCCGGGTCGATGCCCGCGTCACGGAACGCCTGCTCGAACGCACGCCGGTGGCTGTCGGTCTCGACCGTGCCGCCTGACTTCGAGGAGGCGACGAGCACCGTGCGGTCGAGGTCGGTGATGGCTGCCTGCACCTGGCCGGGGTCGGTCGTGTCGAGGACGACGAGATCGGCGCCGTAGGTCCCCGTGATGACTTCTGGGGCGAGCGACGACCCGCCCATTCCCGCGAGGACCACGCGATCGACACCTGCGCTACGCAGCTCGTCACGGAGCGCTTCGATCTCGGCGACGAGCGGACGTGAGATCCGCACGCAGTCGAGCCAACCGAGCCGCACCGACGCCTCCGACGTGGCCTCGGCTCCCCAGATCGTCGCGTCCTTGCCGACGATCGCTGCCGGCACGCCGTTGTCGACGGCATCCGCGAGCGCTGCGTCGCGAGCGGCGACCAGCGACTCGCCGGCAACGGAGACCGAGACGCCGCCGGCGGCGACGGTCGTGGGGAAGTCGCTCACTTCTTGTCGCCCGCCGCCGGTCCGTCGGTCGACACCTGGTCGGCGAGCCTGGCCATCTCGCCCTCGATCGACTCGATGAGCTCGTTCCACGAGGTCACGAACTTCTCGATCGCCTCGTCCTCCAGCACCTGCACGACGTCGTCATAGCTGACGCCGAGGTCCTCGAGCCCGTCGAGCACTGCACGTGCGTCGGCGTACATCGGTCGCACGGTCTCGCCGCGGAAGCTGCCGTGGTCGACGAGAGCCTCCAACGTCGGTTCCGGCATCGTGTTGACCGTGCCGGGCGCGACCAGGTCGATGACGTACATCGTGTCGTCGTAGGCCGGGTCCTTCGTTGATGTCGACGCCCACAGCGGTCGCTGCGGCTTCGCCCCAGCCGCCTCCAGCGCCTTCCATCGGTCGCTCGAGAACTTCTCCTCGTAGAGCTGGTAGGCGAGGCGGGCATTGGCGATCGCGGCCTTTCCGCGCAGCGCCTTCGCCTCGTCGGTGCCCATCTTGTCCAGCCTCTTGTCGACCTCGCTGTCGACACGCGAGACGAAGAACGACGCCACCGAGCCGATGCGGGTCAGGTCGTGACCTGCGGCGCGAGCCCGCTCGAGCCCGTCGAAGAACGCGTCGATCACCTGCGCGTAGCGCTCGAGGGAGAAGATCAGCGTCACGTTGATGCTGATGCCCTCGGCCAGGCATTGCGAGATCGCCGCCAGGCTCGGCACGGTGGCCGGGATCTTGATGAAGAGGTTGGGCCGGTCGACCAGCCACCACAGCGCGCGAGCCTCGGCGATCGTCCGCTCCGTCTCGCCGGAGATCCGCGGGTCGACCTCGATCGACACCCGGCCGTCGACGCCGTCGCTGGCGTCGTACGCCGGCCGCAGCACGTCGCAGCCCCAGCGGACGTCGTAGGTCGTGATGGCTCGGAGCGCCTCACCGACGTCGACCTTGCGGCGGGCCAGGTCGCGCACCTGCTCGTCGTAGATCTCGCTGCCGCTGATCGCCTTCTGGAAGATCGTCGGGTTGGTCGTCACGCCGACGACATGCTTGTCGCGGATCAGCTCGGCGAGCGTCCCGCGCACCAGGCGCTCGCGGGACAGGTCGTCGAGCCAGATGGAGACACCCGCGTCGCTCAGCTGCTTCAACGTCTCGTTGCTCACGGTCGTCTCCTCGTCCCGTCTGCGTGTCGCGGTTCAGTTGCCGGTGGTCGAGCCCTTGGTCGCGCCGACCCTCGACAAGGACGCATGGGCGGCCGCCACCACGCGATCCGGCGTCAGCCCGAACTGCTCGTAGAGCACTTGGTACGGCGCCGACGCGCCGAAGTGGTCCAGACCGAGGCATTCCCCGTCGTCGCCGACGAAGTCGCGCCAACCGAACGGCGTTGCCGCCTCCACCGACACGCGAGCCTTCACCTCCGGCGGCAGCACCTGCTGGCGGTAGGCCGCCTCCTGCGCCTCGAACCACTCGCGGCACGGCATCGAGACGACACGCGTCGGCGTGCCCTCGGCCTCCAGGCGCTCCCGCGCCTCCAGCGCCAGCGAGACCTCGCTGCCGGTCGCGATGAGGATCAGCTGCGGGCTGCCGGTGCCGGCCTCGGCCAGGACGTAGGCCCCTTGCGCCACGCCTTCGGCGCTGCCGTAGACGGACCGGTCGATCACCGGCACGTTCTGCCGGGTCAGTGCCAGCGCGGTCGGTCGGTCGGTGTGCTCGATGGCGCACCGCCAGGCGATCGCGGTCTCGGTCGCGTCGGCGGGACGGACGACGTCGAGTCCGGGGATCGCGCGCAGAGCGGCGAGATGCTCGATCGGTTGGTGGGTCGGACCGTCCTCGCCGAGACCGATCGAGTCATGGGTCCAGATGTAGATGACCGGCAGCTTCATCAGCGCCGCCAGCCGGACAGCGCCGCGCATGTAGTCGCTGAACACGAGGAACGTGCCACCGAAGACGCGGGTGCCGCCGTGCAACGTGATGCCGTTGAGGATCGCGCCCATCGCGTGCTCGCGGATGCCGAAGTGCAGGATGCGACCGTACGGCGAGCCGCCGTGCGCCGGCGGCAGGAACGAGTCGGCGCCCTCGATCTCGGTGTTGTTGCTCTCGGCGAGGTCGGCGGAGCCACCCCACAGCTCCGGCAGCGTCGGCGCGATCGCGTTGATGCACGCGCCGGACGCCTTCCTCGTCGCCATCGGCTTCTCGCCCGCGAAGTCGGGGAGCTTGGCGTCCCAGCCCTCCGGCAGCCGACGATGCGAGATGCGGTCGAGCTCCGTGGCGCGGTCGGGGTTGGCGCTCGCCCACGCGTCGAAGTCCTTCTGCCACGACGCGTGCAGCTCGCGCCCGCGGTCGACAACCTCGCGCGTGTGCGCCAGCACCTCGTCCGGGCAGTAGAACGCGACGTCCGGCGGGAAGCCGAGGATCTCCTTGGTCTCGCGCACCTCGTCGGCGCCGAGCGCGGAGCCGTGCGCCTTGCCGGTGTTCTGCTTGTGCGGCGCGGGATAGCCGATGATCGAGCGGACGACGACGAGACTCGGGCGCTCCGTCTCGTCGCGAGCGGCGACAAGGGCGTCGTACAGCGACTGGACGTCGTTGACGTCCTCGACGTGCTGCACGTGCCAGCCGTAGGCCTCGTAGCGCTTGCCGACGTCCTCGCTGAGCGCGACCTTCGTGTCGCCCTCGATGGAGATGTGGTTGTCGTCGTAGAGCAGCACGAGGTTGCCGAGCTGCTGGTGACCGGCGATCGAGCTGGCCTCGCTCGAGATGCCTTCCTCGATGTCGCCGTCGGAGGCGAACGCCCAGATGGTGTGGTCGAACACGCTCTTGCCGGGCTTGGCCTGCGGGTCGAACAGCCCGCGCTCGTAGCGCGCGGCCATCGCCATGCCGACCGCGTTGGCGACACCCTGGCCGAGCGGGCCGGTCGTCGTCTCGACGCCGACCGTGTGGCCGTGCTCGGGGTGGCCGGGGGTGCGGCTGCCCCACTGCCGCAGCAGCTTGAGGTCGTCGAGGGTGAGGCCGTAGCCCGACAGGAAGAGCTGAATGTAGAGCGTGAGGCTCGAGTGGCCGCAGGACAGCACGAACCGGTCGCGGCCGAGCCAGGTCGGGTCGGTCGGGTCGTGGCGCAGCAGCCGTTGGAACAGGAGGTACGCCGCCGGCGCGAGGCTCATCGCCGTGCCCGGATGGCCCGAGCCGGCGGCCTCGACAGCGTCCATCGCCAGCCCGCGGATGACGTCGACGGCCAGCTTGTCGGTGTCGGTCCATTCGAGGGGTGCTGCCGTCGTTCCTGGCACGTCTCGGCCTTCCGTCGATGTTCCATTCGCGAGCCTACCCAGCACGGCTCCGCGGGCACCTGCCCCGCTAGACTCGCCACGGCGACCTGCCGGGAAACCCTTGCAATCGCCCTTCATCGTCGACGTCGGGGAGCCTGGACCGGGTGAGCACCGCCACTGCCGATGCGGTCGCGGGTTCCCGTTCGCCGTTACAGGTGGTCCGCGCCTACGTCGCGCTGACCAAGCCGCGCATCATCGAGCTGCTGCTCGTCACGACGGTGCCGGTGATGATGCTCGCCGCGCGCGGCTGGCCCTCGTCGTGGACCGTCCTGGCCACGCTGGCCGGCGGCACGCTCGCGGCCGGCAGCGCCAACACGATCAACTGCGTCGTCGACCGCGACATCGACGCGGTCATGGCCCGCACTCGGCGCCGGCCCATGGTGCGCCACCAGATCGCGCCGGTCGCGGCGCTGCGGTTCGGTGTCGTGCTCGGCATGCTCGCGACCGTGCTGCTCGGCGTCACCGTCAACTGGCTGTCGGCGCTGCTCGCCGACGGCGCGATCGCGTTCTACGTCTTCGTCTACACCCTCGGGCTCAAGCGCCGGACGCCGTCCAACATCGTGATCGGCGGTGCCGCCGGGTGCTTCCCGGTGCTCATCGGCTGGTCGGCGGTGCGCGGCAACGTCGGCTGGGCAGCGGTTGTGCTCTTCGGCGTCGTGTTCCTCTGGACGCCGCCGCACTTCTGGTCGCTGGCGATGCGGTTCAAGGACGACTACGCCGCCGCGGGCGTGCCGATGCTGCCGGTGGTCGCACGTCCGGTCTACGTGACGCGGCAGATCGTCGCCTACTCCTGGGCCATGGTGGCGGTCTCGTTGCTGCTGGTGCCGTTCGGCGCGGGCTGGCTCTACGCCGCGGCCGCGGTGGTGCTGGGAGCCGCGTTCCTGATCGCCGCGCATCGGCTGCACGCCGCCGTGAAGCGCGGCGAGCAGGCCAAGCCGATGCCGCTGTTCCACCTGTCGATCACCTACCTGTCGCTGCTGTTCGGCGCGCTCGCCCTCAGCCAGCTGGTGTGACCCTCGCCGAGCGGTTGGCGGCGGACTACTGCGACTGGCTTCGCGCCTACGGCTCACGTACAGACGGGCGGTTTGTCGCCGAGGTCGACGGGCTGACGCTCGTCTCGATCGGTGTCGACGAGCCGTGGGGGCTGCAACTGCTCGCGATGTCGTCGCGTCCGGACCACGGGGCGGTCGACGGTGCGGTCGCGTGGTGTCGTGGGCGAGGGCTGCGCGACCCCCTCGTGATGGTGCGGGCTGCCGAGCGTGAGGCGTTGCCGGCGTACGGCGTCGTCGACGAGCTGCCCGCCCTTGTCGCGCCGGCCGGGGGTTCACAGGAGCTGCTCGACGTCCAGGTGACCGATGACGTCGAGCACTTTCGTCTCGTCTACGCCGCCGCGTTCGGAATGCCTGCGGATCTCGCCGCGGCGCTGGTGACGGTGTCGGATGTGGGACCGCATCGGCATCTGATCGGTCGCGTCGATGACCGCGTGGTCGCGTGTGCGCAGGTGCGGGCGGGTCCTGAGCTTGCCTACGTCAACGGTGTCGGCGTGCTGCCCGCGGATCGCGGCCGTGGGCTCGGCGAGGCGATGATGACGGCCTGCCGCGCGGATGCCGCGGCCCGGGGGAGCGAGCTGGTCTGGCTCAGCGCCTCGCCGGCATCGGTGGGTTTCTACGAGGCGATCGGGTTCGAGCTGGTCGACGCCCACCTCGCGCTCGCTGCTTCCTGAACCGGCACGGTTGCTGCCGGGGGAGTCGGCGCGGTGAAGCCGAGCTGCAGCCAGAGCGTCGCGGACCACAGCAGCGTCGCTCCGGCGACATGCAGCTCGACGACACCGGGCGGAAGGTTGAGGAAGTACTGCGTGTAGCCGATCGCGACCTGCAGCCCGATCGCCGCGGCGAGCAGTGATGCGCGGCGCCGTACGACGCCTGACACCTCGGTCAGGCGAACGGCGAAGAGCGTCGCCACGACCAGCCCGGTCAGGAGCAGGGCCGCGTCGGCGTGCAGCTGCGTCACGCGTTCGAGAGGGAAGCCGAGCCGGGTCACATGCTTCGTGCCGCCGCCGGCGTGCGGACCCGTGCCGGTCGTGACCGTTCCCAGGACCAGCACGACCCCAGCTGTCGCGACGAGCAGCCGGCCGAGGACGAGGAGCTCGCGGCGGGCAGCCGGCGGCTGCCGGGTCCACGCCGGGTCGGCGCGGTGCACGAGCACGAGCGCGGCCCAGATCATGAGCATCGACAGCAGGAAGTGCGCCATCACCCACGGCGGCGCGAGGTCGAACAGCACGCTGAGCCCGCCGACGACGGCCTGCGCGAAGAAGCCGCCGACGAGACTCCACGCCAGCAGCGTCAGGTCGCGGCGGCGCGGGCGACGGAGCAGGGCGGCGACGGCGACGACGCCGACGTAGACGCCGATGACGGAGCTCAGCACGCGGTTGCCGAACTCGACCATGCCGTGGAACGACGCGGGCGCGACGACGGACGTCGCGGTGCAGCGGGGCCAGGTGTCACAGCCGAGACCCGAGTCGGTCAGCCGGACCGCGGCGCCGCTGATGACGAGCAGCCCCATCGCGACCGCTGCGAACACCGCCAGCCGGCGGAAGGCAGCGGGGGAGACGGAGGGAAGGCGCATCGCGATGTCGAGTCTAAGGACTCGCCGTCGTCAGGAGATGCCGCCGGCAGCGTGCCGCAGCGCGGCGCGCAGGGACAGCCGGTTGACGGGCCGAAGCACGACGAGAGCGGCGCCGGCGTCGACGTAGCGCACCGACATGTCGGCGTCCGGCTGGTCGACGCCGCCGACGAGCTTGGCGTCGATGCCTTCGAGGTCGCGGACGCGGGCGAGGAAGTCAGGCCCGTCGAGCTCGCCGACCTTCGGCGCCGCGACGACGACGTCCGGCTGGTGATTCTTGATCCCGACGAGGGCGGCATCGGGATCGGCGTAGAGAAGAACGTCCGCGGACGGCAGAAGACTTTCGATCTCCGCGGCGAGCTTCCGCCCGTCACGAAGGCTGGACTCGGCGATGACGACGCGCATGTCCCCATCCTGTCCTGTCGTCATCGCCAGCGGAAGGTGCGGGCTGCCATCGCAGCGCCTATGGCGCCCCAGACGAGCAAGGTGACCCAGTCGTGCAGCGGCACGCCGTCGCCGTTGCGGAGCACCGAACGCAGTCCGTCGGTGAGCGCGCTGATGGGCAACAGCTCCAGTGCATGCCGCGCACCGTCGCCGAAGTCCGACAGCGGTACGACGACACCGCCGAGTCCGAGCAGGAGGAGATAGAGAAGGTTGGCGGCGGCGAGAGTCGCCTCCGCGCGAAGCGTGCCGGCGAGCAGGAGCCCCAACGCGCTGAAGGTGACCGTGCCGAGGACGAGCAGGGCGACGACGGCGAACGGCGAGCCGTGCGGTGACCAGCCGAGCGCGAAGCCGACCGCGATGAGCAGACCCACCTGGAGTGCTTCGACGACGAGCACCGCGACTGTCTTCGCTGTCAGCAGCTCGAGGCGGGTGAGTGGCGTCGAGCCGAGCCGTCCGAGGACGCCGTACCTGCGCTCGAAGCCGGTCGCGATCGCCTGGCCGGTGAACGCCGTCGACAGGACGGCGAGTGCGAGGACGCCCGGCACGACGAAGTCGGCGCGCGACCCGTGGATGTCGACGATCGGCGCCTTCGCGAACAGCAGCAGCACCACCGTCGGGATGACCACGGTGAGGAGCAGCTGCTCGCCGTTGCGGAGGAGCAGCGCGAGCTCGAGGCGAGCTTGCGCGGCGAGACGTCGGCTCGCCGGCGCCGCGCCGGGCGCGGGGGACAGCGTGAGTGTGGTCACGTGGAAGCACCGTCACCGGTGAGAGACAGGTAGAGCTCTTCGAGGCTGGCGCCGCCGGTCGAGATCTGCTCGGCGAGGACCCCGCGGGCCGCGCACCAGCCGGTGACGGCGGCGACGAGCGCCGGGTCGACGAGGGCAGCGACGACGTAGTGCCCGGGGCGGGGTTCGGTGACGACCGCCTCGGCGGGCAGAGCCGCCGCGAGCTCGTCGACGGGCAGACCGGCGGGCGCGTCGAACGTCAGCTGCCGTTCCTGCGGGCGAGCGGCGAGCAGGTCGGCGGGGCGACCGGAGGCGAGGACTCGACCGTGGTCGATGACCACGACGCGCTCCGCATGGCGCTGGGCCTCGTCGAGCGCGTGCGTCGTGACGACGATGGTCGTGCCGTTGTCGCGCAGGTCTTCGAGCATCCGCCATACGGCCTGTCGGCCGGCGACGTCGAGAGCGGCGGTCGGCTCGTCGAGGAAGACCAGCTCGGGACGGCCGACGAGGGCGAGGGCGAGCGACAGGCGCTGCTGCTCGCCGCCGGAAAGCCGGCGCCACGGTGTGCCGGCGACGGGAGCCAGGTCGAGCTGCGCGAGCAGCGCCTCCGGATCGTGTGGCTGCGCATAGAAAGAGGCAAACAGTCGCAGGACCTCACGGGGGCGGACCGCCGGGTAGACGCCTGCAGCGCCGGACCCCCCGGTCTGCGGCATGACGCCGACCCGCTCACGAAGGGCGGCCACGTCGTGCTGCGGGTCGAGACCGAGGACGCGCACCGTGCCGGCATCGGCGCTGCGCAGGCCGGCACAGATGTCGATGGTTGTGGTCTTGCCGGCGCCGTTGCGGCCGAGGACCGCGGTGATGGCTGCGGTCGGCGCGTCGAACGTCGTCCCGGCAAGCGCGACGGTGGCGCCGTACCGCTTGGTGAGGTCGGAGACCTCGAGGGCGGTGGGCGGCACGTACCCGAGTGTAGGAAGCGGGTGGACCGCGCCTTACGTGAAGACGATCTCTCCGCCGGCGGCCATCGTGTAGAACTCGCCGACCGTGATCGTGTCCTTCACGCAGGAGACGAAGTCCTCAGGCTTGTAACCGAACAGGTCGGCCGAGGCCTTGCAGGCGTAGATGCCGGCGCCGGTGTCGGCGATCATCTGCACGAACTCCGGGATGCTCGGGATGTCGAGTCGTTCGATCTTCCGCGACATCATCCGGGTCACCATCGCGGACATGCCCGGGATGCCGCCGAGCCAGGTCGGCAGGTGCAGCCCCGGGTTTCCGACTGTCGCCACCCTGATGTGGGCCTGGTGCTCGCGGTGGATCGCCTCCATGCCGAAGAACGTGAAGAAGACGTTGACGTCCATGCCCTCGGCACGCGCGCCGTTGGCCATGATCAGGCCGGGATAGATGTCTTCGAGCGAGCCCTTCGAGATGATGATCGAGACCTTCTCGATGGCCGGTGCGGGCGTTGTCATCACTGTCGTCCCTTCGATGCTTCGGCTCAGATGCATCCGCGCGGCTTCGGGATGCCGGCGATCCGGGCTGCGGTCTTGGCCGGCCCTTTCGGGAACAGCTCGTAGAGCCGCTTGATCGGCACGCCGCTGGTCTTGCTGAGCGCTCGCACCGACGGGCCGGAACCGGTTCTGCGCCACTGGTCGCGCATGAACCGGATGACCATCCAGTGCTCGTCGCAGAGCTCGCCGATGCCGTCGCGGCGAGCAAGCGCGGGGACGAGGTCCTCGGACCACTGCTCCGGGTCGAGGAAGAAACCTTCGGCGTCGACCGCGGGGATGACGTCGGCGGTGGTGGTGGTCATTCGGAACCCTCCTCGGAAACGACGTACAAGATCGGCAGTCGCTTGCCTGCGCGCGGCATCGCTGCTCCCACGAAAGGCAGGTCACGGCCGGGCAGCAGCCCGTGCCAGTAGATCTGCTCGAACGCGCGCTTTCCCCAGTGGTTGAGCCGGGACTCGGCAAGGAGCGGCAGCCCGACCGGCCCAGGGAAGTGGCCGGGGACCGGCTCCACATCGGTGTTGAAGTCGATGAGGAGCGCCTTGCCGTCACCCGTCTCGACGAAGCAGTTGACGTGCCCGTCGTACGACGTCTCCAGCGGCTCGTCACGGAGGAGGTGCGCGACGTTCGCGGCGAGCACCTCGCCTTCGAAGTGCGCCACCGACCCGGCCTTGGACGCCGTGAGGTCGGTCGCGTCCCCGAGCGCGAAGACGTCGGGGGAAACCTTGGCCTGCAGAGTGTTGGGGTCGGTCATGACGAAGTCGAGTGCATCGCCGAGTCCGGGTGTCCGGCCGACGAAGTCGGCACCGGCGTGCAACGGCACGACGGCAGCGAGGTCGAAGTCGATCTCTCGGCCGTCATATGCCGTGAGCCGTCCGGCGGCGCCGTTCACCTCGCCGGTGTTGAACTCGGTCACCAGCCCGATGCGCTTGCGTTGCAGCAAGGCGCCGAGGGTCTTGGCCGCGACCGGTTTGGTGAAGGCGCTGTCGAGCGGAGTTGCGTAGACGATGTCAACGTCGTCGCGGATGCCGCGGCGACGGAAGTAGGCGTCGGCAAGGAAGCAGAACTCCAGAGGAGCGACCGGACATTTGATCGGCATGTCGATGACGTTGACGACGAGCCGACCGCCGGTGAACAGACGCAGCGCGCGGCCCAGCCGGCCGGCGCCTTGTGCTGTGTAGAAGGTGAAGACGCGCTCGTTCCATCCGGGTCCGGTCAGGCCTTCGGTCTCCTCCGCCAGCAGCCGAGCCCCGGTGGCGATGACGAGCACGTCGTAGGGCAGCTCGGAACCGTCGGCGAGGTGGACGCGGCGCTCGTCGACGTCGACCCGGTCAACCGTCGCCTGACGCCACGAGACGCCTGGCCGGAGCTGTGCCGAGCGTCGCCTGACGAGCCGCTGCGAATGAGCGGCGCCGAACGGTACGAACAGCAGACCGGGTTGGTAGAGATGGTCGTCGTCCCGGTCGACGACGGTGATCCGTGCCTCCGTGCGGGAGAGCGTGCGGTCGAGTCGGTTCGCGAGGAGCGTGCCGCCCGTGCCGCCTCCGAGAATCACGATCTGCCGTGTCATGCCTCGAGGTTCGCGCCTTCTCTGCGCGGTCACCATGGTCGAAAGGCACCGAGATCGAGGCCTATCGGCACGATGCGCCGCCGCTCCTGAAGAGCCATCGTGAGGTGTTCAGGCAGGAGGCTCGTATGGCTGAGATCCTTGTTCGCCACGAATGGAATGACCGGTTCTCGCTCGATATCCGCGGACATCGGCTCTACGTCGACCAGCCGGAGGGCGACGGCGGCGATGACACGGCGCCGACGCCGACTGAGCTCCTGGTCGCGTCGCTGGCGTCGTGTGTCGCGTTCTATGCCCGTCGCTACCTGTCCAGGCACGGTCTGCGCGAGGAGGGCCTCGCCGTCACGGCGGAGTTCACGATGTCGTCGCGACCCGCGCGAGTCGGCCACATCGACGTCCACCTCACTCTGCCGGCCGGCATCTCCTCCGAGCGCCGGATGGCGCTGCTCGCCGTCGCCTCGCACTGCACCGTGCACAACTCCCTGATTGACGGCCCGATGGTGCGCATTGCGCTGGATGAGAGGTCCGCCGCCGCCTGAGGCCCGGTGCGCGTTCCGGCGCCGCGAACGGGGCATTACGTCACCGTGACCGTGACGGGGGTGGTGGCGCGGGCACGCGACGGAGTCCAGGACGCGGCGCATGCCGTCGGCGGCAAGCGCGGCTTCCGGATCGTCGCGCGGAGCGGGCTGGTGGCGCGGGCTGCCTTCTACGTGCTGCTCGCCGGTCTCGCGGTGGATGTCGCGGTCACGCGCGGGCACGGCGGCCAGCAGGCGAACGCCCATGGCGCGTTGTCGGTCGTGGCCATCAACCCGTGGGGCCTGCTGGCCGTCCTGCTGACCGCCGTCGGGTTCTTCGTTCTCGGTGCGGCGCGCCTGGTCGGGGCTGTCCGCGACGACGAGCTTCCGGTCTGGCGACGTACGACGACAGCGCTCCAGGGTGTCTTCTACGTCGCGCTCACCTGGGTGCCGTTGTCGTTCGTCCTCGGTCGCCGCGGGGTCGGTTCGGAGCAGTCGCAGCACGCCGAGACGGCCCAGGTGCTGTCCTGGCCGGGCGGGCGGGCGGTCGTCATGGCGGTCGGGGTCATCGTTGTCGCCGTCTGCGCGTGGCAGATCCGCACCGCTTGGACCCGTGACTTCACCGACGGGATGGGGATGCGGAAGCGGTCGCGGCGCGTCCGCCGGCTGATCACCGGCCTGGGCGTGGTCGGCATCGTGGCGCGGGCGCTGGTGTTCGTCCCGGTCGGCGTGTTCCTCGTCGTCGCCGGTGTCCAGGCCGACCCGCGGCACGCCGACGGGCTGGATGCCACGCTCGCAGCGATGGCCCGCCGTCCGTGGGGACCTGTGATGCTGGGTCTCGTCGCGGCCGGTTTGGTGGCTTTTGCGGCGTATTCGCTGCTCGAGGCGCGCTACCGGCGGGTCGCCCGCGGCAAGTGATGCGCCCGCGGGGACCCCGGGTTTGATCGCGATCGGCAATTACGCGACAATGTTGTTGTGAAAAGCACCGCGGCGCCCACGCTCGCGGATCGCCGCACCCGCGAGCGCGTCGCGCAGCTCCTGCTCGAGCTCGGCCCGTCCACGGCATCGGCGCTCGGCGAGCGGCTGGGGCTCACCCCTGCCGCCGTACGACGCCACCTCGACGCCATGCTCGCGGCGGGCACGATCGTCGCCCGGGAGGCTCCAGCCCGCGCCCGGCGTGGGCGGGGTCGGCCGGCGAAGCTGTTCGCGCTGTCCGACGCCGGCCACGCGGCCGGTCCGACGGCCTACGACGCGGTCGCGGTCGCGGCTCTGCGCTACTTGCGTGACTCCGCCGGCGAGGACGCGGTCGAGGACTTCGCCCGGCAAAGGATCGCCGAGTGGGAGGCGCGCTACGCCGCGAAGATCGCCTCGCTCCCGCTCGACGAGCGACCCGCTGCGTTGGCGCAGGCGCTCTGCGACGACGGCTACGCCGCGACCGTGCATGACGGCGGCATCGGCGTGCAGGTCTGCCAGCACCACTGCCCGGTCCAGCACGTCGCCGAGGAGTTCCCGGCGCTGTGCGAGGCCGAGACCGAGGCGATCGGCCGGCTCGTCGGCCGGCACGTTCAACGACTCGCCACCATCGCCCACGGCGACGGTGTCTGCACCACGCACATCCCGCTTCTCCCTGTGACACCCGTTACGTCCGAGAGGACTTCTTCATGACTCAGCTCGACCGCCCGGATCTCGAGGGGCTCGGTCGTTACGCGTTCGGTTGGTCCGACCCCGACACCGCCGGGGCCACCGCGACGCGCGGACTCTCCGAGGCCAAGGTGCGCGAGATCTCGGCGCTGAAGAACGAGCCGGAGTGGATGCTCAACTTCCGGCTCAAGGGTCTGCGGCTGTTCGACAAGAAGCCGATGCCCAACTGGGGCTCGGACCTGTCGGGCATCGACTTCGACAACATCAAGTACTTCGTCCGGTCGTCGGAGAAGCAGGCGACGTCCTGGGACGAGCTGCCGGCCGACATCAAGAACACCTACGACAAGCTCGGCATCCCGGAGGCGGAGAAGCAGCGCCTCATCGCCGGCGTGGCCGCCCAGTACGAATGCCTGAGCGCCGACACGCGCGTTTGGACTGCCAACCGCGGACAGATCGCGATCAAGGAGATCGAGCCGGGTGACCTCGTCTTCGCCTACGACGAAGAAGCTGAGTGCCTTCGCGTCGTGCCGGTGAAGGCCGCTGCGCAGACGGATGTTCGCCAGACCTACGAAGTGAAGGTCGGCACGCGCAGCATCCGTGCGACCGACAACCACCCCTTCCTCGTTCGCTCCGCTAAAGCCGCTGTCTGGCGCACGGTCGGCGAACTCAGCCCGGGCGACCTCGTCGCGGTTCCCGCCCAGCTCCCGGATTTCGGCGGGGCGGCGCGGCTTGCACCCGACGGCAGCACCCTCGGTCCGGTGTGGACCACGCCGGACGTGATGTGGCTTCTCGGGCTGTTCCTGCGGTCCGGCGGCACGCGCATCGACAGCGCCGACTCGGACGTTCGTGCCGAGGTCACGCGCATCGTCAACGTGGTCTTCGGCGTGCGCGTAACAGCTGAGGCAGGCGGAGACCTAACGGTCGAGTGCCCGTCACTGGCGGAGTGGCTCGAATCGATCGGGTTCTCGGCCGACGTCAACTCGGCTGTCCCGGACTGGGTGTTCTCGTTGTCGCGTCCGGAGCGCATCGCGTTCCTCCGTGGCTGGCTCGGCTCTGGTCCGGTCATCAGTTCCAATCGGCATCTGCTAGACCAAGGCCGGGAACTCGCACAGCTTTCAGGTCTCGAGGTCGCCGGGCCTTTCGAAGTAGAGCGCGGCCACGGGTTGGAACTGCTGTCGATGATCCCAGCCACCGACGAGACGCTTGCCTTCGTCGGCGTGGACACCATCACGGCGTACGACGTGGAGCCGGTCTATGACATCGAGGTGGACGGGCCGCACAACTTCATCGCCGAGGGCCTGATCGTTCACAACTCAGAGGTCGTCTACCACTCGATCCGCGAAGACCTCGAGCAGAAGGGGGTCCTGTTCCTCGACACGGACACCGGGCTGCGCGAGCACAACGACCTGTTCCGCGAGTACTTCGGTTCGGCGATCCCCGCCGGTGACAACAAGTTCGCGGCACTCAACACGGCCGTCTGGAGTGGCGGCTCGTTCATCTATGTCCCGCCCGGCGTGCACGTCGACATCCCGCTGCAGGCCTACTTCCGCATCAATACCGAGAACATGGGCCAGTTCGAGCGGACCTTGATCATCGTCGACGAGGACGCCTTCGTCCACTACGTCGAGGGCTGCACGGCTCCGACCTATTCCAGCAGCTCGCTGCACTCGGCGGTCGTCGAGATCATCGTGAAGAAGAACGCCCGCGTTCGCTACACGACGATCCAGAACTGGTCCAACAACGTCTACAACCTCGTGACCAAGCGCGCGATCGCCCACGAGGGCGCGACGATGGAATGGGTCGACGGCAACATCGGGTCGAAGGTCACGATGAAG
>DASSKP010000031.1:0-42299 GCA_035690365.1 Mycobacteriales bacterium
GTCACGGAGCTGACGACGGCAGTCCCAGACCGCGCGCTTCCATGCGATGGCCGTCGCGTTCTTCGCCATCGCGATCGACAGCTCGGGGTCGATGTGGATGGCGGCGAGGAACTCGGCGATGACCGGCGCGAACACCGTCGCGTCGGGCTCTCGGCGGCTGTACTTCGGCTCGTGCGTGGTCGCCATGCCGATGTCTACGCCGCCGTGGGCTCGTAGATCAGCTCCGTGCCGATCATCGTCGTCGTGACGTCGACGGCGAGCAGCTCAGCAACGAACTCGCCCAGCTCGATCATGGCCATGCGCTCGCGCCACGCTCGCGCCGCTTCGGCCTCGCGTCGGTGAGCCTGGACCTCCTGACGACGCTTCTGCTGGCGGGTCAGCGCTGCCATGTGGCGGTAGCGCCTGACGCCGGCCGCCCAGATCTTCTTGCTCGTGAGCAGGCGACGGTAGGAAGGACCTTCTCCTGCGGAAGTTCTAAGTCCAACGCCGAGCAGGCCGATGCTGACAGTCGTCACGACTCTCTTCACGACGGCGGCGACGTCGGTGGCGAGGAGCCAGAAGCGACGGACAGTGCAGCGGCGGCCGCTGGGGCCGTACTGGCGCTCGTCACGGAGGACGCCGGTGTCGATGAGTCCGTCGAGCAGGCTGTCCAGCGCACCGCGGTGGAAGTGCGCGCCGATGACGGCGCGGATCGTGGAGAGCCTGATGCCGGGTTCGTCCGTGATGAGCTGCAGGACGAGGGTGACGACCTGCTCGACGCTGAACTTCGGGACGTGCTGGTAGGCCCGTTCCCACATGTCGTCGAAGGTGGCGCGAGGGTCATCCTGGTCGCGGAGCCAACGAGTGCCGACGTTGTGCTCGTCCATCACGAGGTCGAACACCTCGCCCATCGTCAGGACGTCCTGCGTCTTGCAGTGCGAGAGCAGTGACATCACGAGAGCTGGAGTCGACTGGTTCTGGTACTCGCCACGCCGCGTGTCGCGGGAGCCGTCCGGGAGCAGCTCCTTCACCGTGACGGTGCTCTCGCCTGGCTCCGGGCGTCGTCCGTAGCGGAGCAAGTGCTCGTCTGTCGGCAGGAGCGGCCGGAACGCGGGCAGCGTGACCTTCACAACTAGAACTACGGCACGGAGGGCGCCTGTCTCCCCTTTCCCGGCGAAAAAGTTTCAGAGAGCTGAACCGCCCAGGGCCGTCACCGTGCTCAGCGCCCCCAACGCGGGCCACGCTCGGGCCCTGGTGACCGTGACAGCCCTCCTCACGGCCCACGGCTCGTGAACAT
Source organism: Mycobacteriales bacterium (assembly GCA_035690365.1). Taxonomy (GTDB): domain Bacteria; phylum Actinomycetota; class Actinomycetes; order JAFAQI01; family JAFAQI01; genus DASSKP01. Next base: position 1,277 of record DASSKP010000031.1, read on the forward strand.
CCCGATCGTCTAGGTGTTGTTCGTCGACTCCTCGCCGGTCGTCGTGCCGCTCAGCAGGTCAGCGAGGACGTCGCGCTGCTCGGCGGTGAGCGGTGGAGCAGCCTCCACCAGATCTCGGACGTACTTCTCCACGTCATAGGCCATTACCGCCTTACCGATACGATCTTGGTCCTGCCAAGATCACGAACGGGGACGGTCTGATCAGGCGGGGCGGCGCCACTCCACGCGGACTGTCTCGGGGTCGAAGGTGCGCTTGCCCTTGCCGGGCGAGAGCAGTGTCACCGTCATCAGAACGTCGACGACGGCGCGCCGACGATCGATGTCCAGACCGCGCCAGACGGCAGCGGCGTCGCCAACCACGAGGTCGCGGAGGACCTCGGCGTCGTGGCTCGTCTGCATGCGGTTCTCGACCGCCTCCAGGGCAGCTTGGACCTCAGCGTTCGCCGTCTCGAACTGTGCCGAGTCCATGGCTCCGCGGCCGAGCATCACCGCGAGGCTTTGCTTCCGGGCTCGCAGCGTCTGAGCCTCCTCGCGCAGCTCCTCAACGTCGGGAGCGGCATCGTCCACGAGGAGGTCACGAGCATCATCACGGCTCAACCTCGCGATAACCAGGCGCTCGATCAGGTCGTCGATCGGGGCGGCGTGACGGGACAGATGCCGGTGCTGGCTGCACTGGTAGGTCCGGTTGCCCTTTCGCTTGTCGCCGTCAGCCGTCGTCGCGATGCTCGTGCCGGATGCGCGGCCGGTCGCCATCAGCGCGCCGCATGCCTTCCGCTTGCCCTTGGGCACGCAGCCGCACCTGGCCAAGCCGGACATCATGTAACGGCGGGCGTTGCCTGGTGTCGTCTTGCGTGCCTCATCACTCAGCTTCGCCTTGGCAGCTCTGTAGGTCGCCTCCGGGACGATTCGCTTCCAGTTGCCCTCGCCGAGTTCGTCGCCGTTGTACTCAACGATCCCGGCGTAGATCGGGTTCTTGAGCCGGTCGCGGACGGCGTAGGGAGTCCAGGAACCGCCTCGTGACGTCAGGTGCCCCGCCGCGTTCCACTCCGCCGCGATGCTGCGGAGGCTTGCACCGGCGAGGAACCGCCGGTAGCCGCTCCTGATGGCCTTGGCCTCGGCGGGTTCTTGGACGAGCTTGGTCGACTTCACCTTGCCGTGCTCGTCCCGCTCGGTCACTCGCCGGTAGCCGAAGGCTCGTGGAGCAGCGTGCGGCTTGCCCTCCTGCGCGCGCTGCAGGTTGCCCGCTCGCTGTCTCGCTGCCTTGCGCTCGACCTCGCCCTGAGCGACGGCGCCGAGGATGCGCGCGACGAGCCGGCCCATGTCTGTCGACAGGTCCATGTCACCGACGGCGGTCGCGATCGGCAGACCGACTTCGAGCACGTCCTCAAGGTCGCGCACGCGGCGACACAGTCGATCCAGATGGAACACGACGATGGCGTCGAACTTGCCCGCCTTGGCGTCGGCTAGCAGCCGCTCGTAGTCCTTGCGCTTCTTGGTGGACGACGCCGACGTGTCGTTGTCCTCGTAGAGCTTTCCGTAGATATCCCAGCCCTTTGCCGTGCAGACTGCCTTGCACGCCTCGAGCTGGCGGCGAACAGCGGCGCGCTCACCCGTCTTGTCGAGACTTTGGCGCAGGTAGATGGCTGCGGTCGGCACCTGTGTACCCTACGCCAGTTCTTCAGCTCGAAGACTTCTTCGCAGGTCACGACGCGTTCGCGGGGTGGGATCGCCGCTGCCAGACAGTTGAGCAACGTTGTCTTTCCGGCTTGCGTGCCGCCGGCCACGATGATGTTGAGCCCTGCAGCGACGGCGGCTTCCAGGAAGCGCGCCGCTTGTGCGGAGAGGCTGCCCAGCCCGACAAGCTCGTCCAGTGTGTTGGCGCGTACCACGAACTTGCGGATGTTGAGCGCCCAATGCTGCCTGGTGATGTCCGGGATCACGACGTGCAGACGCGAACCATCGGGGAGCATCGCGTCCACGAACGGTGTCGAGAGGTCGACCCGACGACCCGACGACTTCAACATCCGCTCGACGAGAGAACGGACGTCCTCCGCGGAGAGGATCGTCGTCGTCAGCTCGCTGCGACCAGCCCGCGCGACGAAGACCCGCCCGGGACTGTTGATCCACACTTCCTCCACGCTGGGGTCGTCGAGGAACGGTTGGAGCGGCCCGAAACCCGCGACGGCATCCAGCACTCGCCGGACGGTCTCGCCGTGGTCGGCGATGGGCGGCAGCACGCTCGTCAGGGCCCGATCGTCGTAGTCGGCGACCACTTCCTCGACCAGCCGCCGCATGGCCGCGGGGTCGGCGGCAGGGTCGAGCCCACGGCGACGCACGAGTTCGCGGACTTCGCCCTCGACGACGGCGGATGGATTCATCGACTGCTCGCTGCGGCTTCTGGTGGTGCACGGCTCGGGAGGTGCCGGGACCGTAACGAGCCCGAGATGGGCGAATCAACGGAGGATGAGACGCCTGTTGACAACTGCGCCGTTCGACCGGATCGGGACTGCTGCGTTCAACCGACCTGGCGAGCTGCCGGTACGCCGTCCGCGGGTTCGCTGTCCAGCAGCCAGATGGGGTTGCTCGAGCCGATGAACGTCCCGGTCGAGGACATCACCTGCACGCGGTAGAAGCACGAGCTCGGAGCGCTGATCGGCACGTCGACCGGCCCACCGGCGAAGTTGGCGGCCGGCAATGCGTTGACCACCTGCGTCCCGGGGTCGATCGACCCTGAGGCGTCCACCGGACCGGAGACGATCTGCACAACACTGCCGGTGGGCAGGGCGTCGGCCAGCACCGTCAGTGTGCGCGTCGCCGACGAACCACCGGCTGTCGTCGTACCCCCTACCCATGCCGAGCCCATAGGGGCAGCGCCGTCCACCCGCAGGTCGATCGCGCCGCCGGGCCAGCGGCCCATGTGAGTGAGATACGCCCGTCCGCTCGCCAGGGCGGCACTCACGTCAGCATCAGACCGCGAGGCGGTCCACGCTCCGGTCACGAAGCCGTTGAGGAGGTTGTCCCACCGCTGACCCTCGTGGTCGTCGGAGACACCGCTGCCGGTCAGGAACCGACCCGCGCGCGAGAACGTGTCCCACAGGTCGAGGTGCGTGGCCGCGTCGCAGCCCCCCCGACGCAGATAGCCGACCTCGAGGATGTCGGCGCCGTAGAGGTTCGTGGCTGTCATCGCCTGGTAGTAGTCACGCCGTTTCGCCACCTGGTCCGTCGCGCTGATGAGCGGCCCACCGTCGTAACCGAACGGATGGTTGTAGGACATCACCCCACCCTGCTGATGGACGGTGCCGGCGATCTGCTCGTAGACCGTCGCCGCGTCACTCGGCATCTGCGAGTAGTCGGGGATGTACTGCGGCATGCCGAACCCGGTCATGTCCGGAAGCTGTCGGCTGAACTCACTTCCCCGCCGGACGCTGAGGTTCGGGAACCGCGGCTGGTAGGTGGCGATGATCGCTTGCTGTTCCTGCTGCACGGCGTCCGGCGTGTTGCGTGGGCGCTCGAACTCCATCTCGAGCTTGACGTTCGCGACGGCGCCCTTCTTCGGGCTTCTCGCGACGAAGTCCATGGAGTAGAAGCAGTTGTCCGCGGCGTGCATCGTCGGCCAGAGCGCCGCGATGTCACGATCCGGATGCAGCCGGTGGACCGAGCCGGTCCGCGGCCGGGGCAGGCAGACGACCCCCCGCAAGCCGTGGACCTCCAGGTGCCGAGGCTGCTCGAACGGCCCGAACCGGTAGACGAGCTCGTACTGCCCTGCGCGCCGACCCTCGGCAGCCGGGTGGTGGCTCAGGCCGATGACGATCTCGTAGGTCGCACCATGGCTCAACGAGGCCGATTCAACCGTGTGCACGAGGGTCTGGCCGGCCACCGACGTGCGCAGGTGGTGCCGCGCCGACGCGATGGTCAGCGTCACCGACGCCGGCTTCGTCCAGGAAGCGCTCTCGGCGACGAGGTGGATCGACCGGCCCTTCACGCCGGCGGCCTGCCGCGCGAGCTTGCCGGTCGACGCCCGGCTCCACCGCGCGCCGTGCAACGTCTGGAGATAGTGGCGCGCGAGCTGGCGGGTGTCGTGGTCGGTCATGTACAGGACGTCGATCGCGTTGCGCGCCGCCTGGTCGAACTGCGCCTCCCAGCTGCCCGGACCCTCGGACCAGCTGCCGTGCACGTGCATGGCGAGCCGCACCGGCGCTGCACCAGTGAGCGTGTCCTGCGTCCCCGACGCCGCCATCGCTCGCGTGGGCAACCAGATCGTGTCCGCGACCGTCGCACCGGCTATTGCTGCGGCACCGATGCCGAGCAGCCGCCGCCGGCTCAGCGAGAAACGAGGCGGCGCATGGTCCTCGTCGTCGTGGTTGTCACACACGCACACCATCCTGGCAGCGCACACCGCCCTTCGAGAGGGCGAAACGGCTAAATGGGTCGAACGGTTGATCCCGTCTGACCAGCCGTCAGAGCGCCGTTCGCAGCTCCCACAGGAGCGGGAAGAACCGAAGATCGCGACGCCCGCGCAGATACGTCGCTCCGGTCGATCCGCCGGTCCCCTGCTTGTAGCCGATCTGCCGCTCGACAACTGTCGCGTGCAACGCGCGCCACTGCGCCGAGAGCTCGTCGTGGGACAGCAGTCCTTCGGCCACGTCCCACAAGTCGCCGTACGACGCCCGGTCCCGGGCAACCACCAGAAGAGATGCCCGGATCTCGTCCTCGGTCCCGACGGCCAACCCTCGTGCGACGAGCGCCGCGAGCAGTCCGTCCCACAAGGTGGGCTCGTCAAGCCTGTGTTGCAGGCGCTCGCGTTCGGCGTCCGTCGCCGCGCGCAACCGCTGCATGAAGCCCGGGTCCTTGAGACCGGACAGGAACTCGAGCTCACGGAACTGAACCGACTGGAAGCCCGACGCCGGCGCCAGCAGCGAGCGGAAGTCGAGGAAGTCCTGCGGTGTCATCGTCTCGAGCACCGGCAGCTGCGCGATCAGCACCTGCTCGACCTGCTCGACCCGGCGGAGCAGATGTCGTGCGGTCCACATCGCCTCGCCCGATGCCCCGCCCTCCAGCAACAGGTCTCGGACGGTCGTCAGCTCGTGCAGCAACAGCTTGAACCACAGCTCATAGACCTGGTGGATGGTGATGAACAAGAGCTCGTCGTGCGCCGGCGGGTCCGACTCCGGCACCTGCTGCGCGAGCAGCTCGCCGATGTGCAGATAGCTGCCGTAGGACAGCCGCCCACCCGCTTCACCGAACCGTGTCGTCTCCGCGCCGCCGTCCACGCGACGACCCTACGGCGGCGAGAGGGTCAGCCGGCGACGCTTTGTGTGGCGCGGGCCTGCTCGGCCGAGCGCACCGTGTTGCGGCCGGACCGCTTCGACGCGTAGAGCGCCTGGTCGGCCGCTTCCAGCAGAGAACCCGCGTCGACCCCGTCGTAGGGGAAGGTCGCCACGCCCGCGCTGGCCGTCACCGCTACGTCCGTGGCGGCTTCCTCCACGGCACGGCGGAGCCGCTCAGCAACCTGCAGCGCCAGTGCAGAGGAGCAACCCGGAAGCACCGCGGCGAACTCCTCGCCGCCGTATCGGGCAACCGTGTCGTACTCACGACCGCACTCACGCAGGGCAGCAGCGACCTGGCGCAGGACCGCGTCACCGACGACGTGACCGTGCGTGTCGTTGAGGTTCTTGAAGTGGTCGATGTCGAGCAGCACGACCGACAAGCGGCCGTCCGTGCGGTTGGCCCGGGTCAGCTCGCGATCGAGGGACCGGTCGAACGACCGCCGGTTGGCCAGCTCGGTGAGGCCGTCGGTGACGGCCATCTGCTGCATGCGTTCCAGCAGGTTGGCGTTGCGCATCGCCATCGCCGCATGGCTCGCGAAGCGTTCCGTCGTGGCGATGACGCGCCGCTCGATGCGGGTGCCCGTCTCGGGAGTCTCCACGACAAGAACGCCGACAACGGCGTCGGCCACCAGCGGCAGGATCGCGATGTTCCGCGCGTCCGGCATGATCGCCGACAGCCAGGGGTCGACCTCGGGGTCGAGCTCACGCACGAGCAGCGTCTCGCGGTTGTTGTACGCCATCTGCAGCACGGAGAACTCGCCGATCCGGAAGTCCGCGACCAGCGCGTCCAGCAAGTTCCGACAGGTGAGCAGTCGAGGCTGGTCGTCGACGACCTCGAACAGCGCCATGCGCTCGCAGCCGAAGGTGTCCGCGACACTGTCGAGCAGCACGTCGCCGACGCTCAGCGGGTCATTGGCGTCCTCGAGCGCCCGGCCCATCTGCGCCAGCTGCTCCAGCTCGTAGCGGCGTCGGCGCAGCTCGCGCTCGTTGACCGCGGCCAGCGTCGCAATGGTCAACGTCAGGATCCACAACGCGACGATGAACGTGATGATGCGGAACCACTCAGCGGTGTCGGCCCGGCCATGGAGAATGCGGGCGCGGGAGGCGTAGAAGACACACAGCTGCAGCAGCGAGTGCCACAGCGCGAGCTTCACGCCCGTGCGGTACGACGCCAGCAGCGTCACCGCGCCGAGGTGCACGAGAACGAGGTAGCGGACCGACCCGGACTGGCCCCCGACGAGGTAGACGGCGGCCGCGAGGAAGACCGCATCGAGCATCAGCAGCCCACCGAAGAGCAGCAGGCCGCGCCGGTGCATCATCCGCCAGGCCATCTCCGCCAGCAGGCACGTGGCGAGATAGCTGAGCGCGAGGTAGCAGATGTTGAGGAACGGCAGGCGGAGGTCACCGGGCAGAAGGGCCGCGATCAGCACGGTCGCGCCGGCGAGGACTGCACGCAGCACGCGCAGGTAGAGCAGCCGCTCGTCGAGCGAAACGACGTCGGCGCGCGACCCGGTGACCGTCACCGGTCCCCTCCTCGGCTAGGTGGAGGTAGGAACTCCACGGTGTCATCGGCAGCAACCGACGCGAGGGCAAGTTTTGGATCGCGGCTGTCGATGCGGTTCTGCATCAGGAGGAACGCGAGCACGACGAGCAGCAAGATCAACGGGAACCCGGTGCCACCACCGGCCGAGCTCACCGCGTTGACCACGCCCTGCACCGCGTGCGAGACGTTCTCCGTGATCTTGTCGTGGATGACCGGGATGACCGCGGAGACGGCGGCCTCGGCCTTCTGGACCGTGTGCTTGGTGCCGCTGCGGATCAGGCTGGAGAGCCGGTTGATCTCGTCCAGTGGCGGACGAGCGGCCCCGGGCGCGGTGGGAAGCGGGGGCGGCGTGGTCCCACCCTGACGACCACTGGCGCCGGGCGTGCCACCGGTCGCGCCGGTGCCGGTCGCGCCCGAGGGCGGCGGCACCGACGAAGCCTGGCCGAGCACGTAGGTGAAGACGAGCGGCTGGCTGACGTTGCCCGCCGCGTCGATGGCGTAGATCTTGACGACGTACGTGCCCTGCGGACGGCCCGAGAGATCGAAGCGCACGGCACCGGCACAGTTGCTTCGACTCGCGATCACCGTGCCGTTGCGCAGCAGCTCGCATCGGCCGGACGTGCCCGGAGGCAGCGTGAATCCCCAGAAGGGGCTGGTGTCGGTCGACGGCGACGAGGTGCCGTAGTCGAGTGTCGGCGAGGGCGGCGGAACGGTGTCCAGCACATAGCTGGTGACGGACGCCGCGCTCACGTTGCCGGCGTGGTCGGTGGCGGTCACGCGAAGCGCGTAGGTGCCGTCCGGCAAGCCGGCCAAGGAGAACGTCCCGCTGGCAGGGCAGGGGGCCGGCCCCCAGATGATCTTGCGCCCCTGCAGCAGCGTGCAGGTCAGCACCGCGTTGCGCGGACCGCTGATCTGCCAGGTCGGCGTCGTGTCGTTGTCCGGCGAGGCCGGCGGCACAACCGTCGGCGGGATCGGGGCCTGACGGTCGAGGACGAAGATCGACGTGGCAGCGGCTGAGCTGTTGCCGGCGGCATCGGTGGCGACGACGGAGAACGTGTAGGTGTCGTCGGGCAACCCGCTGAAGTCCGCGACCCACGGCGACGTACAGGCCACCGGGCCGATGACGACGACGCCAGTGGAGTTCGTGACCGTGCAGGTCGACGTAGCACCGGCCTCGGCCGTCCACATCCAGGTCGGGTTGGTCACGGGCGACGGGCTTGCCGGCGCGATGAGGACAGGGCGGTCGGGTGCGAGGGTGTCCAGCAGGTACGCCGCAGTCGTCGACGGCCCGACGTTCCCGGCAGCGTCCGCGGCGAACACCGTCACTTCGAACTCGCCGTCCCCGTAGCCGGACAGGTCAAGCGTTCCGTCGGCCGGGCAGGGTCCGCTCCACACCGTCTGGAAGAACCGTTCGACGGTGCACGTGAGAGTGGCTCCCGGCTCGGTCGTGATGTCGAACGTGGGGGTCACGTCGTTCGACGGGTTCGGTGGTGGCGTGACTGCGGGAGCGAGCGGCGAGGTCGTGTCGAGCACGTACGTCGCCACGCCCGCGACGCTGACGTTGCCGGCGGCGTCCGTGACGGTGACGGTCAGGGTGTAGCGACCGTCGGGCTGCCCGGTGAGGTCCAGGGACACCCCGGGCGCGCAGGAGACCGGCACCGTGACGGTGGAGCCGGCAGGCGCCGACAGCGTGCAGGTGACGACGCCGCCGGACTCCACGCCGCTGACCGTGAAGGAGGGGTGCCGACCCTGCGCCGGCGACGGTGTGACGCCGATCGTCGGCTGCGCAGGGGCGGTGGTGTCGAGGACGTACGTCGCGGTCGTCGAGGAGCTGACGTTGCCGGCCGCGTCGACCGCGTCAATGGTGACGGTGTAGACGCCGTCCGCACCCGTCAGGCCGAGTCGCGTGGTCGGTCCGCACGAGGTGACGGTCGCCGCAGATGGACCGGAGACGGAGCAGACATACGTCACGCCGGCTTCGGCATCAGTGACCGTGAACGACGGCGTCGTGCTCTGTCCCGGCGAGCGCGGCGTAGTCACTGTCGGGGCCGGCGGAGCGACGGTGTCCAGGACGACGGTGAAGGTGGAGCTGCTCCTGTTGCCGGCCGCATCGGCTGCGGTGACCGTGACCGCGTAGTCGCCGTCCGCGGCAGTGCTGAGGTCAAGGGTCGTTGTCGTCCCGCAGGTGGTGACCGACGCGGTGGTGCCCGGGCCCACGATCGTGCAGGAGTAGGTGACGCCGGCCTCGGTGTCACTGACAGCCAGGCTCGGGGTTCGGTCGTTGACCGGCGCAGTCGGGCCGGTGGTCACCGGGGCAGGCGGAGCCGTCGTGTCGAGCGTGAGCGTGAAGCTCGCGCTTCGGCTGTTGCCGGCCGCATCGGTCGCCGTAACCCTCACCACGTAGTCGCCGTCAGTGGCTCCCGTCAGGTCAAGGGTGGTTGTCGTCCCGCAGGCGGTGACGGTGACGGGCAACGAGCCGGCAACGGCGCAGTCGAATGTGACGCCGGCCTCGCTGTCGCTGACCGACAGGCTCGGGGTGCGGTCGTTCACCGGGCCGGTCGGTCCGGTGATGACGGGCACGGGCGGCGGAGTCGTGTCCCGCTCCCAGCTGACTGTGGTGGACGCGGTGTTGCCGGCCGCGTCCGCGGCCGTGACGACAAGCGTGTAGACGCCGTCGGCGAAGCCGGTCGTGTCGAACGTGCCGTTCGCGGGGCAGGCGCCCGAGAACACCGTGCTGCCGGTCGGCGACGTCAGCATGCACGTGAGGGTGGTGCCGGCTTCGGCGTCGCCGATGGTGAGCGTCATCGACTTCTGCCGGGTCAGGGCAGGCGGGGTGGAGACGGTCGGTGCGGGGGGCGGCGTGACGTCGAGCGTGTAGCTCGCCGACGCCGTCGCGCTGGGGTTGCCCGCGACGTCGGTCACCACGACGTCGAGCCGGTAGGCGCCTTCCGGCTGCCCGGCGAGCGCGAGCTGGGCCGACGTGGTGGTGCACGAGTTGAGCGGCACCGCGCCGGCGGGCCCGGTGGCGGTACAGCTGACGGCGGCTCCGGCCTCGACGCCCGCGATGGCGAACGTGGGAGTGCGGTCGTTGCCGATGGGCGCGGGCGAGGTCACGGCGGCCGCGCTCGGAGCGGTGGTGTCGAGCGTGTACGTGAGCGTGCCCGGCGTGCTCGTCAACCCAGCTTGCCGAGCGACGACGCTGAGCGTGTAGGTGCCGTCGGCAGCGCTGCCGAGTGGTCCCGTCCATGGGCTGGAGCAGGGGTCGGCCGATGCGATGACGGTCCCGGTGCTGCTGGTGAGCATGCAGGCGCCGGTGGCTCCGGACGGCAGGCCGAGCGCCCACTGCGGCGCGCGGTCGTTCGACGGTCCGGTGGGCCCGGACGGCGTCGGTGCGACGGGGGCGACCGAGATGCTCGAGCTGAGCGTCTTCGTCGTCCCGGTGACGTTCACCGCGGAGTCGCCGTACGCGACCAGCCTGTAGGTGCCGGCCGGCCCACCCGCCACGGAGTACGTGACGGTCGGACCGCAGTCGGCGAGCGGCGAGACCACGGTGGTCCCGTAGTCAAGCTCGCAGCTCATCGGCCCGGAGGGGTTCTGGCTCACGCTCCAGGTCAGCGGCGTGTTGGTGGTGGGGTTCGCCGCCCCCGTGTACGTGACGCTCAGCGTGCCGGCGAACGCGGGGTTCGCGCCGAGCGCGACGGCCGCAGCGCCGCCGGTGCCGAGCAGGAGTCCGCGCAGCATCCAACGCGACGCGGTGCGCAGCCTGGCGCCCCCGCGTCGACGCACTGCGCAGACGCCCACCACCGCTGGTGGTTATCGGCAGGACCTTTAGTGATCTTGATCGGCTGTTTCGGCACGGGGTCCGGTCATACCGGACCACCAGGTCGTGACCTCCTCGGACTGGTCACTTGACAAGAAACCTTGACGGAGTCAAGGATGCTTGCCGAGGCGAGAGGAGTCGGCGGATGGCGTCGTCACCCGATCCGGACCGGACGGCCTGGCCCTACCCGTCGTACGCCGACCGGGTCTGGCTCGGCGGTGAGCGCGGCGCCGACCGCGCCCTGGCCACGGCCGTCCGGGCCCTTCGGTCACTGGTCGCGGAGACCGGTGGCCAGCCCAGTGGCGAGCCGGCCGACCTGCTCGCCGCGCTCGAGCAGCTGGCCGCGATCGGCGAGCGGGTGAGCTGGGCGATGCTGTCGCTCGTCGGCGAGGCGCGCACCCAGGGCGTGTCCTGGTCGGGAGTCGGCACCGCCCTCGGCGTCACGAAGCAGGCGGCCCAGCAGCGCTTCGGGCCTTACGTCGCCCAGGCCCTCGAACAGGCCGGCAATTCGAGTTGACCGCTATCCCATGTGGGGATAGCGGTAGTCGGTCGGCGGGACGAACGTCTCCTTGATCGCCCGCGGCGAGACCCAGCGCTGGAGGTTCAACGGCGAGCCGGCCTTGTCGTTGGTGCCGGACGCCCTGGCCCCGCCGAACGGCTGCTGCCCGACGACCGCGCCGGTCGGCTTGTCGTTGATGTAGAAGTTGCCGGCGGAGTAGCGCAGCACGTCCATCGCCTCGGCGACCGCCCGGCGGTCCTGGGCGAAGATCGACCCGGTCAGGGCGTACGTCGCCACATCGGCGGCTTGCCGGACGACCTGGTCGTAGTCCGCGTCGTCGTAGACGAACAGGCCCAGCACCGGCCCGAAGTACTCCGTCGTGAAGATGTCGTGCGTCGGGTCCGAGCCCTGCAGCAGCGTCGGCCGGACGAACCATCCCTGGGAGTCGTCGGCGGTGCCGCCGGCGAGCACCTGGAGGCCCGCGTCGCTCTTCGCCCGCTCGAGCACCCCGGAGAGCTTGGAGAACGAGCGGTCATCGATGACCGCCCCCATGAAGTTGGACAGGTCGGTGACGTCGCCCATCGACAGGCTCTCGATCTCGCCGATGACGTCGTCGCGGATCCGGTCCCACACCGACCGCGGGACGTAGGCGCGCGACGCCGCCGAGCACTTCTGCCCTTGGTACTCGTAGGCGCCGCGGACCATGGCGGTCCGCAGCGCGCCCGGGTCCGCAGACGGGTGAGCGATCACGAAGTCCTTGCCGCCGGTCTCCCCGACGAGCCGCGGGTACCCGCGATAGCTGTCGATCGAGGTGCCGACGCTCTTCCAGAGGTGGTGGAAGACACCGGTCGAGCCGGTGAAGTGCACGCCGGCGAGGTCCGGGTCGGCCAGCGCGACCTCGGAGACCGCCGGCCCGTGACCGGTGACGAGGTTGATGACGCCCGGCGGCAGGCCGGCCTCGGTCAGGACGTCCATCAGGAAGTGCGCCGCGAAGTTCTGCGTCGTGGCCGGCTTCCAGACCACGACGTTGCCCATCAGGGCGGGAGCGGTCGGCAGGTTGCCGGCGATGGCCGTGAAGTTGAACGGCGTGATCGCCAGGACGAAGCCCTCGAGCGGGCGGTACTCCACGCGGTTCCAGACGCCCGGGGACGAGAGCGGCTGCTCGGCGAGGATCTGCCGCGCGTAGGCGACGTTGAACCGCCAGAAGTCGATCAGCTCGCACGCCGAGTCGATCTCGGCCTGCTGGACGGTCTTCGACTGGCCGAGCATGGTCGCGGCGTTGAGCGTGTCCCGCCAGGGGCCGGCGAGCAGCTCGGCTGCCTTCAGCAGGATCGCCGCCCGGTCGTCGAACGCCATCGAGCGCCAGTCGGCAGCCGCCGCCTTGGCCGCCGCCACGGCGGCCCGGACATCGTCGGCGGTCGCATCGCCGAGGGTGCCGAGCACCGCACCGCGGTTGTGGGGCTGGACGACGTCGACCCGTGAACCGGAGCCCATCCGCTGCTCGCCGCCGATGTTCATCGGCAGGTCGATCCGGTCGGAGGCGAGCTCCTTCAGCCGCGCCTCGAGCGAGGCGCGCTCGGCGCTGCCCGGCGCGTAGCTGCGGACCGGCTCGTTCACCGGGAGGGGCGGGACGGTCACGGCATCGAGCACGTCAACCTCCTAGATCGTCCGGCGGCATCGGCGGACGCCTCCATCCTGCCCCAGCCGACGGCACGCGCACCGGCGCGTCCGTCAGACCAGGCTCACGCCGACACCGTCGATGACGACCGAGTGCCCGCCGGACGCTTGTACGAGCCGCAATGTTCCGGTCCGCAGCGTGGAACCGATGACGACGCTCTTCAGCACCCGGTGGTGCGTCGTCGAAGCGGCCAGGGTGACCGTCGCCAGGACCTTGCTGCCCAGCATGACCTTGACCTTGCCGCAGCCAGGACACGTGCGCACCAGGAGCGCGAGCCGGCGGAACGCGACCGAAGTGGTCAGTGAGCTGCCGCTCGCCGTCGACGTGCTCACCGTGCCGAGGTAGTCCGACGTGACGCCGGACTTCGTCCACGCGCCGCGGGCGGACATCGCCCGGTCGTCGACAGGAACCGCCGTGCACCGGGGCGCCGACCAGGCACTGACGTTGCCGGCCCAGTCCCGGGCCCGAACCTCGTAGCACCACGTCCGACCGGCCGTCGCCGTGACGGTCGCCGACTTCTTCGTGCTGCCGCTGATCACCGTCCGCCAGCCGCCGTACGTCGACTTGCTCGCCGCGGCCGAATGGGCGCGTACGTCGTAGCTGCGCACCCCGGTGTTGTCGTCCTTCGCACTCCACCCGAGATGAACCGTCCGGGCACGGCTGAACACCGGCAGAGCGGACAGTCGCTCTCCGGTCGGCGGGGTCGCGTCGCCGATCAGTCGCGCAGTCGCGAAGTTGTAGATGTCGCCGCCGGCACTCGGAGTGAACACACCCGTGTACGTGCGTCCCGCGATGAGGATCTTGCCGTCGCGCTGCAGCGCCGTCGCGTACGCGTCATCGAATCCCTGCGCGCCGAACGGGACGCTCTCCTCACCGTCGCCGGCGAAGTGCGGGTCCGGGGCGAAGTCGACGTTGTACCGACCGACCACGAACGAGCTACCCGTGTTCGCGAACGTGCCGACCGCCACCAGCTTTCCGTCACGCTGCCGAACCAGTGCGTTGATCTGCGAGAACGCCGTCTTGAGGACCCAACCGGCGTCGGGAGCGGTGGCGGAGGGGGCGAGGGCTCCGGCGCTGGAGTAGCGCAGGAGCAGACCGCCTTGCGCGCTTCCCGCCGTGTCGGTGCGGTAACCGGCGGCCACGAGGCGTCCGTCCGGCAGCAGCGCCATGCCGGCCAGGAACTCATCCGTGTCCGTCGACAGATCAGTGGTGGTCTTACCGCCCGTCCCGAACGACGAGTCCAGGCCACCCCCCGGGAGGTAGCGGGCGATGTTGACCGCCCACTCGATGACGCTGCTGGTCCCCGGGTAGTCGCTGTGGCCGCCGACGACGATCTTGCCGTCGGTCTGCACGACGACGGCCGTGGGGATGTCAGCATCCGTGCCGAAGCCGGTGGTGACCTCGCCGCCGGTGCCGAACGTCCCGTCGAAGGCCCCGCCCGGCTTCAGCCGGACGACCGCGAAGTCCAGCCTGCCGGTCGGTGCCGTGGGTCCGACCGCCACGATCTTGCCGTCCGGCTGGAGCGCGAGGGCGTTGATTCCCCCCGACCCATTCAGCTCGAACACCTTGACCCCGTCGGTATCGAAGGTGGTGTCGAGGCCGCCCGTCGGAGTGAGCCGGGCGATCACGAAGTGACCGGCAGGAACGCCTGTCGCTGCACCGGCCACGAGGATCTTGCCGTCCGGCTGGACGAGGACGGCGTGCGCCTCGGACTCGGTTCCGTTGCCGAACCCCACCGCCTTGAGGCCGCCGTGGCTGAACGCCGTGTCCAAGGTGCCGTCGGGGTTGTAGACGACGATCCCCATGGCGTAGTCACCGGTGGCCGCGTCGAAGGTCTTGCCGGCGACGACGATCTTGCCGTCGGGAGCGACCGCGACAGCATGAGCCTCGTCGTTGCCGCCCGAGACGAACGCCGTCCGGACCCGGCCGGCTTGCGCGAACCCCGCGTCGAAGTCGCCCTCGTGGACTGTCGCGGCGACCGCGACCGACGACGGCACGCCCAGCGGTAGGAGCAACAGGCCTGCAACGAGCGATGTGCGCAGCGAAGTCCTGAGTCGCATCGGTGGCCCCCCGGCTCGCGAAGGGGCGATCGTCCCACCGGATCCGAACCCGCGCGGACGGATTGCGAAGTTCAGAGGTCGTCGAGGAGGAGCTCGAGCTCCTGCACGGCGTACCAGCCGAGCTCCGCTGCGGCGGCGTCGTCGAGCGCGAACGCCGCGTCGTCGTCGCCGGCCGCTGCGGCAGGCAGCGCCCGGACGGCAGTGGCGACCACCGGCTCCGCGTCGGCGCCGTCGACCAGCGCCGAGGCCCACCGGTCGACCGGCAGGGGCACGCCGACGGCGACCTCACCGCGCGGGCCCGAGGTCGGTGCCACGTCCGCCTCCGGAGCGTCGGCGGCGACGACGACCCGCAGCCGCGGCGCGTCGGGGTCGGCGGCGAGCAGATCGAGCGACGCCCGGCCGGCGGCGAGCTGGGCGACGTACTCCATCTCCTCCTCGTCGCCCTCGCGGTACCACTCCCGCAGCCCCGGGGAGACGGCCCAGGCGGGGCCCGAGGGCGCGCGACCGTCCGCGAGCCACCGCCGGAGCAGCGGGACGGTGGCCGGAACGTAGACGCGCACGGACGGGGGCGGGTCAGGCAGCGGGCAGGGTAGAGGCGCCGTCGGCCAGGGCGTGGGCCGACGTGCGCAGCGACGTTTCGAAGACCGAACGGCGCCGCCGGGTGTCCATCAGGTTGACGCCGATGGCCTCGAGGTCCTCGCGGCCGGGGCCGAGCACGGTGACCGACGTGCCGTGGCGACGCACCTTCGCCGCCTCGTGCAGCACCCGCTTGGTCATCGCCCGGCGGAACCTCCGCTCGACCCGCCCGACGAGCGTCGCCGGATCGTCCATGTCGAAGGACACCATCGGCGCCAGTACGACGACCTCGTCGAGGCCTTCCCGGGCGAGCAGGTCGAGCGACGTCGGCGAGCACGTGCCTCCGTCGACGTAGCGGCGACCGCCGATGATGGCCGGGGAGTACCACCCGGGGATCGCGCACGACGCGACGACGGCGTCGGACAAGGAGGCCGTGGGCGCGCCGGGTCGGCCGAAGGCGACCCGCCGCCCGGCCTCGTAGTCCATCGCCACCAGCCACGTCGCCGGATGCGGCGCCCAGCCGCCGTCGGGGTTGGCCGTGTCGACCAGAGTCCGCACCGGGTCGAGCGACCCCCGGCCGTGCGGCGCGAGGCCGGCCACGACGGCCAGCGGGGGCAGCCGACGCGGATGGCGCACGGCCGCTGCGAGCAGCGTCGGTGAGCCGATCCGCAGCCGCGGCATACCGGGCAGCGCACCGCCGCTGGCGGTCTCGTGGTCGAACTCGATGGCGGGGTCGCCGGGCGCGGTGATGCCGCGCTGGTTGTTGGCGAGGGTGTCGACCGTGACGCCGCACCCAAGCAGGGCCGAGAGCACGGAACCCGCCGACGTGCCGACGAGCACGTCGGCCTCGTGCGGCTCCCAGCCGCAGGTGTCACGCAACGCCGACAGGGCGCCGATCATCCACGCGGCGCCGAGCACCCCGCCGCCGCCGAGGACGATCCCGCGCCGCGGCGCGGACCGGCGAGCAGTCATCGGACGGTCTCCACGAGCTCGCTCAACGACTCCTCCAGACATTGGGCGAGGACGTCGACGTCGGGCATCGCGTCACGGTCCGCGTTGAGACCGAAGTAGACACCACCGTCGTACGACGTCAGGCCGACGGACACCGCCTGACCACGACCCAACGGCACGACCGGGTAGGTCTCGAGCATCTGCGCACCCGCGGCATAGAGCGGGTACTGCGGGCCCGGCACGTTGGTCACCACAACATTGAACAGCCGGGAGGTCAGACCCGACGCCAACCTCGCGGCAGCGGAGTGAATCGTCGGCGGGGCAAACCCGGACAACGCGACCATAGTGTTCGCGCCGACGGCCCGGCCCGAGTCCTTGTGGGCCTTCATCGCATACGACACGTGGTGCAGGCGGACGAGCGGGCTCGGCTCCCCCACCGGCAGGTCGACGAAGTACGACGTCACCCGGCTGCCCAGCGATCCGGTGCCGCTGTCGTCGTCGGCGCGGACACTGACGGGGACCATGGCGCGCACCGTCGTCGACGGTCGCACCGACTCGCCTCGGGTCAGCAGCCAGATGCGCAACGCGCCGGTGACCGTCGCCAGGACGACGTCGTTGACGGTGCCCCCATGAGCCGCACGGACCCGCTTGTAGTCCTCGAGATCCGTCGCGGCCATGCCGAACCGGCGCTGACCGCCGACGACCGCGTTCAGCGGAGAGGCGGGCGCCGGCCGCAGCGACGACCGGGCCGCCGCCAGCACACCGGCCGTTGCGCCGAAGGCTCGCTGGGTCAGCGCCCTGGCGTCCGCGACACCCGCGCGCATGGTGTCGAAGACCTCTGTCGGCCTGCGCAACGTGTCCGCCACGGCGTCGACGAGGAGTGCGACAGCCGATGGCTCCCGGTCGGGAGCCCAGCCGTCGGCGGCGGTCTCCCGCGGCTCCGGGGTCGGGTCGAGGACCAACGAGCCGATGTCGAGAACGTTCTCGCCGTCGACCATCGCGTGGTGGGTCTTCGTGAGGATGGCGCACCTGCCGTCCTCGAGTCCTTCGACGAAGTAGAGCTCCCACAGCGGACGCGACCGGTCCAGATGGCGCGACTGCACGCGGCCGACCAGCTCGCGCAGCTGGTCGATCGAACCCGGCCGGGGCAACGCGCTGCGCCGGACGTGGTAGCCGATGTCGAAGGCCTCGTCGTCGACCCAGACCGGGTTCGCGATGTGGCCGGGGACGAACCGGACCTTCTGCCGGTAACGCGGGACGAGAGCGATCCGTTCGGCGACGAGCCGGCGCAGGGCGGCGTACAGGTCGCCGGCACTCACGCCCTCCGGCGGCCGAAGGATCGCGACCTCGCCGACGTGCATGGCCGTGGTCGGGCTCTCGAGATAGAGAAAGGAGACGCCGGTGGGAGAGAGCCGTTCGCTCACGTGGTCACCGGCTCCTCGCCGGCTCCGTCACGCAACGACACACCGAAGAGCGCTTCGAGCTCACGGATGGAGTCCTCCGCGCTGACGTGACGGACACCGACCATGCCGACGGCGACGGCGCCACGGACGTTGGGCGCGAGGTCGTCGACGAACACGCACTGCTCGGGGGCCAGATCGAGCAGCTTCGCGGCGTGCAGGTAGATCGCCGGCTCCGGCTTGCGCATGCCGACCTCGCCGGAGATGACGACGGCGTCGAACGCGCCCGCCCACTGCTCGCGGGGGTAGTCGAGGCCCCATGAGTTCGACAGCAGCGCCGTCTTCAGCCCGCGCCGGCGGGCGGTGCGCACCGCCGCCATCATCGGCGCCTCGTGCCGGAAGCCGGCGAACATCCGCTCGAGCAGCCCCTCGGGATCCACTGCCCGGCCGTCATGGGTGTGCAGCCGCCTGGCCAGCTCGCGCTCGAAGTCGGGGATCGCGATCTCGCCGCGCTCGAGCGCATGCACCGGGTTGGTGACCGCCTCGTCGCCGTACGACGTCCCCAGCCACTCCCGCATCACGCGGCGGAAGAGCGCGACGTCGACCTCGTCGTCCTCGCACCACGACTGCATGGCGTCCTGCAGCGGGCTGGTGAGCACGCCGCCGTAGTCGACGACGAGCGCGCGAAGGTCGGTCACCCGGAGCAGCCTAGGAACCGGCCGTCAGCCCGACGACGAAGGGCAGGGCGACGGCGACGCCGACGCGTTGCGCAGGTCCGCGGCGCGGTGCGTGGCGACGAGCTCCTTCGACGCCAGGCCGTGGAAGTCGCGGCCGATGATGATGGTCACGATCCGGACCTGCACGACAGTGGCGTTGGCCGCGCGCAGCTGCTCGGTCACGGCCAGTGCCGCGGCGCGATCCGAGGCGGAGTGCTGCACCACGGTCGCCGCGACCACGTGCGGAGCGTTGCCCACCCCCGCGATGCGGAAGCCACGACGCCGGAGCTGCGCGGCCACGTCGTGAGCGAGGCCGGCCCGTTTCGTGCTGTTGAGGACGCGAACGTGCACCGCGGAGGGGGTCGCGGGCGCAGGCGGACGGACCGGTTGCACGCACGGCGTCGTGCTGGTCCGGACCGTCGAGGTGTTGTCCCCGCGCCAGGCCCGCCAGCCGAACCATCCACCGACGGCGAGAGTGGCGACGAGGAGCAGCAGCAGCCACCACCAACGGCGGCCGTGCCGCCGGTGATGGCGCGCCGGCGAGAGATCGCCGCGTCCGAGGACCGTCACGCGGACCGAGCCTAGTGACGCAGCGGGCGCGCGGGCGCCTGCGCGCCCGGCGCGTCGAGGGTGAAGACTGTCCCCATTCGCCGCCGGGAGGTACGTCGTGGATTTCGCTCTGTCATCAACCGCGCAGGACTACGTGAAGCGCCTCGAGGACTTCATGGACTCGCACGTCTATCCCAACGAGCGGGTCTACGGACAGCAGCGCAAGGAGATGACCGAGAGCGGACGCGGTGACGAGGTCCCGCCCATCGTCGAAAAGCTCAAGGTCGAGGCGCGCAGCCGCGGGCTGTGGAACCTCTTCCTGCCTGACGTCTCCGGACTGAGCAACGTCGACTACGCGCACCTTGCGGAGATCATGGGGCGCTCCCCTGCGCTCGCGCCCGAGGCGACCAACTGCGCCGCCCCGGACACCGGCAACATGGAAGTCCTGCACATGTTCGGGACGGCTGAGCAGAAGGAACAGTGGCTGCGGCCGCTCATGGACGGCGAGATCCGCTCCGCGTTCGCGATGACCGAGCCGGACGTCGCGTCGTCGGACGCGACCAACATCTCGACGAGCGTCACCCGTGACGGCGACGACTACGTCATCAACGGCCGCAAGTGGTGGACGAGCGGTGCCGCGGACCCGCGGTGCAAGTTCTTCATCCTCATGGGCAAGACCGACCCGACGGCGCCTGTTCACCGCCAGCAGTCGCAGATCCTCGTCCCGCGCGACACGCCGGGCGTGACCGTCGTCCGCAACCTCCCGGTCTTCGGCTACCTCGACCAGCACGGCCACTGCGAGGTGAAGTTCGACAACGTCCGCGTGCCGGTGAGCAACCTGATCGGCGAGGAGGGGGGCGGCTTCGCGATCGCGCAGGCGCGCCTCGGCCCCGGGCGCATCCACCACTGCATGCGGGCGATCGGTGTCGCCGAGCGCGCGCTCGAGCTGATGTGCCAGCGCGCCGTGTCCCGAGTGGCGTTCGGCAAGACGCTGGCCGAGCAGGGAGTCGTCCGCGAGCAGATCGCCGAGTCGCGGATGGCGATCGAGCAGGCGCGGCTGCTGACACTCAAGACCGCCTGGATGATCGACAACGTCGGCGCGAAGGGTGCGCGCAGCGAGATCGCGGCGATCAAGGTGATCGCACCGCGCGTCTGCTGCGAGGTGCTCGACCGGGCGATCCAGGTCCACGGCGGAGCCGGGGTCTCCGACGACTTCCCGCTCGCCAGCATGTACGCACACGCGCGCACGCTGCGCATCGCCGACGGCCCGGACGCCGTACACGTCCGGTCGGTGGCGCGGATGGAGCTCGGAAAGTACGTGCAGCGCTCGAGCTAACGGCGACGCAAAGCAAGACGCCGGCGCCGCCGCGAACGCTGCTCCGACGCGCCCGCGATGCCCGCCGCAATGCTCTGCAATGCCAACCGCGCCGGCGACTGCGGTGCGATCTCCGGCAGTGTCCTGCCGGAGGCGAGGGCTGCGTCATAGGCCGCGCTGTCCAACGGCACGAACCGCACACCGGACAGTCCGGCGAACCGGTCGAGCGCGGCGGCGATCTCGCGTTCGGGGTCCCCGCCGCCGACCGCGGCGGCACGCACGCGGTTGACGACCGTGACGGGCGAGGCGGTGGGGACGACCTCGAGCAGCTCGCTCACCCCGCGGACGAACCGCTGCAGCCCGATCGGATCGGCTGCCGCAACGGCCAGGACGGTGTCGGCGGCGGCGAGCGACGCCAGCGTCGCGCCGTTGCGCCGCGGAGCGGCAGTGTCGAAGGACAGCTCCTCGTCCTGCTCCAGACAGAAGCCGCAGTCGACGACGACCACGGCCGCGACCTGACGCGCCACTGAGAGAACCGTGTGCACACTGCTCGCGCGCAGCTCGGGCCAACGGTCGGCGCGCGCGATGCCGGTGAGCACACGAAGTCCCGGCCGGACACCGAGAGCCAGTGCGTTCAGCGCGTCTCCGTCGAGCATGCCGTTGTTGGCCAGGCGGCAGGCGGCGGCGAGCCCCGGCGCCTCGTCGAGCAGGCCCAACGTCTGCGCGACGACCCCGCCGTAGGCATCGGCGTCGACCAGCAAGGTGGACATCCCCAGCTCGGCGAGCTCGGCCGCGACACCGACGGCGACGGAGGTGCGACCCGGCGCGCCGGTAGGCCCCCAGACGGCGACCACCCGACCTTCGCCCGACGGCAGCTCGCTCTCCACGGCTGCGGGAGCAGCGGGCAACGGCAACGCCGACAGCGGGTCCGCGACGTCGTACGGCGCCAGCTGCGGAGCAGCGCTCGCGGCACGCGCGAGCACGTCCGACACCAGCTCGGGCGAGTCGCCGGCGGCGACGACGTGGACGATGCCGAGTGATCGCAACCGCCGGACCTCGTCGGGGCCGTCGGCGGTCACCGCCACCACGGCCACGCCCGCGACCGCGCACCTGGTGAGCGCGTCCCGGTCGAGGCCGCGAAGATCGCTGCTGACCAGAGCGGCTCGGGCGACTCCTGCTGTCGCGGCGGCAAGAAGCTCGGTGAGCTCGACGCACCGGCGCACGACGTTCACGCCATGCGCCCCGCTCGCGAACGCGGCGACCAGACCGGCCTCCCAGTCGGTCGCGAGCCCGGCGGTGACGACCGGAACCGTCATGGCTCCGACCCGGCAGCGGCCGCGGGGACGCGCACCAGGTCGATGACACCGCTCTCGACGGCATGCACCATCGAGGCGACGTCGGCAGCGTCGACGACCAGCACCACGGCGAGAGCGGACTGTCCGCTGAAGCTGCGGCTCCCCCCTTCCCGGCTGTCGACCGCGACCTTCGACAGGACCAGCGTCGGGTCGGGAACACCGCGGCCGGACGCGGTCCGGGGGGTCACGTAGACGTCGACGAGGTCGCCTCGCCCGAGGTCGGCGGGCAGATGCCCGGCCTGCACCGGGACCGTCACCATCCGCGTGCCGGCTGCCGCGGCGGACGGCGAGAGCGCCCCGGCCGGCAGGAGCTCATGGGCTCCGACGACCCGGTTGACGACGTAGCCCACTGGCGCGGCGGCGGAGGCGGCGACGTAATGGGATCCGCCGCTGTCGAGCCGCACCCGGGCGACGGACAGGTCGCCGGGCGTGAGCTGCTCGCCGGGCACGAGGTCGTGAGCGGCGACGTAGACAGGAGTCAGGTGGCCGGCTCCCGCAACGATCCGCGCGCCCGCGGCGACGGACACCAGCACGAGCAGCAGCCCCACGGCTGCCCGCGCATCCAGCCAACGCGGCACGGTGATCCGGGCCGCAGGCGTCGACACGACGTCGGTCATGCGCCCTCCCCCTCGAACTCACGGCGGACGTGCCGAGAGAGATTCCGCACGTACCTGCCGTTCTCCTGCCGGAGCGCTCGCGCTGTGGACGGATGACGGCGTTTCCGGCCCGGCGATGGAAGACTCGCCTCCGTGACGGGGCCCCGCTTCTTGCAGCTCGCCGATGTCGCCGAGATCCTCAACATCTCCGCCGCGCAGACCTACGCCCTTGTCCGCAGCGGGGAGCTCCCGGCCATCAAGATCGGTGGCCGCGGGCAATGGCGGGTCGAGCGCCAGGAGCTCGAGGCCTACATCCAGCGGGCCTACGCCCAGACCCGGGAGTTCGTGCAGAGCCACCCCTACGGTCGCGGCGACGAGGACGAGCCGCCCGCGGACTAGGCCGGCCGGACGAAGGAGATCGCCGCGGTCGCGATCGTCCGCACCCGCAGCACGTCGCTCGCGCGGCGCGGCCGATCCGCGGCGTGCTCTGCCAGGTCGACGTGGTCGACGCCGACCCGGTCGATCGTGCCGGTGAACACCGCGCCGCTGCGCGTAGCGACGGCGACCGGTGCCCGGTCGCGCGCGAGCTGTCGCAGGACAACACCGATGCCCAACCGTCGGTCGACCTCGTCGGTCGACGGGATCGAGGCGACCGGCAGACCGGTGACCGCGACCACGGCCGGCGCGGAGACGAGGGTCTCGCCCCCGGCAGCCTCCTGAAGCAGGAGCCACTCGGCGCCGACCCTGCTGATGGCCCCCGTCAGCGGATCAGCACCTTCGACCGTGACCGTGACCTGGACACCCTCTGCCGCCGCCAGCCGTTCGGAGAGCGCCAGCCGAGAGAGCTCGAGCCGCCGCAGGTCTGCGCTCTCGGCGGATCGCTCCGCGCGCTCGGCCGCTTCGACCTGCGCATCGAGATCGTCGAACAGTCGGGCCCAGCGCACGGGAGCAGTCTGCCATGCCGCACGCAAACACAAGTAAACGAAGGCTATTGACGTTGAACGATGGCAAGATGTAGAAAACGGGCAACCCGAGGAGATGCCCATGGAGTCACTGGACGCCGTGCTCGCGCCCGCGACCATGTGGGCGGCAGCAGGGCTCGGCACCTATCTGGCGGTCGGGTTCACGGCGGCGCTCGTGGCGCACCAGCGGGGCCCTCACCGCCGGTGGCCCGACCGGCTGCTCCTCCTCTATCCGCGGCTCGCCCGCGCAGCTCTGCGGGCGTTCGCGGTCGCTGTCCTGGGGGCCGGGGTGGCGGCCCCGGCGACGTCGGCGCTGGCCGCCACTCCTGCTGACGGCGGGCCACCGCGCCCTCCGCTCGTCGCGCCGGCCCGCCCGGCCGCGGAGCCGCTCGACTGGCCCTCCGTCAGTGCGGCTGCGGCCCCCGTGCAGCCGTCGCGTCCTCACCGGTCGGCGTCGAGCTACGTCACCGTCCGTCCGGGTGACTGTCTCTGGTCGCTCGCCGCGCGCTCGCTCGGCAGGGACGCCACGGCCTCGACCATCGCCGCGACCTGGCCGCGCTGGTGGGCGGCCAACCGAGACGTCCTCGGCGCGGACCCAGCGCTGCTCCAGCCCGGCCAACGTCTGCGGGTGCCGCCCGCGAAGGAAAGGAGCGCGTCATGACGACGCCAGTCCTCCGGCTCGTGCCGGCACCACCACACGACCCGCCGTACGACGACGAGCTCCCGGTCGCCTCGCCGTCGGTCGTCGGCAATCAGGCGCTGTCCTTCCCGCAGGAGGACACCACGGTCGTGCCGCTGCGGCTCGTGCCGCCGGCCGTCGCGCCGGACCCGGCCGGTGAGCCGCCGGACCCTCGCGTCTGGGCGCGCCGGTTTGCTCAGGCCATCGTCGAGGTGCTGTGCGGCGCGCGGTCTCCGGCGCAGCTCTCCGGGCATGCAACGTGGCCCGTCGTCCAGCAGCTCGAGCGCGCGTCGGCCGTGGCGCTGCGCCGGCCGAACCGGCCGCGTCAGTCTCCGCTGGTCGAGAACGTGCACGTCTGCCTGCCGTGCGACCGCGTCGCCGAGGTCGCCGCGGTCATCGACACCCGGCCACGACGCCGAGCACTTGCCGTCCGGCTCGAGGCACGCGGAGGCCGCTGGGAGTGCACCGCGCTGCAGCTGTGCTGAGGTTCAGCGGTTGCCGGGCGCTCCGTGGCAGCGCTTGTACTTTCGGCCGGAGCCGCAAGGGCATGGGGCGTTGCGTGCCACGTCACCGAAAGTGGCGTGGTCGGACGAGCCGTCCGGTCGGGTGACCTCGCGCGACCGTGTCACGCCTCCCTCGCCATCGACGGTCGGCGCGCTGTACTGCAGCGACGCGGGGCGCTTCGGCTGACCGAGCACCTGCCCGAGAACGTCCGCGACCTTCGCCCGCTCGTCGCCGTTGCCGCCGGCCGCGGACGCGGCCTGCTGGCTTCCCGGCGAGTCGACGAACGCCGCAGGAGCCCCTGACGCGACCGGCTCACCGCGAACACCGATGTCACCGCCGGTCGGCGACGTACCGCTGAACTCGGTGGGCTGTGCGACGGCGTCGCCGGCGGGCGCTTCCTCGGGAATCTCGACCTCGAGGTTGAACAGGAAGCCGACCGACTCCTCCTTGATGCCCTCCATCATCGCGGCGAACATGTCGAACGCCTCGCGCTGGTACTCGACGACGGGGTCGCGCTGGCCGTAGCCGCGCAGCCCGATGCCCTCCTGCAGGTAGTCCATCTCGTAGAGGTGCTCGCGCCACTTGCGGTCGAGGACCGACAGGATCACGCGACGTTCCATCTCGTGCAGCACCTCGGTGCCGAGCTGCTCCTCACGATGCTGGTACGCCGCCAACGCGTCCTTCGTCAGCTCCTCGATCATGTACTCGCTCGTGAGACCGCCACCCGAGTGCTCCTCGAGCTGCTCCGGCGTCATGCTCACGGGATAGAGCTGCTTGAGACCGGTCCACAGCGTGTCGAGGTCCCAGTCCTCGGCGTAGCCGTCGCTGGTCGCGCCGCGGACGTAGTCACCGACCACGTCCTCGACCATGTGCACGACCTGCTCGTGCACGTCTTCGCCGAGAAGCACGCGGCGGCGCTCTTCGTAGATGACGGTGCGCTGCTTGTTGAGCACCTCGTCGTACTTCAGGACGTTCTTGCGGATCTCGAAGTTCTGCTGCTCGATCTGCGTCTGTGCACTGCGGATCGAGCGCGACACCATCTTCGACTCGATCGGGACGTCGTCCGGCAGGTTGAGCCGGTCCATGATCGCCTCGACCATGTGGGCGTTGAACAGCCGCATCAGGTCGTCGCCGAGCGACAGGTAGAAACGCGACTCACCGGGGTCACCCTGCCGGCCGGAACGTCCGCGCAGCTGGTTGTCGATCCGACGTGACTCGTGGCGCTCGGTGCCGAGGACATACAGACCACCGAGACCGACGACCTCTTCATGTTCCGCGGCGACGGAGGCTTTCGCCTTCTCGAGTGCGGACGGCCAAGCGGCTTCGTAGTCCTCCGGCGTCTCGACGGGCGACAGACCGCGCTCGGCCAACTCAGCCGCAGCCATGAACTCCGGGTTGCCGCCGAGCATGATGTCGGTGCCACGACCGGCCATGTTGGTCGCGACGGTGACTGCGCCCTTGCGCCCCGCCTGCGCGACGATTTGCGCCTCGCGCTCGTGGTACTTCGCGTTGAGCACCTCGTGCGGGACGCCGCGGCGCAGCAGCAAGCCGCTGAGGACCTCGCTCTTCTCGACGCTCGTCGTGCCGACGAGGACCGGCTGGCCCTTCTCGTGCCGCTCGACGATGTCGTCGACGACCGCGGTCCACTTCGCCTCTTCGGTCTTGTAGACGATGTCGGCCTGATCGAGGCGGACCATGTCCTTGTTGGTCGGGATCGGCACCACGCCGAGCTTGTAGACCTGGTCGAACTCTGCCGCCTCGGTGGCGGCGGTGCCGGTCATGCCGCCGAGCTTCTCGTAGAGCCGGAAGTAGTTCTGCAGCGTGATCGTGGCGAGCGTCTGGTTCTCCTGCTTGATCTCGACGCTCTCTTTGGCCTCGATCGCCTGGTGCATGCCCTCGTTGTAGCGACGTCCGTGGAGGATGCGGCCGGTGAACTCGTCGACGATCAGGACCTCACCGTTCATGACGACGTAGTCCTTGTCGCGCTTGAACAGCTCCTTGGCCTTGATCGCGTTGTTGAGGTAGCCCACGAGCGGGGTGTTGACCGCTTCGTAGAGGTTGTCGATGCCGAGATGGTCCTCGACCTTCTCGATCGCCGACTCGTTGATCGAGATCGTCCGCTTTCCCTCGTCGACGACGTAGTCGCCCTCGTGCTCGCGCCCCTTCTCGTCCGGCCCACGCCGCATCTGCTGCGCAAGGCGCGCGAACTCGACGTACCACTTCTGGTTGAGGTCGGAAGGTCCGCTGATGATCAGCGGCGTGCGGGCCTCGTCGATGAGGATCGAGTCGACCTCGTCGACGATCGCGTAGAAGTGGCCGCGCTGGACGAGCTCCTCGGCACTCCACGCCATGTTGTCGCGGAGGTAGTCGAAACCGAACTCGTTGTTGGTGCCGTAGGTGATGTCGCAGCCGTACGCCGCCCTGCGCTCGACGGGAGGCATCGCCGAGAGGATCACGCCGACGTTGAGCCCGAGGAAGCGGTGCACCCGGCCCATCCACTCGGCGTCGCGCTTGGCGAGGTAGTCGTTGACGGTGACGACGTGGACGCCCTTGCCGGCCAGCGCGTTGAGGTAGGCAGGCAGGACGCCGGTGAGGGTCTTGCCCTCACCCGTCTTCATCTCGGCGATGTTGCCGAGGTGGAGCGCGGCGCCGCCCATGAGCTGGACGTCGAAGTGGCGCTGGCCGAGCGTCCGGCGGGCGGCCTCGCGGACCGTGGCGAACGCCTCGGGCATGAGGTCGTCGAGCGACTCACCGTCGGCGTATCTCTTCCTGAACTCGTCGGTCTGGGCCCGGAGCTCGCCATCGCTCATCGCGGTGAAGTCCTCCTCGAGCAGGTTGACCTGCTCGGCGATGCCGGTGAGCTTGCGGAGGATCCGTCCTTCACCTGCACGCAGGATCCGGTCGAGAACTGCCACGGTGCGGCTCCTGACTTCTGCTTCGCGACGGTCTGCCCGCCGATCCCGCCATCGTAGGCCGCCACGCGCGTTGCCACCGGCATGCGGCGGAGCCGCTACGTTCGCGGCATGTGCCGGAGCATCAAGACCTTGCGGCCGCCGTACGTCGACTCCGCCGATCGAGCCGACGTCGAGGCGGCGGCTCTGCAGTACGTCCGCAAGATCGCGGGCATGCGCGCGCCGTCGGCTGCCAACGCCCAGGCGTTCGACGCCGCGGTGGCCGAGGTGGCGGACGCGACCGCTCGCCTGCTCGCCGGCCTCACGGTGCGAGCGGCGCCGGCCCGCAGGAGCGCGACGGCGGAGTGATCGCGCAGGGCGACGTCAACCTCGCGCTGCTCGGCGGCGCGGGCGTCGCCCTGGTCGCGGTCGCCGGCGTGCGGATGTCCACCCGCGCCGGCGTCCCCAGCCTGCTGCTCTACCTCGCCATCGGCATGCTCCTCGGCGAGGACGTTCTCGGCCTGCGCTTCCACGACGCCGCGCTCGCCCAGGCGATCGGGCTGATCGCCCTTGCGCTGATCGTCGCCGAGGGCGGGCTCACCACCCGGTGGTCGTCGGTGCGGCCCGTCGTCGCGCCGGCTGCGCTGCTGGCCACCGCCGGTGTCGCGGTCAGCGTCGCGTTGACCGCGGTCGCCGCGAAGGTCGTCCTCGACGTCGACTGGCGCACGAGTGCCCTGGTCGCCGCGATCGTGTCGCCGACGGACGCCGCGGCTGTGTTCTCCACGTTGCGCGCGTTGCGGCTGCCACAACACCTGGTCGCGATGCTCGAGGTGGAGTCCGGCGTCAACGACGCGCCGGTGGTCATCCTCGTTGCGACGCTCTCCGCGACCGGCGGCACCTGGGCGGGATCGAGCGCCCACCTCGTGTACGAGCTGGTCGCCGGAGGTGCGGTCGGCTTCGCGGTCGGGCTGATCGGCGTCGCGATGCTGCGTCGGGCAGCTCTGCCCGCAGCCGGCCTGTATCCCGTCGCGACGCTCGCGCTCGCCGTGGCCTCGTACAGCGCGGCAGCCAGCGCACACGCGAGCGGCTTCCTCGCCGTCTACGTCACCGGTCTCATCCTCGGCAATGCGGCGCTGCCGCACCGACGCGCCACAGCGGGATTCGTCGAGGGCATCGGATGGCTGGCGCAGATCGGCTTGTTCGTGATGCTCGGCCTGCTGGCGACGCCGACCCGACTCGGCTCGGCGGTGCTGCCCGCGCTCGCGATCGGGTCGGTCCTGCTGCTGCTGGCGCGACCGGCATCAGTCTTCCTGTCTACGATCGGCTTCGGCCTCGCCTGGCGGGAGAAGGCGTTCCTGTCGGCAGCCGGTCTTCGTGGAGCGGTGCCGATCGTGCTCACGACGATCCCGCTGACCAAAGGCGTCGCGGGCGCCGATCGGGTGTTCGACGTGGTGTTCGTCCTCGTCGCCATCTTCACGCTCGTGCAGGCGCCGGCTCTGGCGCCGCTCGCGCGCCGGCTGCACCTCGCCGCCCCCGCGGCTGCGCACGACCTCGACGTCGAGGCGGCGCCCCTCGACCGGATCCTCGCTGACCTCGTCACCGTCCACGTCCCGGCGAAGTCGAAGCTGCACGGCGTCGAGGTGTGGGAGCTTCGACTGCCGCCAACGTCCGCACTGGCCTTCGTCGTCCGCGAAGGTCAGGGCTTCGTCCCCGAGCGGGAGACGCGGTTGCTCGAAGGTGACGACCTGCTGATCGTCACGTCACGCGAGCAGCGCGACGTGGTCGAGCGACGGCTGCGGGCGGTCGGCCGCAGCGGTCGACTCGCCCGCTTCCTCGGGGACGACGGGACGGATCCGGCGGTACGTCGCCGACCGTGACGAGTCTCGGGGCGAGAGCTCGGGTCAGCCCCACCAGAAGGATGCGGCGATGACGCCGTACAAGCCGAGCAGCGCTGCGCCTTCGAGCCATACCGACTCGCCGTCGATGATGATGAAGCTGACGGCCAGGACAGCGGCCACGACGGTCCCGACCAGCAACGGCGGGAATACCAACACGAAGGTCGCGCCGCCGATGACGAACGAGAGCAGGACGAGGATCGGCGCCAGGACCAGCGCGATCTGCAGCGGGCTGTTGAGGATGACCGACAGCGCGTAGTCCGCCTGGTTGCGCGCGGCGAGCTGGATGCCGACGACGTTCTCGACCGCGTTGCCGGCGATCGCGACGATGACGAGACCGGCGAACGCCTGGCTGATGTGCAGCGATTTGATCGCCGGTTCGAGCGCATGGATGAACCAGTCGGAGACGAACGCCGCCAGTACACCGGTCACGGCGAGCATGACGACAGCGAGCAGCATGGGCCACCTGCCCTCGCCGCTCGCCTCGTGCCCCGCTGCGGCCTCGTCGACGGTCCGGCGGATCGAGGACGGCACCGAGCACAGGAACACCAGCAGGAGCACCACCGAGGCGAACACCGAGAGCGCGCGCTCGTGCGACGCCGCCGGCGTGTGCAGCTGGAACGCCAGTGAAGGCAGCAGCATGGCGACCACCGCGAGCAACATCATGGCGCTGATCACTCGCGCGCGGTCGCTGTCGAAACGTTGCACGCCGTTGCGCAGCCCGCCGACGAGGAAGGCGAGACCGAGCACCAGCAGGATGTTGCCGAGGATCGATCCGATGACCGCCGCCTCGACCACCTTCACGAGGCCGGCGCGCAACGCGAAGATGCAGACGAAGAGCTCCGGCAGGTTGCCCAGGGCACTCTGCAGCACGCCCGTCGCGCCGGCCCCCAGCCGATCGCCGAGCTGGTCGACGCTGCGACCGACCAGCGTGGCCAGCGCGGCGATGGCCACACCTGCCACCGCGAAGGCGAGCACGTCGTTGATGTCGACGTAGCGGGTGACAGCCGCCGCGACGACAAGAAGAGAAGCGGCAGCAACGACGCGCCGGTCAGTCCGCGAGAGCACGCGCGAATGTTGTCAGACGGCTGGAGGCCGCTAGGTGATCTCCAACAGCTTCTCGCGGACGGCGTAGACGACCGCTTCCATCCGCGAGTGCAGTTGCAGCTTCTCGAGGATGTTGCGGATGTGGTTCTTCACGGTGTTCTCGCTGATGAACAGCTGCTTGGCGATGTCGCGGTTGTTGAGGCCCTTGGCGACGAGACGAAGGACTTCCATCTCGCGGTCGGTGAGGCGCGGCGCAGGCAACTGCTGACGCTCGTCGCCGCGCTTGATCATCGACGCGAACTCGTTGAGCAGCTTGGACGCCATCGACGGCGAGATGAGCGACTGGCCACCGTGCACAGCGCGGATCGCGGACGCGACCTCCTCGATGGAGATCTCCTTGAGGAGGTAGCCCATGGCGCCGGCCTTGATGGCGTCGTAGAGGTCGGCTTCCTCGTCGCTGATCGTCAGCATGATGATCTTGGTCGAAGGAACGGCGTCCTTGATCGCGGTGCAGGCGTCGATGCCACCCCGCTTGGGCATCCGGACGTCCATCAGAACGATGTCCGGTGTGGTTTCGACGGCTTTGTGCACCGCCTCGGCGCCGTCCTCGGCCTCGCCGACCACGTCGATGTCCGGCTCCTGCTCGAGCACCATCTCCAGCCCGCGGCGGAACAGCGCGTGGTCGTCGACGACCAGCACGCGGATCGGATCGCCGGTGCCAGGCGGCACCGGGGGCATGCTGCCGCCGACCGCCGTTTCGCTCACGATGCCTCCATGACTGGGTCCGACCGCGCCGGAATAGGGTCATGATGGCACGTCGGGCCTATCCGGTCGGGCAGTTTGGGTCAAACCGTCAGGTCGGGGTGTCACTCCCGCTGACGAGGCGAATCACGCCGTAGTCGTACCCATGTCGGCGGTAGACGACGCTCGGGACACCGTGGTCGGCATCGACGAACAGGAAGAAGTCGTGACCGACCAACTCCATCTCGAACAGCGCCTGGTCGAGCGTCATCGGCGCAGCGGAGTGCGTCTTCTCCCGCACCAGGAACGGCGCGTCGTCCTCGTCCGGCGCGACCTCGGCGACGGCCACCGGCACAGAGGCGCCGTTGCTGGCCACCGCGGCAGCGGTCGCCGCGGCGACAGAGACGGGCGTGCGGATCCCGTGGTGAACCCGCCGGCGGTCCGCGGCTCGGCGCAGCCGGGACTCGAGCCTGGTCGTCGCCACGTCGAGCGCGGCGTAGGGGTCTGCGGCGGCAGCTTCGGCCCGGACCACCGGGCCGCGCGTGCGACAGGTCAGCTCGATGCGCGAGCGCTGCCCGGACTGGCGGGGGTTGTGCTCCTCGCAGACCTCGACGTCGATGCGGGTGACCTTGCCGTCGAGCTTGGCGAGCTTGGCGAGCTTTTCCTCGGTGTGAGCACGAAATCGATCGCTCAGCTCCGTGTGCCTGCCCTTCACGACGACGTCCACGCCACCGCCTCCTCGGATCGACACCAGTCTGCGGCTGCCCCTTGACCGTAGTGCGCCCGGCCCGCCTTGTGCAGCCCCCATTCAGCCTCCGCGCATGCGGCGACTGGTGGCGGCCACCGTGGCCACGGCGCGAACGTCGGCGCCGACCGTCCGCAACGCGTCTGCGCACTCCGTCAAGGTGACGCCCGTCGTCACCAGGTCGTCGACGACGACCACGACGGCGCCGGCGAGCTGCGCTCGCGACGAAGCACGCACCATGAAGGCGCCGGCGAGGTTGGCGGCGCGTTGCGCCGCCGTGAGCCCGGCCGAATCCGCCACGCGACGGGCGTGGCGCAACGCCTTCACCTGATGCACTGCGCGGCCTTCTGCGCGAAGCAGCACAGTGGCAACGCGCGCGAGGTCAGCGACATGGTCATGGCCGCGTCGTCGACGCGCGGCGGCACTCGAAGGCACGGGCACGATCGCGACGGGACCGGACTCGGCGGCCAGTACCGCACGCACCGACGCCGCCAGGGCGGCACCGAGCGGTCGCCGCAACGCGACGACGCCGTCCTCCTTGTAGGCGAGAAGGAACTCGCGCGCGCGACCGGCGTAGGCGGTCACCGCCCACGGGGGCGGGAGTCCGGGAGGGCACGGCCGGGGCCAACAGGGAAAAGGTGTCGAGAGGAGCTCGAGCAGACAGGCAGGGCACGCGCTGTCCCCGCGGCGACCGCAACCGACACACTCGACCGGGAGCACGAGGTCCAGCAGTGAGCGCATCGACCGAGGCTCGCGTGCCACGGCCGACCGGTCCGCGAGAACGTGCGCGGCTGTGGACGGTCAGCCGGGATAGCGCGGCTGTCCACCGCGGCCGACCCGCCGCCAACCGCCGGCCGCGCGAGCCACCCACACCGCGTCGGCGGCGACGAGCACGAGGGGTTGTCCCGGAGCTGCCGCGACGTCGACGGGCTCACCACGTACGCCGTCCGTCGACAGCACGCGCGACGAGTATCCGTCGCTGTCGACGGCGACCAGGCGCCGGTGATGTGCATCGTCGGCAGCAGTGACGACGAGCTGGTCGGCTCCATCCCACGCCACGCCGCGCACATCCGTCCACGACGGCAACACGTTGCGGAAACCGTCGAAGACGACTCCCCGGCTTCCATCGCTGACCCGGCCCACGAGCAACCGTCCGCGATCCGGACCACCGACCACCGCGGCAATGCGGCTCCCGTCCGGCGCCAGCGCCAAGGCGCTGACGGGCGCGGACTCGAGCGATGGTGCGACGACGCGAACACGTCGCCCGAGGGGCGTGACCACGACGAGCTGTTGCCGGCGCCGGCCGCTTGCGACGACAACGACCTCGCCGTTGCGGTCGACGACCGGCGGCGTGAGCGACGCGGCCGACAGCCGCGTCTCCGGCCGGCCACCGCTGTGCCACGTCAGTAGCCGCTGGTCGCCGGGCACGCCGCCGAGTGCCGCGAGGTAGCGGCCGTCGAAGCTCGTCGCGAGCCAGGACAACCCCGCCGCGCTCTGCAGCGACGGGTTGCTGCCGCCGGTGGCGCTGCGCCAGCCGCCGGGTCCGGAGTAGAAGGCAGGGACGTCCTGCGGCGGTGCCGGGTCGTAGTCGGACCAGGTCGCGCGCGTCTGCACCGCGGGCACGCCAGGCAAGTTCAGCGGTGCACCGTCGGCGAGCAACCGCACCGCCGAGATCTGCGAGTCCTGCAGCACCGTCCACACCACCTGAGCCGCGAGCTCTCGGAGCTGTGTGCGCGAGGCCTGGCGGACCGGCGCGCTGAGGTTGACCTCCGCCGTGCCGTCCTGGCTCACCGCGACGTTGCCGAGAAGGTTGCTCCCGCGCGGAAAACCGGTCCGCACCGCAGGTGCGAGCCACGGGCCGGGGCCGTCGAGCAGCGCGCGCATCGTGGCGGTGGTGAAACCGATGGCTTGGGGCCGCAGCAGCACCTGCTCCGGCACGAGCGACGTGTGCGTCCGGTCGACGTAGTAGAGCGTCGCCAGCCGCAACGCCCGCTGCGCGTCCGACGTCGAGAGCAGCACGCCGTTGGGAAGCTGGTCGATGCGCCACTCCCGCTGCTGCCTGACGAGGTGGTACGTCGACTGCAACCGGCCCGTGCTCGGACTGAACTCGCCCCGTGCGTCGACGAAGCCGCGCCGGTTGACCTGCAGCGACACCGTGCGGCCCTTGCCTGACGGTGCCGCGGCAGAGATCTCCACGGATCCGTCGTCATACGTCGTGACGCCGGTTGCATTCCACGTCTGCGCGGCGTGGGTGCTGAGGTAGCTGCGAGCGATCTCGTAGTCACCGTCGTTGTTGACTACGGCGCGCAGGAAGCCGAGCACCACATCGGTCGGTGACATGCCCGGATGCGCCTGCGGCGGCTGCACCCGGACGTCGACGTCGCCCAGGCCACCGACCGCCGACAGCGGCCGGCCGACGCGTACGGCGCCGCTGGTCGGGATCTCGGCGCAACCCGCGACCAGGACGACCGCGACGACGAGCGGCGCAAGCAGTCGTCGCCGGTCAGACATCAGCCGGCTCCGTCGTCACGTCAGCTGCGGACGCCTCGTTCGAGACTGCGTCAGCCGGATCGAGTGGCAAAGGCGACTCCGTGATGTCCTCGTCGACCCGCCAGGGCAGGGTCAGCCGGAACACACAGCCTGCGCCCGGCTCTCCCCACGCCTGCAGCCATCCCCCGTGCAGCCGGGTGTCCTCCAGCGCGATGGACAAGCCCAGTCCGGTGCCGCCGGAGCTCCGGGCCCGTGCCGGGTCGGCGCGCCAGAACCGTCCGAACACGAGCGCTGCCTCGCCTGGGCGAAGACCGGGCCCGTGGTCGCGCACCGTGACCGCGACTCCTCCCGGTCCGCCCGCGACGCAGACCTCCACCGGCTTTCCCGCGCCGTGCTCGATGGCATTGACGACGAGGTTGCGCAGCACCCGCTCAATCCGCCGCGGGTCGACATCGACGATGACGGGGCCGGCCGGCAGCTCCAGCTCGACCCGCGACTGGCGCCTCTCGGCAATCGGCTGCGCGATCTCGACGACGCGAGTCGCCAGCGAACGAAGGTCAACCGCTTCCAGCTCCAGTGCTGCCGCACCGGCGTCATGTCGGCTGATCTCGAGCAGGTCGGCCAGCAACGCCTCGAAACGGTCGAGCTGGGCCTGCAACAGCTCCGACGACCGCGCGAGCTCGGGCGGAAGGTCCGCTCTCGAGTCATGCAGGACGTCGGCCGCCATGCGGATGGTCGTGATCGGCGTACGCAGCTCGTGCGAGACGTCGGCGACGAAGCGTCGCTGCACGCGCGACAGCTCGCGCAGCTGGGAGATCTGCGTCTCCACGGTCTGCGCCATGCGGTTGAACGACGTCGCGAGGCTGGCCAGGTCGTCCTCGCCGCGAACGGCCATGCGGTCACGCAACCGCCCCGCCGCCAGGCGTTCCGCCGTCGCGGCGGCGTAGCGCACCGGGCCGACGACCTGCCGCGTGACCAGCGCTGCGATGGCCACCAGCAGCAGCACGAGCGCGGCGCCGGCGAACAGCATGGTCCGCTCGACGAGCGCGAGGGTCTGCTGCTCCTGCGTGAGTGGGAAGAGGTAGTAGAGCTGGTACGACGCCGACCCTGCGGGCACCGGACCGCCCACGGCCAGGGCAGGTGTCCAACCACCCTTCGTGCCCTGACTCACCTTGCTGTAGGTCCAGGCCTCGCGGCTCTCGCGCGTCACGACGGTGCGCAGCGAGACGGGAATGGCGCGCACGGTGTCTGCGGCCGGTGAGTTGACCGACTCGCCACCCGGGTTGGTGACCAGCACCACGCCGTACGACGTCCCGACGTTGCCCCGCGGTCCGAGGTCACCGACGATCGTGCTGGCGGTGCTGCGCAGCGTCGCCGGATCAGGACGCTCGACCGCGTTGAACTGGTCAGCCGCATGCTGCAGACCGAAGTCGAGCTGCGCGAGTGCAGCTCGAGTCTTGCCGTCGACGAGACCGTTGCGGATCTGTTGCAGCAGGACCACACCGAGCAACGCCGACACGATCGCGGACAGGACAAGCGTGGTCGCCGCGACGCGGATCTGCAGCGAGCCGCGCCAGTGGTGCACGACAGTGCTCGCGAAGCCGCGCAGCGCAGGGATCATGGCGGACCGGCCTTGTAGCCGACCCCCCTCACCGTCACGACGAGCACGGGCCGCTCGGGGTCGTGCTCGATCTTCGCGCGTAGTCGTTGCACGTGCACGTTGACGAGCCGCGTGTCAGCAGCGTGCCGGTAGCCCCACACCTGCTCGAGGAGCTGCTCGCGCGTGAAGACGTGACCGGGCTTGCGCGCGAGTGCAGCCAGCAGGTCGAACTCCAGCGGCGTCAACGCGATGGGTTCACCGTCGCGGGCCACGACGTGGCCGCCTACGTCGATCGTGACATCACCGATCGACAACGTTTCCGCTCCCTGCGCGTCGTTGCGGCGCAGCCGCGCGCGCATCCGGGCGATGAGCTCCTTCGGCTTGAACGGCTTGATGATGTAGTCGTCGGCCCCGCACTCCAGACCGAGCACCACGTCAACCGTGTCGCCGCGCGCCGTGAGCATGACGATCGGCGTGCCGCTCTCGGAGCGGATCTGACGACATACGTCGAGACCGTCGATGCCGGGCAGCATGAGATCGAGCAGGACCAGGTCGGGCTTGGTCGTCCGGAACGCCGCCAGCGCGCGGTCGCCGTCCGCGACGAAGGACGGTTCGAAGCCCTCCGTGCGCAAGACGATGCCCAGCATCTCAGCCAGCGCCGGGTCGTCATCGACCACGAGAACGCGTCCTTTGCCCACGACACCATGGTGACATCTGTTGCGCGTTGCGGCAGGTTCCTCTGACACGATGACGACTCGGCGGCTCCGATCCGGAGGTAGTGCGCATGAGCGGCAGCGGTGAGAGCGGAGGTGAGTGGGCGCTTCCGGGCGTCCCCATCGCGCCTCCCGGCTGGTCGGTCCAGCAACCGCCGCCCAGCTACCCGCCGCCGCCTCCGCCGACCGTGTCTCCGGCACCGGGACAGTGGCCGGCGTACGCACCCGGCTGGACCCCCGCGGCACCGAAGCCAGGGATCGTCCCTCTGCGTCCGCTCAGCGTCGGCGAGATCCTCGACGGGGCGTTCACGGCGATCCGGCGTTACCCACGCACTGTCCTCGGCCTGTCCGCGAGCATCGCCGCGATCCAGCAGCTGCTGGCCTTCGTGGTCGACATCAGCACGGGCGGCTTCGCCTCTCCCACGGCCAACGAGCTCACCGCGCTCGGCACCGTCTCGGGCCTGATCACGCTGCTCATCAACGCCATCCTCGCGACGGTCCTCGCCGGCATGCTCACGATCGTCATCGGCGATGCCGTCATCGCCCGCAGCGCGCCGATCCGCGCTGTCTGGCTACGGCTCCGTCCGCTCATGTGGCGGCTCATCGGGGCGTCGTTCCTCGCTGCGGTGCTCCCGTGGCTGGGACTGATCGCGCTGATCGTCGGCGGGGTGCTCCTCTGGGTCGCGCTCAGCTTCACCACTCCCGCGCTCGTGCTCGAGCGGCTGACCATCAGGCGGGCCCTCCGGCGATCGTGGCGGCTGACGATGGCGTCCTTCTGGCGCGTCCTCGGGATCCGGCTTCTCGCGTGGCTGCTCGCCAGCTTTCTCGCCGGCATCCTGGCCCTCCCGGGCGCGATCATCGCGTTCGCCTCGACGGCAAGCTCCTTCGACGGTGCGGGCGGGCACATCGGGTTGGGTGCGGAGATCGCGATCCGGTTGTCGTCGTTCCTGGCCAACGCGATCACCCTGCCGTTCGTCGCCGGCGTGGTGGCGTTGCTCTACATCGACAGCCGGATGCGCACCGAGGCGCTCGACGTGACGCTCGTCCGCGCGGCGACGGAGAACCCACCGGCGTGATCGGCGCATCCGCCGGGGGCGGGCCGATCACCCGTGACGGCGCCCGCGAAGCGGCGCGACGGGAGCTGTCCAAAGGCATCTATCACCGCAATGACGAGCCGTGGCCGGTGCGGGTGCTGCACGCGGTCCAACGCTGGCTCGACCACCTCATGCACACGGTGTCCCGACACGCACCCGGCGGAGGAGCCGGCGCGGTCGGGTTGTTGCTCGTGGCCATCGCACTCCTGGCATTCGTGTGGTGGCGCGTCGGGCTGGTCCGACGCACTCCGGCCGGCGATCGTCCCCTGCTGCAGGGCCGCCCCCGAACGAGCACCGACCTGCTCCGCGAAGCCGAAGCAGCGGCGGTTTGCGGTCGCTGGGACGAGGCACTGATCGCGCGGATGCGCGCGCTCGCCATGGCGGCCGAAGAGCGCGGCATCGTCGACCCTCGACCGGGACGGACTGCGGACGAGCTTGCCGCCGAGATCGCTCTCGCCTTGCCCGCCGCAACGAATGCGAGCCGATCGGCGGCGACGACCTTCGACGCGGTGCGCTATGGAAAGCGCGATGCCACTCGCGAGTCGTACGACGTCATCGTGACCGCCGCCGACCTGATCGATCGCGAGCACCGTGGCCGGCGGCTCGTGTCGGCGGCCGGCCGATGACAGCCGCGGTCATCGACGCGCCGCTGGACCTCCGCGACGTCTGGCACCGCTGGCGCGGACCGATCTGTGTCGCTGCGTTTCTCATCGGTGCAGCGCTGATCCTCGCGATCGCCGGCACCCCCTCTCCTGGAAGGCCGCTCGACCCGAGCGATCCCTCCGCCGGCGGCGGCCGCGCGCTTGCCCAGCTCGTCCGCGACCGCGGCGTCGAGGTGGTCGCCGTCCACGAGGTCAGCAGCGCGCCGCTCGGCACGACGGCCACGGTCTTCGTGCCGGACCCGACATCGCTGACCCGCAGCGACCTCCGGTCGCTCGCCGACGAGGCGATGACACTCGTCGTCATCGCACCGACCGACCGTGAGCTGCAGGCGCTCCGGGTCGTGGCGACGCCGCTCCCCCACGACGAGCAGGGCACGGTGGGGTCCGGCTGCGCCTTCTCCCCGGCAGCGATCGCCGGGAGAGTGCGGTACGACGGCTCCACCTACGCCGCACCTGCAGCGCAGCAGCAGTGTTACGGCAACGGTGCCGCCGCCGGACTGTTCGTCTACGACACCGGCCGTGCTCGCGTCGTCGTACTCGGCTCGGGCCGCACTCTCAGCAACGAGTGGCTCGGCGACGAGGGCGACGCGGCGCTCGGACTCGGCCTGCTGTCCGGGTCGCGACAGCTGCTCTGGGTGCTGCCCCGCCCATCGACACAAGCACCGAGCGACACGAAGCCGAAGGGCTTGCTGACGCTGCTGCCGGACCGCCTCGTCTGGGCAACACTGCAGCTGGTGCTCGCTGTCATCGTGCTGGCCTTGTGGCGAGCTCGCCGCATCGGCCCGGTGGTCGCGGAACCCTTGCCCGTCGTCGTACGTGCCACCGAGACCGTGGAAGGCCGAGCCAGGCTCCTGCGAGCCGCGCGAGCCCGCGGCACTGCCGGCGCCGCCCTGCGCGCAGCCGCAGTGGAACGCATGCGCGACCGCCTGGGGCTCGCACCCGACAGCGGGCAAGCCGCCGTGGTGGAGTCCGTCTGCCGGCACAGCGGGTGGCGTGCCTCCGACGTCGAGCAGGTGCTGTTCGGCCCGGCTCCCCCGGGTGACACCCAGCTGCTCCGGCTGAGCCAGGAGCTCGACCAGCTCGACCGCGCAGTGCGGAACGGACCGTGACCATCGACATGGAGGACCTGGCGTGAGCCCCACTTCACGACGGACGCCGAGCGCATCCGCGGATCCGCGGGCGGCGCTGACCGCCTTGCGTACAGAGGTCGCCAAGGCTGTGGTGGGGCAGGACGGCGCCGTCACCGGGCTCGTCGTCGCGCTGCTGTGCAACGGCCACGTCCTGCTCGAAGGTGTGCCAGGCGTCGCGAAGACGTTGCTGGTCCGCGCGCTCGCCGCGGCGATGTCCCTGCAGACGCGGCGCGTGCAGTTCACTCCGGATCTCATGCCCGGCGACATCACGGGTTCGCTGGTCTACGACGCGCGCACGGCACGTTTCGAGTTCCACGAGGGCCCGGTCTTCACCAACCTGCTGCTGGCCGACGAGATCAACCGCACTCCACCCAAGACGCAGGCGGCTCTGCTGGAGGCGATGGAAGAACGCCAGGTGTCCGTGGAGGGTTCTCCGCGGCCCCTGCCGGACCCTTTCGTCGTCGCGGCAACGCAGAACCCGATCGAGTACGAAGGCACGTATTCCCTCCCGGAGGCGCAGCTCGACCGGTTCCTGCTCAAGCTGACCGTCCCTCTGCCCGAGCGCGACGACGAGGTGAAGGTGCTCGTCCGACACAACGAGGGCTTCAACCCCCGCGATCTCGCTGCTGCCGGCGTCACGGCCGTGGCAAGCGCAGCCGACCTGGAAGCAGGTCGTCGTGCCGCCGCCACCGTCGTCGTCACGCCCGAGGTGATGGGCTACATCGTCGACCTGTGTCGCGCGACCAGGTCGTCGCCCTCCCTGTCGCTGGGTGTCTCTCCGCGCGGCGCCACTGCCCTGCTCGCGACGAGCAAGGCATGGGCGTGGCTCTCCGGCCGAGACTTCGTGACGCCCGACGACGTCAAAGCACTCGCCCGGCCGACGCTGCGGCACCGCGTCTCCGTGCGGCCGGAGGCCGAACTCGACGGAGTGACACCGGACGGCGTGCTGGACGGCGTGCTCGCGTCGGTCGCCGTGCCGCGATGACCGGAGGCGGGCGACAGTGACGCTGACCGGTCGCGCGGCGCTGGTCGCATTCGTGGGTGTCGTCGTCGTCCTGCTCGCACCCCTGGGTGGCAACACGGTCGTGATCGTCCTGGCAATGCTGACCTTCGGTGTCCTTGCCGACCTGGTTCTCGCCGCGTCGCCGCGAGCGATCGCGATCGCTCGCGGCGGCGACACGAGCACCAGGGTCGGGGAGGCCGCCGAGGTGTTCGTCACCTTGCACAACCCGACGACGCGAACCGCCCGTGGGTGGGTGCGCGACGCATGGCCGCCGAGCGCAGGCGCCGGCCCCCGCACACAACGCATCGCTCTCGCCCCCGGTGCGCAGCACCGGGTCAGAACGACGCTGCAACCGACGCGGCGCGGCGAGCGCCGCGCCGCCGAGGTGACGTTGCGGCTCACCGGCCCCCTCGGCCTGGCCGCACGCCAGCGGAGCCGGCGGTGCGAGTGGAGTGTGTTCGTCCTCCCGCCGTTCAGCAGCC
>DASSKP010000032.1:0-22605 GCA_035690365.1 Mycobacteriales bacterium
CACCGGCATGCGGTTCGCGTTGTTCCTCGGGTGTCTCGGAGTCGCCTTCGCGGCCGGGTTGCGCGGTTTCACCGCGCTGCTCGTGGCGCTTGTCGCCTCCGGGCTGCTCAGCCTCTTCCTCTTGAGCCGTCAGCGTGCGGCCATGAGCGTGGCGGTCGATCGGCGGGTCACTCGGCTCAGCGAGCGGGCGCGAGCCCGCACGCAGGCCGAGGATGCCTACGTCGACAGCCTCCACGCGGAGGAGGACCGGATCACCCGTGCTGACCGGTAACAGAGGGCTAGAGACGGGTACGACGCAGCCACGCACACTCGCCGTGTGACGATCACGGCGTCGCCGTCGCGAGGGAGACCGCCGTCGTGAGACAACGACGCGAGCGTGTGCTCGTCGTCGACGACGCCGCCAACCTGCGTGAACTGCTGACGGTGCTCCTCGATGTCGAGGACGACTTCGAGGTCGTCGGCACCGCCGCGGACGGCGTACAGGCGCTCGACCGCGCGGACGCGCTCGAGCCGGACATCGTCCTGCTCGACCTCGCGATGCCGGTCATGGACGGGTTGCAGGCGCTTCCCGGCCTGCGCGAGCGGTTGCCCAACGCGCGGATCGTCATCTTCTCCGGGTTCGAGCACGAAGCGCTCGCTCGCGAGGCGTTGGCCGCCGGCGCCGACGCCTACATCGAGAAGGGCACCAGCGTCATGCAGCTGGTCGCACGGCTGCGGCAGCTGCGCACGTCGGCCGGGGAGGACACGGGCTGACCGACCCCGCACGGCAGGATGGGGTCATGCCACGGGCCACTCTCGACAAGCGTCCGGCCGACGTCGCCCGGATGTTCGATGCGGTGGCCGGCCGCTACGACGCCATGAACGCGGTGATGACGTTCGGTCAGGAGCGTCGCTGGCGCCGCGTGGTCGCGCGCGCGGTCGGCGCAGCGCCTGGTCAGCGAGTGCTCGACCTTGCGGCCGGCACGGGTGCGTCGTCGACACCCTTCGCGGCGGCCGGCGCGACGACGGTCGCGTGTGACTTCTCCGCCGGCATGCTCGCCGAGGGGCGGCGGCGGCACCCGGAGCTGACGTTCGTCGCCGGTGACGCGTTGCGCCTGCCGTTCGGTGACGGCACGTTCGACGCGGTGACGATCTCGTTCGGGTTGCGCAACGTTGCCTCGGTCGAGACCGCGCTGGCCGAGCTCGCGCGGGTGACCCGGCCGGGTGGCCGGCTGGTGGTGCTGGAGACGGCCCGCCCGCCGGCCGCGTCGTTGCGCGCCGCCCACGGCCTGTACGTCGACCGCGTGCTGCCGCGCGTCGCGCGCCTGTTCACCAGCAGCCCGGAGGCCTACCGCTACCTCGCCGAGTCGGCGACCGCGTGGCTGTCCCAGGCCGACCTCGCCGACGCGATCCGCGGTGCCGGCTGGGAGCAGGTCGCCTGGCAGGACCTGATGTTCGGAGCGGTCGCGGTGCACACCGCGCGACGGCCCACCGGCGGGTAGGGGCGGTTCGTCCCGGCAACCCACGGCGGCCTAGACTCGGTGGGTCTTGTGAAGCTGTTCACAAACTCCCAGGGGACGCCGTATGGGCACGACCGATCACGACGCTGACGTCGTCGTCGTCGGCGCCGGTCCCGGTGGGGCGACGGCGGCGTACCACCTCGCGCAGGCGGGTCTCGACGTCCTCGTGCTCGAGAAGTCGGAGTTCCCGCGCGAGAAGGTCTGCGGCGACGGCCTGACCCCTCGCGCGGTCAAGCAGCTCGTCGCGATGGGGCTCGACCTCTCGGCCGACAACGGCTGGGTCCGCAACCACGGTCTTCGCATCATCGGCGGCGGGATGCGCCTGGAGATGCCCTGGCCCGACCTGGCGAGCTTCCCGTCGTACGGGCTCGTGCGCCCGCGGCAGGACTTCGACGAGATCCTCGCCCGCGCGGCGCAGAAGGCCGGTGCGCGCCTGCACGAGAACACCACCGTCACCGGCCCGGTCCGCGACGAGCGCACGGGTCGGGTGGTCGGCGTGACCGCCACCCCCAAGAGCACCGGCGAGCCGGTGACCTTCCGCGCACCGGTGACGATCGTCGCCGACGGCAACTCGTCGCGCTTCTCCCTCGCGCTCGGCTGGCGCCGCCGCGAGGACCGGCCGATGGGTGTCGCCTACCGCCGCTACTTCCGCTCCCCGCGACACGACGACGACTGGCTGGAGTCGTGGCTCGAGCTGTGGGACGGCGAGCCCGGCACCGGCCGGCTGCTTCCCGGCTACGGCTGGATCTTCGGCGTCGGTGACGGCACCAGCAACGTCGGTCTCGGCATCCTCAACACGTCCGACGCGTTCGGCAAGACCGACTACCGCGCCATGCTGGACCGCTGGCTCGCGCACCTTCCGCCCGACTGGGGCTTCGTCGAGGAGAACGCGACCGGCCCGACGCGAGGCGCCGCGCTGCCGATGGGCTTCAACCGCAAGCCGCACTACGCCGACGGCGTCCTCCTCGTCGGTGACGCGGGCGGCATGGTCAACCCGATGAACGGCGAGGGCATCGCCTACGCGATGGAGTCCGGCCGGCTCGCCGCGGACGTCGTCGCGCAGGCGCTGGCCGCCGTGGACGACGCCCGGCGCGAGCGCACGTTGAGCGGTTACCGCGCCGCGCTCGACGCGGAGTACGGCGGCTACTACACGGTCGGCCGGCTGTTCGTGAAGGCGATCGGTCACCCGTCCGTGATGAAGCTCGCCACGCGTCACGGACTCCCGCATCCGACGCTCATGAGGTTCTGCCTCAAGCTGCTCGCCAACCTCACTGACCCACGGTCCGGTGATGCGATGGACCGGCTGATCAACGGGCTGAACCGCCTGGCCCCCGCCGCGTAAGACAACCCGCCCGCACACCTAGACTGACCGCCGGTCAGCGACCGAATCGGAGGAGGAAGACGACGTGGTTCCCATCCTCGTCCTTCTCGTTCTCGCCGCCGGGTTCGCGGTGTTCTCCGT
Organism: Mycobacteriales bacterium; assembly: GCA_035690365.1. Taxonomy (GTDB): domain Bacteria; phylum Actinomycetota; class Actinomycetes; order JAFAQI01; family JAFAQI01; genus DASSKP01. The sequence goes on from DASSKP010000032.1 coordinate 2,962, forward strand.
CATCGCCGGGTCGCTGACCGGGCCGAAACGGTTCAACCGCGCCAAGCTCGAGCCCTACGAGTGCGGCATCGAGCCGTCGCCGCAGGCGTTCCGGGGCCACAAGTTCCCGGTGAAGTACTACCTCACGGCGATGTTGTTCATCGTGTTCGACATCGAGATCATCTTCCTCTATCCGTGGGCCGTCACCTTCGACAAGCTCGGACTGTTCGGGCTCGTCGAGATGGTGATGTTCATCCTCACGGTGTTCGTCGTCTACGCCTACGTGTGGCGTCGCGGCGGACTCGACTGGGACTGACATGGGCCTCGAGGAAAAGCTCCCGAGCGGAGTGCTGCTGACGACCGTCGCGAAGATGCTCAACATCGCGCGGAAGAACTCCCTGTGGCCGGCGCAGTTCGGTCTCGCGTGCTGCGCGATCGAGATGATGGCGGTCGGCGGTCCGCGGTTCGACATCGCGCGGTTCGGCATGGAGCGCTTCAGCGCGACACCGCGGCAGGCCGACCTGTTGATCGTCGCCGGGCGCGTGTCGCAGAAGATGGCGCCGGTCCTTCGCCAGATCTACGACCAGATGCCCGAGCCCAAGTGGGTACTCGCGATGGGTGTCTGCGCCAGCAGCGGCGGCATGTTCAACAACTACGCGATCGTCCAGGGCGTCGACCACGTCGTGCCCGTCGACATGTACCTCCCCGGCTGCCCGCCGCGGCCGGAGATGCTGCTCGACGCGATTCTCAAGCTCCACGACAAGATCCGCACCGGCCCGATCAACGGCAAGCCGGAATGGACGACGCTCGACGAGTCGCCGTACGAGAAGCCCATCGTTCGTGACACGCGCGCGTCCAAGGGCCTGCCGGTCGGCGTGGAGCTCACGTTCCCCGCGCCGCTGCCGGGGGACCGCGTATGAGCGAGCAGGGTGCGTCGCCGGAGCCCCAGCAGCCGCAGGGCGTGGGTGCCTCGAGTGACGTCGTACACGGGCGCCGAGACATGTTCGGGGCCAGTGGCTTCGGCGACACCTCGGGCTTCGGCGGCATCGCGGTGCGCACCGCCGACCTCGCCTCCTCGCCGCGCCCCTACGGCGGCTGGTTCGACGAGGCGGCCGACACGTTGGAGAAGGCGTTCGCCGGTTTCTCCGACTCGATCGAGCGCGTGGTCGTCCATGCCGGCGAGCTCACGTTGTTCGTCAAGCGCGAGGCGATCGTCGAGATCTGTCGCGTGCTGCGCGACGACCCGCGGCTGCGCTTCGAGCTCTGCTCGTCGGTGTCGGGCGTCGACTACCCCAACGACCCGACCGGCCGCCGGCTGCACGCGGTCTACCACCTCTTGTCGATGACGCACCGCCGGCGGCTGCGGCTCGAGGTGTCCGTCACGACCGAGGACCCGCACGTCCCGAGCGTCACGGAGGTCTACCCGACCGCCAACTGGCACGAGCGGGAGACCTGGGACTTCTTCGGCATCGTCTTCGACGGGCATCCCGCGCTCACCCGCATCGAGATGCCGGACGACTGGCCCGGCCACCCGCAGCGCAAGGACTATCCGCTCGGCGGTGTGCCGGTGGAGTACAAGGGCGCGCAGATTCCTCCGCCCGACACCCGTCGGAGCTACGCATGAGTGAGACGACGTACACGTCGACGTACTCCGCCGACGACCCGTACGGCGGCGCCGCGTCCGACGACACCGGCCGGGTGTTCACCGTCGGCGGCGGTGACTGGGACGAGATCGTCAGCGCGGTCGACCCGCTCGAGAGCGAGCGGATCGTTGTCAACATGGGTCCGCAGCATCCGTCGACCCACGGCGTGCTGCGTCTCGTGCTGGAGCTGGAAGGCGAGACGGTCGCGCGCACGCGCGTCGTCATCGGCTACCTGCACACCGGCATCGAGAAGAACATGGAGTTCCGCAACTGGACCCAGGCGGTCACGTTCATCACCCGCTGCGACTACCTCTCGCCGCTGTTCAACGAGGCGACCTACTGCCTGGGCGTCGAGCGGCTGCTGGGCATCGAGGACCAGATCCCGGAGCGGGTCAACGTCATCCGCGTCCTCGTGATGGAGCTCAACCGGATCGCCTCGCACCTCGTCTGGCTCGCGACCGGCAGCATGGAGGTCGGCGCGCTGTCTCTGATGCTCTACGGCTTCCGTGAGCGCGAGCAGATCCTCGCGATCCTGGAGATGATCACCGGCCTGCGCATGAACCATGCGTACATCCGTCCGGGCGGCCTCGCTCAGGACCTGCCGCCGGGTGCGGTCGACAAGATCCGTGACTTCGTGCCCTACATGCGGGCGAAGGTCGACGAGTACGAGTCGATCCTGTCGGCCAACCCGATCTGGCTGCGGCGGCTTCGCGACGTCGGCACCATCGACGTCAGCGGATGCATCCAGCTCGGCGTGACCGGCCCGCTGCTGCGCGCCGCGGGGCTTCCCTGGGACCTGCGCCGCGAGATGCCCTACTGCGGTTACGAGAACTACGAGTTCGACGTGGTCACCGAGACGGCGGGCGACAACTACGCGCGCTACATCGTCCGGATGAACGAGATGCGGCAGTCCTTGAACATCATCGAGCAGGCGGTCGACCGGCTGCAGCCAGGACCGATCATGGTCGAGGACAAGAAGATCGCCTGGCCTGCGCAGCTCGCGCTCGGTGGCGACGGTCTCGGCAACTCGCTCGACCACATCCGGCACATCATGGGCGAGTCGATGGAAGCGCTCATCCATCACTTCAAGCTCGTGACCGAGGGATTCCGGGTGCCGCCGGGCCAGGCCTACGTGCCGATCGAGTCGCCGCGCGGCGAGCTCGGGGCGCACGTGGTCAGCGACGGTGGGACGCGGCCGTACCGCGTGCACCTGCGCGACCCATCGTTCACCAACCTGCAGGCGGTGCCGGCGCTGACGGAGGGCGGCATGATCTCGGACGTCGTCGCGAGCGTCGCGAGCATCGACCCGGTCATGGGCGGGGTGGATCGCTGATGGCGCTGTCCGACACGACGCGTGAGCAGGCGCGCGAGCTGATGGCGCGCTACCCGAAGGCGCGCTCCGCGCTGCTGCCGATGCTGCACCTCGTGCAGGCCGAAGAGGGCTACGTCACGCCGGAGGGCATCGGCATGTGCGCCGAGCTGCTCGGCCTGACCAAGGCCGAGGTCGGCGCGGTCGCGACCTTCTACACGATGTACAAGCGACGCCCTGTCGGTGACTTCCACGTCGGTGTGTGCACCAACACGCTGTGCGCCGTCATGGGCGGCGACGCGATCTACTCCGAGCTGAAGAACCACCTGGGCATCGACGAGCAGAACGGCGTCACCGACGACGGCAAGGTGAGCCTCGAGCACGTCGAGTGCAATGCGGCGTGCGACTACGCCCCCGTCGTGATGGTCAACTGGGAGTTCTTCGACAACCAGACACCGGAGTCCGCCAAGCAGCTGGTCGACGGCCTGCGTGCCGGCAGCCCGGTGAAGCCGACCCGGGGCGCGGAGTCGGTGTGCACCTGGCGCGAGGCCGAGCGGGTGCTCGCGGGCTTCTACGACGGCCGTGCCGACGAGGGCGAGGCGGCCGGTCCGGCGACGTTGGAAGGACTGCGCATCGCACGCGAACGGGAGGGTCGGAAGTAGATGGACCTGACCCCCGTCCTGTCCGACAACTGGGACGCCGACCGGCCGTGGACGCTCCAGGGCTACGGCGGCGACTACGCCGCCGCGCGCAAGGCGCTCGCGATGGACCCGGACGCCGTGATCCAGCTGGTCAAGGACTCCGGCCTGCGCGGCCGTGGCGGCGCCGGCTTCCCGACCGGTAACAAGTGGGGCTTCATCCCGCAGGGCGACGGCAAGCCGCACTACCTCGTGGTCAACGCCGACGAGTCCGAGCCGGGGACCTGCAAGGACATCCCGCTCATGCTGGCCAACCCGCACGTCCTCATCGAGGGCGTGGTCATCGCCTCGTATGCGATCCGGGCCAACCACGCCTTCATCTACGTGCGTGGCGAGGTGCTGCACGTCGTCCGCCGGCTGCAGGCCGCCGTCAAGGAGGCCTACGACGCCGGCATCCTCGGCGCCAAGGTCCTGGGCACCGACTTCTCGCTCGAGCTCGTCGTCCATGCCGGCGCGGGCGCCTACATCTGCGGCGAGGAGACCGCGCTTCTCGACTCGCTCGAGGGCTACCGCGGTCAGCCGCGGTTGCGGCCGCCGTTCCCCGCCGTCGCCGGTCTCTACGCCAGCCCGACGGTCATCAACAACGTCGAGTCGATCGCCAGCGTGCCGGCCATCGTCGACAACGGCGTCGAGTGGTTCCGCAAGTTCGGCACCGAGAAGTCGCCGGGCTTCACGCTCTTCTCGCTGTCCGGACACGTCGCGCGCCCCGGTCAGTACGAAGCGCCGCTCGGCGTCACCTTGCGCGAGCTGCTCGAGCTCGCCGGTGGTGTCCGCGCGGGACACGAGCTGAAGTTCTGGACGCCGGGCGGGTCGTCGACCCCGATCCTCACCGCCGAGCATCTCGACGTGCCCCTCGACTACGAGGGTGTCGGCGCCGCCGGATCGATGCTGGGGACGAAGGCACTGCAGATCTTCGACGACACGACGTGCGTCGTGCGCGCGGTGCTCCGATGGACCGAGTTCTACGCACACGAGTCGTGCGGGAAGTGCACGCCGTGTCGCGAAGGGACCTACTGGATGGTGCAGATCCTCGACCGGCTGGAGAAGGGCGAGGGCGACGCGCAGGACATCGACACGCTGCTCGACGCCTGCGACAACATCCTCGGCCGCGCCTTCTGTGCACTCGGCGACGGCGCGACCAGCCCGATCACCTCGTCCGTGCAGTACTTCAAGGACGAGTACATCGCCCACTGGGAGCAGGGTCGCTGCCCGTTCGACCCGATGGCCTCGACTCTCTTCGCGGCGGGAGCTGCTCGATGACCGAGACCGTCACCTGCACGATCGACGGCATCGAGATCACGGTGCCGAAGAACACCCTGATCATCCGCGCGGCCGAGATGCTCGGGATCCAGATCCCGCGGTTCTGCGACCACCCGCTGCTGGAGCCGTTGGGTGCATGCCGGCAGTGCATCGTCGAGGTCGAAGGGCAGCGCAAGCCACTCGCGTCGTGCACGACGACCGTCACCGACGGGATGGTCGTCAAGACCCAGCTGACGTCGCCGGTCGCGGAGAAGGCGCAAGCAGGCAACCTCGAGTTCCTGCTTCTGAACCACCCCCTTGACTGCCCGGTCTGCGACAAGGGCGGCGAGTGCCCGTTGCAGAACCAGACGCTGTCCAACGGCTACGGCGAGAGCCGGTTCCGCGACGAGAAGCGGCTCTACGAGAAGCCGATCGCGATCTCGTCGCAGGTGCTGCTCGACCGTGAGCGCTGCGTGCTGTGCGCACGATGCACGCGGTTCTCGCAGCAGATCGCCGGTGACCCGTTCATCGAGCTGTTCGAGCGCGGCGCACTCGAGCAGGTCGCGATCTACACCGACGAGCCGTTCGCGTCGTACTTCTCCGGCAACACGGTGCAGATCTGCCCGGTGGGTGCGCTCACCGGCGCGCAGTACCGCTTCCGGGCGCGGCCGTTCGACCTCGTCTCGACGCCGAGCGTCTGCGAGCACTGCTCGTCCGGCTGCCAGCAGCGCACCGACTGGCGTCGCGGCAAGGTCCTGCGCCGGCTCGCGGGTGCCGACGACGCGGTCAACGAGGAGTGGAACTGCGACAAGGGGCGGTGGGCGTTCCAGTACGCCACCGCGAAGGACCGCCTGACCACGCCGCTCATCCGCGACGCCGACGGCTACCTCGTCGAGGCGTCGTGGAGCGAGGCGCTGGAGCGCGCCGCCGCCGGTCTCGCTCAGCACCGCGGCAAGACCGGCGTGCTGACTGGTGGCCGGTTGACCGTCGAGGACGCCTACGCCTACTCGAAGTTCGCGCGCGTTGCGCTCGGCACCGACGACATCGACTTCCGGGCCCGCCCGCACTCCGCCGAGGAGCGCGACTTCCTCGCCGCGCGCGTCGCCGGCCGCTACCTCGAGACGACGTACGACGACATCGAGTCCGCACCCGCGGTGCTGCTCGTCGGCTTCGAGCCGGAGGAGGAGTCGCCGATCGTCTTCCTGCGGCTCCGCAAGGCCGTCGCGCAGCACCAGCAGCAGGTGTTCACCGTCGCGCCGTTCCGCTCGTCGGGCTCGGCCAAGCTGTCCGCGCGCCTGCTCGCCGCGGCACCGGGTGCCGAGGCGCAGGTGCTCGGGGCACTGAGCAGCCGCAGCAACGACCTCGACGACGCCGGTGTGCTCGCTGCGGAAGCCCTGCGTCAGTCCGGTGCCGTCATCCTCGTCGGCGAGCGGCTCGCGACCGTCGCGGGTGGACTCTCGTCGGTCGCGAAGCTCGCGGCAGTCACGGGCGCCAAGCTCGGCTGGGTGCCCCGCCGTGCAGGTGACCGCGGGGCGCTCGAGGCGGGGTGCCTTCCCGGTGTGCTGCCCGGCGGGCGCCCGTTGAGCGACGGGTCGGCCCGCGACCAGGTGAGCTCCGTGTGGGGCGGCGCGACGCTTCCGAGCGAGCCCGGTCGCGACGGCGACGCGATCCTCCAGGCTGCGGCGGCCGGCGAGCTGGCACTCGTCGTCGGCGCCATCGACCCTGCCGATCTCGCCGATACCCAGCTCGCCTTGGAGGCGCTCGAGAACGCGCCGTTCGTCGTCAGCCTCGAGCTGCGCGACTCCGCGGTGACCGACCGCGCCGACGTGGTCCTCCCCGTCGCGCCGGCCGTGGCGAAGTCCGGCTCCTACCTCGACTGGGAAGGTCGCGTCCGGCTGTTCGACGCGACCTTGGAGCAGACGGGCGCCCTGCCGGACGCACGCGTCCTCGACTGGATCGCCGAAGCGATGGGCGTGACCCTCGGGACACCGACGGCCGCCGCGGTCCAGGCCGAGATCCAGCAGCTGGGTGGATGGACCGGCGCGCGACCAGCGGATCCGCAGGAGGCGGCCGGGCGACCCGAGAACGCCGGCGGCGGCTCCGCCGTCCTCGCGACCTGGCATCTGCTCCTCGACGACGGCCGGCTGCAGGACGGCGAGCCGTACCTCGCGGGCACCCGCAAACCTGCCGTCGCGCGTCTTTCCGCGACGACGGCGAAGGAGATCGGAGCCGTTGACGGCGGACCGGTCACGGTGCAGACCGATCGCGGTGAGGTGACGCTGCCGGTGGCGGTGACGCCGGACATGGCTGACGGTGTCGTGTGGCTGCCGACCTGCTCGCCGGGCTCACACGTGCGCACAGCGCTGGGTGCCGGCTCGGGTGACGTCGTACGGGTCAGCGCGGGGAGTGCCCAGTGACCGGCGTACTCGCTGCGTCGACGAGCGGCGGTGCCCACCTGGGAGCGTTCGGCCGCGACCCGTGGTGGCTGATCGTCATCAAGGCGCTCGTCATCTTCGTGTTCCTGCTGGTGACGACGCTTCTGCAGATCTGGGCCGAGCGGCGGATCCTCGGCCGCATGCAGCAGCGCCCGGGACCCAACCGGGTCGGGCCGTTCGGGCTGCTGCAGAGCCTTGCCGACGGCGTCAAACTCATGCTCAAGGAAGACCTGATCCCCGCGGTTGTCGACAAGCCGCTCTACATCGTCGCGCCGCTGGTCGCGTCGATCCCGGCGTTCCTGTCCTTCGCGGTCATCCCCGTCGGCCCGGTCGTCTCGATCTTCGGGCATCACACCCCGCTGCAGATCACCGATCTGCCGGTCGCGGTCCTGTTCATCCTCGCGATGGCATCGATCGGCGTCTACGGCATCGTCCTGGCCGGCTGGTCCTCGCAGTCGCCCTATCCCGTGCTGGGCGCGCTGCGCTCCGCCGCCCAGGTGATCTCCTACGAGGTCGCGATGGGCCTCGCTCTCGCGGCGGTCTTCCTCTACTCCGGCTCGCTGTCGACGAGTGAGATCGTCGCGGCGCAATCGAAGCTCTGGTACGCCCTGCCGCTCATCCCGTCGTTCCTGATGTACATGGTCGCGATGGTGGGCGAGACCAACCGCGCGCCGTTCGACCTGCCGGAAGCAGAAACCGAGCTCGTCGCCGGCTTCCACACGGAGTACGCGTCGATCAAGTTCGCGATGTTCTTCCTCGCGGAGTACATCAACGTGACGACGGTCTCCGCTCTTGCCACGACGTTGTTCCTCGGCGGCTGGCGGGCACCGTGGCCGCTGTCGCTCATCGACCACAACGTGCTGAACACCGGCTGGTGGCCGATTCTGTGGTTCCTCGGCAAGGTCCTGCTCATCATCTTCTTCTTCTACTGGCTGCGGGCGACGCTGCCGCGGCTGCGCTACGACCAGTTCATGGCGCTCGGGTGGAAGGTCCTCATCCCCGCCAGCCTGGTCTGGATCATGATCGTGGCCGCGTTCCGCGAGCTGACCAACGAGGGCCGGACGCGACTGCAGACCCTGGCCTTCGTCGGCATCCCGCTGGCTCTCGTCGTGCTCATCGCGTCCTTCCTGGGTGAGAACCGAGCGGTTGTGAACGAAGAGGAAGAGGAGCTGGAGCCGGTGCACTCCGCGTTCCCGATCCCGGTGCTGTCCGGCGGGCCTCCCGTTCACGACGTCACGCCCCACCAGACCGACACCACGGAGGTGGTCGGTGACTGAGCCGACTGACGAGCCGCGTCGCCCCGAGAACTCTGCCGAGCGTGGCAACCCGTTGAAGGACTTCTTCGCACCGGTCGCCGGCTTCGGTGTGACCCTCACGACGATGTTCAAGAAGCCGGTCACCGAGGAGTACCCGGAGGAGAAGCGTCCGACGGCTCCGCGCTACCACGGCAGGCACGTGCTCAACCGGCACGCCGACGGCCTGGAGAAGTGCATCGGCTGCGAGCTCTGCGCGTGGGCGTGTCCTGCCGACGCCATCTACGTCGAAGGCGCGGACAACACGGAAGAGGAGCGTTTCTCGCCGGGCGAGCGCTACGGCCGCGTCTACCAGATCAACTACCTGCGCTGCATCTTCTGCGGTCTGTGCATCGAGGCCTGCCCGACGCGCGCGTTGACGATGAGCAACGAGTACGAGCTCGCCGACGACAGCCGTCAGGACCTCATCTTCACGAAGGACCAGCTGCTTTCGCCGCTGCTGTCCGGCATGGAGGCGCCGCCGCACCCCATGCGGCTCGGCGACGACGAGAAGGCCTACTACGTCGGTGGCGCCCCGACTCCCTCGTCGGCGGAGGGCGGCGCATGAGCGTCGTCCTGGCAGCCGGCGCGACCTCGACGCACGAGGCGATCGTCTTCTGGTTCCTCGCCCCGGTCGCTGTGCTTGCCGCGCTGGCTCTGATCCTCGTGCGAAGCGCTGTGCATGCAGCGGTGCTTCTTGCCGTGGTGATGCTGTCGCTCGCGGCGTTCTACACGACGCAGGACGCACCGTTCCTCGCGGTCGTGCAGGTGGTCGTCTACACCGGTGCCGTCCTCATGCTGTTCCTCTTCGTGCTGATGCTCATCGGTGTCGACACGACGGACTCGCTCGTCGAGACGCTCCGCGGGCAGCGAGTCGCCGCGACGCTGCTCGGACTCGGCTTCGCCGTCCTGCTCGTCGTCACGCTGGCCGGGGCGCTCGGCTCGTTCCACACCAAGGGCCTGGCGGCGGTGCAGGCCGACCAGGGCAACGTCGTCGCGATCGCCGAGAAGCTGTTCAGCACCTATGTGTTCGCCTTCGAGGCGACGAGCGCCCTTCTCATCACCGCGGGTCTCGGTGCGATGGTGCTGGCGCACCGTGAGCGGATCGAGCCGCGGCGGACGCAGAAGGAGCTCATGCTCGAGCGGGTCCGCCGCGGTGGTGCCGCGTTGGCGCCGCTTCCCGGGCCGGGTGTCTACGCCGATCACGACGCGATCGACACGCCTGCTCTGCTGCCGGACGGGTCCGTGGCTCCAGGCAGCGTACCCGAGCACCTCCAGGTGTCGGCCGCTCGTCCGCACACCGACGAGACCGTGAAGGAGCTCGGCCGGTGAGTGTCGACTACTACCTCTACCTGTCCGCCATCCTCTTCAGCATCGGCACGGTGGGGGTCTTGACGCGGCGCAACGCGATCGTCGTCTTCATGTGCATCGAGCTGATGCTCAACGCGGTCAACCTGACGCTTGTCACGTTCGCCCGTATGAACGGCAGCCTCGACGGCCAGATCATCGCCTTCTTCGTGATGGTCGTCGCCGCGGCAGAGGTCGTCGTGGGCCTCGCCATCATCATGTCCATCTTCCGCGCACGCCGGTCGGCTTCGGTCGACGACGCCAACCTGCTGAAGTACTGAGGGCCGACGATGACCCTGCTCGCCCAAGCGCCGGCCTACGCGTCGCCGACCGGTGTCTTCCACCTGACCTGGCTGCTGGTCGCGCTCCCTGCGGCCAGCGCTGCGGTGCTGCTGCTCGGCGGCCGCCGCACCAACGCGTGGGGACACCTGCTCGGCTGCGCGACTCCGGTGCTGTCGTTCGTCATCGCTGTCGTGGAGTTCTTCGCGTTGATCGGCCGCGACGGCGGCCAGTCGCGGCAGCTCGACCAGCACCTGTTCTCGTGGGTCCCCGTGGCCGGTTTTCACGCCGACGCCAATCTTCTCCTCGACCCGCTGTCCCTCGTCTTCGTCCTGCTGATCACCGGTGTGGGCTCGCTGATCCACATCTACTCGGTCGGCTACATGGAGCACGACCCGGACCGGCGCCGGTTCTTCGGCGAGCTCAACCTGTTCGTCGCGGCCATGCTGCTGCTGGTCCTTGCCGACAACTACCTGCTGCTGTACGTCGGCTGGGAGGGCGTCGGTCTGGCGTCGTACCTGCTCATCGGCTTCTGGTCCTACAAACCGTCCGCCGCCGTGGCGGCGAAGAAGGCGTTCGTGGTCAACCGCGTCGGTGACCTCGGTCTGTCGTTGGCGATCATGCTGATGTTCACGACCTTCGGCTCGTTCGCGTTCGCCGATGTCTTCCCTGCCGCGCAGGGTGCACAGCGGACGACGATGACGGCGGTCGGCCTGCTCCTCCTGCTCGGCGCTTGCGGCAAGAGCGCGCAGGCACCGCTGCAGTCGTGGCTGCTCGACGCGATGGAAGGCCCGACGCCGGTGTCGGCGCTCATCCATGCGGCGACGATGGTGACCGCCGGCGTCTACCTCGTCGCGCGGTCCGGCGCGATCTACAACGTCGCTCCGGACGCGCGCGTCGCGGTCGAGATCGTCGGCGCCGTGACGCTCGTCATGGGCGCGATCATCGGATGCGCGTACGACGACATCAAGAAGGTTCTCGCCGCGTCGACGATGAGCCAGATCGGTTACATGATGCTTGCCGTCGGGCTCGGGCCAGGGGTATACGCCATCGGCATCCTGCACCTGCTGACCCACGGTTTCTTCAAGGCCAACATGTTCCTCGGCGCCGGCTCGGTCATGCACGGCATGAACGACGAGGTGAACATGCGCCGCTACGGCGGGTTGCGGACCGTCATGCCCTGGACGTTCTGGACGTTCGGGTTCGGCTACCTCGCGATCATCGGGCTGCCGCCGTTCGCCGGCTTCTTCTCGAAGGACAAGATCATCGAGGCCGCGTTCGACAAGGGCGGCGCCGAGGGCTGGATCCTGGGGCTGGTCGCCCTGATCGGCGCCGGAGTCACCGCCTTCTACATGTCAAGGCTGATGATCATGACGTTCTTCGGCAACCGGCGATGGGCGAAGGATGCGCATCCGCACGAGTCGCCCAACGTCATGCTCGTCCCGATGGCGATCCTGGCCGCCGGGTCGATCCTCGTGGGTGGCCTGCTCGTGCTCGGGGGAGCCCTGCAGAACTTCCTCGTGCCGGCGGTCGGACGCAGTGTCGAGGTCGGCGCGCACACGATCGCGCCCCTCGTTCTCACGCTGCTCACGCTGCTCGTCGTGGCCGGAGGTGTGCTGGCGGCGTGGTGGCTCGTGGCACGCAAGCCGGTGCCCGTTGAGCAGCCGCTCAACGTCACGCCGTTGACATGGGCCGCGCGACGGTCGCTCTACGGCGACGCGATCAACGAGAACGTCCTCATGCGACCGGGCGCGTACCTGACTCGCGCGCTCGTCTACTTCGACGGTCGCGGCGTCGACGGTGGTGTCAACGGGCTGGCTGCGCTCATCGGCGGGACGAGCGCTCGACTACGGCGGTCGCAGACCGGCTTCGCCCGTTCCTACGCGCTGTCGATGCTCATCGGTGCCTTCGCGGTCACGGCCGCCCTCCTGCTGGTGCGGGTGGGGTGACGACATGACCTCATCGACCGGCTTCCCGTGGGTGACCGTCCTCGCCGTCATCCCGCTCCTCGGCTCGGTTGCTGCGCTGTTCGCCCGGCAGTCGGCCAAGCTCGTGGCGCTCGGCGCCTCGCTGCTGACGCTCGTCGGCGCGGTGGCGATGGCGATCGCCTACGACACCAACGGCGCGCGGTTCCAGTTCGTGCAGAGCCACGACTGGATCAAGGCGTTCGGCGCGCACTACGCCGTCGGCGTCGACGGCATCGGTCTTGCGCTGATCCTGATGACCGCGGTGCTGACGCCCGTCATCGTCCTCTCGTCCTGGCACGAGGCGGACCTCGGCGAGCGGAGCGTCCCCACTTTCTTCGCGCTGATGATGGCCACCGAGGCGATCGTCATCGGCGTCTTCGGCTCTCTCGACGTCTTCTTCTTCTACGTGCTGTTCGAGGCGATGCTGATCCCGATCTACTTCCTGATCGGGTCGTACGGCGGCCCCCGGCGCTCCTACGCCGCAGTGAAGTTCCTGCTCTACTCGCTGTTCGGCGGCCTCCTCATGCTCGTCGCCGTCATCGCACTGTTCGTCGTCTCGTCGCACCAGCTGGGGCATGGCACCTTCGACTACCGCACTCTCGCCACGCGCGTGCACCTCTCGGACGCCGAGCAGAACGCACTGTTCCTCGGGTTCTTCATCGCGTTCGCGATCAAGGCGCCGCTGTGGCCGTTCCACACGTGGCTGCCCGACGCCGCTGCGGAGGCGCCGACCGGCGTCGCGGTGATGCTCGTCGGCGTGCTGGACAAGGTCGGCACGTTCGGCTTCCTTCGCTTCTGCATCCCGCTGTTCCCGCACGCTGCCAAGACCTACGCGCCGTGGGTTCTGGCGCTCTGCGTGGTCGGTGTGCTCTACGGCGCCCTGCTCGCAGTCGGTCAGCGGGACATGAAGCGACTCGTCGCCTACTCGTCCGTGTCGCACTTCGGCTTCATCGCGTTGGGCGTGTTCGCGTTCACGTCGCAGGGGGGCTCCGGCGCGACGCTCTACATGGTCAACCACGCCTTCTCCACCGGCGCGCTGTTCATCATCGTGGGCTTCCTCGCGACCCGTCGCGGCTCGCGGCTCGTCGACGACTTCGGCGGGGCGGCGAAGGTCGCCCCGTGGCTGGGCGCGATGTTCCTGGTCGCCGGTCTGTCTGCGCTGTCGTTGCCGGGGCTGTCGACGTTCGTCAGCGAGTTCCTCGTCCTCGCCGGCACCTTCACGGTGCACCGCTGGTTCGCTGTCGTAGCGACCTTCGGCATCATCCTGGCCGCCGTCTACGTGCTCTGGATGATCCAGCGCACGATCCACGGGCCGGTCCGCGAGGGCGTCGAGAACTTCCGCGACCTCGACCGGCGCGAGGCGTGGGTCATCGCGCCGATCGTCGTCGTGCTCGTCGCACTCGGCGTCTACCCCAAGCCGCTGCTCGACGTCATCACACCGTCGGTCAAGAGCAGCTTCAGCCAGGTCCGCACCCACGACCCGGCTCCGCCGCATCCCGCTGCGGCGTCGAACGGAGGAAGCAAGTGACGCCGATCGCGGCCGACTTCACCGCGCCCTCGATCTCCTACTCCGCGCTGGCGCCGATCCTCATCGTCAGCGGGGCTGCGATCGTCGGTGTGCTCGTCGAGGCGTTCGCGCCCAGGCTCGTCCGCTGGCCCGCGCAGGTCGTCGTCGCTCTCGCCGGTCTGATCGGCGCCTTCGTCGCGGTGTGTTTGCTGGCGCACTCCCACGAGATCACGGCCGCCGGTGCCATCGCCGTCGACGGACCCGCACTGTTCATGCAGGGCACCATCGCGCTGATCGGTGTGGCCAGCGTGCTGCTCGTCGCAGATCGTTCCCCAGGCGCGGGTGGCGGCTCGCTCGTCGCGCAGGCGGCGACGCTTCCCGGCTCGTCCGAGGAGCGCGCTGTCGCCGCGTCCGGCCGGGCACAGAGCGAGGTCTTCCCGCTGTTGATGTTCGCGGTCGCGGGCATGTTGCTCTTCCCGGCTGCGAACGACCTGCTGCTGCTCTTCGTGGCGCTCGAGGTGCTGTCACTGCCGCTCTACCTCATGTGCGGGCTCGCTCGGCGTCGCCGGCTGCTCAGCCAGGAGGCCGCGGTGAAGTACTTCCTCCTCGGAGCGTTCTCCTCGGCGTTCTTCCTCTACGGGCTCGCACTCCTCTACGGCTACTCCGGGTCGGTGTCGCTCGCCGCGATCCACGACTCCGCCGCTGCGGGCACGCACCCTGACACGCTGCTCTTCCTCGGCATGGCCCTGCTCGGCGTCGGCTTGCTCTTCAAGGTCGGCGCGGTCCCGTTCCACTCCTGGATTCCCGACGTCTACCAGGGCGCTCCCACGCCGATCACCGTGTTGATGGCCGCAGCGACGAAGGTGGCCGCATTCGGGGCGTTGCTGCGCGTCTTCTACGTCGCGTTCGGCGGCCTCGGGTGGGACTGGCGACCGGTCGCGTGGGGTGTCGCGATCCTGACGATGGTCGCCGGCTCGATCCTCGCCGTGACCCAGACCGACGTGAAGCGCATGCTCGCCTACTCGTCGGTCGCGCACGCGGGGTTCATCCTCGTCGGCGTGGTTGCGCTCAACCGCTCCGGACTCTCGGGATCGCTGTTCTACCTGCTCACCTACGGCCTCACGACCGTCGGCGCCTTCGGCATCCTCACCCTGGTCCGCGACCCGGACGGCGAGGCCACCCATCTGTCGCGGTGGGCCGGCCTGGGTCGGCGCTCTCCTCTGGTCGCGGGGATGTTCGCGCTGTTCCTGCTGGCACTCGCCGGCATCCCGCTGACCTCGGGGTTCACCGGCAAGTTCGCCGTGTTCAGCGCCGCGGTCTCCGGCGGCGCGACGCCGCTCGTCGTCGTCGGCGTCATCGCGAGCGCGATGGCGGCGTTCTTCTACATCCGCGTGATCGTGATGATGTTCTTCGCCGAGCCGGTGGCCGACGGCCCGGTCGTCGTCATGCCGGGGACGGGCACCGCAGGGGCCCTCGCCGTGGCTGCGGCGGTTACCGTAGTCCTGGGCGTGTTCCCGCAGCCCGTGCTCGACCTCGCCAACCACGCAGTCCCGTTCCTGCGCTGACCGACGACCCGCGGGTCCCGACCAGGAAGCGCGTGCCGAGATGACCGCCGCGAACCCGATCGGTTCCAACGGCTCCGGGATCGACTTCAACGACCCGGAGCTCGAGGCGGCCGTGCGCTCGGGCCTCGACTCGGTCGAGGGGCTGCTGCGGGACTCGGTGAAGAGCGACTACCCGTTCGTCACCGAGACGTCGCAGCACCTCGTCGCAGCCGGCGGGAAGCGCTTCCGCCCTCTCGTCGTGCTGTTGGCGGCTCAGTTCGGCGATCCGGCGTCACAGGGCGTCGTACCGTCCGCCGTCGTCGTCGAGCTCACTCACCTGGCCACGCTCTACCACGACGACGTGATGGACGAGGCGGTCATGCGCCGCGGCGCCGTGTCCGCCAACTCCCGCTGGGGCAACACGGTCGCGATCCTGACCGGTGACTTCCTGTTCGCCCGGGCGTCGGACATCCTTGCCGACCTCGGCCCGGAGGCGGTGCGGTTGCAGGCACGCACCTTCGAACGCCTGGTGCAGGGCCAGATCCGGGAGACCGTCGGGCCGACGGAGAACGATGACCCGGTCGAGCACTACCTGCGAGTGGTGGCCGACAAGACCGGGTCGCTGATCGGGACGTCGGGGCGCTTCGGTGCGATGCTCGCCGGCGCGGACGAAGCCGCCGTCGAGGTGCTCACCCGGTTCGGCGAGCGGATCGGCGTCGCCTTTCAGCTCTCGGACGACCTGCTGGACGTGACGTCGGAGTCCGCGGCGTCCGGCAAGACGCCCGGCACCGACCTGCGCGAGGGTGTTCCGACCCTGCCGGTGCTGCTGCTCCGCCGCCGCGACGACGCGGCGGACGCGGACCTTCTCGAGGCGCTCGGCGGAGATCTGTCGGCCGACAGCGAGCTGCGCAGCGTCGTCGAGCGCCTGCGCGCACACCCGGTCATGGTCGAGGCGCGCGCCGTTGTCCAGTCGTGGGCCGACGATGCGCGCGCCACGCTCGAGCCGCTCCCTGACGTGCCTGCGAAAGCGGCGTTGGAGTCCTTGTGCGACTTCGTCGTCCGCCGGACCGGGTAGACCCACCGCA
Organism: Mycobacteriales bacterium; assembly: GCA_035690365.1. Classification (GTDB taxonomy): domain Bacteria; phylum Actinomycetota; class Actinomycetes; order JAFAQI01; family JAFAQI01; genus DASSKP01. The sequence continues at coordinate 19,286 of DASSKP010000032.1, forward strand.
CGACGAGCAAGGAGACGACTGTGGACCTCACGCCCGGCCAGCGCGGTGCTGTCGAACCACCTGCACGCGACGCGTCCTTCGCGGAGAAGATGGACTACTACCGCTCGCAGCACACGACCAAAGGCGTGCGGGCGACGCACATCGTCGGCATCCCGGGGGTCGCGTTCTCGATGCCGGTGATCGCGGCGAGGCCGAAGGTCGGCGTGCCGATGTTCCTGGCGTCGTGGGCGCTCCAGGTCGCCGGCCACATGGTGTTCGAGAAGAACAGCCCGGCGTTGTCGAAGGGCTTCTTCACCTACCAGTTCTGCGGTCTGGCGTTCTGGTGCGAGGAGATGGTGGACCTGGTCTCCGGCAAGGGACTCGGTGGTGCGGACCACCCGGTCGTGACGATCCCTGAAGGGACGCCGGCCGCGAGTTGAGCGCGGATCTGCACGTCGGGCGGCTGCCCGCCATCCCGGCGCTCGAGCGACCCGATCTGCTCGCCGCGCCGGTCGCGAGCTTCCTCGAGTCCTGGCCCGGCGCGGCCGACGTCGGGGTGGCGGAGATCGATCCTGAGCTCGCCGACACCGCGGCGTTCTGCGCGGCGTACGACGTCCTGCCGGCCGCGTCCGCCAACTGCGTGATCGTCGCCGGGCGTCGCGGCGACGTCACGACGATGGCGGCGTGCATCGTTCTCGCCACGACCCGCGCGGATGTCAACGGTCTCGTCCGACGCCGGCTGGATGCCCGGAAGGCGTCGTTCGCACCGATGGACGTCGCGGTCGCGGAGACGGCCATGGAGTACGGCGGGATCACGCCGATCGGCCTGCCCGCCGACTGGCCGATCCTCGTCGACGCGGCCGTCGTGGCCGCCGGCGACGTGGTCATCGGCTCAGGGCTGCGACGGTCGAAGCTCGTGCTCGCCGGGCAGGCGCTCGGGCGGCTGCCTGGTGCGGAGGTCATCGAGGCGCTGGCGGTCCCTGTCACGCCCGCGTCAGCGGGCTAGCGCTCCCACGGCGCCTCGTCGTCCATCTTGCCGTAGTACTTCGCCAGGTGGCTCTTCACGCGATCGATGTCGTCCTTCGGGAGGTCGACCCCGCCGCGGGACCCCTGCATGACATTGCCCGCCGCCATGACTCCGCGCGGCACGGCGTACAGCTTGCCGTCGATGACATCCGCGATGAGCAGCTTGTAGGCCGTGAAGTTGTCCTTGTTGTCCTTGTCGTACCAGACGTGGGCGTCGCGGTACTTCTCGTTCGGCTGGTCCTCCGCTCCCGCCCACTTGCGGACGCGCTGCTCGGCGGCGGCGCCGTCCCACTCGCGATCGCGGTCGGCCATGGGTAGGTCCTGAAAGGCGGTAACACTCATGTCTTCGGCGTTCCCGTCGTAGCACGAGGTATTCAGGCCGCCGCTCGCGCTTCGGCGAGCAGCGCAAGGAGGTCGCGCGGGTAATGGCCGCAGGAGTCCTGCGGGAGGTCGACGACCAGCCACTGCTTGCCGGCCTGCGCCAGCACCGTCTGGGCGACGTCCGCGTAGGCCGGACACGCGGTGCCCGGCGGATAGCGACGACCGGGTGTCGCGAGTCCGAGGACGACCGGGCCAAACCGCGTCGAGTCAGGAAGGAGCCGCACGACCGGGCCGGGTTCGACCGACACCGGGCAGAGGATGACGAGCGTGATCGCGCTGCGCGCCACCCGCACCTGCTGCGCCGGCTGCGCATCGCACCTCGGGGACGAGATGGCGCGGCCACCGATCGACGCGGAGGGGCCAGGCGGCGGACGGTCCGACGAGCTCGGCCGTGCGTCACACGCGGCCGCCGATGCCAGCAGTGCCGCCAACCCTCCCGCCACCAGACGCGTTCTCATCTCGACTGTTCGACGCGCGAGCGGGGCCGCCGGTTCGCCCCGCCGCTGGGCCGGGGCGAGTTCAGCCGTAGAGCGCCTTGGCGATGAGGTCGTTCATGACCTCGGTCGCGCCGCCGCCGATCCCGAGGATGCGCGCGTCGCGATAGTGCCGCTCGACCTCGGTGTCCCGCATGTAGCCGGCACCGCCGTGCAGCTGCACCGCCTCGTAGACGACGAACTCGCACGACTGAACCGACTGGTTCTTCGCGAGCGCTGCTTCGGCGAACACCTGCTCGCCGGCGACATGGCGTTCGACGACGTGCCGCGAGTAGACCCGCGACACCTCGATAGCGCGCTTCATCTCGACCAGCTTGTGCCGGACGACCTGCTTGGTGATGAGTGGCTTTCCGAATGCCGTGCGGTTGCGGACGTAGTCGACGGTGAGGTCGTAGGCGCGCTGGGCGATGCCGTAGGCGTGTGTCGAGAGCCCGAGCCGTTCGCTCGCGAACTGCTGCGCCACCTGGATGAACGCGCTGCCTTCGGCCCCGATCATGTTGGCCGCCGGGACGCGTACGTCGACATACGACAGCTCACCGGTGTCGCTGCACAGCCAGCCCATCTTCTCCAGCCGGCGCACGACGTTGAAGCCAGGCGTGTCGGTGTCGACGACGAGAAGCGACAACCCGCGGTGCGGGTCGTCGCCGGTGCGCACGACCGTAGTGACGAAGTCGGCGCGGGTCGACGACGTGATGAACGTCTTGGCCCCGTTGACGACGTAGTGGTCGCCGTCGCGGACGGCGCGCGTGCGCACACCCGCGACGTCGCTGCCCGCGTCGGGCTCCGTGACCGCGAGCGAGCCGATCAGGTCACCGGCGAGCGTGGGCTTCGCATAGCGGTCGATGAGGTCCGTGTTGCCGCTCGCGACCAGGTGCGGCAGCGCGATGCCGTGAGTGAACAGCGAGGCGAGCAGACCGCTGGACGCACCGGAGTAGAGGAGCTCCTCGGACACCGTCGTCGAGTCGATGGCGTCGCCGCCCTGCCCGCCGGCCTCCTCCGGGAAGGCCACACCGAGCAGGCCGGCGGCCGCGGCCTTCGCGTGCAGCTCGCGCGGCAGCTCACCGGCTCGCTCCCACTCGTCGAGATGCGGGGTGATCTCCGTCTCGGTGAACCGCCGCACGGCCTGCCGAAGGGCCAGCCGCTCGGGGGTGCTCCACGCGTCGGTGGTCACTCGCCCTCCCCGTCCTCGAGCAGCGCCAGCGGGATGTTCACGTGCCGCGCACGCAGCCACTCGCCGAGGCCCTTCGCCTGCGGGTCCTGCCGTGTGCCTGCCGCGACTCCCTCGCCGAGCAGACCGTGGATGACGAAGTTGAGCGCTCGGATGTTGGGCAGGTCGAAGCGGTCGACGTCGTACTCCTTCGTCTCGGGCAGCAGCTCCTTGAACTTCTCGACCGTGAGACCGGCGGAGAGCCACTGGTAGGCGGCGTCGGTCTCGACCCA
>DASSKP010000033.1:0-23300 GCA_035690365.1 Mycobacteriales bacterium
GTTCGTGGACTTCTCCAAGCGGCTGAGCCGCGTGGCGGCCGTGGCCACGTGGGGCGGCATCGTGCTGTCCCTGGCCGGAGCGTTCGTGCTGCACAACGAGCAGGGCTCCGACGTCCATATGCACCTCTATGCCTTCCTGGCGTGGCAGTCGCTGGCCATCGTGAACGCCGTCCTCCTCACGACGCTGCCGATGCTGCACGGCGTCAGCTCGCACGTGCGTGAGCGGATCACGACCTACCGCGCGCTTCTGCTCCTCAGCACGATGACCACCGTCACCGGCGCCTGCGCCGTCTCCGGCGGTGTCCGCGGCCCGTTCTGGATCCTCTACCTGCCCAGCGTCCTGTTCGCTGCGACGACGATGCGCCAGGCGCAGTCCGCACTGCTCGGGCTGCTCGCCGGCGCCGGCCTCGTCGGCTCGTCCGCGATCGCGCACACGCTCGACGCGAGCACCGCCGCCTGGCTGGTGCTGGTCGTGCCGGTCTTCCCGGCCATCGCGTGGTTCAACGGCACCTTGGCTTCGTCGGTCTGGGCGATGCGTGCACTGGCCAAGCAGGAGCGCGACGAGCTGCAGCGCAAGGTCGAGGACCTGTCCTTCGTGCTCGCCAAGGCCGCCGAGGGCGACCTCGCTGTCGACCTGGACGGCGGTGAGGCCAACCACGCCGCACTGGCGATGCTGACCGAGGCGTTCAGCCACACGCTCACCAACCTCCGCTCTCTCGTCGGGCAGATCCGTGGTGGCGGTGAGCAGATCGCGGCGGCAGCCGGCGAGCTGCTCGCCACCGCTGAGGAGCACGCCGCGTCCGCGAGCCAGCAGTCGTCCGCGGTCTCCGAGACCACGTCGACCATCGAAGAGCTCGCGGCCACTGCCGCGCAGATCGCCGAGACGGCCGAAGCGGTCGCCCGCTACGCCGCCGAGACGCTTCGGCACGCCGAGGAAGGTCGCAGCGCCGTGCAAGCCAGCGTCGGCGCGATGGACACCATCGCCGCCCGCGTAGACTCGATCGCCTCCCGCACGCTTTCCCTCGGTGAGAAGAGCCAGGAGATCGGTCGCATCCTCGAGGTCATCAACGACCTCGCCGACCAGACCAACCTGCTGGCGCTCAATGCCGCGATCGAGGCCGCGCGTGCAGGTGAGCACGGGCGGGGCTTCGCCGTCGTCGCGTCCGAGGTTCGCAAGCTCGCCGAGCGCGCCCAGGAGTCGACCGGTCAGATCGCATCGATCGTGGGCGAGATCCAGGCCGAGACCAACGCCACCATCATCGCGAGCGAAGAAGGCGCCAAGGAGGTCCGGACCGGCTCCGAGCTCGCCCGTGGCGTCGTCGAGGCGCTCGAGCGCATCAGCAACATGGTCGACGAGACGACGACGGCTGCGAAGGAGATCTCCATCGCGACGCAGCAGCAGCGGTCGGCCTCCGACCAGGTCGTCGGTGCGATGACCCAGGTCTCCGACGTCTCGCGGCAGTACGCCGTCGGCTCCAAGCAAGCTGCGGCTGCTGCTGCACAGCTCAACGTCCTGGCCGCCGAGCTGCGCGCTTCTATCGCGCAGTTCAAGGTCAGCTGACGTCGTACGACGTCAAGAGACGATCGTGACTGGGTGCGGAGGGTGACGTGAAGCGGTTGCGCGCGTCATCCGACGACGTCATCGCGGCTCTTCTGCTGCCGCGTCCGCGCCGTGGTGGCCACGACGTGGCCGGCGCGGCGAGCGACACTGCTGTCGTCGAGGCGCTGTCACCGGTCGACCAGCGGCACCTGCTCGACCCTGACGAGGACGTGCTGTTCGGCTTTCCTCGTCAGCGCGGCGCATCCGCGCAGCCTCGCGGATCCGAGCGGCCCGCCCCGATGGCGGTGCCGACTGCGCTGCCCAACGACCTCGAGCGCGATCTCGCGTCACTCGCGGGCATCGAGCCGCCGGCACCTTCCGCGCCCGCGGACGACACCGACGACGGACCCGAGCTCGCCCGCGCCGCCGATGTGAACTTCTCCGAGCGACTGCTGCGTGTCGCTCAGCTCGTGACCGTCGGCGCCTTCGTGCTGATGGCACTGGCGGCGCTGCTGGCCGCGAGATACGGCGGCGGCCGGTCACTGCACGTGCACGAGCTGCCGTTCGCGCTGTGGGGCCTGTCCTCCTCCGTGGTCGCGCTTGCCCTTGCCGACGTCGTGGGTCGGACTGCTGTGAGCGCCGTGGCGTCGTCCGGTCGTCGGATCGCGAGCGCGGTGCTGATGGTGCTGCTCCTGGTCGGCGTCACCGGCGTCGTGGCGAGCGCCAACGGCGTCGCCGGTCCGGCCTGGGTGCTCTTCCTTCCCATCGTGCTGGTCAGCGGTGCCGTCGCCGGTCCCCTGCGTGGGCTCGCGATCGGTGCTGTTGCCGCCGCGTGCGTCTACACGGCAGCCGGCATCTCCCACACGATGGACGTCGCCGGTCTCGGCCGGCTCGTCGTCCTGCTGCCGACGTTCCCCGCGGCCGGTTGGTCGGCGGGTGCGCTAGCCGGCCTCGCGCGCCAGGCGGCCGACACCGCGCAGCGTCGCCGCGAGGCACTGGAAGAAGACGTCCGCGCGCTCTCCTCGCTGCTCGCCCGGGTGGCCGGGGGAGACCTCAGCCGGGTCCCCGCCGTGCAGGAAGGCGCCGACCCCGTGACCGCGAGCATGGCCGTGGCCTTCGCCGACACGCTGCTCGCGCTGCGCCGGCTCGTGCGACAGATGGACGGTGTCGCGGACCAGCTGGCCACGCGCGCGCTCGACCTCGCCGGCACGGCGGAGCAGGACGCGGCAGCGACCGAGTCGCAGGTCGCGGCCGTCGCCGAGACCACGACCACGATCGAGCAGCTCGCAGCAACCGCAGGCGCGATCGCCGAGACGGCGGTGCGCGTCTCGCAGTTCGCCGGCACGACACGGCGTGACGTCGACGCGGGCGTGCGGGCCGTGCAGGAGTCCAACCTCGCGATGGAGCGGATCGCCGACCGGGTCAGCGACCTGGCTCGTCGCGCAGATGGTGTGAAGGACCGGATCGGACGCATCGCGAACACCACCCGCGTCATCGACGAGCTCGCCAAGCGCACCACGGTGCTCGCGGTCAACGCGACCATCGAGGCCGCGCGTGCCGGCGAGCACGGCCAGGGTTTCACCAACGTCGCCGCCGAGATCGGCACACTCGCCGGCCGGGCGCGCGCCGCCACGGCCCGCATCGCCGGCATCGTCGCCGAGCTCGAGGGCGAGGCCAGCGCGACCGCGCAAGCCAGCCAGGACGGCGACGAAGCGGTCGCCGTCGGTGCAGAGCTGCAGCAGGACGTGGTCGATGCACTCGCGCGAATCGCTGCGATGGTCGACCGTACGACGCACGCGTCGCGCGAGATCACCGAGGCGACCAGGCAGCAGCGTTCCGCCTCCGATGCGGTCGTCAACGCGATGAGCACCGTTACGGAAGCGAGCGACCGCTACCGCGAGGGCAGCCGCCTGCACGCGGAGGCGGCTGTCCGGCTGCGCGACCTGGCGACGGCACTGCGTCACACGCTCGGCGGGTTCAAAGTCCGATGACCGCCGCCGATGTCCGAAGGGTGAGAGCCGATGCCAGGGTGGGCTGACGACCCTGAGCTGCTCGCGACGTTCCGCGCCGAGGTCGAGGAACGTGTCGCGTCGCTTTCGGCCGGCCTCCTGCAGCTCGAGTCCCACCCCTCACCGCGACAGGTCATCGGTGGTCTGTTCCGCGACGCGCACACCGTCAAGGGTTCGGCGCGCATGCTCGGGCTCGACGGTGTGCTGCAGGTCGCTCACCGCTGCGAGGACTTGCTTGGCGGCCTTCGCGACGGCCGGTTGACCGTTCGCCGCGACCTGATCGACCTGCTCCTGGCGTCGTGCGACGGCATCACGTCGGCCATGCCCGGCATCGACGAGCCGGTGCCGGACGAGCATCTGCAGGCGTTGGCCGCCGCTCTCGATGCCGCGATCGCTGGTGAGGACCCCGTCACCGTGCCGCAGTGGGTGTGCGCGGTCGACGACACGGCGGACGATGACGACCGTCGAGTCCGCGGCGGCGACTCCGTGCGCGTTGCGACCGAGAAGGTCTACGAGCTGCTGGACATCGTCGGCGAGGCAGAGCTGGACGCCCGGCGCATCGAACGCGCGAGTGTCGTTCTCGACGCGCTCGGTGTCGAGCAGGCGCGGTGGCTTCGCACTCTGCGGGACGGCATGAAGGACAGTGTGCAGTCCGCCGACAGTGCACTCGCGCTCAACCGGCTCGTCTCCGTCGCCGACCAGCTGTCCGCCGCGACGCGCGACATCCGCGAGCTCGTCGACGCAGCGCACGGCCGCCTGGCGCAGGTGCGGGACGGCGCCATGGGGCTCGCGATGGTGCCGGTACGCCGAGTCGTCGCCGGGCTTCCTCGCGTGGTTCGCGACGTCGCCGCCGACACGGGCAAGGACGTGCGGCTGGTGCTCGTCGGCGAGGACGTCGAGCTCGACAAGCAGGTGCTCGACGGCGTCTCCGACGCGTTGAAGCATCTCGTCGTCAACGCCGTCGACCACGGTTGCGAGACGCCCGCACAGCGCATCGCTGCGGGCAAGCCTGCGCAGGCGACGGTCACCGTCGCGGCGCGTGCCGCCGGTGGCACCGTTGTCTTGGAGGTCAGCGACGACGGCGCAGGTATCGACGAGGCGGACCTGCGCGCTGCCGCCATCGCGCGTGGCCTTCTGCCCTCGGAGTCGACGCTCAGCGGCCACGCACTGATGAACATGCTGTTCCTGCCGTCGTTCAGCACCGCCGAAGAGGTGACCGAACGGTCTGGCCGAGGTGTCGGCCTGGACGTCGTACATGCCGCGGTGGAAGCGCTCGGCGGCGCGGTCGACCTGCGCAGCACCCCTGGGCTCGGCACGACCTTCACGTTGACGCTTCCCGTCACTCTCGGCGTGCTGCGTTGCCTCATCGCGCGCATCGGCGACGAGCGCTATGCCCTGCCGGTGCCCGGCATCGTCGAGTCGATCACCCTCAAGGACGCCACCGTGCACGCGCTCGCCGGAGCACCCGTCGTCGTGCGTCACGGTGCAACGCTTCCGCTGCTCGATCTCGGTGCCGCTCTCGACGCCCCTGGGGCGCGCGACGCCAAGGCCGCCGTCGTCGTGCGGCACGCCGACCGGCAGGTCGCCTGGGCCGTGGACGGGCTCGATGGTGAGCTCGAGCTCGTCGTCAAGGACCTCGGACCCTTCTTCGGGCGGTTGCCTCTCGTCAGCGGCGCGACGATCGACGGCGACGGCAGCGTCGTGTGCCTTGTCGACCTGCGCGAGCTGATGACCGATGACGCGAGCCCGGCGCACGTCTCCTCCCCGAATGTCGAGGAGCCGACCTCACGCCGCGAGACGGCGGCCCGTCGGCCGCGCGTGCTCGTGGTCGAGGACTCCGTCGGCGTGCGGGAGCTCGAGCGGGTCATCCTCGAGGGTGCCGGCTACGACGTCGTGACGGCGGTCGACGGCCTCGACGGTGCCGCCCGGCTGAAGGACGACCCGGCTGATCTGGTGGTCTCCGACGTCGAGATGCCGGGCATGGACGGTTTCGCCCTGACCCGGACAATCCGGCGCACCCGGGGCTGGGAGCAGGTGCCGGTCATCATCATGACCTCGCGCGGAAGCGAAGAGGACCAGCGCGCCGGTCTCGAGGCCGGCGCCAGCGCGTATCTCCTCAAGACGGAGTTCGACCAGAACCAGCTCGTCGAGACGGTGCGCCGTCTGGTCGGCCGATGAGAGAGTTGTCGTCATGCCGACCGTGGTGATCGCAGACGACAGTCCGACTCTTCGACGGATCGTCTCGTCCGTCCTGAGTCGCGACGGGTTCGAGGTCGTCCAGGCCGAGGACGGCGTACAGGCCGTGCAGGCCGTGTTCCGGACCATGCCTGACGCAGTCGTCCTCGACGTGCAGATGCCCCGGGTTTCCGGCTACGTCGCCGCGCGGCTGCTGAAGGACGACTGGCAGACCGCCGAGATCCCGGTGATTCTGCTGACGTCGCTCGACGCGGCAAGTGACCGCTACTGGGGTTCGCAGGCCGGTGCCGATCGCTATCTGACGAAGGACTTCGAGGCGCCGCAGCTCGTCGAGGCCGTGCGTGAGGTCATCGCTGCCGCCGACGCAGCGCGTGGTGGCCGCCCGGCGTTGAAGGCCGACCCGCTCGAGCTCGGCGACGACGACGTCTTGTCGCGCGTGTGCGACCTGCTCGACCGCAAGCTCTTCGAGACGCAGGTGGCGGCGGACGTCACGGCGCTCGCCGCGACGACGCACGGCTTCGAGCACACGGTCGCCGGTGTGCTGGAGGTGTTGAAGCGCTTCGTCGACTACGACCTAGCGTCGGTGCTGCTGCTCGAGGAGCGCGCCGCGTATGTCGCCGTCGCCAACGAGACGTCGCAGCCGCACTACACCGAGTTCCTCAACGCCGCTGCCGACGCAGCCGCGGCGGCGTCCGGGCAGGAGGTCGCCGTCAGCGGGCTCGACGTCAAGCTCGCCGACCCGGCCGGCAACCTCGGCGAGGACGAAGAGGCGCGCATGTCGACGTTCCTGTCGATGCCGCTGAAGGGCCACGGCGGTCGCGTCGTCGGTGTGCTCGCGTTGTCCAGCGGCACCAAGAATGCGTTCGGTGAGACCGCGCTCGGCACCCTGCGTCTCATCGACGGTCCCGCAGCCATCGTCATCGACAACGCCCGGCTCGCCGAGGTTCGCACCTCCTGACATAGCCTCCGCCCGTGCCAGGCGGAGAGCGCGAGGTGACGCCGGCGGCGTTCCGCCGGGTGATGAGCCGTCTTGCCGGCGGCGTGACTGTCGTCGCGACCGTTGACGCGGACGGCAAGACGCACGGCATGACTGTCAACGCCTTGGTGTCGGTGTCCCTCGACCCGGTGCTCGTGCTGTTCTGCTGCGAGCGCGACGCGTCTCTGCACGAGCCGCTGCTCGCAGCCGGTCGGTGGACCGTGTCGATGCTCACATCGGCGCAGGGGCAGCTCTCCCGGTGGTTCGCCGCGCGTGAGCGGCATGGGACCGATCAGTTCGCCGGGCTCGCGGTCCGTGAGGGGGAGCACACGGGAGTGCCGATCCTCGCGGATTCGTTGGCCTGGTTGGAATGCCGAACGTGGGCGACGTACGACGGCGGCGACCACACCATCGTGGTGGGAGAGGTTCTCGACATGGACCTCGGGCCTGACGAGGCCGAGCCTTTGCTCTATTTCCGACGCGAGTACCGCACTCTGCGCTGACTCATCGCCCCGCATGCAGTAGAGCGGTACATACCCGGCCGCCGGCCCCAGCGCGCAAGCGGGCGCCTACTTGATCGTGCCGCCGAGAACGTGTTGAACCTGTTGGGCAAGCGCGGGAGTATCCGTCGCTACAACCCACCGATTGCCGACGACATAGTTGCCACCGAACCCCCTAGCCACCTTCAGCCAGTTGTCGCGGTTGCCGTCGTCGGAGAAGACGTATGCGGTGACCACTCCGCCACCGCCGCTGGTGGTGTCGCACTCCCAGCCGTCCTTCGTGAACAGCTCGCCGCTCGCATCCGACTGACTCACGCAGTGAAGTGCTTTGGCTTGCACGGTATTGACGATCGACTTCGCGCTGTCGAAAGTGGTGCCGCCTGAGCCGCAGGCGGAGACCACAGCGAACGCCATCATCACGGTGCCGAGCCGGAGACCGCGCCGCATGGCCTCAGTATCGCCGGGACTCACGGCGCACGAGAGCGGCACCTACTTCTCGCGCAACCGCGTTGCCCACGGGGACAGCAGGACCGCTGTGCCGAGCATCATGAGCGCCGGTGTGGCGAACGTGAACGTGACCATTCCTACTGACCATGCCGCATCCGAGTGAGTGACGGCGATCCCAATGCCGTACATCGCGCCAGTGCCCACTGGCAGTCCACGGCGGCTCCATCGGGATGACGCGCGATGCGCATGGGGGTGCAGCGCGAGCGCCACCTCACGAGCGAACAGGGCGACCACGCCTACAGCGGCTACAGCACCGACGATCATCCAAGCGGTCGTGCTTGTCGCCCCGTGACTCGTCACCTTGCGCTCTTGTTCCGAGATCACCCACGCACCAAGCCCGGCGAACGCGGCGAGGGCGAGCAGCGCCACTCCAATGGCTCGTAGTCGCTCGCCGCGCGTCAGCACCAGGCGGCCCAGCCCTCCGGAATCACTCCGCGATGATGCCTCAGGGACGGGTGAATAGCGCCGGGAGTCGTGCAGGAGAGGGCACTTCCTCGGCACCTGCGCCAGACTCTCACCGTGACCCACTGGGCCGATGGACTCACCACGATCGCGCTCCGGTTTCGGACTGGCACCAAGAGCATCAGGGACCTGTTCACCGAGGCCGCGCCGCCGGAGGACTGCTCCGCCGCCGAGTTCAAGGCTGCCGTCGCGGAGAGACTCGCGGCAGCCCAGGAGCTTGTTGACGCTTGGCAGACCTACTCCTACGACAAGCGCAGCAGTCCTAGCCCATACCTCGACGGGGTGAAGGTCGGGTTCTACGACGGCGGCACCCACGACGCAGTCACCCACGCCACGATGACCGACGCGTGTGTGGACTTCCTGCATCGCGAGACGTACTGGGTGCTGCATCGACGCCGCGTCGTGTAGCGCCGGCTATTGGTTAGGGATGGCGGCACAATCGACGCTCCAGCGTCACTCGTCCGCGGTGATCTTGGCCGGCTCAACAGGTTCGGCGCATGAGGATGCGGGGGCCGACGCGTTCCATGCGCAAGACCCGCTCCTGCGCTTCGACGTCTCGCATGCCGGGTGTCGTCGCGGGAGTCTCGACGAAGCCGTGCCGGGCGTAGAACGGCGCATTCCATGCGACGTCGCGGAACGTCGCCAGGAAGATGCTGTCGTAGTCCTGCTCGCGAGCCCAGCCGACCGCGGCTTCGAGCAGCGCGGCGCCGATGCCGTGCCGCATGACCGAGGGATGCACCGACAGCTGGTCGAGATAGGCCTCGCCCACCTTCAGCTCGAGCCGGGCGAAGCCGACCGGTGGGTCCCCCGCGACGAGCACTGCGGCCGCAGCGGCGAACTCCTTCGTCGAGGCGACCGGCGGCAGCCCGACGATGCCGATCGTCGCGAAGATCCCGTCGGCGGCGCGTTCGATCTCTGGCAGGCTGCCGAGGTCATCGTCGCGCGCCGGCCGGACGTCCGTCATGTGACGGACCAGGTCTGACCCTCCGGTCCATCTGCCACTGTGACGCCGAGTCCGGCGAGCTCGTCGCGCAATCCGTCGGCGACTGCCCAGTCCTTCGCCGCGCGGGCCGCGGCCCGACGGTCGAGCAAGTCCTGCGCACCCTCCGGGAGCGGGAGCGCAGCCGGCCGCCGTCCCACCTCCCGGGCGAGGTCGAGACCGAGTAGGCGGTCGGCCCAGGCGAACGTCTCGAACTTCGACCCTGGCGGGATGTCGGCGTCCTTCTCCAGCTCTCCGAGGGCGACGAGGACCGTCGGGGTGTCCAGGTCGTCGTCGAACACGTCACTGATCCGCTGCACGTAGTCCGCGCACATCGCGGTGGACGGAGATTCGGCCCACTCCGCGACGCGGGTCCGCCATCTGGCCAGTCGCTTGTCGGCGGCGGCGAGCGCGTCCCACGTCAGGTTCATCTGCTGGCGATAGCGGCCGGTGAGGAAGAACAGCCGCAGGGCAAGCGGATCGTGCCCGCGCTCGGCGACGTCTCCGACAAGCACCACGTTGCCGGTCGATTTCGCCATCTTGCGGCCCTCGGCGAGCAGGTGCTCACCGTGCACCCAGCGATGCACGACCTCGTGACCGACGGCCGCTTCGGACTGCGCGCGCTCGTCCTCGTGATGAGGGAATCGCAGGTCGATGCCGCCGGTGTGCACGTCGATCGACTCGCCGAGATGGTGCAGCGACATCGCCGAGCACTCGACGTGCCAGCCGGGGAATCCGCGGCCCCATGGTGTGTCCCAGACCATCTCGCGTTGCGGACCCGCGGCCTTCCACAGTGCCCAGTCGGCGTGGAACCTCTTGCCGACAGCCAGCTCGGCCGCATCAGCGCGATGACCTGCACGAAGGTCGTCGAGCTTGTTGCCTGACAAGGCGCCGTAAGACGGAAAGGAGCGGGCGTCGAAGTAGACCGACCCATCGGTGCCGACGTAGGCATTTCCCTTGTCCAGCAACGATTTGATCAGGTCGACCATGAGGTCGATGGAGTCGGAAGCGCGCGGATAGATGTTGGCGGGCCGGATGTTCAGCGCTGCGTTGTCGGCGTGGAACTGCGCCTCGTAGAAGCGCGCGATCTCGAACGGGTCGCGCCCCTCCTCGCGCGCGGCGAGCAGCATCTTGTCCTCGCCGGCGAGCTCGATGCCGGTGTCGTCCTGCAGGTGACCGACGTCGGTGATGTTCTGTACGACGTCGACGGTCCATCCGTGCAGCACCTCCGCCGCGCGGATGACGAGATCGGCGAGCATGAACGTCCGCATGTTGCCGACGTGGGCGTAGCGATAGACGGTCGGACCGCAGGCGTAGAGCTTCAGCGTGCGACCGCGCGCCGGCCGAATCTCCTCGGCCGCGCGAGTGCGGGTGTCGGTGAGCCGCAGCACGCGCTCAACCCTAGGCGGCCGACGCCTCGGCGGTCAGCGCCAACTGGCTGCGCCGGTGGTGGCTCACGGTGTCGGTGGTGAACACCACGAGCGCGACCCAGACGAGAGCGAACCCGGCGAGGCGGCCCGCGGTCAGCGGCTCGTGCTTGATGAACACGCCGATGAGGAACTGCATCGTGGGGTTGAGGTAGAACAGCACGCCGAGCTGGCTGAGGGGCATGCGGGCCGCCGCGCCGGCGAAGAGCAGCAGCGGCACCGCGGTGACCGGCCCACTGCTGATCAGCAGCAGGACGTGGTCGGCGCCATGCCCGGTAAAGGTCGAGTCTCCCGATGCGCCGAGCCAGATCAGGTACCCGAGAGCGACCGGCGCCAGCACCGCCGCCTCGATGGTCAGTCCCTGCAGCGCGCCGACGCCGACGACGCGCTTGACGAGCCCGTAGGTGCCGAACGTCAGCGCCAGGGTGAGCGCGACCCACGGCGGGTGACCGGTCTCGACGGCAAGGATGGTGACGCCGACGGCGGCGATGCCGACGGCCGACCACTGCAGCGCACGTAGCCGCTCGCCCAGCACGAAGACCCCGAGGGCGACGGTGACGAGCGGGTTGATGAAGTAACCGAGAGAGCCGTCCAGCACCCGGCCGTGGTTGACCGCCCAGATGAACACCCCCCAGTTGACGCCGATCAACACTGCGGCTGCACACAACAGCCGCAGGCTGCGGCCGTCGTACGGGATGCCACGGGCGCGTCGTCGCGAGATCAGGACGAGAACGAGCACGAAGGCGAGCGACCAGACGACGCGATGGGCGAGCACCTCGAGTGCACCACCCGGCTCGAGCCACGGCCAGTAGATGGGAAACAGGCCCCACATCACGTACGCCGCGACACCGAGAACGATGCCACGGCGTTCGGAGCTCACCTCACGAAGTTACTTCGCCGCCGAGTGCTGTTTCGTCACGCACGTGGTGCATGTAGTCGTGGTGCACCGTGAACCCGAGTGACTCGTAGAGCGCGACAGCGCCGGTGTTGCCGTGCGCGACCTGGAGGTAGGCACGGCGTGCACCGCGTTGCGCAGCCCAGCGAAGCGCCGCAACGCTGACGGCACGGCCCAGCCCGCCGCGTCGATGTTCCGGCGCCACCTCCACGGCGAACAGCCCGGCCCAGCGGCCGTCGACGGTCGCGCGGGCGATGGCCAGGCACCGGTCGCCGTCCCGCACCGAGGCGAAGCCGGCGGCCGGGTGGTTGACCAGCAGCTCGCGGGGGCCGACGTCGGGAAGCGGCCCGGACTCGCTCCGGTAGAGCGCCAGCCAGTCGTCGTCCGGGGCGTCGTCGATCCGCGCGGCGGTGTGGCTGTCGCTGTCGCTGTCGCTGTCGCGCCAGGCGCGCAGGACGGGAGCGAGCTCGGCGGTCATCACGTGCACGCCGATCTCGGACCGCCACCCCCGATCGGCCAGCGCGTCGGCGACCGGCTGCTCTGCCCCGTCGAGCGTCAGCTGTACCCGAGGCTGGAGGCCGCGGACGGCGTACCAGGTCTCGACGGCCTCCACGGCGGCCGGCAGCGGAAGACCGGGGTCGCCGAGGGGGAGTGCCGAGTTGCCCCGCCGGGTGAAGCCGCCGCTGGCGCGCAGCAGCCAGCCGCCGAAAGCCTTCAGCTCGAGCGGTCGCCAGCCGTCGACCATCAGCCGTTCGAGCTCCTGGGCGCCGATGGTCTGGGCCGGTCCCGGCGGGACGAATCGGGCATGTGTGATCGAGTCGGTCGCGATCGTCACGCGCCGGCCGTCACGGCGCCGGACGACGATCTCGACCGGCGAGACGTCCAGGAGCGTGCCGACCACGTCCGCCGCCCCGGCGGAGGTCACCGTCCGAAGCGTGACGACCTGACCGATGTCGGCAGGGCCGAACGCGTTGGCCGGCAACGGGACTCCCGGGTGTCAGAGCGCTTGCAGCGGTTCGCGATACTAGGCGTGGACAGATTGCCCGAGGAGGGTTTCCAGCGTGACCTACGTCATCGCCGAGCCGTGCGTCGATGTGCTCGACCGAGCCTGCGTCGAGGAATGCCCGGTCGACTGCATCTACGAGGGCGCTCGGATGCTCTACATCCATCCTGACGAGTGCGTCGACTGCGGTGCATGTGAGCCGGTCTGCCCGGTCGAGGCGATCTTCTACGAAGACGACACGCCTGACCAGTGGAAGGACTACTACAAGGCCAACGTCGAGTTCTTCGACGACCTCGGTTCGCCCGGCGGCGCTTCCAAGGTCGGCAAGATCGACAAGGACCACCCGCTCGTCGCGGCGCTGCCGGCGGACATCAACGCCGACAAGACCGGCCACTAGTTGCAGCTGCCGGACTTTCCCTGGGACCGGCTAGCCCCGGCCGCGCAGCGCGCCCGCGAACACCCGGACGGCATCGTCGACCTGTCGGTCGGCACCCCGGTCGACGCGACCCCCAAGGTCGTGCAGGACGCCCTGGTGGATGCCGCGGACGCTCCCGGCTACCCGTTCACGGCCGGCACCGAGGAGCTGCGCGCGGCGGCGGCGGGGTGGCTGCAGCGCCGCTTCGGCGCCGAGGTCCCACCGGCTGCCGTCTTGCCCGTGATCGGCACGAAGGAGCTCGTCGCATGGTTGCCGACCCTGCTGGGTGCGTCGTCGGTGGGCTTCCCTGCGCTCGCCTACCCGACCTATGACGTCGGCGCCCGCATCGCCGGCGCGTCGAGCCGCACTGTCGAAGCGCTGACCTCGCTCGGTCCGCAGCGCCTCCACCTGCTGTGGATCAACTCACCGGCCAACCCGACCGGCCGGGTGCTGCCGCCCGACCATCTGCGCAAGGTCGTCGACTGGTGTCGTGAACGCGGCACCGTCCTCGCGTCCGACGAGTGCTATGCCGATCTCTGGTACGACGACGAGCCGCCGGCCTCGGTCCTGTCGCCTGCTGTGTGTGGGACGTCGTACGACGGGGTGCTCGCGGTGCACTCGCTGTCGAAACGGTCCAACCTCGCGGGCTATCGCGCCGGGTTCGTCGCCGGTGATCCGGCGCTGGTCGCGCGGCTGCTCGAGATCCGCAAGCACGCGGGCATGATCGTTCCCGCGCCGGTGCAGGCGGCGATGGTCGCGGCCTTGTCCGACGACGAGCACGTCGTGGCGCAACGCTCGGTCTACGCGGAGCGGCGGTTGTCGCTGCTGCGGGCGTTCGAGGGTGCGGGTTTCGTCGTCGAGGGCAGCGCCGCGGGCCTCTATCTGTGGGCGACGCGCGGCGAGGACTGCTGGTCCTCCGTCGACTGGCTGGCCGATCGCGGGATCCTCGTCGCGCCGGGGGAGTTCTACGGTCCGACCGGCCGGCAGCACGTCCGGGTCGCGTTGACCGCGACTGACGAACGCGTCGCCGCCGCCGTCGGTCGGCTCACAGGCTCTTCCTGAACCAGTGTGTGGCGTAGGCGTTGTCGTTGTACGCCGCCGTGCGTTGCCAGCCGGAGCGTTCGTAGAGAGCGAGAGCCGACTCGAGGTCGCCGTTGGTGTCGAGCCGACCTTCCGTCGCGCCGAGGTCGCGGGCGGCTTCCTCCAGGGACTCGAGGAGCAGCCGTCCCAGGCCCCGGCCGCGCGCTGCCGGCGCGAGCCACATCCGCTTGATCTCGGCCGTGTGCGAGTCGAGCAGCTTGACGCCACCACAGCCGATCGCGGTGCCGTCGTCGTCACGCACGACGAGGAAGGCGCCGTGAGGCGGAGACATCTCGTCGGGTTCGGCGGAGACGGACGCGGTCGGGTCGAACCCTCCCGCGAAGGTCGTGGCGATCTCGGCGACGTACGCCGCCACGAGCCGCTGCGCCTCGTCAGAGTGCGCGTCCGCCACCTCGATCCGCACCACGTTGTCATTCAACCGGCTCTCGACCATCCCCTGAGTTGCTCCCGGCGGATGCGAAGCGTCTCCACGAGCTCGTCGATCACTCTCTCCGGATGCCCGTGCAGCCGCTGATGGCTGTAGCGCACGACGAGAATGCCCAGCCGTGCGAGGGCGGCATCGCGCCGGAGGTCTCGCTCCCGCTGACCAGGTGCACCGTGGTAAGCCGCGCCATCCATCTCGACGTCGACCATTTCCTCCTCGTAGTAGCGGTCGAGATAGATGCGGCCCGTAGGCAGCTCGACCGGGACTTGAGGTCGCGATCTCGGCAAGCGGTGGCTCGTGAACACCTGCCGGTGGCCCCAGAGCTCGAGTTCGCTGTGACAGCCGCCGGCGACCAGCTCGATCATCGTGCGAAGCTCTCGGGCACCTGCCGTCCTGGGTTGCAGAGCGAGGACCGACAGCAGCCTGGCTGCTGTCGTCTTGCGTTCCCTCAACGCGACGATCAGTGGCATCCGCTTGTCGAGCGGCGGAAGGAGCGGCCAACTCTCCACTATCGCCTGCTCCAGCCTGACGAGCGGAACCCCTTCACGACGTCGGACCATCGGCGGCTCCGGCTCGAACCAGCTTCGTCGCGTCACCGGGAGACCGGGGGCATCGACTTCACACTGTCTCCGTCCGGCCGTCAGTCGGATCGGCTCCCCGGTCCGCGGTTCGCCGATGGGTAATGCCCGGAGCTGGTAATTCTCGTTCGGCAGGAGGCCCCAGCGGTCCAAGCCGTCGAGATGAGACAGGGCACTGCGCCCGACGAAGGCCAATCCCGCACGTTGCTGGACGCGTCGATTCGCCGCGAGCTCCGCGAGCACGTACGTCGACGGAAACAGCCGCACGAAGACTCCCGCGGCCAACGCGTCGTCGATGACATGTTTTCCGTCGATCTGCAGCGCCATCGCACGAGTCAGGACGCCGCCGCGGAGGGTGGCGGCCTTCACCAGGTCCGCGCGCATGCAGCGACGATGCCGATTTCGAGGCGCCCTTCGCTCGCAACTCCCTGCTTCTGTGGACGGCTTGCCCGCTGTCGTGTGGACGGCTTGCCAGTGTGGGGCCGGCCGTGAGTTGCGTGATCAGCTGGTCGCATAGGAGGCATCCGACCCGCAGGCAACGCAACGATCAAGAAGTCCGGCTGCCGTGCATCTGCGTCCTCAGGCCCCGTGGTCAGCCCGACCCACCTTGTTAGTTGGCGTGCAGGGCTTCGTTGAGGCCGGTCCACTTGCCGGTGCGTGGTCTCGCCTCGAGCGCGCCGGAGATGCTGTTGCGCCAGAACATCATGTTGCTCACGCCCGAGAGCTCGCGCGCAGCAACGACGCTCCCGTCCGGCAGCGTCACCTTCGACCCGGCGGTGACGTAGCAACCGGCTTCGACCACGCAGTCGTCGCCGAGCGGTATCCCGATGCCCGAGTTGGACCCGAGCAGGCACCGCTCGCCGAGTGAGATGACGATCTGCCCGCCACCGGACAGCGTGCCCATCACGGCCGCGCCGCCGCCCACATCTGTGCCGTTGCCGACGACGACGCCGGCCGAGATGCGCCCCTCGACCATCGAGGCCCCGAGCGTGCCGGCGTTGTAGTTGACGAAACCTTCGTGCATCACCGTCGTGCCGGACGCGAGATGTGCGCCGAGACGGACGCGGTCGGCGTCCGCGATGCGCACGCCGGACGGCACGACGTAGTCGGTCATCCGCGGGAACTTGTCCACGCCGTAGACCTCGAGCCGGATGCCGGTCATCCGGGCGCGCAGCCGCGTCGCCTCGACGTCCTCAGCCGCGACCGGGCCCAGTGACGTCCATGCCACGTTGGTCAGCAGCCCGAAGACGCCGTCGAGGTTGGCTTCGTGCGGCTTGATCAGCCGATGCGACAGCAGGTGCAGCCGCAGCCACACGTCGGCGGTGTCAGCCGGCGGGTCGGCCAACGACGAGATGCTCACCCGAACGGTCTCCGTGAAGACCTCTCGGACGGCATCCGTGCCGGTCGGTGGCAGCTGGATGGGCTCGACGGCGCTCGAGCTGCCGACCACCGGCTCCGGGAACCACGCGTCGAGCAGTCTTCGCTTCGAGTCGTACGACGCCACTCCGATACCGGCCGCGGGCTCATCGCGATAGCTCGCGCCTCCTGTCGCCATGACCGCCAACCTATTGCAACGGTTTGGTTAGGCTCGCGGTGTGATCGACCTGACGCTGCCCGGCGACGCGCTCACGGCCAGCCTGGTCGACGTACCCAGTCCGTCAGGCGGCGAGGGCCGGCTGGCCGACGAGATCGAGACGGCGCTCCAACAGGTGCCGCACCTGCAGGTCCAGCGCGACGGCGACGCCGTGCTCGCCCGCACAGACCTTGGTCGGGCGCAGCGGGTGGTCATCGCGGGTCACCTCGACACCGTGCCCGTCGCCGACAACCTGCCCAGCCGCCGTGACGGCGACCGCTTGTTCGGCTGCGGCAGCTCGGACATGAAGGCCGGCGTCGCGGTCATGCTTCGTGTCGCCGCAGCTCTCGCGGATCCGCGGCACGACGTCAACTGGCTCTTCTACGACAACGAGGAGACCGACGCCTCTCGCAACGGTCTCGGCCGGGTCGCGCGCAACGCCGCCGACTGGCTGAAGGCAGACCTCGCCGTGCTGATGGAGCCCACCGGCAACCGCATCGAGGCCGGCTGCCAGGGGACGCTTCGCGCGCTGGTGGTCGCGACGGGGCGCCGGGCGCACTCCGCGCGCTCCTGGTTGGGCGACAACGCGATTCACCGCGCCGGAGAGGTGCTGACGCGGCTGGCGGCGTACGAGCCGAGACGGGTCGTCATCGACGGCTGCGAATACCGCGAGGGCCTCAACGCGGTCCGCGTCGAGGGCGGCGTCTCCGGCAACGTCGTGCCGGACCGCTGCACGATCACGGTCAACTACCGCTTCGCGCCCGACCGCGACGAGGAGCAGGCGCTCGACCATGTCCGCGAGGTACTCGCACCGTTCGAGTGCGTGGTGACGGACAGCGCTCCGGGCGCTCTCCCCATGTTGAGCGAGCCCGCAACGGCAGACTTCGTGCAGACCGTCGGCGGCGACCCGGTTGCCAAGCTCGGATGGACCGACGTTGCGCGGTTCGCACAGCTGGGCATCCCGGCCGTCAACTTCGGGCCAGGCGATCCCAACGTCGCGCACACGCGCGAGGAGTACGTCGACATTCCCCGCATCGCGGAGGCCGAACGCGTTCTCCGCTCCTACCTGACAGGGTGACGATGTCCGAGTCGATCGATCCCGATCGCCTGCCCCATGCGACCGAGCAGCTCGCGCACGAACAGGCAGCCGAGCAGCGCAACCCGGCACCCGAGAAGCACCGGGGTCCCGCCGTGCTGCGTCGCGGGCAGGTGCAGCCCGGCACGACCGACCAGCGACTGCTCGACACACGCGGTCCGTCCGACTGGGTGCACACCGACCCCTGGCGGGTGTTGCGCATCCAGGCCGAGTTCGTCGAAGGGTTCGGCCTGCTCGCCGAGCTGCCGCGCGCCGTGAGTGTCTTCGGCTCGGCACGCACTGCGCCGGGCACTCCTGACTACGCCGCCGGCGAACAGATCGGCGCAGCGCTCGCGCGGGCCGGCTACGCCGTCATCACCGGCGGCGGGCCCGGCCTCATGGAGGCGGTCAACAAAGGCTGCTGCGAGGCCGGCGGCACGTCGGTGGGTCTCGGGATCGAGCTGCCCTTCGAGCAGCGCATCAACGACTGGGTCGACGTCGGTCTCAACTTCCGCTACTTCTTCGCGCGCAAGACGATGTTCGTGAAGTACGCGCAGGCGTTCATCGTCATGCCCGGAGGCTTCGGCACGATGGACGAGCTGTTCGAGGCGCTGACGCTCGTGCAGACGGGCAAGGTCACGTCGTTCCCGGTGGTCCTGTTCGGGTCGACGTACTGGCAGGGACTGCTCGACTGGCTGCGCGCGACGATGCTGTCGGAGCACAAGATCAACGCAGCGGACCTCGAGCTTCTTCACGTGACCGACGACGTCGACGAGGCGGTGCGCATCATCGAGCGCGCCGAGCACAACCGCGACCACGGACTCGCACCTCGGGTGGTGCCGCCGTCGAGCCAGGTCGGCGGTCGTCCCGTCGAGGGCTGAATGGCTGCCGTCTGCGTCTTCTGCGCGTCGAGCGATCGGATCGCCCAGCGCTACGTCGACCTGGCAGCAGAGGTCGGTGCCGAGCTGGCTCGCCGCGGCCACACTCTCGTCTCCGGCGGCGGCAGCGTCTCGTGCATGGGCGCTGTCGCACGCGCGGCCCGCGCAGGCGGCGCCAACACCGTCGGCGTGATCCCCGAAGGACTTCTCACCTGGGAGGTAGCCGACGAGGACGCCGACGAGCTCGTCGTGACGCCCGACATGCGGGTGCGCAAGGGCGAGATGGATCGGCGTGCGGACGCGTTCCTCACACTCCCGGGCGGTCTGGGAACGCTGGAAGAGCTGCTCGAGATCTGGGTCGCGCGGATCTTGCGGATGCATGACAAGCCGGTGGTCGTGCTCGATCCGGACGGCGTGTTCGCTCATCTGCGCGCACAGGTCGAACAGCTGGTGAGCGACGGCTTCGCGCGTCCGAGCGTGAACGACGCGATCGCGTGGGCGACGACGGTGACCGAGGCGTTCGACCTGCTCGAGCAGCATCCCTCGTTGTTGCCGCCGACACCCGACGAGGTCCTCGAGGCCGAGCCCTAGGCGAGGCCGCGGCGGGTGACCGCGGGCAGCCTGACGCCGCGGATCGTCGCGACCATGTCCAGGGTGTCGCGGGTCTCGCGCACGTTGTGCGCACGGAACACCCGCGCTCCGAGCCACGCACTCACGGCCGTCGTCGCCAGCGTCCCGACGAGTCGTTCCGGCACGGGGCGGTCGAGGGTCTCTCCGACGAAGTCCTTGTTCGACAGTGAGACGAGCACCGGCCAGCCGGTGTCGACCAGCTCGGTCAACCGCCGGGTGACCTCGAGCGAGTGCCAGGTGTTCTTGCCGAAGTCGTGACCTGGGTCGATCAGCACCGACTCGCGACGCACACCGGCGGCAACAGCTCTCTCCGCGAGCCCGACCACCGTCGAGACGACATCGGCGACGACATCGTCGTACCCGATGCGGTGCGGTCGGGTCCGCGGCTCGACGTGACCGGCGTGCGTGCAGATGACCGCGGCGTCTGCCGCCGCCGTGACCTCGAAGATTCGCGCGTCCACGCCACCCCACGCGTCGTTGACGACGTCGGCACCTTCGGCCAGGCAGGCCGCGGCCACGTCGGCCCGCCACGTGTCGACGCTGATCACCAGGTCCGGGTGACGATCGCGTACGGCGGCGACGAAGGGCGCGACCCGCCGGATCTCCTCGGCCGTGTCGACCTCAGCGCCTGGTCCCGCCTTCACCCCGCCGATGTCGACGAGGTCGGCACCACCGGCGACCGCTGCATCGACGGCGGCAAGCGCGGCCTCGTCGCCGAACGTCGCGCCCTTGTCGTAGAAGGAGTCCGGCGTCCGGTTCACGATCGCCATGAGCAGAAGGGACGTGTCGTCGAACGTACGACGCCGCAGACGGAGAGCCACGCGTGACACGATGCCGCACGGAGGTGTGGAGTGTTCGTCCTGGAGGTCTTCGTCGGCGTCGCCGTGCTGGCGGCGGTGGCGCTGCTGGCCGCGGGACATTTCGACGCGCTGGCTGAGGAGGTGCCCGACGAACCCGAGGTGGGAATCCCGCCGGACCGGCCGTTGCGCAGCACGGACGTGCCGCGGCTGCGGTTCCGGCTCGCGATCCGCGGCTACCGGATGAGCGACGTCGACGCGGCGATGGCCGCCGTCCAGGAGTCGCTGCGGTTGAGCGAGACCCAGCCGTCGCCGGCGGCACCGGCCCCCGCGCCGTCCCCGCCACCCCCGGCGCCGACCCCCCCGACGCCGCAACCGCCGTTCGAGCCGGAGCCGCTTCCCCCTGCGCCGCCGCAGCCACCGACGCCCGAGCCGCTGCCGCACCCGGAGCCACCGCTCGCCGTCACGGCCGAGCAGCCGGACCCCGCCCCCACGTCCTGGCAGCCGCCTGCGCCGCCCGCCGGCTAGATGCGGACCGTGATCGCGGCGTCCGTCGACGTCGACGTGGACGCCGAACGGGCGTGGGCCGGCATCACCGACTGGACCGCCCAGGGCGCATGGATGCCGTTGACGAAGGTCGACGTCGTCACCGACGCGAACGGCTGCGGCACGCGTCTGCGCGCCGTGACCGGCGTCGGACCGGCCGCCGTCGTGGACGAGATGGAGATCGACCGCTGGGAGCCGCCACACCGCTGCGATGTCCGACATGACGGGCGGATCATCCGCGGGCGCGGTGTCTTCCTCGTCGAGTCGCTCGGGGCCGGGCGCGCGCGGGTCACCTGGGAGGAACATCTCGACGGCCTCGCCGCTCGAGCGACCGCGCCGGCCGGTCGTCGGCTCCTCAACGTCGCGCTGCGCCGCTTCGCAGCGACGTTGCCGACCTCCCGATGAGTGCTGCGGTCGCCGGGCCCGACGGTCGGCTGCGATGCCCCTGGGCGCTGTCGGCGCCCGACTACATCGCGTATCACGACGACGAGTGGGGTCGCCCCGTCGCCGATGACGACGCGATGTTCGAGCGAGTGTCGTTGGAGGCTTTCCAGTCGGGGCTTTCCTGGCTGGTGATCCTGCGCAAGCGACCGGCGTTCCGCGCGGCCTTCGCAGGGTTCCGCATCGATCGTGTCGCGGGCTACACCGACCGGGATGTCGAGCGGCTGCTGGGGGACGCCGGCATCGTCCGCAACCGCGCGAAGATCGAGGCGACGATCGCCAACGCGCGCGCCGCTTTGCAGCTGCCCGACGGCCTGCACGCGCACCTGTCGTCGTTCGCGCCGGCGTCCGCCTTGACGCCCCCTCGTACGACGTCGGAGGTCCGATCGACGTCACCGGAGTCGGTCGTGATGGCGAAGGACCTCAAGCGCCGGGGCTTCCGGTTCGTCGGTCCGACGACCGCCTACGCACTCATGCAGGCGACCGGGTTGGTCAACGACCACCTCGAGGACTGCTCGTCGCGTCGGGCGGTCTGATCAGCGGCCGGTGAACGTCACTGACTGCTTGGCGAGGAACGCCTCCGTCGCGTTGCGGTGGTCGTCGGTCTGGCCGCACCGCGCCTGCACCTCCGCCTCGGTCGCGAGAGCGGTCCTGATGTCGCTCGTTGCCGCCACGGCGAGGGCCTGTTTGATCCCTGCGTAGGCCACGGTCGGACCGGCGGCGAGCTTTCCGGCGAGCTCCGCAGCGGCAGCGCCGAGGTCCTCGGCGGCGACGACGCCGTTGACGAGTCCCATGTCGAGCGCCTGCTGGGCGCTCACCGGCTCGGCCAGCATCAGCATCGCCATCGCCCGGCCGTAGCCGACGAGCCGCTGCAGCGTCCAGGACGCGCCGGTGTCCGGCCCGAGCCCGACCCGAGCAAATGCCATCAGAAAGCCTGCGTTGTCGGACGCCAGCCGGAAGTCGCACGCGAAGGCGAGCGATGCGCCCGCGCCCGCGGCCATGCCGTTGACGGCCGCGACGACCGGCTTGGGCAGTGACGTGAGCGCTTCGACGATCGGGTTGTAGTGCTCCCGGACCGTGCTGAGCTCCGTGTCTCCGGCGGCCAGTCCGTCCGCGTGCTCACGGAGGTCCTGCCCGACACAGAACCCACGACCGGCCCCGGTCAGGACGACAGCCCGAACGGCGTCGTCGCCGGCGGCTCGCTCGACCGCCTCGCGCAGGGCCAGCTTCATCTCGACGTTGAGCGCGTTGAGCGCCTCCTGCCGATCCAGGGTGATGGTGGCAACGCCGCCGTCGACGTCGTACCTGACGGTTGAGCTCACGGGTCCCTCCGGTCGAGACAGCTGTCGACGAACTTCGTCGCGGCGGGGAGCAGCCTGGCCGACTCGGCGTCGAAGTACGCCGCCGCGTCCTCGCCCGGCCAGTTGTCGGGGAGCAGCTCGAGCGGCAGCCCCGGGTCGCGGAACAGGAACTTCCGCCATTCGTGCACCAGCTCGCTGCGCGCGGCGAAGGCCGACTCCGGATCGTTGGCGTCGCTGGTGCCGACGATGGTCCGCGCCTCGTCGAGCCAACGGCGGTAGGCAACACCGAGATCGCCGGGCCGGAACAACCGCTGCACGATCGCGTCCTGGTCGCCGATGTGCTGGCCGTGGAACGCCGTCACGGTGAGACCCTCTGCCTCGACGACCGACTCGAGCTCGGGCGCCGGCCGCGGAGCGATCCAGGCGTCGGTCTGCAGCTGGCGGTAGCCGAGGTACTCCATCGCGCGGTGCAGCCGCTCGCGGGTCGTGCGGTCAGCAGAGTGGCTCGTGATCGCGATCGACCAGCAGCCGTCCCAGGCCCGCACCGGCCGGTGCCGGTAGATGCGGGCTCCGGCCTCGTCCAGCCGCCTGGTCGCTCGCTCGCTCAGGCCGTAGCCACGGCCGGCGTCGGTGTCGACCGCCTTCAGCCATCCCTGCCGGACCATCCGCGAAACCGCTGTGCGGACGGCCGGCGCGGCGATGTCCAGGGGAGCCAGCAGACGCACCAGCGCCGCGACAGGCGCCACGCCGCCACGGTGGCGTAGGTGGTCGCCGTAGAGGTCGAACAGCGCGGAGCGTGCCTGCATCGCCGTCCTCGAACGATCACCGGGTCGCTGAAGGCTAGCGTGCGTCGGAGCCCGGTATGGGTGGGTTCAGCGCCGGAGCCGCCTGCCGGGCATGCCCGCCGACCGGTGATAATGGTTCACCTGCAGTGCGTCCGATGCCTGCTCGCGAAAGGGGTTCAGCATGGCGGCCATGAAGCCGCGGACCGGTGACGGCCCTCTCGAGGTCACCAAAGAGGGGCGCGGCATCGTGATGCGTGTGCCG
>DASSKP010000034.1:0-93444 GCA_035690365.1 Mycobacteriales bacterium
CGCGGCCCTGCACCTGTTGCGGCACCGCGCCGCCGTCGACGTCGACCGCCAGCGCCGCGCGGAGGCACTGCTCGCGCTGCTCGCCGGCAGCGACCGCGGCGGCATCGCGCGCGAGGTGCTCGCGATCGACACCACACGGCCGACTGTGGTCGTCGCGTTCGACGTCGGCGGTGGCGGCGAGGCGTCGACCGTCGTCGCCACCCAGCGCGTGGCCGATCTCGTCGCGGTCTACTGCGAGTCCTACCGACGCCAGGCCGTCGCCGCCGCGACCGGCCGGCGGGTCTACGCACTCCTGCCGACCGGCGACGACACGGACAGTGCCGCGTCGTTCGCCAACGCGATCGTCGACCGCGCGTCCAAGGCACTGCGGCTCGAGCTGCGGGCCGGCATCGGCTCGCCCGCCGAGACGCTGGACGCTGTCGCCGAATCCCGGCGGGAGGCCGACGAGGTGGTGGGCGTCCTGGCGGCGATGCCGGACCGGCGGGTCGCCTCGATCGGCGCCGTACGGGCGCAGGTGATCCTGCAGCGGCTGCGTGACGTCGCCGGCCGCGACGCCGGCCTGTCGGCGGGCAAGGTGGCCGCGCTGGCCGAGCAGGACGCCGCCAAGGGGACGTCCTGGGTGCAGACGCTTCGCGCCTACTTCGACGCGTTCGGCGACATGGCGTCAGCCGCCGCGATGGTCAACGTCCACCCCAACACCTTCCGCTACCGGCTGCGCCGGATCACCGAGGTCTTCGGTCTCGACCTCGACGATCCCGACGAGCGCCTGGTCGCCGAGCTCCAGCTCCGCTTCCTCGACACCAGCGCCTGACCCGACATCCGCGGGCAGGACGGACGGCGTACGGCGTCGAAGACCTTCCGTGCCGGGGAACAGCGGGGAGCGTGGCAGTTGGTGCCGCGGCACGACGACGCAGGCTCCCGGCCCGCCGAGGATGGACTCTTCGGTCCCAGCTCGCGAAGGAGGCGCCCGGTGCGGTCAAGCGCGCGCTGGCGCCGGCTCGCGCTCCTCGTGGCGGTGGCCGCCGCGACGAGCAGCTGTGGGCTGACCCACCTGAGCGACCTCAACTTCCGGGTCGACGACCGGCTGCACTTCGTCAGCCCGAAGGCGCGGTCGGTCGTGCACGCGCCGCTGACCGTCGCCTGGACTATTCACGACTTCACACTCGCGGCGCCCGGATCGGCGGCCCCGACGAAGGACGCCGGCTACTTCGCCGTCTTCGTCGACCGGGCACCGATCCGTCCGGGCGAGACGCTGAAGGCGATCGGCAAGGGTGACCTCACCTGCGAGAACGACCCCAAGTGCCCGGACACGACCTACCTCAACGACCACCGCGTCTACGTCACGACGACGACCCAGGTGCGGCTTCCGCTGATCTCGGACATCGTCGGTGACCGGGAGAGGCTGCAGATGCACTCGATCACGGTCGTGCTCCTCGACACCGCGGGCCACCGGATCGGTGAGAGTGCCTGGGAGCTCGACGTGCGCATGCACCGGGTGAGCTCGGTATGACCGCCACCGTTCCCGAGACGCGGCTCGACGGCGAGGAAGCCGTCGCCGACATCGAGCAGACGAGGGAGTCGCTTCGCGACGAGGCGCGGGCCCGGCTCGGTGTCGTCGGTGACGAGAAGACCGAGCGCTTCCGGACGGTGGTCAGGACGTATGGCCTGTCCTACTACCCCCTGATCGCGCTCGGCCTGCTGTCCGTCACCGACACGTTCCAGGCCTACGCGTTCACGGTGCTCACCCCTGAGATCAGCCGCACGCTCGGCATCTCCATCGCTCTCATCGCCGCGTGCTTCTCGTTGCAGCAGCTGGCGATCTCGGTGGCGCCCCTTCCGATGGCGGCGCTCACCCAGCGCCGGGCCAGGCGGGCCCTGCTCTGCCTGGCGACCGGCGTCGCGTGGAGCCTGATCACGCTGTTCTCCGGTCTGGTCACGTCGATCCTCGGTCTGCTCGCCGTGCTGATGCTCGACGGCCTGACGACCGGCAGCGTCACGGCGCTGCACACGCCGCTCGTCATGGACAGCTACCACCCGTCGGCGCGGGTGCGCGCGGTCTCGCTCTACAACGCCATGGGCACCGCAGGTCGGGTCGCCAGCCCGGCGCTGGTCGGCATCCTGGCCAGCTACCTCGGGTTCACCTGGCGCGGCGTGTTCATCTGCCTCGGTCTGCTGGCCGTGCTGATGACGCTGTCCGCGATGGGGCTGCGCGACCCGGGCTTCGGCAAGTGGGACACCCAGCAGCTGCGAGCGTCGGTGCACGAGGCGCACGGCGAGGAGGCGCACGCCGACGCGCTGCGCGAGACCGACGTCGCGCTGGGCTTCTGGGAGATCTGTCGACGGTTGCTGCTCATCCCGACCAACCGGCGGGTGTTCGCGGGCTTTGCCGTGGTCGGCATCCTGATCGCCCCGCTCAACGTCTTCATCTCGTTCTTCCTCGACCAGCGGTGGAACCTCGGCCCGGCCGGCCGTGGCGTCTTCTTCGCGTTCTACGCCGGCTGCGGTGTCATCGCCCTGCTGATCTACGGCGGGCGTGGCGAGAAGCAGTTCCGCTCGGCCCCGGGACGAGTCCTTGCCGCGAGTGGCGTGCTGCTCGCTGTCGGCGTACTGCTCATCGCGACCGGCGGCGTCATGCCGTGGTTCGCGCCGATGATCACGTGCTTCGGTCTGGCCGGCGCCGCGATCGGCCTGCTCACGCCGCTGCTCGCCGTCTCGTTGCTGTCGATCATCCCGGCGACGATGCGACCGCACGCGCAGGCGCTCATCGCGATCTTCTCCTCCGTCGGCGGGCTCTCCGGTGCGCTGCTGCTGGGCGGCATCCAGAGCCAGTACGGCGCCACCGGGACGATGATCGCGATCGCGATCCCCGGCGTTCTCGGGGCGCTGATCATCGCGAGCGGCGGCAAGCTGATCGGCCACGACCTCGACCGGATGATCGACGAGGTCCTCGAGGACGAGGAGATCAAGCGGATCCACGCCGGCGGCGGACGGCTGCCGATGCTGTCCGCGCGCGGGCTCGACTTCTCCTACGGCCAGCTGCAGGTGCTCTTCGACGTCGACTTCACCGTCGACGACGGCGAGATGGTCGCGCTGCTCGGCGTCAACGGCGCCGGCAAGTCGACGTTGCTCAAGGTCATCTCCGGGATCGGGCTGCCGTCGAAGGGCAGCGTGCGCTACCGCGGCCAGGAGATCACCTATCTCGACGCGGAGCGCAGGCTGCGGCTCGGCATCACGCAGATCCCCGGCGGCCGGGCGGTGTTCGGGCCGATGACCGTGGTCGAGAACCTCCGCAGCTACGGCTACACGATGGGCCGCGACAAGGGAGCGGTCGAGCGCGCGATCGACACGACGTTCGAGGCGTTCCCGCGGCTCTACGAGCGGCGGTCGTCGCTGGCCTCGACGCTGTCCGGCGGCGAGCAGCAGATGCTCGGCCTGTCGAAGGCCCTCATGTTGCGGCCACGGCTGCTGCTCATCGACGAGCTCTCGCTCGGGCTCGCGCCCGTCATCGTCGGCCAGCTGCTCGAGATGGTCCGGCGCATCAACGCCGACGGCACGGCCGTCGTGCTCGTGGAGCAGTCGGTCAACATCGCGCTCAACCTCGTCGAGCACGCGTACTTCATGGAGAAGGGCGAGATGCGCTTCGACGGTCGCGCCGACGAGCTGCTGGCGCGCGATGACCTGCTGCGCGCGGTCTTCCTCCAAGGCGCCGGCGCGGGAGCGTCGCTGTGACGCGCAAGACGCTGTGGCAGCTCGGCGCCTTCGTCGCCGCTGTCGCCGTCGCCAAGGTGGCGAGCGTCGTGCTGGCGAACCACCACCTCATCAAGGCCGACACGCCGTTCCCGGTGATCCTGCTCGGCACGATCATCGGTCTGACCTACGGCCTGCTCGCGGTGGGCCTCGTGCTGATCTACCGCACCAACCGGATCATCAACTTCGCGCACGGTCAGATCGGCGCGTTCGGGTCGGCGTTCTTCGGGCTGGCCGCCGTGAAGTGGCACGTGCCCTACTGGATCGCGTTCCCGATCGCTCTCGCCGTTGCAGCCATGACGGGAGCCGCGGCGGAGACCGGCGTCGTACGGCGCCTGCGGCACGCACCACGGCTGATGAGCATCGTCGCGACGCTGGGCGTCGGACAGTTCCTCGTCATCTTCGCCGCTGTCATCAACTCGACGGCGTCGGCCGGCTCGCTCTACCCGCAGCCGTCCTGGCTACCGGTGTTCAACGTCGGCGCGCTGCGCGTCACCCAGGCCTACTCCGGCATGCTTTTCCTCTCCCCGCTCTGCGTGATCGCGATCGCGGTGTTCCTGAAGCGGAGCCGGTTCGGGCTGGCGATCCGCGCGGCGGCCGCCAACCCGGAAGCGGCGCGGATGTCCGGCATCTTCGCGAGCCGGATGTCGTCGCTGTCATGGGCGATCGCGGGCGCGCTGTCGGCGTTCACCGCGATCCTGACCGCGCCGACGCAGGGCTTCACGAGTGGTGACAGCTTCGGTCCGGCGCTGCTGCTGCGCGCGATGACCGCCGCCGTCATCGGGCGGATGCAGAGCCTGCCGCTCGCGCTCGCCGGCGGCATCGGACTCGGCGTGCTCGAGCAGCTGCTGCTGTGGAACTACCCGCGCTCGGGTCTCGTCGAGGTGATGCTGTTCGCGGTCATCCTCGTCGCGCTCCTCGTGCAGCGGCAGCGCGGTGGCCGTGACGAGGAGAAGGGCAGCTGGGCCGCAGTCCAGGGCCTGCGCCCGATCCCGCACCGGCTGCAGCAGATCTGGCTGATCCGCATGATGCCGACGCTGATCGCGGTCACGTTCATCGGGGTCCTCGCGATCCTTCCGCTGTTCATCACCAACAGCCTGTCGGTGACGTTCACCGGGATGATGGGTTTCGCCATCGTCGGTCTGTCGATCGGCGTGCTGACCGGTCTCGGGGGCCAGCTGACGCTGGGGCAGTTCGCCGTCGCCGCGGTCGGCGCCGTGGTGTCGTTCCAGGTCTCGCGGCGGATCGGTGACTTCCCGCTGGCGCTGCTCTATGCCGGCCTCGGCGCCGGTGCCGTCTCGGTGCTCATCGGACTTCCCGCGCTGCGGATCCGCGGGCTGATGCTCACGGTGACGACCCTCGGGTTCGCGCTGGCAACACCGGCATGGCTGATCACCCAGCCGTGGATGCTCGGCGACGGTCGCGACCCCGGCAAGCCCACCGGCTGGCCGCTGTCGGGCCCACTGGACACCGGCCACAGCTACTACTACTTCGCGTTGACGCTGTTCGTCGTCTCGCTGGTCCTCGCGCGCAACATCAGGCGGAGTGGCTTCGGGCGACTGCTCGTCGCGATCCGCGACAACGAGGACAACGCGCGGGCGTTCACCGTGCGGGCCAGCCTCGTCAAGCTGCAGGGCTATCTCGTCGGTGGCTTCATCGCCGGCATCGGTGGCGCGACCTACGCGCACGGACTGTCGAGCATCGGCGCGTCGACCTTCCCGGCCAAGTCGAGCATCGACGTCGTCGTGATGACGGTGCTCGGTGGCGTGTCCGTGCTGGCCGGTCCCATCATCGGCTCGGCGTGGGTGCTCGGCCTGCCGTTGCTGAAGATCGGCAACATCGCGCTCGCGGCCACCTCGCTCGGCGCGCTCGGCCTGATCCTCTGGAAGCCCGGCGGCCTCATCCAGCTGGTCGAGCCGGTGCGCGACCGCATCGTCAAGATGATCGCGCGCTGGCACGGCATCGACCCCGAGCCGGCGTACGCGGGCGAGGACGTGGCAGCTGCGGATGCCTCCGTGTCCGCGCCGTCGCTCGCCTCCCTGCGTGACGACGGCGGCACGGCGGTGCCGGGGCAGCGACAGCCGTCACCCGGCGCGACGCTGCTCGAGGCTCGACACCTGAGCAAGAGCTTCGGCGGCGTACGGGCCGTGAGGGATGTGTCGTTCGCGATCCGCACCGGCGAGACGATCGGTCTGATCGGACCCAACGGTGCCGGGAAGACGACGACGTTCGAGCTGCTCGGCGGCTTCACCCGTGCCGACACCGGGCGCGTGGTGTTCGACCGCCGGGAGATCTCCCATCTCGGACCGGAGGACCGCGCGCGGCTCGGCCTGATCCGGTCGTTCCAGGACGCGGCCCTCTTCCCGACGATGACGGTCAAGGAGACCGTCATGCTCGCGCAGGAGCGCACCAACCCGACGCGGTTCCTCACGTCGACGCTGGGGCTCACCCTCGGCGAGCGGACGAAGGAGCGGCGCGCCCGTGCGCTGGTCGCCGCGATGGGTCTCGACCGCTATCGCGACAAGCAGATCCAGGAGCTCTCGACCGGCACGCGGCGGATCACCGAGATCGCGTGCCTCGTCGCGCTGGACCCGGTCTGTCTGCTGCTCGACGAGCCGTCGTCCGGCATCGCGCAGCGCGAGACCGAGGCGCTCGGCGAACTGCTCGTCGATCTCAAGGCGCAGCTCGGCCTGACGCTGGTCGTCATCGAGCACGACATCCCGCTCATCATGGGAATCTCCGACCGGATCATCGCGATGGCCGACGGCAACGTCATCGCGGAAGGAACGCCGGACGTCGTACGCACCGATCCCGCAGTCGTCGACGCCTACCTCGGCGGCAGCATCACCGCCATCGAACGCAGCGGCAGCGCGAGCGCGACCTCGTCGAAGCCGGCGCCGGCGAAGCGCTCCGCGCCAAAGCGAGCCCGCGCCACCGCGCAACGTTGAGTGCGACGAACGCGTCCCTATCCGAGGGTGTGTCAGGGGCCCGAACGTCGCACTCAACAGGTCTTAGCTGGGGGAGATGGTCTCCACGGACGTCGTCACTTCGTCGACGATGTCGGCGATGACCTCGACGCCGAGACCCGGACCGGTGGGCACGCGGATGTGACCGTCCTCGAGGACGAACGGCGACGTGATGTCGCGCGCGTAGAAGCGGCCGGACGCGCTGACGTCACCCGGCAACGCGAACTCCGGGCAGGCTGCGAGCGCGGCGTTGGCGCCGCGACCGATGCCGGTCTCGAGCATGCCGCCGCACCAGACCGGGATGCCGTTGGCCGCGGCGAGGCTCGCGATCTTGCGGGCCTCGAGATAGCCACCGACCCGGCCGGGTTTGATGTTGATGATCTGGCAGGCACCGATCGCGATCGCGTCGGCCGCCGACCGCGCCGACGTGATCGACTCGTCGAGGCACACCGGCGTCTTGATGCGCTTGGCCAGTTCCGCGTGACCGCGTACGTCGTCCTCCGCGAGTGGCTGCTCGATGAGGAGCAGCCCGAAGGGGTCGAGCCGAGCGAGCTGGCGCGCGTCGCCGAGCGTGTAGGCGGTGTTGGCGTCGACCTGGAGCAGCAGCTCGTCGCCGAACCGCTCGCGCACCGCGCGCACCGGCTCGACGTCCCAGCCGGGCTCGATCTTCAGCTTGATCCGGACGTAGCCCTCGTCGAGATAGCCGCCGACCGCGTCGAGCAGCTCGGGGATCGAGTTCATGATGCCGACGCTGACGCCGGAGGGCACCCGGTCGCGGGTCGCCCCGAAGTACGTCGCCAGCGACACCCCTGCCGTGCGCAGCTCGGCGTCGAGCAACGCCATCTCGACAGCGGCCTTCGCCATCGGATGACCCTTGATCGGCTCGAGCAGGTGCGCGACCCGTCCGGCCGTGACGTCGCCGGCCGCGAACAGCCGGGGGAGCAGGAAGCGCTTGACGACGTCCTGCGCAGCATCGACGAACTCGTAGGAGTAGAGCGGCGCGTCCATCGCAACGCACTCGCCCCAGCCTTCGGCGTCGGGCGTCGTGACCCGGATGAGCAGGGCGTCCTTGCCGAGCTCGGTGCCGAACGACGTGCGGAACGGCGCGACGTAAGGGACGGAGATGCGGCGCAGCTCGACCGCGGTCAGCTTCACGTCCCGGACGGTAGCCCTCCGCGGCGGCGGCGGGCGTCATGCGGGCCGACGAGGCGCCGACGCCCGGGTTGTGCCGCCCGACGATGCGGCGGCGCCGGCCGGGAGGCAGGCTTGATCGCGATGACGGGCAGGATGCACGCGTCGCCGTGCCGAACATGACTCAGGTGAAGTGGCGCGCTCAGCTGCGCCGAGCAGCGATGCTGCTCGGCGGCATCGCCGTGCCGTTCGGCTGGCTGCTCGCGTTCCCGGCCGGAGCCACCGTGCCCACGACCCAGACCGCCCCCAAGCCGGTCACGGTCACGGTCGGCGACGTCTCCGAGGCGTGGTTCGCGACCGCGCCGGTCGACATCTGCACGACGCCGCTCGGCTGCCCGCCTGCGGACGCGCCGGCGTCGCCTTACCCGGCAGACACCCTGCACGTCGGCCTCGCCGGCGGCCAGGAGACGGCGCGCAGCTACGTCCTGCCGGACA
The DNA here is from genome assembly GCA_035690365.1 of Mycobacteriales bacterium. Lineage (GTDB taxonomy): Bacteria > Actinomycetota > Actinomycetes > JAFAQI01 > JAFAQI01 > DASSKP01. The sequence continues at coordinate 8,340 of DASSKP010000034.1, forward strand.
CCGCGTTCCTCGGCTCCGCCGCGACGATCACCAGCGCGGTCATGACGCTCCCGGTCGCGACCGGCAGCAGCGACGGCACCCAGTCGCCCGACACGGCCAAGATCCTCGCCTGCCTCGCCACCCAGCCGTTCAGCGACGGCCAGCAGGGCTCGGTCATGCCGCCACCGAAGACCGACTGCTCGACCTCGTCGCGGGCGACGTACGACGCCAAGAAGAGCGTGCTGACGATCGACGTGGCTCCGCTCCTTTCGGCCTGGACGGGCGGGACGCCGGCTGTCGGGATCGCGCTCGTCCCTGACACGGCGACCGCGCAGCAGACCGACGCCTGGCACGTCACGATCAACGGGCACAAGCGCACGGGGACGCCGCACGTGCAGACCGTCGTCACCTACGTCCCGCTGGAGCAGGGCGGCACGTCGGACACCGGCGGGACGTTGCCGGGGACCGGTACGACGACCACGACTGCACCTCCGCCGGTGTCGCAACCTGCCGTGCAGCTGCCGGCGCCGACGGGTGTCCAGCCGCCGGTCTCGCCGCCTGTCGTGGCCTCGCCGCAGCAGCCGACGACCACGCTCGTACGGCCTGCCGCCTATGCACTGGGCACGCCGCCGTCGGTCGCCTTCGTGGTGCCGCTGCTGCTGCTGGGCGCGGGCATCTTCTTCGCCCGCGTCTTCACTCGTGACGCCACGCCGCTGTCGGTGCGCTCGTGAGCACCGTCCCCGCAGCCTCGGTCGACGAGCTCGTCGCCGACGTCGAAGAGCTGGTGACGTGCGAGTCGCCGTCGAGCGACCTCTCCGCGGTGGCGAAGTGCGCCGACCTGGTCGAAGCGCTGGCCGTACGGCGGATCGGTCACGCGCCCGAGCGGGTGATGGTCGGCGACCGGGTGCACCTGCGCTGGCAGTTCGGCCGGCCGCGGGTCGTCCTGCTCGGTCACCTCGACACGGTGTGGCCGCTCGGCACCCTCGCACGCTGGCCGTTCGAACGCGAGGGCGACCGTCTGAGCGGTCCCGGTGTGTTCGACATGAAGGGCGGTCTCGTCCAGCTCTTCGCTGCTCTGCAGTCGCTGCAGTCAGGGCAGCCGTCGCGCGACGACCTCGACGGCATCGCGATCCTCGTCACCAGCGACGAGGAGATCGGCTCGCAGTCGTCGCAGCAGCTGATCGAGGAGACCTGTCGCGACGCACGTGCCGTGCTGGTGCTGGAGCCGAGCCTGAACGCCGCACTGAAGATCGCGCGCAAGGGCGTCGCGATGTACCGCATCGAGATCGTCGGCCGGGCCGCGCACGCCGGCCTCGAGCCGGAGTCCGGGGTCAACGCGACCGTCGAAGCCGCGCACCAGGTGCTCACCATCGCCGGTCTCGCGCGTCCGGAGATCGGCACGACGGTGACGCCGACCGTCATCCAGGGCGGCTCGACGGTCAACACCGTGCCGGCCGCCGCCACCCTCGCTGTCGACGTACGGGCGGAGACGTCGGCCGAGCTGAAGCGGGTTGAGGACGAGCTCGTGTCGCTCGTCGTGCGGCTGCCCGGTGCGTCGGTGAAGGCAGCCGCCGAGTCGGTCCGCCAACCGCTGGAGCGCGGTGCGTCTGCCGAGCTGTTCGCGCGGGCGCAGCGTCATGCGGTCGCGCTCGGGCTGCCGGTGCTCGACGGTGTCGCCGTCGGCGGTGGGTCGGACGGCAACCTGACGGCGGCGCTCGGCGTGCCGACGCTCGACGGTCTCGGCGCGGTCGGCGGCAACGCGCACGCCGAAGGAGAGTGGGCGTCAGCAACTGCGCTCGCCGAACGAACAGGACTCGTCGCGGCGCTGGTCCGCGAGCTGCTCGAGGAGACGAGATGACGGACGTGACGGCTGCGATGTCCGAGCCCGACCTGCTGGGTTCGCCGCGGCGCCGCGGGTTGCTCCGCCGCGGCCGCGGCCGCGGCGCGGGCGCTTTCGACTCGGGCCTCGACATCGGCCGGCGCCGCACCTGGCTGCAGGCGCTCGCCGACCCGGCGTCGCTCGTCCCGACCTATCTCGGAGTGGCGATCACGCTGCTCGGCTTCGCGCTGATCGGCTACGCCTGGGTGAAGGTCGCAGCGCTCGTCGACGTGTGGCGGCAGATGCCGTACGTCGTCTCCGCCGGCTTGCCCGGCCTCGGCCTCGTCATGACCGGTCTCGTCGTCATCAACGTCAGCGCTCGTCGCCAGGACGGCGCGGCCCGCTCGCGTCAGATGGCGACGCTCGCGGAGGCGCTGCACGACCTGCAGAGCTCGATCGACCAGTGATCACGCCCGCGTCGCCGACTCCGCCCATCGGTCCGGCGCCCACAGACCCGACCAGGCGCGTCACCGTCACCGTGCCGGCGTGGTTCGCCGCGTTGCGCGACCCCGGCGTGCAGGTCATCGGTGTGTTGGTGACGCTGGCCGTTGCCGCGTTCGGCCTGCTCGCGTGGGGTTGGCGAGGAGTCGCCCGGACGCCGTACGTGCCGTTCCAGCTGCCCTGGCTCGTCTCGGCGAGCGTTGCCGGCATCGGCCTGCTGGGGTTCGCGCTCGGCGCGTGGAGCATTCACCTGGGTCGCCGGCAGGATGCGGCGCACCGCGCCTTCACCGAGCAGCTGGTGCGCGACGCCGCCGAGCTCGCCGACCGCGCCGCCCGCACCGGGGCACTCAACAGCTAGAGAGCTGAGCGGAAGACGCGGAGCCAGTTGTCGCCGAGCACCTTGCGGATGTCGCGCTCGGGCCAGCCGCGGCGCACCATCTCCTCGGTCACGAGCGGCAGCCCGGCCGGACCGTCGAGCCCGGGGATGACGCGCGTGCCATCGATGCCCTCGAAGTCGACCGGGATAGCCGGCGGCGTCAGCTGCTCGAACACCTCTTTGACGAAGTCCGGGCCGAGGCCGACGTGGTCGATGCCCGCGACGCCGGCGATGTGCTCGATGTGGTCGACCAGCCGCGCCATCGTCGGGTTGTCGGGGTCGATGAAGCCGTAGAAGAAGTTCACGCCGACGACACCACCGGTCGACGCGATGCCCTTCACCCGCTCGTCGGTGAGGTTGCGGTGGTGCTCGCAGAGTGCGTACGCCGACGAGTGGCTCGCGACCACCGGCCGGCTCGCCAGCGACAGCACGTGGTCGGTGCCGGCAGCCGACAGGTGCGAGACGTCGACGAGGACCGACAGCTCCTCGAGGAGATGGAACGCCGCGACGCCGGCAGCCGTCAGGCGGCTGCCCGCGGCCTCTTCGGCCGAGCCGTCGGCCAGCCCGGTCCGGCCGAAGTGCGTGAACGACACCATCCGCACGCCGAGCCGGGCGAAGGTTCGCAGCAGCTCGACGTCGGTGCCGACCGCCTCGCAGCCCTCCAGCGCCAGGACGAGTGCGATCCGGCCGGTCGCGAGCGCCTCGTCGATCTCGGCGCCGGTGCGGCACAGCGACACGATGTCGGCCGCCTCGTCCGCGACGCGATGCGCGCACTCGATCATCCGCAGCGTCTGCCGCAACGCACCCTCGGGGCGGAAGTCGTCGTCGATGAAGACCGGCAGCACCTGCACCTTGACCCCGCCCGCCTGCAGCTGGGGAAGCCAGTGCCGACGGAAGTACGACGCCTGATCGGCGGCCGGGCGGCGGCTGACGAGCATCAGCAGGTCGTTATGGGTGTCGACGACGGTCGCCGATGCGTGCAGCTCGGCCGCCGCGGGATCCACGGTCACGCCGGACATCGTCGCATCAGCCCGGACCCGCGACGGTCGTCCGCGATGACAAACGCGCCGGTCGGGGTTGTGACGCCCGCACCATGCCCCGAGGCGCCGCCGGGCCACAGACTCGAAGGCGCTACGCGACCGGGGTCCGGCACGTGGTCGTGAACGGCAGGGTCGCCGTCGCCGACGGCGAACTCACCAAGGAGACGCCGGGGCGCAGGCTGCGCCGCGGCAAGTGAAAGGACGCCCCGTGGACGCCGAGGCACTGCAGCAGAAGCTCACCGAGCTCGCGACCGAGCTCGGGGTCGTCGGCGTCGCCGCGGGCGTGCTCATCGACGGTGAGGAGCACTACGCCTTCCACGGTGTGACCAGCGTCGACAACCCGCTGGACGTCGACGAGAACACGCTGTTCCAGTTCGGCTCGACCGGCAAGACCTACACGGCGACGGCGATGATGCGCCTCGTCGAGCAGGGCAAGGTCGACCTCGACGCGCCGGTGAAGACCTACCTTCCGGAGTTCTCGCTTCGCGACAAGGACGTCGAGGCGAAGGTCACCGTCCTGCAGCTCTTCAACCACACCGCTGGTTGGGAGGGCGACATGATGGACAACACCGGAGACGGTGACGACGCCCTCGAGAAGTACGTCGCTCGCATGGAGCGGCTCCAGCAGGTGTCGCCGCTCGGCACGACCGTCTCCTACAACAACGCGTCGCTGTCCGTCGCCGGGCTCATCATCGCGCGCATCAACGGAACGACCTACGAGCAGGCGATCCGCGACCTTCTGCTCGAGCCGCTCGGCATGACCGACACGTGGTTCTTCCCCAACGACATCATGACCCGGCGCTTCGCCGTCGGCCATCAGAAGCACGACGACGGCCGCGTCACGATCGCGCGGCCGTGGGCGCTGCCGCGGGGCAACTCGCCGGCCGGTGGCATCTCGGCGAACGCGCGCGACCAGCTGGGCTGGGCGAAGTTCCACCTCGGCGACGGCACGGCGCCGGACGGCACGCAACTGTTGTCCGAGGAGCTGCTGCGCAGGATGCAGGAGCCGACGTTCGAGATGCGCGGCAGCGCACTCGGCGACTACGTCGGCATCAGCTGGCTGCTGCGCGAGATCGACGGCGTCCGTGTCGTCGGTCACGGCGGCACGACCAACGGGCAGTACAGCGAGTTCACGATGGTGCCGGAGCGCGGCTTCGCCCTCATCTCGATGACCAACTCCGGACCGAACGGCTCGGAGCTCAACACGCAGCTGGAGAAGTGGGCGTTCGACCACTACCTGGGCCTCAACGACGTCGAGCCGGAGCAGCTCGTTCTCGGTGACGAGGCCTTGCAGCACTACGTCGGCCGCTACGAGACGATCGCCGCGGTCGCTGACATCACCGCTGAGGCGGGTCGTCTCGTCGTGAAGGTCGAGATGAAGCCGGAGATGCGCGCGGTCCTGCGCGAGCAGGGCGAGGATGTCGACGAGGAGCAGCCGGCGATCCCTCTCGCGCTGCTCGCCGGTGACGGTGACCAGTACGTCGTCCCCGATGGCCCGGCCAAGGGGATGCGCGGTTACTTCTCGCGCGACGCCGACGGTCGCGTGGACGGCGTACACCTCGGAGGCCGGCTCGCGACCCGGGTGAATGACACGGTGCCTGCGTGACGATCGTCGAGGGTCGGACGTCGCTCGATCTCGCGATCGAGCGACTCACGGGGGAGCTCGACCGCTGGCACGTGCCGGGGCTGGAGCTCGCCGTCGTCCGTGACGGCGACGTGCTCTTCGCCGGCGGGTTGGGCGTGCGCGGCGTCGATGATCCGACACCGGTCGGAGCGCGCACGCTGTTCCGGCACGGTTCGTGTGGCAAGGCCTACTCGTCACTGACCGCCGCGGTGCTGGCCGAGGAGGGCGTCCTCGACCTCGACGCGCCCGTGCGCCGTTATGTGCCGGAGCTGCGGCTGCCGGACATGACGATCGCCGACCGGATCACGACGCGCGACCTGCTCAGCCATCGCAGTGGCATCGGCCGGCACGACTTCGTCTGGATCGCCAACCCGGCGTGGAACGCCTCCGAGCTGCTCGCGCGGCTCGAGCACCTGCCGCTCGCGGGCGACCTGCGGGCGCAGTTCGTCTACAGCAACCTCGGCTACGCCGTCGCCGGAATCGCCATGGGTCGCGCTGCTGCCGCCGAATGGAGCGACGTGCTGCATTCGCGTGTGCTCGAGCCGAGCGGCATGTCCCGGTCGTGGATCGACCTGCAGCGGACCGTCGACGACGCGGACCACGCGACGCCGCACGTCGAGCGCGACGGCAAGCCCGTCGTGACCGGCTGGCGGCCGATCTCCGGCGCGGCTCCTGCGGGTGCGGTCATGACGTGTGCAGACGACGCGGCGCGGTGGTTGCTGCTGCATACCGGGGCCGACTACCTTCCCGCCAGTGCCGTCACGGCGACGCATGCGTTGCAGACGCCGACGCCCGCGGGGATGTCGCCGCTCACGGAGCTGCGGCTCCACGGCTACGGCATGGGCTGGCTGGTCTCGACGTGGCGCGGCCGGCCGATGGTGTCGCACACCGGCGGCATCGACGGCTTCACGACGCACACTCTCGTCCTCACCGACCAGCGGATCGGTGTGACGATCAGCGTCAACCAGCACCTGTCCAGCCTCGCGATGGCCGGCTGTCTCGACATCGCCGACGCGCTGCTCGGCGAGGCCGCCGAGACCTCGTGGTTCGAGGCGCTGCGTCCTGGCGAGTCGGTCGAGGCGCCTGCGCAGCGTCTGCCGGCGGAGCCGCTCGTCGCTCGACCGCCGGTGCACCCGTTGACGTCGTACGCCGGCGTGTTCACCAATCTCGGGTATGGGGACCTGCGCGTCACCGTGGCCGACGACGCGCTGTCGGTGCGGATCGGTGAGCTCGACCTCACGGCGAAGCACCGCCAGCTCGACACGTGGGACGCGCACTACGACGCGCTCGACGTCGACGTGCCGCTGGTGTTCGAGACCGGTGCCGACGGCGCAGTGCGCAAGGTCGTGGCCGAGTTCGACCCCGAGACGTCCGTGACCTACGTCCGCAGCGCCGGGGGAGAGTGACGATGCGCGTCTTCATCTCCGTGGACATGGAGGGCGTCGCCGGCGTGGCGACGTTCGACCAGATCATCCGCGGCGGCAGTGGTTATCCGCGCGCCCAGGAGCTGATGACCGAGGAGGCCAACGCGGCGATCCGCGGCGCCTTCGCCGGTGGTGCGACCGACGTCCTGGTCAACGACAGCCACGGCACGATGGACAACCTCATCCACGAGCGGCTCGACCCGCGCGCGCGTCTGGTGTTCGGCGCGCCGCGGCCGTCGTGCATGGTGCAGGGTGTCACCGCCGGCGACGCGCTCGCCGTGTTCGTCGGCTACCACGCCGCTGCCGGCGCGGAGGGCGTGCTCGCACACACCTTCTCCTCCAACTTCACCGAGGTCCGGGTCAACGGTCAGCCGATGACCGAGGCCGAGGTCAACGGCCTGTACGTCGCCAGCGTCGGCGTGCCGGTCGGAGTGCTGACGGGCGACGACCAGATCTGCGCTGTCGCCGCGAAGGCATTTCCCGGCGTCACGACCGTCGAGGTGAAGCAGGCGCACGGGTTCTCGGCGACCGACACCTTGGCGCCCTCCGCCGCACGCGAGCGGATCGAGGACGGCGTACGGGCTGCGGTGGCCGGTGTGGGCGAACTGCGCGCCCAGCCGCTGCCGGACCGGCTCGACCTCGAGATCGACTTCGCGCTGCCGTTGGCCGCCGACATCGCCGGTGGCGTGCCCGGGTCCGTGCGGCTCGGCGGACGGACGCTGCGGGCCGAGCCTCGCGACGTGCAGGAGCTCCTCGGGTTCGTCATGTCGTGGTACTACCTGGCGATGATCGCGGCGCAGCAGCACGCGAGCCTCGCCGCCCGCCGCTAGGGGAGCGTGCGGCGCTGGCCGTAGTAATGCAGACACTGGCAGTCGGCGAAGTACTTCCAGTAGTAGTACCTCGACGGGGCGTCGTGCCGGCCGGGACCGAGGAACTCACCCAGGCTGCCGCCGTCCGGCACGTTGCTGCCGACGCGGTCGATCGCGCTCAGGAACGTCGACAGGTTGAGCGGGTTCGGCGTGGTGTCGGCGGCGCGCTTGAGCAGGTAGAGCTGGGCGCAGTAGCCCAGGCCGACCGACTCGGCGTTGGTGTCCGAGTAGGTGATGCCGTGCGCCTTCATCACCGCGAGGCAGCGTCGACGGTCGTCGTTGGAGTAGGGCCCGTTGTCGGTGTTGCGGTCGGCGGTGAGGTCGAGGCTCGGGATCCAGCCGTAGCCCACGGCGCCGATCGCCTGGTCCTTCTGTACGTCGCCTGAGTTGATCAGGACCTCGGTGCCGCTGCTGCTGTTGACGCCATAGCGCGGGTGGTAGTGCTGCGACTCCGCCTGGTTCATGAAGAACAGGCTGAGGCCGCCGTTGCCCTCGAACATGATGACGTGGTCCACGCCGTCCGAGGCGAACTTCAGCTGCGCGGACTGTACGGATGCGGCCTGGTTGCCGTAGTCGGATGCAGTGGTGACCTGACCGATCTTCTGCACCTCGGGCGTGAAGCCGAGCCGCTTCAGGCCCGGGACGAGGATGTTGTCGACGGCTGTGCCGAAGGCCTGGTCGTCGTACGTCACGATGCCGACCTTGGCCTTCTGGCTGCGCGGCTGGCCGAGCGTCGGGTCCCAGCCGGAGAAGTAGCTCTGGTCCGCAAGCGCGGTGACCATCGTCGCCGCGAGCCGACCGAGGCGCGGGTAGCCCAGCTCGATGTAGTTGGGGTACGCCGCGAACTCCGCGTCGCTCGCGTCGGGAAGGTTGGCGCTGATCTGCGCGACGCCCGCCTTGTGCAGGCAGGCGCGGTAGTTGGCCGTGCCCATGTCAAAGGCAGCGAAGATCTTGTTGTCCTGGGTGAACTTGGCGCACGCCGCCGCCCACTGCGCGTCGACGGGCTGCGTCGACGTCGAGTCGAAGGCGTACCAGATCGGGGAGAGCTTGCGGCCGGCGACACCGCCATGCTTGTTGATGTCGTCGATGACCGCGAGGGCGTCGCCGCGGGTGTCGCCGGTGGAGATGCCGTTGGCGCCGGCCGCCTGGTTCACCGCGTCGGCGTTGGTGCTGTAGACGATCCCGATGTAGATCTTCGTCGGGGTCACGCCTGGTCCGGAGAGGGCCGCGTTGGTGCCCGGCTGGGTGTAGCCGGTCGTTCCGGAGCTGCCGATGCTTCCGGTCGAGCCGCCCGGCGCGGTCGAGCCGCCGCTGACGCTGCTGCCGCCGGCGGCAGAGCCGCCCACGCCGGGCAATGTCGGGCCGCCGCCGCCGGCATTGAGGCTCGTGCTGCCCGGGACCGACAGGCTGCTGGTCGAGCCGATGCCGCTCGAGGCGTTGTTGGCGGCTGCACCGGAGACGGTGGTGCCGCAGCCGGCGCCCAGGGTCGCCAGCGCGAGAGCAGCTGCGAGCCGGGTCCGGACCATGAATCCTCCTCATGCGGCGGACGCCCGCCCCCCGGTTGATTCTCTGGACCAGGGCGGTCACCTGCCTCGTCGTGCGCGCTGAAGGGTGCGGGTCGGAGTTGTCCCGGCGGACAGATCCCGCTGTCGGCGGGCGGGCGTAGCGTCGCGCCCATGGCGAACCTGACCCGACGGTTCAACCAGCGGATCCCGATGCGCGACGGCGTGACGCTCGCGGCCGACCTCACGCTCCCGGCCGAGCTGCCGGCGCCTGCCGTGGTCCTCCGGACGCCGTACGGCAAGACCGGCGAGCTGCAGAACAAGCGGGCCGAGACGTTCGCCGCCGGCGGCTACGTCGCGGTCCTTGTCGACGTACGCGGTCGTGGAGACTCCGACGGGGAATTCACGCCGTACGCCGCCGACGGTCCGGACGGGTACGACGTCATCGAGTGGGTCGCGTCGCAGGAGTGGTGCACCGGCGCGGTGGCGACGTGGGGCGGCAGCTATGGCGGGCACATCCAGTGGCTGGCGGCGCTGGAGAAGCCGCCTTCGCTGAAGGCGATGGTGACGCTGGTGACGCCCAGCGACCCATTCGTCGAGAACCCGACGGGGCTGCCGACTCCGATGAGCATCAACTGGTTCCGGCTCGTCGATGCGCGAGTGCCGCAGCACACCGACAACGTCGACTGGATGTCGGTCTACGCGCACCGGCCGCTGCTGACGATGGACGAGGCGGCCGGCTTCGTGTCGGACAACTGGCGCGAGACGTTGCGGCACTCGACGCTCGACGAGTTCTGGGAGCCGCATCGCTATCAGCATCGAATCGCCGAGGTCGACGTTCCGGTGCTGCACATCTCCGGGTGGTACGACGACGAGGAGATCGGGACGCCGTTGAACTTCGCGTCGCTCGTGGACGCGGGGCGTGACGGGCAGCGGCTGCTGATGGGGCCGTGGGGACATCAGGTCAACACCACGCGCAAGCTCGGTGAGGTCGACTTCGGGCCGGACGCTTTGATCGACCTCGACGGGGTGACGCTGGCGTTCCTCGACGAGCACGTGAAGGGGGAGTCGGAGGCGGTTGCGGCTCCGGCTGCGCCGGTGCGCATCTTCCTGATGGGCGCCAACGAGTGGCTCGACGAGCAGTCGTGGCCGCCTGCGGGTGCCGTCGAGCAGACCTGGTGGCTGGCGAGCGAGGGGCGGGCGAACAGTCTGTTCGGCGACGGGCGGCTGGTTTCGGAGTCGGGGTCGGGGTCGGCGTCGGGTGCGTCCGACACGTGGACGCACGACCCGGACCGGCCGGTGCCGTTCGTCACGGGGGCGAGCTCGTCACAGATCGGCGGGCCGGATGACTACTACGGCGTCGAGACGCGCGGCGACGTGCTCGTCTACACGTCGGACGTCTTCTCGGAGCCGGTCGACCTGATCGGACCGGTGCGGTTCGTCGGGCACGTCTCGACGTCGGCTGCGGACGCCGACGTCGTGGCGATGCTGCTCGATGTGCACCCCAACAACTTCGTGCAGCGGCTGTGCGACGGGATGGTCCGGCTGCGGTTCCGCGACGGTCATCGCTCGCAGTCGGAGGTCCGGCCGGGGGAGTCCTACGCGATCGACATCGCGATGTGGGACACGTGTCATCGGCTGCTGCCCGGCCACCGGTTGCGGTTGCAGATCACGGCGTCGGCGTTCCCGAAGCACGACGTCAACCTCGGCACCGGCGGCGACATGATCAGCGAGACCGACGGCGTCATCGCCACCCAGACGTTGTGGCACGACGCCGAGCGCCCGTCGCGGCTGGTGGTCACCGCACTCAACAGCGTCAGTAGGCCGCGGCGGCGCCGGTGAGGGCGCGCGGGTCGCTCGCTCCTTCCAGTACGTCGTCCCGGACGGCGATGACATGCGCATGGCCGTAGTTGCCCGGCGCGACCGAGACGTCGTGACCGCGCAGCTCCAGCCCGGCGAGCCAGCCCGCCGGAGCTGAATCCTCGAGAGCGACCTGCACTCGCCCCCGTTGCTCCCACGTCGAGAAGCCCCCGCCCGCTCCGGCCTCGGTCAACGCCCAGCGTCCGGCTGCGATCGCGTCTCCCGCCGACTCTCCGTGCACCAGCAACCGCGTGACCAGCTGAAGAAGAATCTGCGGCTGCGTATCGCCGCCCATCGTCCCGATCACCATGTCGAGCTCACCGCTCGCCCGCGTCACCAGCGCCGGCGACAAGGTGTGCGGTGGCCGCCGTCGCGGCCCGTACTCCGCCGGATGGCCCGGCACGAGACTGAACCCGATCCCTCGGTTCTGCAGGAAGATCCCGGTCGACGGCTCCGCGATCCGCGCTCCGAAGCCGGCGGCGTTCGACTGGATCAGCGACACACCCATCCGGTCGCTGTCGACCGCGCAGAGATAGATGGTGCCGCCGGCTCGATAGGAGTCGCCGAGCACCGCCGCCCGGTCGACCGACACCTGGTCGCGTCGCGCTGACAACCGCCGCGCATCGACCAGAGCCGCGCCGTCCGCGCCCTCGTGCAAGACGTCGACCCGGTCGTACGCCGCCATCCGTGCCGCCTCGATCGTCAGATGCGCCCACAAGGCATCGTCCGGATCGTCCGGCAGCGGCAACCCGGATGCGATCCACGCGCCGGCCAACGTCAGATAGCCCTGCGAGTTCGGCGGCACCGTCCACAGCCGCCGCCCCCACACGTCGAGACCGAGCGGCGACACCCACTCCGCATCCGAGGTCGCCAGATCCGCAGCCGCGTACTCTCCCGCCCCCAGCCGGAGCAGCCCCTCGCCGAACTCCCCGCCGTAGAACCCCTCGCGCCCGTGAGACACGATCGCGTCCAACGCGCGGCCCACGCCCGGACGTCGTACGACGTCGCCGGCCCGCCGCACGACGGCGAAGTCCTCACCGCCCGGCACATCCGCCACCGACGACGCGACCCACGACAGGATCGGCGACGCCGCGAATCCGCCGACGGCGTAACCGCGCGCCGGCGCCAGCACATCACCCAACGGCAGCCGCCCGAAGCGCTCGTGCAACGCCAGCCAACCGTCGACACACCCCGGCACCGGCACCGCGCGGATGTCGCCGTACGGCGGCATCGACACATGACCGTCCGCCCGCAACCGATCCGCGTCCGCACCCGAACCACTGCGACCACTCGCGTTCAGCACAGCCGGCGCAGCATCGCCCGGCGAGTGCACCAACGCGAACAGGTCGCCGCCGAGACCGCACATGTGCTGCGTCGTCACCGCCAGCACGGCGCTCGCCGCAACCGCGGCATCGGCCGCGGACCCACCCGCACGCAGCATGGCGACACCGGCATTCGACGCCAGTGCGTCGACCGAGCACACCATGCCGTTGGTCGCGAACATGGACGAGTACGGCGCCGAACGCATGAGCGTCAGTCTGCCGAGGACGACACCTTCGGGTTGGCACGGGCACCGAAGTGCACGTACTCACTACCGTCCGGCAGCGAGAAGAACACGAAGGGGATCCACGACTCGTCGTCCGGACCCTTCGCGACGAAGACGTCGCCCTCGACCGGGAGCACCTGCATCGGCTCCGGGTCCTCGCCACCGAGCGCCTCGGACAGCTCGCTCGTCGACCGTACGACGCCCTTGAGCCCGTTGCCTTCGACGGAGAGCGTCAGCTCGATGCCGTGCCGCGCGTAGCGACCGGCATAGCGCGAGAGGTCGATGCCGGCCGGCGGGGTCGCCGCCGGCTCCAACCGCGGCGGAAGCTCGACGGACGCGAGCTCGCCGAGGATCTCGTTGGACAGGTCGACGAACAGGTCGCGGGCATGCCCACCGTTGGCGAGCAGGCAGACGGCGACTCCTGCGTCCGGCACGATGCGCATGAACGCACCCTGGCCGAGAGTCGCGCCGTCGTGTCCGTAGACCGGACGGCCGCTCCACTCCATCAGGATCCAGCCGAGGCCCCAGTGCGAGCCGAGCGTCCAGCGGTCCGGCACCTCGACCTGGGGCTCGCGCATCGCCTGCGCCGACTCCGCCGACAGCACCCGGGTCCCGTCCGGCGCGACGCCGTCGGCGAGGTGCAGCTTCGCGAAGGCAAGCGTCTCCGCCGCCGTCGCGTGGATCAGCCCCGCCGGGCCGCAGGAGCGGAAGATGCCCCACATCGGCGTGACCGTCAGCTCTCCGCCGGGCGGTGTGATGTGCCCCGTCGCGGCGCGGTGCAGCAGTGCCTCCTCCGGCAAGGTTCCTGCCGTGCGCAGGCCCAGCGGCCCGAACAAACGCTCGCGCAGCACCTCGTCCCAGGTCTTGCCGCGCAGCACCTCGATCAGCCGGCCGAGCACGATGTAGCCGGAGTTGCAGTAGGACATCGTCGCGCCGAGCGGGTGGTTCTGCGCGAGGTCCGCGCAAGCGGCGACGTAGCGCTCGACGCAGTCGTCACCGCGACCTGTGTCCAGGAACAGGTCGCCGTCGATGCCGCTGGTGTGCGCGAGCAGATGACGCGTCGTCACCGTGCGCGTCACCTCCGCATCGGCGACCCGGAAGTCCGGGAGATACGTCACCACCGGCACGTCCAGGTCGACGAGACCCTCGTCGACGAGCTGCATGACAAGCGTCGCGGTCCACACCTTGGTGATCGAGCCGATCTGGAACAGCGAGTCGGGCGTCGCCTCGACGCCGGTGCGGATGTTGAGGACGCCGTACGCCGCCTCGGCGACCTCGTCGCCCTCGAGGACCGCCAGTGATGCGCCGGGCACGCCGTGCTTCTCGGCGAGCACCGCGAGCCGGTCCCGCCAGCGGTTGATGTCGATCGGCATGACGTCCCTCCCGAAGGTCTGTCCTCTCACTCTGCCGAGGCACCGCGAGAAACGCGTCGTCGCATCCGCCGAACCTCACCGGAGCATCCCGTTGAGTGCGACGAACGGGCCCCTCTCCGGGTGGGAGATAGGGGCTCGAACGTCGCACTCAACAGGAGGGAGAGGGGTCCGATTTCCGCCAGTGTCGGCATCCTCGCCGGCGTGCGGACTCGTGTCTCGGCTGCTTCACGTTCGCCATCGGGCGTGCCTGACCCTGGGCGACGGGACGCAACCGCGCGGTTATCGTCGTGAGGTGCCAGACACTCAGTACGCCGCTGCCAACGGGCTGAAGCTCGCCTACGAGACGTTCGGTTCTCCCGACCAACCCCCGGTGCTGCTCATCATGGGCCTGGGCACGCAGATGATCGCGTGGCCGGACGAAATGTGCGAGCAGATCGCGGATCGCGGCTTCTACGTCATTCGCTACGACAACCGCGACATCGGCCTGTCGACCCATCTCGACGAGCTGCCGACGCCGTCGATGCGCGACATCCTGTTGCGCCGCAGGCCGCCGTACAAGGTCAGTGACATGGCCGCCGACGGCGTCGCACTCATGGACGAGCTCGGCATCGACTCGGCACACGTCGTCGGTGCGTCGATGGGCGGCTTCATCGCGCAGATCATCGCCGGCAAGTACCCCAACCGTGTCCGCAGCCTGACGCTGATCATGACGTCCACCGGTTCGAGGCTGGTCGGTCATCCGCGCCCGCAGCTCATCCGCCACCTGTTCACGCGCCGTGTCATCAACGACCGCTCCGATGCCGAGCAGGCCGTCATCGAGACGTTCGCGCTGATCGGGTCGAAGGGCTACGCGCTCGACGAGGAATACCTCCGCGATCTCGCCGGCCGCAGCTACGAGCGCTCGCTCGACCGGCGCGGCTACCTGCGCCAGCTCGCGGCCGTGATGGCGCAGCGCAACCGCACGAAGTTCCTGCGCGACATCAGGGTGCCGACGCTGGTCATGCACGGGCTCGACGACCCGCTGGTCAACGTGAGCGGTGGTCTGGCGCTCGCGAAGCACATTCGCGGCGCGCAGTTCGTCGGCTTCAAGGGCATGGGTCACGACCTGCCGAGAGAGCTGTGGCCGCGGTTCGCCGACGAGATCTGTGCGATCGCCGCACGTGGCGAAAAGGTTCCGACGCCCTGACCTGAGGTCAGCCGGGGTTTCGCTCACACTGCGCGCCGGGTATGCGCGGTTTGAGTCGAATTGTTCCCCGGAGGTCGTCGTGACAAAGCCGTCCCGCATTTCCCGCGAAGAGCTCGCCCGCGAGAGCGCCACTGCCCTCCCGGACAAGGAAGTCCTCTCGCTGCTCGACCTCAACGCGAACCTCGACCTCGCGCTGGACGCTGCCGCACCGATCGACCTCGCCATCGGTGCCAACGCCAACATCGCCGCGCCGATCGAAGCGGCCGCGAGCGCCAACGTGCTGTCGCCGGACGCCATCTCTGCGGCGCAGGGTCAGCAGGCGACGGCCATCGACCAGACCATCACCGGCGACGCGACGGCGCACGGTCTGCAGGACAGCACGATCAACCAGGGCGCGACGACCGGCGACACGACGCAGCCGGTCGACCCGGCGACCACGAGCACCACCGGGTCGCTCACCGACGGCAACCTGCTCGACGTCAACGTCAACCTCAACGGCGACCTCAACCTGGCCGCGCCGATCGACGGCGCGGTTGCGGCCAACGCCAACGCCGCTGCGCCGATCGACGCGGCCGTGTCGGCCAACATCGACTCGCCGGGTGCGGAGTCCGTGGCCGTCGCCGACCAGACCGCTCTCATCGACCAGAGCATCACCGGCGACGCCACCGCGGTCTCCGACCAGGTGTCCAACATCGCCCAGCCGTGACGGGCGGCTAGCCGCTTCCGATGACCGCCGTCGATCGGCGTACCGCCGGCGCGGACACCACGCAGAGCCTGCCGGCCGGGACGTCCCCGCAGGGGGATGTCCCGGTCCTCGTTTCCGGCACGCAGCTGCTCGGTGTCCAGCCCGGTTCGGGATACGTCACTCCTCCGCTGCTCGTCTGCCGTGCCGACGGGCAGGTCATGCACCTCACTCCGTTGCTGTACGCCGTCCTCGAAGCCGTCGACGGGGAGCGCGGTCTCGAGCAGATCGCGCGCTTGGTCAGCGGCGTCAGTGACTACGAGCTGCACGCCGAGGACGTCGAGATGCTTGTCGAGGACAAGCTGCGTCCGCTGGGTCTTGTGCTCGGTCGCGACGGCACACATCCGCCGTTCAAGCGCACCAACCCGTTGCTGGCGCTGCGGGCGCGTTTCGTCGTCTCCAAGCCGGAGGTCACCCGCCGGATCACCGCGCCGTTCGCCGTGCTGTTCAATCCGGTCCTCGTCGTCGTCTCGACGATCGCCTTCGCTCTCGTCTCGTTCTGGGTGCTGTTCGAGAAGGGTCTCGCGTCGGCGGCGTACGACGCCTTTCGTCAGCCGGGCTTGTTGCTTGCGGTGTTCGCCATCACGGTGGTGTCGGCGGGTTTCCACGAGTTCGGGCATGCCGCCGCGTTGCGGCGCGGCGGCGGTACCCCTGGCGCGATGGGCGCCGGCCTCTACCTGATCTACCCGGCGTTCTACACCGACGTCACCGACAGCTACCGACTCGGTCGTGGCGCTCGCATCCGCACCGACCTCGGCGGGCTCTACTTCAACGCGTTGGCGGCTCTCGCGATGTTCGGCGTCTGGGCGCTGACGCGTTGGGACGGTCTGCTGCTCGTCATCGCGGCGCAGATCCTGCAGATGGTGCGGCAGCTGCCGCCGCTCGTTCGGTTCGACGGCTACCACTTGCTCGCCGACATCACCGGCGTGCCGGACTTGTTCCACCGGATCGGTCCGACCCTGCGCAGCTTCCTGCCGAAGCGTTGGCGACGACCGGAGTCACGCGAGCTCAAGCTGTGGGCTCGAATCATCGTCACCCTCTGGACCTTGCTCGTCGTCCCGATCCTGATCCTGACGATGCTGCTGTCCGTCATCGCGTTGCCGCGCATCATCGGCACGACCATCCACTCGGTCGCGGTGCAGTGGCACCAGCTGATGCAGCAGCAGCACGCCGGTCATGCGGCCGGCGTCGGCGTCAAGATCCTCGCGATCGCCGCGCTCGTGGTGCCCGTCGGCGGCATCCTCTATCTGCTGGCGCGGATGGTGCGCAGCTACGCCGTCCGCACCTGGACCGCGACGCGAGGCAAGCCGGGAAAGCGCGCGCTCGCGGGAGTGCTGACGCTGGCCCTGCTCGGTGGCCTGGCCTACGCCTGGGCCCCACGGCCCGGTATCTACCGGCCGATCACGCCCAATGAGCACGGCACGATCCAGGACGTGCTCGGCTACTCACCACTGCACTCGCTCGTCGCCTCGCAGACCTCGCTTCGCGTCGGTGAGCAGAGCACCGCCCGAACGCTCTGGCCCGCAGGGTCGGCTCTCCCGACCAAGGGCAACCCCGCGGTCGCGCTGGTCATGACGCCCAAGCAGACCGGCAGCGGCCTGCCGACGTGGGTCTTCCCGTTCGACCGGCCGGCCCCGCCACGACCGGGTGACAACCAGGCGCTGTCGATCGTGACGACCGACGGGGGCACGGCCTACAACGTCGCCTTCGCGCTGGTGTGGGCCAACAGCGACAGCGTGGTGAACGCCAACGAGGCCTATGCGTTCGCGAGCTGCACGAAATGCGTTGCCGTCGCGATCGCGTTCCAGGTCGTGGTCGTCGTCGGTGACGCTCATCTCGTCGCTCCGGCGAACATCTCCGAGGCGATCAACTACAACTGCATCTCCTGTGTGACCGCAGCGCTCGCCGTGCAGCTCGTGCTGCACGTGCCGGATCAGCTGAGCGACCAGGCGATGGCGCAGCTCACCAAGCTCTGGGCGCGCATCATGCGCTGGAGCAAGCACCTCAAGGGCCTGACCTTCGCCCAGATCGAGAAGCAGATCAAGATCTTCGAAGCGCAGATCATCGCGATCGTCCAGCCGGACCTCGTGCTCGCCAACGCGTCCGCCTCGGCGTCGCCGAGTGCCGGCGTCTCTTCGACGCCGTCGCCGGGTGCGAGTGCTCTTCCCACGGACAGTCCGAGCGCGGGCACGACCAGCGACCCGAGTGCGTCGGCCTCACCGTCCCCGAGCGACACCGGTACGCCGTCCGGATCCGCGTCGCCGTCGTCCTCCGACACGTCGTCTCCGGCGCCGACGCCCAGCTGACGCCGTCGGCCGTCAGGCGTCGATGCGCTTCAGTGTGCGGCCGTCCGCGGGCTCACCGCAGGCGGCGCAGTGCACCCGCGGCACGAAGACCTCGCCGCAGTGGTGCTCGAGCACCGGCGGCATCTGCCGGTGCATCACGTGGGTGTCGCCCCAGTGCTTGAGCGCCATCACCACTGGCCGCAGGTCGCGGCCGGCCTTGGTCAGGACGTACTCGTAGCGGGGTGGCCGGTCGGAGTAGGGCCGCCGTTCGACGATGCCGAGGTCCTCCAGCCGGCGCAGCCGCGCGGTGAGGATGTCGCGTGGCGCTCCGGTGTGGGCGGCGATGTCGTTGAAGCGCTGCACGCCGAGGATCAGCTCGCGCACGACGAGCAGCGACCACTTCTCGCCGATGACGTCGAGAGCTCCGGCCACGGAGCAGAGCCGAGGCGAGACGGTAGCGGGCGAGGGCGTCACCCGACCAGTCTCGCACAGTCAGTTGGCAAATCAAACCCTGTGGTCTATGGTCGGCGCCATGGGTTGGGAAAACCAACCGACTCGGGTCGAGAGGACCTCGCCATGACCGCACTGTCGACCGATCCCGTCGCTTCGGCCGTCCCCACCCTCGGCGTGGTCGAGCCGATCGCCGACCGGCTCGCGCGGCTGGCGCCGACCTACGACGGCATGGACTTCCTCCGCGCCATCCAAAACGGTGAGCTGCCGCCGCCGCCCGTCGCGAGCCTGCTCGGCTTCGACATCGTCGACGTCTCGCGAGGCGAGATCACGTTCGCGATGACGCCGGCGGAGAAGCACTACAACCCGATCGGCAGCGTGCACGGCGGCGTCATCGCCACCCTTCTCGACACGGTGATGGGGTGTGCGCTGCACACTCTGCTGCCCCGGGGGGCGTGGTACACGACGCTCGACATCAACGTCCGCTACCACTGTGGCATCACGCTGCGCACCGGACCGGTCACTGCGGTCGGCTCCGTCCTCCACTGCGGACGCCGTACGGCGACCGCGGAGGGCAAGGTCGTCGAGCAGAGCACCGGGCGGTTGATGGCGACCTCGACCTCGACGCTGCTGGTCGTCCGCCAGTGACGGCCACCGCACTGCCGGTGGTGCTGCGGTCGTCGGCACGGCCCGGAAGCCATCGGCTCGTGCTGGGCGTCCTTTCGCTGGCGGCGTTCATGGCCAGCCTCGACCTGTTCATCGTCAACGTCGCGTTTCCCCAGATCGCGGCCGAGTTCGGCGGCGCCTCGCTCGGCGACGTCAGCTGGGTGCTCAACGGCTACACCGTCCTCTACGCGGCGCTGCTGGTGCCTCTGGGTCGGCTCGCCGACCGCTACGGCCGGCTGGCCGGCTTCCTCACCGGCATGCTCGTCTTCACCGCCGCGAGCGCGGCGTGTGCGGCGAGCCAGAGCCTCTGGCAGCTGGTCGCGTTCCGGGGCATGCAAGCGGTGGGCGCTGCCGCGCTCACCCCGACCTCGCTGGGACTGCTGCTTGCCGCCACCGAGCCGCAGCGACGAGTCCGCGCCGTCCGCACCTGGGCGGCTCTCGGCACTCTCGCTGCCGCTGCCGGACCGGTGATCGGTGGTCTTCTCGTGGAGGCATCGTGGCGGTGGGTCTTCCTCGTCAACGTGCCGGTGGGCCTGCTCGGGCTGCTCGCGGCGCGCCGATGGGTGCCGGACTCTCGCGACCCGGCGGTGGAACGCGTCCCCGACCTTGCCGGTGCCGCGCTCGTCGCGGCCGGCATCGGCGCCGTGGCCCTGGGCCTGGTCAAAGGGCCCGATTGGGGGTGGACCTCAGCCGCTGTCGCCTTGGCGTTCGTTACGGGCGGCGTCGCCCTCGCCGGCTTCTGGGCGCGGTCCGCGACCCACGCTCGCCCGATCGTCGAGCTCAGCCTGTTGCGCGTGCGCGCCTTCGCGTGGTCCAACGTGACCGCCGTCATGTTCTCGACGTCGTTCGGCGCGGGCCTGCTCGCCGCCGTGCTGTGGCTTCAGACGGTCTGGCACTGGTCGGCGTTGCAGACCGGTCTCGCGCTGGCTCCTGGGCCGCTGATGGTGCCCGTGTTCACCGCGGTCGCGCAGCGACTGTCGCGGCATGTTCCGGTCGGTGTGCTCACGGCGGTCGGCTGCGCGTTGTTCAGCGCAGGCATTCTGCTCGTCGCCCTGAGCGTCGGAGAGTCGCCGTCGTACGCCCATGACTTCCTGCCGGGCTGGCTGATCGGTGGCGTCGGTGTCGGGCTCGCGCTACCCACCATCATCTCCGCGGCGACAGCAGACCTGCCGCCCGCCCGGGCCGCGACCGGTTCGGCGATCGTGACGATGGCTCGGCAGATCGGCCTTGTCCTCGGCGTCTCGGTGCTCATCGCGATCCTCGGTACGCCGTCCGGATACGCCGGCGTGCACGTGGCGTTCCGGGATGCGTGGTGGGTGACGGCGGCCGTCGGCTTTGTCGCCGGGGTGGCGGCCGTAGGGATGACGCCGCGACGGCAGTCGATCTAGCTGGCTACGCGCCGTTCGCTAGTCGGCGCTCTTGAACGACCAGATGCCGACGCCGAGCATCGCGATTCCCATCGCCGCGACGATGAGCAGCTCGAGAGCGGTCGACACGCGATAGCTGCCCCACGTCACGCCGGGATTGAGCCGGGCCATCATCGCCGGCGACGCGTGCAGGTGCGCGAAGATCGTGCGGCGCACCGGGTCGACGGCGTAGGTCAGCGGGTCGATGCGGGTCAGCACCTGAAGCCACCCCGGCAGGTTCCCGAGCGGAAACAGCGCTCCGGACAGGAAGAACAGCGGCATCAGCAGCATCTGGTTGAGTGCCATGAACGCCTGGAACTGCGTGATCCGCGCCGCGGTCATCACCCCGAAGGCCGTGAGTGTGAACGCCAGCAGCAGCAGCTCACCGAAGACCGTCACCATCATCGACAGCGAGTAGGGCACGCCGACCACGCCCGCGAGCGCAAGGATGATGACGCCCTGCAGTGAGGCGGTGGTCGCGCCGCCCAGGCACTTCCCGAGCACGATCGACCAGCGGCTGACCGGCGCGACGAGCATCTCCCGCAGGAAGCCGAACTCCCGGTCCCACACGATCGAGGCCGCCGAGAACATCGCGGTGAACAGGACGGCCATCGCCAGAGCGCCGGGATACATGAACGTGCGCAGGTTGACGTTGTGCGTGCTGCCGGTCGTGATCGTGGACAGGCCGGTGCCGAGGACGAAGAGAAACAGCACGGGCTGGATCAGCGACGTGATGATGCGCAACCGGTCACGGGTGAACCGAATCATCTCCCGCTGCCAGACAACACGCACCGCGCGCAGGTCATGGCGGAAGCTGCCGGTCGGCCGCTTCACCCTGATCGCTTCCACCACATCGACTGTCGCGGTCACAACCGCCTCCTTGCTCCGAACATGCGCATGAGCTCCCGGTTGCCGACCGTCTCCGCGTCGCGGATCGTCGTGCCGGTGTGCGCCATGAAGACGTCGTCGAGCGACGGACGCGACACGCTCACCGACTTGATGGCCACTCCGAGCTCGGCGAACAGCCGCGGGACGAACTGCTCCCCGGACGGGACGGAGAACGTCAGCTGACCCTCGGCGAAGCGCCCGGTGATGCCGAACTGCTCCTGCAACGCGGCGATCGCCGCGTCGTCGTCGACCGTCGTGATCTGCACCCGGTCCTCGCCCACGCCGGCCTTGAGCGCCTCAGGCGTGTCCAGCACGACGATGCGGCCGTGGTCCATGATCGCGATCCGGTCGCAGTACTCCGCCTCGTCCATGTAGTGCGTCGTCAGGAAGATCGTGATGTCCTCGCGCTTGCGCAGGTCGTTGATGTAGCTCCAGATCGACGACCGCGTCTGCGGGTCGAGACCAACCGTCGGCTCATCGAGGAACAGCACCCGCGGCGCATGCAGCATGCCGCGCGCGATCTCGAGCCGTCGCCGCATCCCGCCGCTGTACGTCGACACGAGTGCCGACCTGCGGTCGGCGAGCCCGACCATCTCGAGGACCTGCGTCATCCGGTCCTTGAGCTCTGCGCGCGGGACGCCGTAGAGCTCTGCGTGCATGCGGAGGTTCTGGTCGGCAGTGAGGTACTGGTCGAGCGTCGGGTCCTGGAAGACCAGCCCGATGTTGCGCCGGACGGCACCCTGCTCCTGCCGCACGTCGTAGCCCGCGACGGTCGCCGTCCCGTCGCTCGGCTCGGCCAGCGTGCACAGCATCTTGATCGTCGTGGACTTGCCGGCGCCGTTGGGTCCGAGGAAGCCGAAGATCTCGCCCGCCGCAACGTCGAAGCTCACGTGGTCGACGGCGGTGAGGTCGCCGTAGCGCTTGGTCAGATCGCGTACGGCGACAGCGGCGTTCATGTCCTGCACGCTAGCCGTCGCCGGTGACAACGGCTTACGTTGAGCCGATGACGCAGACCTTCCGCGGCGTTGTCGCGCCGGGCAAAGGCAAGCCGGTCGAGCTCGTCGACGTCCGCGTTCCCGATCCCGGACCAGGCGAGGCCCGGGTCGTCGTACAGGCCTGCGGCGTCTGCCACACCGACCTCCACTACCGCGAAGGTGGAATCAACGACGACTTCCCGTTCCTGCTCGGGCACGAGGCGGCAGGTGTCGTGGACGCCGTCGGCGACGACGTGACCGGCGTCGCGCCGGGCGACTTCGTCATCCTCAACTGGCGTGCGGTGTGCGGCGACTGTCGCGCCTGCCGGCGCGGTCAGCCGTGGTACTGCTTCAGCACCCACAACGCGCCGCAGAAGATGACGCTCGCTGACGGCACGCCGCTGTCGCCAGCGCTCGGCATCGGTGCTTTCGTGGAGCAGGCGCTCGTCGCCGCCGGCCAATGCACGAAGGTCGATCCCGCGGTCGCTCCGCAGGTTGCCGGCCTGCTCGGTTGCGGTGTGATGGCCGGTCTCGGTGCGGCGATGAACACGGCCGCGGTCCAGCGCGGAGAGACCGTCGCGGTCATCGGCTGCGGTGGCGTCGGCAACGCCGCGATCCTCGGCTCGTCGTTCGCCGGTGCGAGGACGGTCGTCGCCATCGATGTCGACGACCGCAAGCTGGAGTGGGCGAAAGACTTCGGCGCGACGCACACCGTCAACGCGAAGACGAGTGACGTCGTCGCGTCGATCCGGGAGTTCACCGACGGGTTCGGCGCCGATGTCGTGATCGACGCAGTCGGCCGGCCGGAGACGTTCCAGCAGGCGTTCTACGGGCGTGACCTCGCCGGCCGCGCCGTACTTGTCGGGGTGCCGACGCCGGACATGCGACTGGAGCTGCCACTCATCGACCTGTTCGGTCGCGGTGGCTCGGTGAAGTCGTCGTGGTACGGCGACTGCCTGCCGAGCCGCGACTTCCCGCTGCTCGTCGACCTGCATCTGCAAGGAAGGCTGCCGCTGGACAAGTTCGTCTCAGAGACGATCGGCCTCGGCGACGTCGAGGCGGCGTTCGACAAGATGCACCGCGGCGAGGTGCTTCGCTCCGTGGTCGTCTTCTAGCCGAGCGTCACTGAGCGATTCGGGCTATGTCCGCGACCGCGGCCGGCGCGTAGCGTCCCGGCCAGCCGGTTGAGGAGGCAGCCATGTTCGTGCAGGTCATCCAGGGCAAGGTCAAAGACGCCGACCTGCTGGCCCGGCAGTCGGAGCGCTGGACCAGGGAGATCAAGCCCGGCGTGAAGGGATATCTGGGTTCCACGACCGGAGTGACGCCCGATGGACGGGCTATCACGATTGCCCGTTTCGACTCGCCGGAGGCGGCGGCCGCCAACAGCAAGAGCGAGCAGCAGACCGCATGGTGGAACGAAACCGCCAAGGCGTACGACGGCGACCCGACCTTCCGAGAGAGCACGGAGACGGACACCGTCTTCGGTGGTGGCTCCAACGAGGCCGGGTTCGTCCAGGTGATCCAGGGCAAGGCGAAGGACCAGGCCGCCCTTCGCAGTCAGCTGCACTCCATGGAGGAGGAGCTGAAGTCCTCTCGCCCCGACATCCTCGGGATGGGCATCGTCTGGCACGACGGCGGCGCGTTCACCCAGGCCGTCTACTTCCGTTCCGAAGACGAGGCCCGCAAAGCGGAGACGGCGACGGAGGAGACCGACCTTCGCCGTGACTACATGGACATGTTCGCCGAGCCGCCCACCTTCTACGACCTGCGGTCGCCACTGCTCGACTGAGGGATACTCCCGACGTGCCGCGTTACGAGATCCGGGCGACTGCTGACATCGAGTCCGGAGTGACGTTCGATGTCGCCGACCTGCGCTCCCGCACCGGCGGTGACATCGAGGTCAACGGTCACGTGCTGACCCTGGTCGCGACCTGTGAATGCTCGGACCCGGCGTCGCTCGCGTACGAGCTCGTGCAACCGCTGCGCGAGGTCAGTCGGTGCGGCATCTGGACTGCTCGCCGCAAAGGAGTGCCGATCCGCATTCGGCGGGTCTCCGGAGGCTGGACGACGGCGTCTCCCGGCGATGACGGCCTGGGCGGCGTGCGCGAACCGCGCCGGCCGATGCCGCCCAACGGCCATTTGACGGCGGAGGCCGACCCGACGGGCTGACACCGAGGGCGCTACGTCCGCTGAAGCAGCCGGTCGTTCGCGAGTGTGGCCATGGCGAGCCCGATGGTGCTCGGCTCGGCTCGGTCAGGACGAGCTGATGGCTGACGCCAGCCGGCGGAGGGGGAGGTGGCGACGGTGCGCCTCACGCGGCGGCTTCGGGCCCGCGACCGGGCGGGGGTCGCGCGCCGTCCGGCGACGGAGGTCGTCCTGGTTCTGACGCTGCCGGTCGATGGCCAGCGGGTCGTACATCATGGTGCCCCTCCTTCGAGGTAAAACCTCTCGACGTCAAAACAATATACTTCGATTCTCTCGACGTCAAGAGACTCGACCTTGAGTTATGCTCCTGGCATGAAGGACTCGGTCGACTTCTGCACCGTGGACATCGCCTCGCGCTACGCCGAGATCGACCCGGTGGTCGAGGGGGTCGTGGGCCGGCTCTCGGCGATCAACAAGCACATCTCGCGCGCCTTCGACGACACGCTGGCCCGCCACGGCCTCAACCACGGGGAGTACCGCCTGCTCCTGCGGTTGACCACGCGCTCCGATGACAACCGGATGACGGCCGGCGAGCTGGGCCGGGCCCTGTTGCTGTCCTCCGGCGCCATGACCAACCGGATCGACAGGTTGGAGGCAGCCGGTCTCGTGGAGCGCGTGCGCGACCCGCGCGACCGCCGCGGCGTGCTCGTCGCCTTGACCGACGCCGGCCGCACGACGATCGACGGTGCCGTCACCGAACAGGCGGCAAAGGAGATCGACGTGATGAGTGCGCTCGGCAGCAAGGAGCTCTCGCAGCTCAACGGTCTGCTGCGCAAGGTGCTCTCGTCCCTCGAGGTGTCAGCCAACGAGGAGCAGACCCAGGCCGGCTGACCTCAGCTCAGCGGGGGTTCTGCCGGTCGACGTTCCAGTGCCGGGAGACCGAGGTCATCCAGCCTGCGTCACTACGAGGCAAAAGGCTGAACCGCGAGATCAGGCGCTGCCCGCCTTGGTGGTCGCCGTAGAGCAAGTCGATGACGATGCGCTGGCGCGACTCGATCATCTGTCGCAAGGGCTGCCAGTGTGGGTCCGCCGGGTCCCGGATGGCGCCCTGCCAGAACCCGATGTCGCCGGCCGGGATGTAGAGGTCCCGGGTCAGCCTGCGGAACTCGTCGACCGGCGGATGGTCGGGAGCGCCCATCGTCGTCGGGTCGGCCTCGATCCGCCATCCGTGAAGCACGGCGATGCCACTTCCCGCGTTGCGGATCGACATCGTCAGGTAGATGGCCGCGTCGGTCGGCTCCGCAGTTCCACCCCCGCCGGGCGACATGACGTAGTGGTCGTCGCCGAAACCGACCTTCAATGTCGGGTCCTCCGGCCGCGACGAGATCAACAGCGGCCGGATGCCGGCGAGCAGCGACTCCTCCGCGACGCGCGCCGCCCGGTTGGCCGACCGCACCGAGCCGAACGTCGCCACGGCGAGCACCAACGTGCCGGCAGCTGTTGCGAGGGAGGAGATCGTCACCCAGTCCGGCGTCACGCCGCCAATCTAGGGCCGGCTCAACGACAGGCGTCGTACTCCTTCGCCGTCAGCACGTGCACGACCGCGGCGTCGAGCCGGCTCGACGGCAGCCGTCCGGAACGCGTCGCGGCCACGATGCTCGCCACCACCGACCGGTACGTCGCCAGCACGTGCGATGCCTGCAGGGCCACCTCATCAGCCGGTGTGAGCGTCGAGCCGAACAGAACCAGGTCGGCTCCTGCTGCCAGCGAGCGCACGGTCGCGTCGGCGAGCGATGACGTCACGGCCCGCACGGCTCCGGCGGACAGGCTGTCGGTGATGACGAGTCCGCGGAAGCCGAGCTCGTGCCGCAACAGCCCCTCGATGACGGCGTGTGAAAGCGACGATGGCAGTGGCGTGAGGCCGGGGACCGAGGCGTTGCTCGTCATGACTGCTGGTGCACCGGCGGCGATCGCCGCGCGGAACGGCGCCAGGTCGCGAACGCGCAGGGTCGCCAGCGAGTTGGTGGTGGCGGGCCCGACGTCGGTGTTCTGCTGCGCCCCGCCGAGACCGGGGAAGTGCTTCACGACCGGCAACACTCCGCCCGCACGCAGGCCGGACATGAACGCCGTTCCGTAGGCAGCGGCCGTCGACGGATCGGGGCTGAAGGAGCGGTAGCCGTCCGCGTTGGTGGAGCTGGGCCCCTGCCGCCCGTCGACGTCGAGGACCGGCGCAAGGTCCGTGCGGACGCCGGCGGCGACCATCTGGCGAGCTCTCGCCTGGGCCAGTGCACGGGTCTGCGCGACGGACATCGTCTGCGCCATCGTGCGCGCCCAGGGGATCGGGCCGACCAGGCCGGCCAGTCGCTGCACGCCCCCGCCTTCTTCGTCTCCCATGACCAGCGGACGCGGACCAAGAGCACGTCCGCCCAGTGAGTGAATCCGGGCCGCGAGGTCCTGGGGAGGTGTCGCGTTGCCGAGGAACAACACGCCTCCGGCGCCTTCGCTCACTTCCGTCGTCGCACCGGCGACGTCGAAGTCACGCACTGGCACGGCCAGGACCTGCGCCGCCCGGCGGGCGAGCGGCCAGCGTGCGACGGCCGACGCAGCAGTGCACGTGGCTGGCGCCGGCGACGGGCTCGGCGAGATGGTCGGCGGCGCCGACAGTGTGACCCCGGATGAGGGGGAAGTGCTGACCCCGGCCGGACCTCCGGCTTGCTCGCCTGCCTGCCCGCACGCCGTCATCACCGCGACTGCAGCGATGACGACGGCCGGTCTCTTCATGTCACGAAGACGCGCGGGCCGCCGGTTGCGTTCACCGGCAGCCCGCACCGAGGTCAGACCTTTGCGGTCGGTGCCTCCGCCGTCGCCTGTGCGGGCACGGTCGCGGCTGCCGTCGTGGTGACGTCGATCTCTCGGCGCATCAGCATCATGACGGCGCTCGTGAGCACGAACAGTGGGGCGACGATGAAGCCCAGGAACCCGCCGGGCCCGACAAGGGACGCGACGCCCGCGACGATCGCGACGTAGCCCATCCACTTGGGGAGCAGCGAGCTCTGCAGCACCGTCACGCCCGCGCCGATGAGCATGGTCGCGGCGCCCGCGATGAACGGGATCCACGAGTCGTTCGACAGCACGTTGGCGGTCTGCGCGATCTGCGCCTGCTGGTGCCATGACGCCGAGCTGACCGTCAGCTCGATGACGCTGCCGACCAGAGCGCCCATCGCCCAGATGACCGCGCCGACGAGCATCGTCGTCGGCCCGATGTCGGAGGTCGCGCGTGCTTCGCGGGCGCGGGCGCGAAGGTAGGTGAAGTAGATGGCACCCAGCGCGACGATCAAGGGCGCCAGCAGAGCGTCGGCCGTCGTCCGGCCGTGATGGGTGTTGTAGTAGTGCATGACGGTCTGCGCCGACGCCTTTTCGCCGGGTGTGCTCCCGTTGAGGAAGAAGATCGAGAAGGCGAACAGGGCGAAGAACGCGATCCCCGTCCATGCCCAGTAGCGCGATCCTGACTGTCGCATGACATTCCCCCTCTTGTCGGCCTACGCCGGACGGTAAGCCGCCGGGCACCGTCAGGTAATCGTTCGTCGTGACTAGTCACGGGTCAGCTGCGTGGGGGGCGGAGGACGGCGAACGGGTCGGTGACCAGCAGCTCACGACTGCGGAAGCGGTAGATGGCGGCCGGTCGTCCACCTCCTGGACCCGGCGACGAGAGCTCACCGGTCGGCTCGATCAGCCGGCGGCGGGTCATCACGCGAGCGAGGTTGGTCGGGTGCACGGAGTAGCCGAGCGCGCCGCTGATGATGTCGCGCAGCTCCGACAGGCTGAACTCCGACGGTGCGAGCGCGAAGCCGATGTTGGTGTACGACAGCTTCGCGCGAAGGCGCTCGACTCCCGCGGTCACGAAGTCGTGGTGGTCGAACGCCGTGGCGGGGAGGGCGTCGACGGGGATCCACTGGGTGTCGGGCGGCAGCTCGGGCTCCACTCCGGTGGCCACGATGCCCAGGTAGCCGGTGGCGAGCACCCGGCCGCGGGGGTCGCGCTTCGTCGCGCTGTGCGTCGCCAGCTGCTCCAGATAAGCGACGTCGCGCAGCGCGACCTTCTCGGCGAGATGACGCTGCAACGACTCGCGCAGCCGCTCGTCCGGTGCGAGTGCCCCACCTGGCAGCGCCCAGCGGTGCGCGTGCGGGGGAAGCGCCCGCTGCCACATGAGCACGGACAAGGTGCCGGCCCGGACGGACAGAACCACCGCGAGCGCCTCGTGCGGATAGGCCGGCCAGTGAAGACCGCCCCCCGAACCGCTACCCGCCATGAGGGCCCATGTTAGCGTAGGTATTCGCTTGAGAGGCGAAAACTGGGAGGGCGTCATGTCGCTGGCAGCTCAGGTTGTGGAGGAAGACGAGGCGAGCCTCGCCGAATGGCGCGAAGAGGTGCGTGCGCTCGCCCGCGCCCGTGACGCCGTGGTGCTCGCGCACAACTACCAGCTGCCGGCCATCCAGGACGTCGCCGACCATGTCGGAGACTCGCTCGCGCTGGCGCGGCTCGCCGCGCGCACCGATGCGTCGGTCATCGTCATGTGCGGCGTGCACTTCATGGCCGAGACCGCGAAGCTGCTCTCGCCGGACAAGACCGTGCTGATTCCGACCCTTGCGGCCGGCTGCTCGCTCGCCGACACCATCGACGCCGAGCAGCTTCGCGCGTGGAAGGCCGAGCATCCCGGCGCCGCCGTCGTCGCCTACGTCAACACGAGCGCCGAGGTGAAGGCCGAGGCGGACATCTGCTGTACGTCGTCCAACGCCGTCGATGTCGTGAACAGCATCGACCGTGACCAGCCGGTGCTGTTCCTGCCGGATCAGTTCCTCGGTGCGCACGTGCGCCGGGAGACCGGGCGGGACAACCTGCATGTCTGGATGGGGGAGTGTCACGTGCACGCCGGCATCAGTCCGCAGGACATGGCGGACTCGATGGAGCGGCACCCGGACGCTGAACTCCTCATCCATCCGGAGTGCGGTTGTGCGACGTCAGCGATGTGGGCGGCCGGTGCGGGCGTCCTGCCGCTCGAGCGGGTGCACGTGACATCGACCTCGGGCATGCTCGATCGCGCGCGTGAGAGCCGCAGCCGGCTGACCCTGGTCGCGACCGAGGTCGACATGATCCACCAGCTGCGTCAGGCCAACACCGGCACGGAGTTCGTTGCCGTCAATCCCAAGGCGTCCTGCCGCTACATGAAGATGATCACGCCCGAACTGCTCGTCGAAAGCCTGCGCGACGGTCGTGACGAGGTCGTCATCGCGCCCGATGTCGCCGAGCGGGCCCGAGCCTCGGTTGCGCGGATGATCGAGATCGGCGCCGCCGGCGGCACGCGGTGAGCGCCCGCACGCAGACCGACGTCGACGTCGTCGTCGTCGGCTCGGGCGTTGCCGGCTTGACCGTGGCGCTCGGTCTGTCGAGCAGCCGCAGCGTGGCGCTGGTCACGAGCGGTGCTCTCGGAGAGGGCAGCACCCCTCTGGCGCAGGGCGGGCTGGCCGTCGCAGTAGGGCCGGATGACGCGCCCTCGTCGCACGCCGCGGACACGACTGCGCTGGGTGCCGGACTGTCCTCGGCCGCAGCGGTCGACCGGCTCGTCGAGGAAGGTCCGCTGCGCGTCGCCGAGCTCGTCGGGGCGGGCGCGGTCCTCGACCGCACTGGTGACGGTCGGCTCGCACTCGGCCGGGAGGGCGGGCACTCACACCGTCGCGTTGTGCACGCCGGCGGTGACGCGTCTGGTGCCGAGGTGAGCAGAGCGCTGACAGCTGCTGTTCGGGCCGCTCGCGTCCAGGTCGTCGAGCACGCAGCTGTCGACGCGATCCTGCTCGGCGCCGGTGCAGCTGATGTCGTCGCTCGAGGCGTCCGGCTGCGCACGTCCGACGGCGTCGGCGAGATCACCGCACGCGCCGTCGTGCTGGCGACCGGTGGCATCGGCGGGCTTTACGCGAGCAGCACCAACCCCGTCGTGGTGACCGGCGAAGGTCTGGGTCTCGCGCTGCGCGCCGGTGCCGTTCTGACCGACCTCGAGTTCGTGCAGTTCCATCCGACTGCGCTGCGCACGGCTCCGACCGGTCACCGGCTCCCGCTCGTCACGGAGGCGATGCGTGGCGAAGGCGCCGTACTCATCGATGGCCACGGCCGTCGCCTGATGGCAGGGCGGCACCCGCTCGCCGACCTGGCACCTCGCGACGTCGTGGCGCGCCGACTGCATCAGGTGATGACCGAAGGCGGGGGCTCGACGGCCGGTGACGTGTTCCTGGACGCGACGATGCTCGGCGACCAGCGACTGGCTGAACATTTTCCGACGGTGCGCGCGTCGTGCCTGCGCATCGGGATCGACCCGGCAAGGCAACCCATCCCCGTGACGCCGGCACAGCACTTCGTCTGTGGTGGCATCCGCACCGGTCGCTGGGGCGAGTCGTCGGTGCCGGGACTGTTCGCGGTGGGTGAGGTCGCCGCGACGGGTGTGCACGGAGCCAATCGGCTGGCGTCCAACAGCCTCGTCGAGGGGCTCGTCTTCGGCGGCCGGGTCGCCGCGAGGTTGACGCTCGAACTGCCGGAGCCGCTACGCGGCGGCGACATCGACGCGCCGCCGGCTCCCGTGCTCGTCGACGACGCGCTGCCGGGCATCATCGCCGCCACGACGGCTGCGGCCGGCATCGTGCGGACCGAAGCCGGCTTGGTCGAGGGCGAGCACGAGCTGACCCTGATGACCGGCGCTTCACGGGCTGCCGGGGCGTCGGCCGGTGGCATCGGCAACCGCTGGCTGGCCGCCCTGGCTGTCGTCCGGGCCGCGCGGCACCGCACGGAGAGTCGCGGGTGTCACTGGCGCGACGACTTCCCCGAGACGTCTGCGTCGTGGTCTCGACATGTGGCGATCCGCCTCGGCGCCGACGGACTGCCGGACGTCGACGAGTCATGGCAGGTGAGGCGCAGTGCCTGAGCAGTCGTTCTCGGCGTCCACCGTCCGGCGGCTCGAGACCGCGGGTCTCGACGTGAGCGCCGTCGAGCGCGTGCTTCGCGCCGCCCTCGACGAGGACCTCGGCCAGCAGGGTGACATCACGTCGGACGCGACCGTGCCGGACGGTGAGCAGCTGCTGACCGCCGACTACGTGAGCCGCCAGGGCGGTGTCGTCGCGGGGCTGCCGCTGCTCGCGGCGACCTACGACCTGGTGGCGCCGCGGCAGGCCGTCATCACCTGCAGTGTCGAGGACGGCGCACGTGTCGTCCCGGGCCGGCCGATCGCCACCGTGCAGTCACCCGCACGGTCGCTGCTCGTCGCGGAGCGCACGTCGCTCAACCTGCTCGGCCGCCTGAGTGGCATCGCCACCCTCACCCGGCGATGGGCAGATGCCGTCGAGGGCACCGGCGCGCGGATCCGCGACACCCGGAAGACGACGCCGGGGCTGCGCGACCTGGAGAAGTACGCCGTGCGATGCGGGGGAGGCGTCAACCATCGGCGCGGTCTCTTCGACGCCTACCTCGTCAAGGACAACCACATCGCCGCCGCGGGCGGAGTGGCCGCGGCGCTCCACGGCGTCGAACGCGCCCGCAGGGACGATGTCGACGTACAGGTCGAGGTCGACGACATGGACCAGCTCGCCGAGGCGCTGACGCACCGGCCGCCGTCGATTCTGCTCGACAACTTCACGGTCGACCAACTCGGGGCAGCGGTCCGGCTCATCCGGTCGACGGCTCCCGACACGAAGGTCGAGGCCAGTGGCGGCCTGCAGCTCGGCAACGCCGCCGAAGTGGCTCGGACCGGCGTCGACTACCTCGCGGTCGGCGAGCTCACCCACTCGGCGCCGCAGCTCGACATCGGTCTCGACGTCGTCTCAACGTGCCGGGGGTGAGCCGAACAACCGGTCGCCGGCGTCGCCCAGTCCGGGCACGATGTAGGACCGCTCGTCGAGGTGGTCGTCGACGGCGGCCACGACCAGCGAGACGTCGTCGGGGTACTGCGCCGCGACGCGCTCGATGCCCTCGGGCGCGGCGAGCAGGCACACACACGTGACCGACTCGGCGCCCCGGCCGAGAAGAGAGTCGACGACGGCGATCAACGTGCCGCCCGTCGCCAGCATGGGGTCGAGGACGAACGTCGCGCGCCCCGAGGCGTCCTCCGGGAGGCGCTCGGCGTACCACGACGCCTGCGCGGTCTCCTCGTCGCGGACGAGCCCGGCGAAGCCG
This sequence comes from Mycobacteriales bacterium, assembly GCA_035690365.1. Lineage (GTDB taxonomy): Bacteria > Actinomycetota > Actinomycetes > JAFAQI01 > JAFAQI01 > DASSKP01. The sequence goes on from DASSKP010000034.1 coordinate 41,206, forward strand.
ACCTCTGCGTCCGGCAGCAGCCGGATGAACCCGTCGAGCATGCCGACACCGGCGCGGAGCACGGGCACGACCAGGGGTGGGGGCATGGTGAGGCAGACGCCGGTCGTCTCTGTGAGTGGTGTGCGCACGCGCACGGGCTCGACCGGCACTCCGCGCGTCGCCTCGTACGTGAGGAGGGTGACCAGGTCGTCGACCAGCCTCCGGAACAACGCTGTCGGCGTCGTCTGGTCGCGCAGCGTTGTGAGCTTCGCCGCGACGACGGGGTGGTCGACGATTGTCACCCGCACGCTGGCCTCCTCCGCCGCTGTCGCGCCTCGGCGGACGCTACCGTGACGGCACCACCGACCGGGGAGAGACCGATCGATGCCCGTCACTGACACAGACCTCCAGGCGCTCGAAGTCCGCGAAGGCACCTACGGCGAGGCCGTGGCCGCGATCGAGCCCGGGGGTGCGGAGTTCATCCCGCTCAACGAGCGGCACGGCCGACCGAGCCAGCTCTTCTGGACGTGGATGTCGCCGAACTTCGAGTTCGCGACGGTGTTCGTCGGCGTCATCTCGGTGCTGTTCTTCGGATTGAGCTTCTGGCAGTCGGTCGCGGCCATCGTGCTCGGCAGCGTGCTCGGTGCGTCGGTGCAAGGCGTGCTGTCCGCGCGCGGACCGCTGTACGGCGTCCCGCAGATGGTGTTGTCGCGGCTGTCGTTCGGCTACTGGGGCAACGTCCTGCCGGCCGGCCTCCAGGCGCTCACCGCCGGCATCGGCTGGTTCGCCGTCAACAGCGTCTCGGGCGCTCTCGCTCTCAACACGCTGACGCACATGCCGAAGCTGCTGTGCCTCCTGATCATCGCGGCGATCCAGATCGCGGTCGCCCTCTACGGACACAACCTCATCCACGTCTTCGAGCGCTATGCCTTCCCGGTGCTGCTGGTGGCGTTCGGTCTCGGTGCGATCTGGACCTTCGGCAAGGCGCACTACGGCGCCGCGGGCCATCCGATCCCCGGTGGCTTCCTCATCGAGCTGGCCGCGACCTTCGGATACGCCGCGGGATGGAATCCCTACGCCGCCGACTACACGCGCTATCTGTCGCCGGAGACCAACCGCCGCGCGACCGGGTTGTGGGCGGGCCTCGGCCTCGGTGTGTCCTGCATCGCTCTCGAGGTGCTCGGCGCGGCCTCGGCGACGATCGCGACGAAGCAGGGTCTGTCGCCGACGAGCGCGTTCACGGCGCCGTACCCGACCTTCGTCGCCGACCTCGTGCTGCTCGCGATCGCCATCGGCGCGATCGCCGCCAACGTCATCAACATCTACTCCGGCTCGATGTCGTTCCTGACCGTCGGCATCAAGCTGCACGCGTCGCTGCGGCGTGCGCTTGCGGCGACGGTGTTCGGCATCGTCGGCTTCATCGTGGCGTGGACCGGCCTGAACAACGTGAGCCGTTACGAGAACTTCCTGCTGATCATCGCCTACTGGCTCGGGCCGTGGATCGCGGTTGTCCTCGTCGACCAGGCGTTGCGGCGCGTCCCGCCGACAGCAGCCCTCTACAACGAGCGTTACACCAACTGGGCCGGACCGGTGGCGATGGTCGTCGGTATGGCGGTGTCGATCCCGCTGTTCTGCAACCAGACGAAGTACGTCGGCCCGATCCCGAAGAATCATCCCGGCGTCGGTGACCTGACCTTCGAGGTGGGCTTCGTCATCGCGGCCGTCGTCTATGCCGTGTTGTTCAGCCTCACGCGCAGGGACGCTCTGCCGTCGAAGGACGCAGTGCGCTGACTCCAGACGACCGGCGCTGGCTCGACGTCGCGATTGCGGAGGCGCGCGCCGGCCGCGACGAAGGCGGCGTGCCGATCGGCGCGGCGCTCGTCGCCGACGGCCGGGTGCTCGGGTCCGGTCACAACCGGCGGGTCCAGCAGGGGAGCGCGATCCGGCACGGCGAGACCGACGCGCTGGAGAACGCCGGCCGCCTGAAGGCGTCGGTCTACCGCACGGCCACGATGTACACGACGCTCTCGCCGTGCGACATGTGCACGGGCGCGGTGCTGCTCTACGGCATCCCGCGCGTCGTCATCGGGGAGAACCGCACGTTCATGGGTGCGGAGGACCTGCTGCGGTCGCGAGGGGTCGAGGTCGTCGTCGCGGACGACCTCGACTGTGTGGAGCTGATGGCCGAGTTCATCGCCGCGCACCCTCGACTGTGGAACGAGGACATCGGCGAGGAGAGCTGAGTCACTCTCGGGTTCGGATCCGACCTTCGGGGGAGGAACGGACGCATGCACACACGTGTTCTCGGAAGTCGCCTCAACGTCTCAGCGCTCGGCCTCGGCTGCATGGGCATGAGCGAGTTCTACGGAACGGCCGACGAGGGCGAGGCGGTCGAGGTCATCCATCGCGCGCTCGATCTCGGCTGCACGTTCCTCGACACGGCCGACATGTACGGGCCGTTCACCAACGAGCAGCTCGTCGGCAAGGCGATCGCCGGTCGACGCGATGAGGTCGTGCTCGCGACGAAGTTCGGTAACGAACGGCGTGCCGACGGCAGCCGCGTCGGGGTCAACGGCAAGCCCGACTACGTCCGCTCTGCGTGCGACGCATCGCTGCAGCGGCTCGGCGTCGACGTGATCGACCTCTACTACCAGCATCGGGTGGACCCGACGGTGCCGATCGAGGACACCGTCGGCGCGATGGCTGAGCTGGTCGAGGCCGGCAAGGTGCGCTTCCTCGGCATGAGCGAGGCCGCGCCCGAGACGCTCCGCCGTGGCCATGCGACGCACGCGATCACCGCGCTGCAGACGGAGTACTCCCTCTGGACCCGCGATCCGGAGGACAACGGTGTGCTCGCAACCTGCCGCGAGCTCGGCATCGGTTTCGTCGCCTACTCACCGCTGGGCCGCGGCTTCCTGACCGGACAGATCACCTCACCGGACGACCTCGAGGAAGGCGACTTCCGTCGGCACAACCCACGCTTCCAGGGAGACAACTTCCAGCGCAACCTCGACCTGGTGGAGAAGGTGCGTGAGATCGCGACCGAGAAGGGCTGCACGCCCGGCCAGCTCGCGCTCGCCTGGCTGCTCGCCCAAGGCGAGGACATCGTGCCGATCCCCGGGACCAAGCGCACGCGCTGGCTCGAGGAGAACCTCGCCGCTGTCGACGTACCGATGACCGAGGACGACCTGCGGCGGATCGACGAGGTCGCGCCGGTGGGTGCTACCGCGGGCGACCGCTATCCGGACATGAGCACCGTGCACCGCTAGCTTGCATGCCTCGCCGAGGTCGCCTGACGCCCGACTCTTCTCGGTTCTCTGCCGCTAGTCGGGCGTCATGAGGTGAACAAGTTCGCGGGCTGCTCCCTGGCGGGTTGATCAGCCGAGATCGTGGCCGTGTCGATGTGGGCGGTGCAGTGCGGACAGAAGTCCTCCGCTCCGGGAACGAACGGCGTCGGAGCGGCGTAGCGGATCCGACCGGCGCCGCAGGCAGCGACGGTGCGCGTCCGGGGCCCGATCGCGGCGTGGAGCAGGTTGTCGTCGTCGACGGTGCCGGCGTTGTAGTCCCGGCCGTTCATGCGGGCCGCGTCGTGTGCACGGACGGCGCGACGGGCACGCCGGGTTGGGTGGCAGTCACCGGGCGTCGGCGTTCGTCGCCGGCCCGTGCCCCACGAGACGGAGCAGCGTGTCCTCCGGCAAGTCGAGTCCGCAAGCCAACCGCCTCAATGTGGTCGGTCGCGGTCGTTTGCCTCGTGTGCCGTTCTTGATGGCAGACACCGTGGCCACCGATAGGCCGGCGCGGGTCGCGACTGTCGTCAGCGTCCACCCCGTCTCTGTGAACCTCTCCTGCACGAAACTGGACAGCGACGGCGACGCCTCGGTCGGATATGGATCGTCCGGTACTCGCCGCGGGTGAGGACTGGCCATCTGGCTCGCTCGATCCCCGCCCGGTCCTGTCAGATCCGCCTTCGCGCGCGTGCGATCGTTGCCGCGACAAGGAGCAGACCGGCGCCGGCCAGCGCGACCCAAGGGGACGAGCCGGTGTTGGGCAGGTTGCCTGTGAACGGGATCTTCTTCCCCTCGACGGTTGTCGCCGGCGTCACCGTTGGCGCAACGACCGTGGTGTGACCGGTCACGGTGGTCACCGACGTCACGCCGGTCACGACTCCGGTGATGCCGCTGCCGCCTCCGTTGGCGCACTTACCGTCGACGAGCGCGACGTTGTCGGTGAGAGCACCGGCGGCAGAGTCGGTCGGTATGTGCACGGTGATGGACAAGGACTTCGTTCCGTGCGCTGCGATCGGCCCCACGTTGTCCCACGTGATGGTGTTGCCGTTGACGGACGACGCGTTGGGGTCCTCACCGACGATGGTGAACTTCACTCCGGTGTCTCCGCTGAGCTGGTCGACGACCTTCGCCGGATCGAGGACACAGTCGGTCGTGTTGTGCACCGTGATGTCGTAGGTGAAGTCGTGTCCGGCCTGCACGGGGTTGACGTTTGGCACCTTCGTGATCGGGATGGTGCATGAGATTCCGCCGGACGGGACGGTGGCGGCGCCTTCCATGTGTCCGATCCGTACGTCGCCGACGTGGACGCCGGTCGACGGGGAACCGACGAGCGCGCTGACGACGTCGACTGCGCCGGACACCGAGGTGCCGTCGGCCGCTGGCTTGACCGCCGTGTCAGCGCCGATCTCGTGCGGAGGTGTGCCGACCTTCAAGGTCACGAGTGGCCCGGCAGGGATCGTCAGGCCGCCCTGGCCGAAGACGTCCTGGAACGTGAACGTCTGACGGTTCACCGTGCCGCCTGACAGGGTGTCGACCTCGAGGATGTTGGTGTTGTAGGTGCCGGGGACAGGTCCGTACTGCACGTATGCGCTGCCAGGGACGCCGCCGGCGACTGCCCTGAACTCCCATGTGCCGAGGACGCGGATCGTCACCTCGTTGCTGGTGCCTTGGAAGAGCGTGACGGGCGCGATCGTTTCGAGGGTTTCCGCCAGGACACCGTTGCCATCGGACGCCAACGACTGGCCGTTCGGCTTGGTCGGTGCGGCCAGGAGGGTGAAGGACTTCGCGTCCGATGTGTCAGCTGCGGGGGAGATGGGGGTCTCGGCGCCGATCAGCGGGTCGTTCATCGGGTTGTCGGAGGCGGCGCTCTGGCTGAGCACCTGGGCATCGACTGCGTAGCCCTCGCCGTAGCTGATCGGCGCGGAACCGAGCGGGCAGGTGGAGCCCGACGGCCACTGCGCCGCAGCCAAGCCGCGGGCAGCCTGGGCGTAGGCCAGCGGTGCTGCCGGGACCGTCACCAGGTTGCTGTCGTCCTGGGTCGTCGGCGGCGCCGAAACCTGAACCTTGCTCACGGGGATCTGTGGAGACCCCGCCGGGATGTTCTGGCCGAGGCCGACCTCTAGCCCGGAGCCGCGTCCGAAGCTGCGGTTGCCCGCGAGCTTGCCGCCCGCCGGCAGCTTGGGCTGAACGATCTGGCCCATCTCGTTGACGATCTGTGCCGGGGCGCCGCCGGCGCCCGTTCCCTGCGAGGCGACGGATGCCCCTGAGAAGGCCACCTCGGCATTGGCCACCTGAGGGCCACTGCTCGACGCTTGCAGCAGGTCGGCATGGACATCGGTTCCGGTCGCGTAGGCGTGGAACGACGCCGAAGGCCACGGGACTTGCGCCTCAACGGGCGCGGCCGACCACGCGAGCCCTGCGGCCAAGAGCGCGATGACTGCGGTGAATGAATAGCGGATCCTGCGCATCGCGACTCCTCGACAGCTTCCCCCGATGTTCCGCGAACTGTAGAAGTGTAGAAATGCGTTGACAAGGGACGTAGAGAAAAATTTCCGGACAACGGTCATCGGATTCAATGGCGGCGCGGAAGTCGTCGGAGCGTCAGGTGGAGAACGACGCGGCCGGGCAGTCGAGCGCGTTCCGATGCATACGCTCGGCCGATCGCGCTCACTGCCTCGTCGTCACCGCGGCCAATCGCCAGCAGGATCTCGCGGACGGACCGGTCAGCAGTATCGAGCGCTTTCTCGGCTCGCCCGGGGCGCGCCCGGTTGAGGTGCACAGAACGTCCGTCGTCAGGCCAAGCCGACGTCCCGCGTCGCGGCGAGGACGGCATCCTGCAACCACAGCGCGTCTGCGACGGACAGGTCGACGTAGCTCTTCCCATCCAGCGCCAGTTGTTCGAGGTCGATGCGCACAACCGCCGGGCCGTCGATGTATCGGACGACGGACACGGAGATGGCAACGTCGTCGAGCTGCGCTGCGCGCGCCGTAACGAATCCAGCAGTCATGTCGAGAACCGTCTTCCGATAGGGGTTACCGTCGGTTACACCCCGAAACGACCAACATGTCGCTCGGTGACGGGCTGCCGGGTGTGAAACGCGCTGATGCGGACGACCGCTGCGGTGGATTGCTGCTCACTGGGACAACTCGGCTGTCGGGGTTACGGGCCTGGGACGCATATCTCAGGAGTGGCGGGCAGCTGCGTGCCGCCGACATTGATCACGATGGGCTCGACGCAGTAGATCGTCTGCGGCGATGTGTCCTCCGCCGCCGCGGGGGCGGCCGTAAGCGCACAGAACCCCAGGGCCACGGCGAGAGCCACGGTCGTCCTCATGCCTACTCCTACGCGCAGCTCCCCAGGATCAGGCGCGGGATTTCTGGGCGAAGGAGGGGCGCGGAGGCCGACGCTCCGGACCTACACTTCCGGTTCCTCGAGGGAGTGACATGTGTGACACCGAAGGGCGCTGGGACCGCATCGCCTCCCACCGGGACAGCTTGCTGGTGATCGCGAGGCGCCGGACGCTGTCTGCCGCGGACGCCGAGGACGTTGTCCAGGAAGCCATGGCGCGGGCAGCGCAGAAACGGGATCTCGACCTCGATAATGCTGGTGCGTGGCTTACCAGAGTCGTCATCAACCTCTGTATCGACATCCAGCGCCGGCGGGCGCGCACGTTGCCGATCGAGCACATCGCGGCGACAGCTTGGACTCGCGGGCATGAAGAGCGCGTGTGTGATCAGGAAGAAGCTCGCTGGGTTGCAGCGCAGACCGCATTGCTGCCACCGAAGCAGCGGGCAGCCCTGCTTCTCCGTGCATCGGGTCGCAGCGTGGACGAACTCGCAAGGGAATTGGGTGTCACGCGCTCAGCGGGCGAAGCGGCCCTCAAGCGCGCTCGCGTGGCCCTGCGCGGGAAATTGGCGGCGACATACTCCGCGGTCGGTGTCGTAGTCGGCGTCGTCAACCCGCGGCGATCCCACGCGACCGCCCTAGCCGTTGTTGCAACGTCGGCGACATGCTTCGTCGCATCCCCGTCACATGCCGGTGAACATGCGGGTGTCGTGGCCACGGTGCCCGGAGTGCGCAGCCGCAACGTGGTCGACCTCCCGCGAACGATCACGTCCTCGTCGCGCGAGGCATCTTCATCGCGGACGATCTCACTGCGCGAGAACGCCGAGCGGTTACTCCGACCGCAACCTGGTTACGTCGTGAAGCCGGTGTCGGCTCGGACGACCGTGGCCGGCATGCACGGTGGCGGCGTTACCGCCAGTCACCAACAAGACGGCCCCGTGGACTCAGTTCGCTGGTGCCTGGCGACAATGACGATCACGCCGCGACACATTGGGTGCAGGAATTAGCTTGGGCCTCTGCACGGCATAGCCGCGGCACGTACTTCATGTCCGGGCGAGCCGGCGACGTCGTGCGCTTCGGTCGAGCGTAACCAGATGTATCCCTGATCGTTGAGCGGGAATAGGCCGCAGCCACGGGGAGGCATGGTGAGCTCAGTCGTGATCCGCCCGTTCGAGTACCGGTGGCGGTTGTCAGCCGTCCAAGCCGCGGAGTGGGAAGCCGAGATGGCGGGCCGCTACGGCGAGGCCGGGGCGCTTCGCCTGGCTGTTCAGGTGCTGGAGTCGCTGATCGCGGACGAGGCAGCGGCACCTACACGCCATCGACCGAGTCGGCACTGAACCAGCGCAAGGTGGCCTGCGACGGCCTGCGCGCTGTGCTCCGGCAGGCCCAGCTCCTCAGGTTTCGGATCGCCTTCTGAACGCGCCCTGTCCGTCACGCCACCATCATGCGCGAGGGTCTTGCAGCGATTTGAGGATGTCTTCGACAGCGTCGAGGCTGGCTTGCTGACCGTCGAACGTGGTCATGTGGGCACGGCCGGCCTTGTCGCGGAAGGCCAGGCTGATCGTCAGCGTCGTCACTCCGTCGGCTTCGTGCAGCTGCATGGTCTCGACTGCTTCCGCGTCCGGCCAGCCTTCGAACAGCCACGTTTCCATGGTCCGGGTCGGCGGCTCGATCTCTAGGTAGGTCCCCCGAAACGAGCACACCGTGCCGTCCTGGGTCACCAAGGAGTAGTGGTAGCGCCCGCCGACACGCAGGTCGATCGAGCACTCCGTCATCCGGTCCGGGGGTGTAGCGCCCCACCGACTCACGTGTTCTGGGTTTGTCAAGACGTCGAAGACGAGCGCGATCGGGGCATCGAACTGGCGAGTGGTGACAATCTCGAGTTCATTGGGGAACTCGATGACTTCCGACTGATGCCGGCTAGAGGCCACTGCCGTCTCCTCGTCGTTGGAGTTCTTGGAGGTAGTCGTCGAGCCGATCCAGTCGGTCGTTGATGACCCGCTCGTACTTGGTCACCCAGTCGTGCAAGGGCCGAAGGCGCTCCGGTGCCAAGCTGTACAGCCGGTGACGACCCTCAGCCCGGCGTTTGACGAGTCCCACCTCGCTGAGCACCCGGAGATGGTTCGAGACCTGCGGTTGAGACATCGAGAGACTGTCCACGATCGCGCCGACCGACTTCTCGCCCGCGATCAGCACATCCAGGATGTCGCGGCGGTGGACGTCGCCGAGGGCGTTGAAGACATCCGACGTCGTAGAAGCGCGGGCCACCCGGCAAACATATTTCGATACCGCAATATGTCAACGGGCCTCCTCCGGTGTCAGTAGGAGTCGGGACATCCGGCGTCGAAGTCCCGAGGCATGCGCCGACTGCTCGCTGCCCTGGCCCTGCTCGCCTCCGTCGCCGTTCCCGCGGGCGTGCTGCCCGCCGGAGCTCAGACCGCCACCAAGGCGCCGTACGCCGGCCCGACCCCGGACATCGGTTGTGACAAGGGCTCGATGCCGGAGAAGGTCCAGGGCAAGGCGCCGAAGGCCGACTACGCCAGCGGTCGCGCGGCGAAGGGCTACTTCTGCAACGCGCGGGAGCTGAGCCACTTCGGCGCGTCCGGTGGCTACCGCGTCGAGCGCTACTCCGACAACACCGGTCACGAGTGCGCGTTCTGGGACTCGACGTTGCTCTTCCCGACCAACGTCCCGGATGAGGGCACCGAGGGTCCGGGTGTCTATGTCATGGACATGCACGACCCGAAGCACCCGGTGCACACCGACACGTTGCGCACCCCCGCGATGCAGTCACCGCACGAGTCGTTGCGGCTGAACCAGAAGCGCGGCCTGCTGGTCGCCGACATGGGCTACCCGACGGCCAACCCGGGATTCGTCGACGTCTACTCGGTCAAGCAGGACTGCCGTCATCCCGTCCTCGAATCCTCGACGCCGATGGGCATCCTCGGTCACGAGGGCGGCTTCGCGCCCGACGGCAACACTTTCTACGTCGCATCGCTCTACTTCCACTCGCTGACCGCCGTCGACCTCAGCAACCCGCAGGCGCCGACGATTCTGTGGGCGTCGTTCGACTACCAGCCGCACGGTGTCTCGATCAGTGCGGATGGCAACCGGCTCTACATGGCCGAGGCCGGGTTCCAGAGCTCCGACTTCAGCGGCCTGACGATCCTCGACGTCAGCCAGATCCAGAAGCGGGTGCTCAACCCGACCGTGCCGGTCGTGTCACGGTTGACGTGGAAGCAGGTCAGCACTCCGCAGAACGCCACGCCGTTCACGAGTCACGGCCACAAGTACCTCCTCGAGACCGACGAGTTCGGCAGCGGCGCCAACATCGGCGCGGCGCGCATCATCGACATCAAGGACGAGAAGAAGCCGTTCGTCGTGTCCAACCTGCGGCTCGCGGTCGACAAGGGCGGTCAGACCACCGACCCCGGCGACGACCAGCCGTTCCAGGGCTACCAGGGCCACTACTGCTCGTTGCCGAGCCGGGTCGACCCCTACATCGTCGCGTGCAGCTTCATCATGTCCGGCCTGCGCGTCTTCGACATCCGCGACGTCGCGCACCCGAAGGAGATCGCCTACTTCAACAAGCCGCTGATGCCCGGCGCTGGCAGCCTGCCCACCAAGGCCGGCTCGTTCGCGATGTCCGCACCGGCGTACGACGAGAAGACACACGACATCTGGTACACCGATGGCAACACCGGCTTCTACGTCGTCCGACTGACGCCGCACGCCGGCGCCGCGAAGTTCGCGCGGCAGATCAGCCTTCCCGGCAACTGATGCCGTCACCGGGCCGATGACTTCGGCCCGCGCGGGACGTCGTACGAGGGAAATTGGCGCGCAAACTGTCGGTGGACTCTGACAGTCTGCGGCTGACCTCGAAGGGACGCCCCGATGACGACGACTGCTGCAGCCAGCGCGAGCGCCGACGGCCAGGCCGACCCACGCCGTTGGAAGGCGCTGGGCGTGCTGGCGCTGATCCAGTTCATGCTCATTTTGGACGTCACGGTCGTCAACGTCGCGCTGCCGCAGATCCAGCACGACCTCGGCTTCACGCGCGCCGGGCTCGCCTGGGTCGTCAACGGCTACGTTCTGATGGCGGGCGGCTTCCTGCTGCTGGGCGGACGGTTGGCCGACATCCTCGGTCGCCGGCGGCTCTTCCTGCTGGGCGTCGCCCTCTTCGCGGTCGCGTCCGCGACGTGCGGTGCAGCCGTCGATCCGGCGATGCTGGTCGTGTCCCGGTTCGTGCAGGGTCTCGGCGAGGCGCTCGCGGCTCCGGCCTCGCTCGGCCTGATCGCTCTGCTGTTCCCGGACCCGCGTGAGCGGATGAAGGCGCTGGGCATGTGGGGCGGCATCGCCGGCCTCGGCGGCACGTCCGGCACGGTCATCTCCGGCGTGCTGGTCAACTACGCGTCGTGGCGCTGGATCTTCTTCGTCAACCTGCCGGTAGCGCTCGTCGCCTTGCTGCTCGTGCCACGGCTGGTCTCGGAGAGCCGGATGGTGCGCGAGCACGCCCGGCCTGACTACCTCGGAGCAGTCACCGGCACGGCCGGTCTGATCCTCGTCGTCGACGGCCTGCTCAACGCTGCGCCGCCCCACGCCTGGGGCGACTGGCAGGCATGGGGTCCGCTGACCGCCGGCATTGCGTTGCTGGTGCTCATGCTCTGGATCGAGTCGCGCTCGACCGCACCGCTGATCCCGCTGTCGTTCTTCAGCAACCGCACCCGCGTCGTGACCAACTTCGTCACGCTGTTCTTCTCCTCGTCGTTCTTCAGCTACTTCTTCCTGCTGACGTTGTTCGAGCAGCAGATCCTCGGCTGGTCGCCACTCAAAGGCGGTTTGTCCTATCTGCCGTTCGGTTTCAGCATCGGCGCAGGCATCGGCCTCGGCACGGCTCTCATGCCGCGTGTCGGCGTCAAGCCGCTGCTCTCGGCGGGCTTCTTCGGATGCGCCGTCGGGCTGTGGCTCACGAGCGGGCTCGACGTCAGCTCGTCCTACGTCGGCGGCATCATGCCGGGCATGATCGTGCTCGGCTTCTTCTCCGGTGTCAGCTTTCCGGCGATCGGCAACGCGGCCCTGCACGAGGTGACCGGCCAGGACTCCTCGCTCGCGTCCGGTGTGCAGAACGCCATGCAGCAGGTCGGCGGCGCGATCGGCTTGTCCTCGCTCGTCACCATTGCGCTGCGCCATGCGGCCGGTGAGGCGCACGGCGGCGTGTCCGCAGCCGTTGCGTCGACGTCCGGTTATGCGTTGTCGTGGCGGATCGGCGCCGTGCTCCTCGTCATCGGAGGAATCCTCGTGCTCGGCTTGCTCGAGCATGTCCTCGCCATTCCGCGCAACCCTGAGGCCGAGCTGATCGCGCAGCCGGCGTCGCCGATGCCGACGGCGGGGACGCCGCTTGGCGTTACCGACGGGTAGCCGATAAGCAGAGGCCATGACCTCTGCGACCACGACCGCGAGTGAAACCGGCGTCCTGTTCCCTACGGTCGACGGTCGGCGCAGCACGCAGACGACCGCGCGCGCCGTGTTCGCGGACGCCACCCGTGGTTGTGCGCCGGACGTCGCCCGGGCGATCGACGCGTCGGCGAAGTGGCGGCGTGACTATGTCGCGCGGCTCGTCGACATCGAAGCTGCCTCGGCCGTCAGTCCGAAGAACGCGTTGCTCGTCGCAGCCGACGGTCTGGCCGCACTTCACGAGCGCATGGTCTTTGCCCGCGACGGCAAGGAAGTGCCGGTCGGCCGGGCGATCGAGACGTGGCGGCAGCCCCGCTTCGAGACGGAGAGCATCACCGGGAGTGGCATCCACCCCGGTCGGCTGGCGATTCCTTACGCCGGCCACACCCTCACCGGTGACGAGCTGCAGCGGCAGCTCGACCGGTGGGTGGCCGACGGTGTCATCGAGCGGTCGTGCGCAGACGCGCTGCGGCTTGTCGCCGACAGCCCCGACTGGCTCGACGCCTCTGACCTGACCGTCGCGCTCGTCGGTGCTGCTGCCGAGATGGGACCGCTTCCCGCGCTGACCCGGTGGGGTGCCAACGTCCTCGCGGTCGACATCCGCCGAAGCGACATCTGGGACCGCATCCGCGGTTTCGCCTACGCCGGCAGCGGCACGGTCCATCTGCCGGTCGACACGACCAAGCGCGGGACAGTGGGTGCGGACCTGCTGACCGAGACACCTGAGATCCGTGCATGGCTCGACGGCTTCGACGGCCCGCTCGTCATCGGCAACTACGCCTACGCCGACGGCGCCGCGTTCGTCCGAGTCGCCGCGGCTGCCGATGCGCTGGTCGACGACCTGGTGAGCACCCGCCCGGGCACGGCGGTCGCCTACCTCGCCAGCCCGACCGACGTCTTCGCCGTCCCCGGTGCGCTCGTCGACGGCCACCACGTGCGCGGCAAGCGCGGCCAGCTCCTGCGGCTTCCACTGCGAGCGGCGAGCGCCGGTCGGCTGTTCACTCCCAACTACCGTCGCGTCGTCGAGGGAGAGGACGGTCAGCGCTTCGGCCTGGCCGACTCTGTGATCCCGCAGCAGGGACCCAACTACGCGCTGGCCAAGCGACTGCAGCGGTGGCGGGCCGTTGTCGCCCGGCAGTCAGTGGTCACTTCCGCCAACGTCGCGCCTGCGACACGCACGCGTTCGGTCATGAAGAACCGCATCCTCGCGGCGGCGTACAACGGGGCGAGCAGCTACGGCGTCGAGGTGTTCGACGTCGAGACGAGCAGCACGATGATGGCGGCGCTGCTGATCCACGACCTGCGCAACCCGAAGGCCGCGGCAGCGCCGTCGACCCCGCTGGCGCATCCGCTCGACCTGTTCGTCGACCAGTCGGCGCACGGCGGTCTGTGGCGGCTGCCCTACGAGCCGCGGTCGGTGCTCACTCTCGCCGCGCTCGAGGGACTCGTCACCCGACGCTGAGCTCGGTGGGCAAGCCGGAGTGAGTCAGGTGCCGCACGCAGCGACGTCGCGGGAACGACCGCGACGCCCAGAGAAGGAAGTAGACCCTCACGTGGTGTGATCGCGAGATGGCGAAGTTTGCGATTGACGCCGTGACGCTGCTTCATCTCGTGGACAACGATCTTGCGATCGATTCCGCTCACCAGCTGGTCGCGCCGAAGTCCATTCAGTCCGAGGCGATGCAGCTTCTTCTGGACGACGTACGCCGCGGAGAGCGGAGCGAGCACGACGCCCTGCAAGCGCATGAGCGGATCACGGAGCTGAAGATGCGGCTGCTCGGGGACCGCGTGTCGCGCCGGGTGGCGTGGAAACTCGCCCGGGACAACGACTGGGACTCGCTTCGCGAGGCGGAGTATCTCGCCGTCACCAAGCTCCAGGCCGATGCTCTGGTCACGGTGGACGAGCGGTTGGCGTCGACAGCGGCCGACCTGGTGCCCGTGGAGTCGCTGACGTCCCTTCTCAGGACGTAGCCGAGCCGTCAGCGGCGCCCGCCTGCGTCCATCGCTGATCCACCTGTTCCCTGCCAGTGCAGTTCTGTTCCCATGGACGATGGGCCCCCCGACGGACGACGTCGAGGGGCCCGGCACTCTCGTCAGAGACCGCAGGCCTCGCTGGACAGAACGCCATGCATAGTCGACAGGTCGCCCGTGAACTGGCGGTTCGGTGTGGCGCAGACAGCGCCTCCTGACTTCGTGTTCGCCAGTTGCGTGAGGCCGTCGCTCTGACCGTTGGTGAAGTTGTCAGGTGCTCCGAAGCCCCACACCGGCGGCGCGCCCGGCTCCAGGCTCGGGAGCCAGACCCAGCGCCCGACGAAGATCGGCCCCGGTGCGCATGTCGACGTTGACCAGCACGCCGGCGCCGGTCGACTGACGTTCGCGCAGTTGTCAGCGAACGCCGACCCCGCCGCGACTGCGACGATCGCTCCCGTCATTCCGACGGTTACCACGGTGTTGCGAAGAATTGATCTCACCCCGCGCCCCCTTCGCTACTGCGTGAGCCGGGCAGCCTCCACAGGGCTACCGACAGCGGCCCAGCAGCAAGGGAACCATATCGCTCAGCGATACAACATGGATACACCGAAAATCGTCACGCTTTCTCAAGGTGTTAGCTCACTGGAGCCCCGGAGCCGCTGCTCGTTGGGGGACGTCCGGGTTACTGATAGCGGCCCTTACACAGCGCGGCTCAGGTCGGCCCGAGCAACGACCGGAAGCGCGCGTCCAGGTCGTCGACTGGAGGGTCGTCGACATCGGCGACCAAGAAGGCCACGAAGTGTGACCCGGGCGCAGTGTCGGCCGCGATCTCTCGCCATGACCACAAGTTCGGATGCGGCATGTGCGTCGCCGCCTCGGCTGGCTCCAAGAGCCGGATAGCCCGATGAAACTCGCCGCAGCTCACCCGCGCAGAGACAGTTGAGGCTGAGTAGCCGGCGACGGTCGCGAGCACAACCGCGGGTAAGGCTCTGACTTCTCCTGGCCTGTTGACATGACCGAAGACGAGACTCTCACCATCGACGCGCGCGACACCGTAGGCCGCAGGCATTCGGTAGCCGCGGATGGCGTTCGCGAACCGCTGGTGCGCTGCCGCGAGGTCAGCGTCAGTCGCCCACGCCTCGGACACGACGCGCACGATAGCGCCAGTTGTCACGCTCAGCAGCCGCCATTACACGGTCTCGTGTAACGGCACCAAGTCAGCGCGCAATTCAACCCTTCCGGGCACATGGCCCGCGCCGGGCATCGGCCTGCGACAGCGGTCCGGCTCCCGCAGCTGTCTCTGAGAAAGCGCGCCGTTGCCGCCGCCTCACGCCACGTGGTCGGATAGCGGTGTGGCCCCAAGAGGGCCGGTGCCGACGGAAGCGAGCGCAGTATGGACGACCGCGAGATCCTGGCTGCTGTCCGCGCACTGGTCGACAAGGAGCATGCACTGCGCTCCCGCATGGAAGCCGGCGGTCTGGACGCTGCCGAGGAACAGCAGCAGCTGGCCGAGCTCGAGCATTCGCTCGATCAGTGCTGGGACCTGCTTCGGCAACGCCGCGCTCGCCATGACGCCGGACAGAACCCCGACGACGCTGCCGTGCGCGATGTGCGCACCGTCGAGGGCTATCGGCAGTAACCCGAGCAGAAGGAGCCGGCATGGCGACGGCGCATGAGGTGATGGCGGAAGTCGCGCGAGCTGGCCGCGAGCTGCGCGACGCGATACCGCAGGTGTTCGCCGCGCACGCCCGTCGAGTGGCTGGGCACGGCGCTTCGACGCAAGAGGTGGCCGAGGCAATAGGTGTGGCCATCATGATGAATGGCGGCCCCGGCACCGTCTGGGGTCCCCGAGCGTTCGCCGCGGTCAAGGAGTACCAGCAGGACGCACCATGACGCGCAAGACCTACCGCGGCGACCAGATCGAGGTGAGCTTCGACTTCGCCCTCTGCATCCACGTCGGCGCCTGCCTCCTGGGGCTGCCAGAAGTGTTCGAGCTGGGGCGGAGGCCGTGGATTCTCCCCGACGAGGCCGAGCCCGGCACCGTGGCTGAGGTCGTCCATCGCTGCCCGAGTGGGGCGCTGCAGTACCGCCGGCTCGACGGCGCACCCGATGAGCAACCGCCGTCGCCAGCGACAGTGACGCCGCTGCGTGACGGGCCGCTGCTGGTGACCGGCGCGATCGAGGTCGCTTACGACGATGGCCGCATCGAACGGTTACCCCGCGCCACGCTGTGCCGCTGCGGGCTATCAAAGAACAAGCCGTTCTGCGACAACAGCCACCTCACGGGGAAGTTCAAGGCACCTGGCGGCCGCATTCGCATCTCACGGTCGCCGGTGCGGCCGCAGCCCGACACCCCGATCCCGCGCGAAGCTGACCCTCGCCGTTAGACGCTCAGATCACTAGCGATCGTCCTCGTTGCGGCAGATGTGCGAATCTCGCCTGGCCCCAGGGCGGCCCGTGGTCGTCGTTCGTGGTGCGCCACTCGTCCAAGGACGCCCGGCAGGAGGAGGCGTGTCCGCCGCCGAAGCCTCCGTCCCATGAGCCCGCGCAACTCCCGCCTTGCCGTCGCAGCAGGTACCGCTGCCGCCCTCGTGCTCGCGACCGCCGCGACCGCTGTGCCAGCAGCCCCGGGTTCGTCCCGCGCTGCAGCCGCGCGCCCGGCCCTCGCGGCGCCGCCGCCGAGCCTCGTCGGGTTCACGCCGGAGCTGCCGCAGAGCGTGGTCGCCGCGAGCAGTGCCGCCGGTAGTCGCTGGAAGCCGGAGCGGGCCGTCTACGGCACGGCGTCCCGCGACGACATCCCGGTCAAGGGCGCAGGCGGCACGGCGATCCGGGTCAACGAGATCTATCCGACGCTCGCGAACGGCAAGCCGGCTCCCGGGAAGTTCCCCGTCGTGATGACGATCACGCCCTACGGCAAGGGCCAGGGTGGGTCCAGCCAGCCGGGGTCGGCGCAGCAGCCCGCCGCCGGGACTCCTACCGGCGGTGCAAACAACTACCTCGTGCAGCGCGGCTACATCGACGTCGTCGTCGACGTCCGCGGCACCGGCGACTCCAACGGGCAATGGGGCCTGTTCGACCCGATCCAGCAGCGCGACTCGATCGCGGTGCTGAACTGGGCGGCTCACCTGCCGAACAGCACCGGCAAGGTCGGCACCTACGGGCCGTCGTACCTCGGCATCGACCAGATGCTGCTCGCCGGCGCCGTCGGACCGCACTCTCCGCTCAAGGCGATCTTCCCGGTCGTGCCGGGCAACGACCTCTACCGCGACACGGCCACGATGGGCGGGCTGATCGACGCCGAGTTCAGCGGGACGTACCTTGGGCTCACTGGCTCGCTCAACGTCGCGAACCCACTGCAGGACGCCGCCTCCGACCCTCAGCTGCTGGCGAGCCTCGCCGGTATCGAGGCCGACCACGCCAACGGGCTGGCGAACTACCACGCGGCGACACTCGCGCAGATCCTGACCGGGGGCGTGGAGGCGTACGACGAGAGCTACTGGCAGGCGCGGTCCCCGCAGAACGTGATCCGCCGCATCGTCGCGAACCACATTCCGGCGTACCTCGTCGGAGGGGAGTTCGACATCTTCCAGCGCGGTGAGCCGATCGACTACGCCGAGCTGCAGAACGCGTGGGCGGGCCGCAGCGACACCGTGCCGATGCGCGCAGGGCAGCGGGTCACCGGCCGCTACCAGCTCATCGACGGGCCGTGGGAGCACCTCAACGGCTCGAGCGTCGACCTCGACCTGCTCGAGCTCGAGTGGTTCGACACCTGGCTCAAGGGTGAGCACACCGGCATGGCCGAGACGCCGACGCCGCTGCACTACTACGACCTCGGCACCGGTGCCTTCGACGAGACCACGACCTATCCCTTCGTCGGCGCGAAGCCGACCAGGTTCTACCTCGGCAGCGGCGGCGCGCTCGCGACGACGAGGCCAGGCACGGCGGGCACCGACACTCTCGCCTGGAGTCCCGTGGGCAGTCCCTGCGGCCGGCCGGTCGACCAGTGGGAGATGGGCGGCGACTCGATCCCGGCGCACACCCTGGGACTCCCGGCGCCGTGCGCGGACGACGACCGGGCGTGGCAGACGCCGGGTGACACCGTCAGCTACACGACGGCGCCGTTCAGGGCACCGAGCACCCTTGCCGGTCCGATCGCGGCGACCGTCTACGCCAGCGCCATGACGTCCGAGACGGAGTGGGTCGCCGAGATCGAGGAGGTGGCGCCCGACGGAACGTCCTACCCGCTCACCTCCGGCGCGCTGCTCGGCTCGCTGCGCGCGGTCGACCGGCATCGGTCCTGGACCGCGCACGGGATGCCGGTTCTGCCCTACCACCCCTACACCCGAGCGTCACAGCGGCCGGTGCCGAGCGGGAAGGTGGTCGAGTACCAGATCGAGATCTACCCGACGCTCGCGACCATCGCAAGGGGCGACCGTCTGCGGCTGACGTTGTCCACGGCGGACACGCCGCATCTGACACCGTTGCCCGAGCAGCTGCCGCAACTCGCCGGCGGCATCTACACGATCGAGCATGCCCCGACGGCGCCGTCGTCACTCACCTTCGAGTTCCGACGACCGTAGCGGCTGATTCCGCCGGGATGGCGAAGCAGGTCGCCCATCGTTCGCGTCCCTGACGATTTTCGCACGGCCAAAGTCTCCCGCACCGACTGCGGCAGAACGGCACCTATTCGGCGTCTGCTGCCTGCTCGCTGACAGATCCCTCGCTGTTCGGCCGCGTCGGTGGGCAACTCTCGTGCACCCAAGTGCCGTCCGCCCGGCGGCGGATGAAGTCACGAGGGGTCAGCTCGGCGTCGCATCTCGCGCAGGCCTCGCCATCGGAGCGTGACCAGTGGTCATCGGCGTCGCCACGGTCATTCCGCGCGAAGTCCGGCGCGCCATTTGCACCTTGGTCGCCGAAGCGGGCACCGCGGGCATTGAACCCGTAGTCCGACCCTTCCGTCATGGCCTGACGGTAGGCAGGTGTAGCCGGGCGCGCAATGGCTTGCCATTGCGGTACGCAGGCACCTCCGTGGAGCGGCCGGGGAACGGCGGAGCACGTCCTCAGGCCCGTTGGTACGGACTGAGCGAGAACGGCACCTATTCGCGCGGTGGACTACCTCTCGACGCACACGACCTGAGCCGCGACAGTCGCGCCAGCGGTAACGGTGACCGGCGCGTTCCCGATCGTCCTGCAGGGGTACGCGCCGCTGCCGTACAGCGGGCTGTGCCCAGTCAAGAGGTACTGCCCGGGTGGGACTGATCCGTCGAAGTGGCCGTCCGATCCGACCCGAACGAGACGCGACACCGGGCCTGCCAGTGTCACCGTGCCCGTTGTCGTCGTGGTGTGCATCGCTGAGATGAGAAGTACACCGTTGATGTGGCCTTGGATGGCGGCAGGCGCGTGAGTGGGTCCAGGTCGCGACGACGAGGATGAGCCGGTGCAGCCCGCCACGGCCATCAGCAGAATCACCAGCGGAACCCCCGTGCGCGTCACGCCCGTCATAGTGATCCGACGCGGACCCGCACGTAACGGTTCCGTGCTGACCTTGAGTGGTAGCGGCACCTACACTGCGCGCAACCGGGGCGATCGGAAGGGCTGTTGTCAGAGATCTACGCCGCCTTCCGGAAAGCGGCGGCACATCACGATGTGGCTCGTGCGTCGAAGTACTTGGCGGACGACGTCCGCCTGTTCGCGTCGCTCACGTCGAAGCCGTTCGAGGGCAAACAGGCCGTGCTGGCGGTCTTCACGATGCTCCTCGAGGTCATCGAAGACCTGACCTATGTCGCCGAGTACGACAGCCCTGGCGGCAAGGTGATCCTCACTCGCGGCAAGATCAACGGCCGGGAGGTCGATGGTGTTCAGGTACTGACGCTGCGATCAGATGGGCTCATCTCCGAGTTTCGCGACTTCATCAGACCGTTCAGTGGCGCGGTAGCTCTGCGAGAGGCCGCGGAGCGGTATTTCCAACGAACCCGATAGCGGCACCTAGAGAGCTCCCTGGCAGGTTTCGGCGATCGGCGTCAGGGGCGGCGCCGAAGTAGTGCCCGCCACGCTTTGACGTGCGTTGTGTCGCGAAATTCGTTGATGTGGTAGATGGCTGGCTCGATCTCCTCGAGCAACCAGCCGTCGACGAAAGCTGTTCGGATCTCCTCCTGGGTGATACGCCTAGGACCCCATTCACCCTCGCCCGGCTGATGCTCGCTGAAGCAGATCAGATGGAGCAGCCCAGTGGGTGTCGTAAGGCGAGTGAGGTTCTCGACGTAAGCGCGCTGCTCTGCGCCGGCGAAGGAGTGGAACACGCCACTGTCGAGGACGGTGTCGAACGCACCGTCGTCGAAGGGGACCACTTCGAGCATGTTGACGACAGCGAAATCGACGGCAATGACACGAGCAGCCGCCTTGCGCCGAGCTACTTCGATGGCATTGCGTGAGATGTCGACACCGGTAACCACCGCGCCGTGCTCTGCCGCGAGGAGGCTGTGTTCACCGGTGCCACAACCGGAGTCGAGTAACCGGCCCGTGATGAGCTGCCGATTGATCAGTTCGATGACTTCCGGTTGTGGTTGCTCGATGACCCATGGCGCCGGATCTTCATCATCGGCGTAGGCGGCGTCCCACCGCTCCGAACTGTTGTCGGTCATCGACGGAGATTCGCAGAACTTGGGACTTCGTTCAACGATGTCTGTGCATCGGCCGCCGAAGTCGCCTCCGCTATCTCACTCGGGATGCGGCCTGTCGAGCGCCTCGTAACGCCGGATACCGAGCGTTGGGGCTCATCGGGCACTCGCACTGGCCATAGCAGATACGCTATGTAATAGATAGCAGATCTGCTATGCTCTGTTCATGATCGGTGGCGAGCTCGTGCGGGAGGGCCGCAAGCGGGCTGACCTCACCCAGAAGGAACTCGCTGATCGCGCCGGCACCACCCAGTCGGCGATCGCCCGGCTCGAGTCCGGACGCAGCACTCCGTCACTGGAGACGGTCGAGCGACTGCTCCGTCTCTGCGGGTTCCAGCTGCTCGTCGAGCTGGCGCCCTACGACGACTCCGACCTGCGCCAGGCCGTCGCTTCAGCCGACTTGACTCCGGCTGAACGAGCTGCGCGGCTCGGTCGGACCGTGCGACGGCTTCATGCGATGAGGGAGTCCATTGGCGCCTGACTTCAAGCCGGACCGCATCATGCAGACGTTGGCGAAGCATGGCGTCAACTGCATCTTCATCGGTGGAATGGCGGCCTTTCTCCAAGGCAGCCCCATCCCGACCGAGGACGTCGACATCGTTCCGGAGGTCAACCGCGACAACCTCACTCGCCTGTCGAGGGCGCTCAAGGCCCTTGATGCGAAGGTTCGCGCCGACGGCACCGAGCCGTTGCCGTTCGGCCACGACGCCGACTCCCTCGCCGCCGGCAACATCTGGAACCTGACCACTAGGTACGGCGACCTCGACATCACCTTCACGCCGTCAGGAACGCGGGGCTACGCCGACCTCAAACGGGACGCGATCGAGGTCTCGATCCACGGCACGACCGTGAAGCTCGCCGCGCTCGTCGACATCGTGCGCAGCAAGGAGGCGGCCGGACGCGACAAGGACCGTCGGGCGCTACCGATCCTGCGGGAGCTCGTCGATCGTCAGCTGCGCGAGCGCGCCGGCCGGCCGCGCCGCGGATGATCCGGGTACGCCGTCCCCGCGGTCAACGCGTCGTAGCTGACGCCCGTCAGCTCTTCGGAGACCGACCACAGCCGTGCAGCCACCTCCGCGTCCTTCGACTTCGACGTCGAGTCGACCGGCTTCGGTGCGCCCCGCGTCTCCATCAACCGCGACGGACCGAAGAACTGCCCGCCGGTGACCTCTGGTGCGGTGGCGGCAAACAGCTGGGGCAGTGCTCCGTCGTCGGCGCTCTGCCCGAAGGCGAGGTTGCCGAGGTTCATCAGCAGGCCCATCACCTTGTTGCCCGACTGCTGCGGTCCGACTGCCTGCAGGTTGGTGGAGGCGTACCCGGGATGCGCCGCAACGCTGATCGTCGTCGCGCCGGCCGTGTCGAGCCGCCGCTGAAGCTCGTAGGCGAACAGCAGATTGGCCAGCTTCGACTGCGCGTATGCGCCCCACGACCAGTAGCGCTTCTCGCCCAGCAGGTCGTCGAAGCTGATCGACCCGATCTTGTGGGCAGTGCTGCTCACCGTCACCACCCGCGAGCCGGTGCGTGCGAGCAACGACGGCAGCAGCAGCCCGGTCAACGCGAAGTGCCCGAGGTGGTTGGTGCCGAGCTGCATCTCGAAGCCGTCCGCCGTCGTGGCCCGCGGGATCGCCATCACTCCGGCGTTGTTGACCAGCAGGTCGACGCCGTCGTACTCGCTTGTGATGCGCGCAGCAAAGGCGCGGATCGAGTCGAGCGATGCCAGGTCGAGAGCCTCGAGCCGGACGTCCGCCGACGGCACGGCGGCAAGCAGGCGCACCTTCGCGGCCTCGCCGCGCTCCGCGTCGCGACTCGTCATCACGACCGTGGCTCCGGCCCGGGCCAGCTCTCGGGCGGTCACGAAGCCCAGCCCGCTGTTGGTCCCCGTGACGATCGCGACCCGCCCGCTCTGGGACGGGATGTCTTGTGTGCTCCAGCCGGTCATGGGGTCAAGGTTCGCCTGCGGGTCCGACTTCTCCTTCGCCGGGGCAGCGGTCTTGACATGTGACCAACTGGTCACCTAACGTTCCTCGCGTGGACGAGGTGTTCCGGGCGCTGGCGGACCCGACCCGCCGCGCGCTGCTCGACGAGCTGCACCGCAGCGACGGGCAGACGCTGGGTGCGCTCGAGCAGCGGTTCGCCATGACGCGCTTCGGCGTGATGAAGCACCTGCGCGTCCTGGAGGAGGCCGGTCTCGTCGTCACCCGCCGGCGCGGCAGGGAGAAGCTGCACTTCCTCAACCCCGTCCCCATCCGGCTCGTTCACGACCGTTGGGTGAGCAAGTACGCCGAGCCCTGGGTCGCCGGGCTGAGCGAGATCAAGTCGAGGCTGGAGGGCCAGATGGAGAAGGTCTACGAGATCTACATCCGCACCACACCCGATCAATTGTGGGAGGCGATCACCGATCCCGAGATCCGAGCGAAGTACAACTTCGGCATGGCGCCGCACTCGTCGTGGCAGGTCGGCGCACCGATCGAGATGACTGCGGACAAGGCGCCGGGTCCGCTCGGCGAAGGCCGCGTCCTCGAGGTCGATCCGCCGCGCCGGCTCGTGCACACGATGACCGCGTTGTGGGGCGACGACGTCAAGGCCGAGGGCGAGTCTCGTGTGACCTGGGAGATCTCCGAGGTCGGCGACAGCTGCCGCCTCGTCGTCACCCACGATCAGCTACGCGACGGCGCCAACGAGCAGCTCTACGGCGGCTGGCCGATGATCCTGTCCGGCTTGAAGACCTGGCTGGAGACCGGTGAGCTGCTGACGACTCCCGGTTCGCTGATGTACGCCTAGATCGCGGGCGCAGCCAACGCGTTGGTCAGCAACGTGACGAGCGCTTCCAGCTGTACGTCGACCGACGACGCGATCTCCTCGTCTGAGCCGTCGAGCGCGCGAGCGGCAAGGCCCGCCTTGCTGTCGATGAGCTCGGCGACTCGGGCGTCGATGGTCTGGGCGGCGATGATCCGCCACGCGGTCACCGGCTGGTCCTGACCGATCCGGTGCACGCGGTCGATCGCCTGCGTCTGCTCGGCGTCGGTCCACGACAGCTCGGCGAGCACCACGTTGGACGAGACCTGCAGGTTGATGCCCACACCGGCGGCGAGCAGCGAGCAGACGATGATCGCGACGTCGTCGTCCTTCACGAACTCGTCGATGTTCTTCTGCCGGACTCGTGTCGTCTGGTCACCACGAATCGAGGAGTAGCGGATGCCGCGCTGCGCAAAGGTCTGCTCCGCTGCGTCCATCACGTCGACGTGCTTGGCGAAGAACACGACCTTGCCGACGTTGCGTGACAGCTGCGCGGCGTAGTCGGCGGCGAGGACTGCCTTCGCCTGACCGATCCGGCGCATCAGGGTGAACACGTTCTCGTCGCTGTCGTTGTCCTTGGCGTCCTGGCGTTCCCAGCCGGCGACCTTGCGCACGAGCTCGTGGTCGATGCCCTTCGGCTGTGGTCCGCCTGCCTCGACGCGAGCCGCAACGGCACTCTCGTAGCGCTTGACCAGGCGGCGGGTCAGCGCGCGCTCCGCGTCGCGGATCGAACGGCCCATCGCGCCTTCGAGCTCGACCGGCAGATCGGCGATACGGCGCGCGGGGATGTCGGCAGCGACCTCGACCTTGCGCCGGCGCACGATGCCGAGGTTGATGACGGCCTGCCGCGCCGCGGGGTAGAAGTCGGGGTCCTCCGGCGTCATCCGGTTGTCCTCGAGCGCTTCCATCAGCTCGCCGCGCGGCTCGTTCTCGTTGATCCAGCCGAGGAACTCCCAGATGGCGAGGAAGTCTTCGATGTCGTTGATGAGCGGCGTTCCCGTCAACGCCATCAGCAGCGGCCGGACCGTGCGCAGGCGGATCCGGTCGGCCAGCTCGAGCACGTGGCGCGACCGAAGCGAGGACTTGTTCTTGATGAAGTGCGCCTCGTCGACGACCATGCCGCGGAAGCCGTGCGTCGCGAGCCAACCGACGTGGCGGTCGAGGATGTCGTAGTTGACGACGACGATGTCCGAGAACGCGTCAACCGTCTCGCCGTCACTGTGCACGACGGTCGCCGGATGCTTCGGCGTCCAGAGCGCAGCCTCGCGCGCCCAGCTCGTCTTCACGACGTTGGGCACGACGGCGAGCAGCGGGTAGGCGTTGGCCGCCTTCGCCGCCAGCAGCGCCTGCGCGGTCTTGCCGAGACCCGGCTCGTCGGCCAGCAGGAACGTCCGGTGCCCTTCGGCCGCGGCCTTGATCACCTGCGTCTGGTGGGGCATGAGCTCCCACCCGGGAGGGCCGTACATCGGCGTCGGCTCCGGCAGCGTCATGCACGACGTGGCGCCGCCGGACGCCGTCTCGAAGGCCCGCAGCAGCGGTCCGAGCAGCTCCCAGCCAGCGAGCATCCGCGGCCGGCCCCGCGCCGGGACCGGCGCGGAGTAGTCGGGGGCGAGGAACGGGTTGGCAAGCTGGCGAGCCACGACGGACTGCGGCACGACACGTCGCTCCGCGACCGGCTGCGTCGTGGCGGCAGGGGCGGCCGGCTTCTCGGCTGCGGGCATGCCGCCCGCCTCGCGCAGCTCGTCCATCACCAGCCGGCTGCCGCTGACGAGCGGAGCGTCGTCGGTAAGTAGCGCAAGCAACGAGCTGTTGCGTGCCGCCGTGCGAGCGAGCACCGTCGCGATGCCCTCGATCCGCTTCATCTGCACGTTGCGCGCGGCGTCGCTCATCTGCTCGGTCTTGGCCTGCTCGCGCAGCTCGCGGACCAGGAGCGCGACGGCCTGGAACGTCGCCTGCGTCGTCGTCGTCACCCGTCCGCGCTGCACCGCGACCTCGACACCGTGCACGGCCTTGGCGAGGACCGGGATCGGGCCCTGCTCCTGTCGAGCGGGTCGTTGGCGCTGCCGGGACGCGGACCGTCCGTCGTTGACGGGGCGTCGGCCCTGAGTCGCCACGTAGCTCCCTTTGCAGGCGTTCGGTCGGGCGCACCAGAAGCGCGCCCCGCGTGCGGCTGGTCCGTCGCCATGCGACAAGCCGGCGGTTGGGGGCCCTGTCCGGACCCCGGCGCGCTGGCTGCTTAGCGCAGCCGCAAGACGCGGCCGCCCAACCTGACCCGTGCATGCAACGGGCTGTCCCCACGGTACCGCGTCAGGCGGGTCGCGGACAGTCAGCCGCCCAGCGCGCCGGTCACGAGCCGGGCATAGGCGTCGGCGCCGGCCGGCCGGACGTGGATGCCGTCGCTCCAGAACCAGCCTCTGTGATGGTCGGCGAGCGAGTCCCAGTCGACGACGGTCACTCCCGGCCGTCCCTTGGCGGCGGCGCGAAGCGTCCTGTTGTTGACGCCGTGCCAGGGCTGCGGCATGTGGTCGGTTACCAGCACGATGCGGTGCCCGCGCAGGGCGCCGATCAGCTGACCCAGCCGGTGCGGGTCGATCGGCCCGTTGGTGCCGAGATGCAGCACCAGGTCGGGTGCGACGGCCCGGTGCTTGGTCAGCGTGGCGAGCAGGTCCATCTCATCGCTCGGCTGGAAGCCCTCGCGGACATGCCAGTCGGCTGCGCGCGTCCGCCCGGCGAGGTCGTGGCGGAGCGCCGCCTCGGCGCCGAGCATCACCGAGTCGCCGATGAGCGTCACCGACGGCCGCGGCGGCCGGTGCGCGTGCCGGGGAGTCTGCGGTGGCGTGACGATCGGCGTTGACGCGTTCGTCGAGCCGAGCGGGTTGCTGGGCTCGGCAGCGACCGCCGTCAGCGTCGTCGCGGCCGGTGACGGCAGCGTCACGACCGCGGCCGCGAGGCAGGGCACGGCAAGAGCCGCCAGCGCCATCGCCCGTTCCGGGATGCCGCCGAACGACGCCCGCAGCACCGCGACCAGGCCGCGGGTGCGGATGGGCGACTCGACCCAGCGATACGACGCCTCAGCGAGCAGCAGCGTCGCGGGCAGCCGCACGGCGAGCGCTCCGAGCGAGCCGGTCGGTAGGTCGAGGTGCGGCCGCGTGAACACGAACACCGGCCAGTGCCAGAGGTAGACGCCGTACGAGCGTTCGCCGAGCCAGCGCATCGGCGGGCAGGCGAGCACTCGCGCGGCCACTCCGTGGCAGTGGGCGGTCGCGAGCACGGCGACGAGTGCGGTGAGCGAGAAGAGCGCGAAGCCGTAGCGGTAGAGCGACGGGGAGAACTCCTGCATCCGCCAGGTCAGGACGATGACCGCCGCGGTGGCAGCCAAGGCGATCGCGTCCGCGCGCACGATCCGGGGCACCCGCGGCCCCGGGCGCAGCCGCAGGCTCAGGACCTTGATCCGGGCGACGGCACCGGCGGCGCCGAGCAGCAGCCCCATCGCGTGGGTGTCGGTGCCGAAGTAGAGGCGTGAGCCGCTCGCCCGGTAGGGAACGTCGCCGACGGCGGCGAGATGCGCCATCCAGAGCGAGGACGCGATCGCCCCGAGCAGCGCGACCGCGCCGATGACCATCAGCCGCTTGTGCCGGACGAACCGCCACAGCAGCCAGAGCGTCACCGGCCAGACGAGGTAGAACTGCTCCTCGACGCCGAGCGACCACAGGTGCTGGAACGGCGACGGGCGGCCGACGGCGGCGAAGTAGTCCTGGTGCCGGAAGACGTACCACCAGTTGCCGGCGAAGCCGAGGACAGCGGGGACGTCGGCGCGATCGTTGCGCAGATCGACGCGCCACCAGATGCACATCGCGACGAGCGTCACGCCGATCACGGCAGCGAGCGCAGGCAGCAACCGGCGGGCGCGGCGCAGGTAGAAGTGGCCGAAGCGCAGTCCGCCGGCAGATGTCCGACGCAGCTCACCCAGGAGGAGCGTCGTGATCAGGAAGCCGGAGAGGACGAAGAAGAGGTCGACGCCGAGAAATCCGGCCGGCAGCCAGTCGGGGTCAGCGTGGTAGACGAGCACGGCCGCCACCGCGACGGCGCGTAGCCCGTCGAGCGCCGGCACTCTTCGCACGGCGAGAACGGTAGTGGCGGAAGTGGCAGTCGTGACAGAACTTCCACGTGTCGATCATCACGATCTGCGTAGATTCACCCGCCGGCCATCGCCCCCACGACCAGCAGCGGCTCGCGACCGGTGACGACGTCGTCCGGCAGAGGGGCGTCGGCGGGCTCGTGCGAGAGGTCCTGCTCGCAGGCGAAGAACCGCACGAAAGCCCGTCTCTTGCGGGTGCCCCGGTCGCGGATCGTGCCGCCGAGCACGGGGTAGGCGGCCTCGAGCGCGTCGAGCACAGCGTCGAGTGACACCGCCCCGGCGGCATCGTCGACGTCGAGCGACACTTCGTGCTCGACCTGCGCCAGCCGCTTGAGATGCCCCGGCAGCACAACCCTGACCGTCGTCACGCGCTTGCCTCCGGCCGGGCCACCCATCCCATTGTGCCCAGAGCACGTTCTAGCGTGCGCTCGCCACAATTGGTCACGGCAGCGTCTGGACCTCGACGGACAGCACGGCCGGGAGGTTCTCGACGATCGCCGACCAGGTGTCGCCACCGTCCGGCGAGCAGTAGACCGCGCCGCCGGTCGTGCCAAAGTAGACGCCGCACTCGTCGAGCGAGTCGATCGACATCGAGTCGCGCAGCACGTCGACGTAACAGTTGGCCTGCGGCAGCCCCTTGGTCAGCGGCTCCCACTCGTTGCCGCCCGTCCGGCTGCGGAACACCTGCAGCTTGCCGTCGATCGGGTAATGCTCCATGTCGCTCTTGATCGGCACGACGTAGACGGTCTCGGGCTCGTGCGCGTGCACGTCGATGACGAAGCCGAAGTCGGTCGGCAGGTTGCCGCTGACCTCGTGCCACTGCTCACCGGCGTCGTCGCTGCGCATGACGTCCCAGTGCTTCTGCATGAACAACGTGCCGGGGCGCTGTGGGTGCATCGCGATGTGGTGCACGCAGTGACCGACCTCCGCGTCCTGGTCGGGGATCTGCCCGGACCGCAGGCCCTTGTTGATCGGCTTCCACGACTTGCCGCCGTCGTCGGTGCGGAAGGCGCCGGCCGCGGAGATGGCGATGAACATCCGTTCCGGGTCGCTCGGGTCGAGGATGATCGTGTGCAGGCACATGCCGCCTGCGCCCGGCTGCCAGTGCGGGCCCGAGCCGTGCTCTCGCAAGCCCGGCAGCTCCTGCCACGACGTGCCGCCGTCGACGCTGCGGAACAACGCAGCGTCCTCGACGCCGGCATAGACCGTGTCGGGATCGGTCAGTGACGGCTCCAGATGCCAGACCCTCGCGAACTCCCAGGGGTGCGGTGTGCCGTCGTACCACTGATGGGTGCCGGGCACGGTCGCGTAGCTGAAGTCGTTGCCGACCGGCTGCCAGCTCTTGCCGCCGTCGTCGGACCGCTGCATCACCTGGCCGTGCCAGCCGGTCGACTGCGACGCATAGATGCGGTTGGGGTCGGCGGGGGAGCCCTTCAGGTGGTACATCTCCCAGCCGCCCCAGAGCGGTCCCTCGACCGTCCAGTCCTGCCGCTTGCCGTCGGCTGTGAGGATGAACGCTCCCTTGCGCGTCCCCACGAGCACCCGTACGCCACTCATCCGCAGCCCCTCTCGCCGTCACCCGGTCACAACGTACGACGTCCCGGCGACGAGAAACTCATCTCAGGAGGGGAAGGGAGCGCTCAGACCGCTTCCGGAGTCCCAGGAGACGAACGGTTGGGCGGCGCTGCACTTCAGGGCTGGTTGCATCCGCATGCCGTGACGGGGCCGGGTCGCGCGGTGGAGACGTGCGCGCCCGGTCGTCGCCGGCTCGTCGCACATGGAAGCGGCCCGCCACCTCGGGGGGATGGAGGGCCGCTGCTCATGTGGGCGATGGGCGAGGTCAGTGGTGACCGTGCCCGTGACCGTGCGAGCCGCTGTGGCCGTGGCCGCCGCCGGAGACCGTCGAGCCGGAGACCGTCGAGTCGGTGCTCGTCGAGTCGGTGCTCGTGGAGTCGGTCGAGGTGCTGCTCGTCGCGGCGCTGCTCTCGGGGTCGGTGCTGCCACCGCTCGTCGAGTCGCTGGAGGACTTGCCGCAGTCCGACTGCGCGGCTGCGGAGACCGCCATGCCGTGCGCGTTCGGGGCGTCGCCCGGCTGGCGCGGCTGGTGTGCGACCGAGGAGACGTACTGGCCGTGGTTGGTCAGGCCGGCCGGGCAGCTCGGGGAGCTCGACGGCGTGCCGGCGGCGGTCGACTCGGGGTCGGTCGTCGGGGTGCCGGCGGCGGTCGACTCGGGGTCGGTCGTCGGGGTGCCGGCGGCGGTCGACTCGGGGTCGGTGGTCGGGGTCGGAGTCACGTCGGTGCTCGTGGACTGCGTGACCACGGTGGTGCTCGAAACCGGTGCGGACGAGACGGCCGAAGCAACGGCGAGGCCACCGCCGGCGGTCACGGCCGCGGTGGCCGCGACCGCGGTTGCGAGCTTGGCGTTGCCGGCCAGCAGGGCCAGCAGCGAGGCGGGAGTCATCAGGAACCTCCGGATGCGAGGGGGCGTTCCCGCCGGATTGGCGGGCTCACTCCATCAACCGGCGCAACGACCGCTAGGCGTTACGGCCTGATCACTTTTTCCTAGGTACTTCACACGAACGGCTCAACGTGCGGGCCGCCGGCGGCCTCCCACTCCGCGACGACCTTCTTCGGCACGCACATGCGCCAGGCGTCGG
Source organism: Mycobacteriales bacterium (assembly GCA_035690365.1). Classification (GTDB taxonomy): domain Bacteria; phylum Actinomycetota; class Actinomycetes; order JAFAQI01; family JAFAQI01; genus DASSKP01. Next base: position 71,511 of record DASSKP010000034.1, read on the forward strand.
CGACGAGCTCGCGCAGCTCGTCGAGATCGAGCGCCGCCATCCGCGCACGCACCCAGTTGAACCGAAGGTCCGAAGTGCGCGGCATGAGGAACTTGTCCGGCTCGCCGGCGACGAGCGCGTCACGCATCTCCTTCGGATAGGCGAAGCCGAGTATCTCCTCGTCCGGGGAGAGCGCGAGATAGACGATGCTGCGGATCCGCCAGCGCGGGCTGTCACGGACGAGTGCCTCGGTCGAGCGCGGCAGGCTGTTGGCAAGGCGCCGTACGTCGTCCGCGGTCACCGGCACGGCAGGTTCACTCCCCGGTGGCGCCGTCGATCGCTTCGCGCAGCAGGTCGGCGTGCCCGTTGTGCCGGGCGTATTCCTCGATCATGTGGAGGTAGAGCCAGCGGACGTCACGCTCGTGATGGCGATGGTGGTGCTCCGCCCCGCAGCTGACGACCTCGTCGAGCGAGGTGCTCGCCACCGCCTCGCGCGCGGCGGCGCACTCCTTCTCGAACGCCGCGACCACGTGGCCGGCCGGCGCGCCGTCGAGGTCTTCGAAGTCGGCGTCCGGCCACTCGTCGGTGGAGAACTGCAGGTCGAGCTGCTCGCCGGCCCCGTGCATCCGGAACCACCAGCGCTCGACATCGGTCATGTGCCGCAGGATGCCCAGAAGCGTCAGCCCCGACGTCGGCACCGACCGCTGCTTGAGCTGGTCGTGGGTCAGGCCCGAGCACTTGTGCAGCAGCGTCGCGCGGTGGTAGTCGAGCCACTGCTCGAGTGACCGGCGCTCCGGTCCCTGCATGTCGGGCTCGCTCCGGTCGATGGTCGGTGCCGTCCAGTCAGCCATGCCGGGGACGCTACTGCGGCGCACCGACAGGAACTGATCGCTTTTCGGCGAAGTGTCGAAACATGGCGAAAGCGCGCACCTTGATCGCAGTGACGTCCGCCGCAGCCGTCCTCGCCGGCGGCGCTGCCTGGGCGGAGCGCCCGATCCGGGTCGATCCACCGATCGGTTCGCGATCCGGGTTGCCGACCGTGTCGTCCGGACCGCGCCCCGGCCCGGCGATCCTCTACGCGAAGCCGCCGCGCGCCCCGCAGCTGAAGAACACCGGCTTCTGGCACGCCGCGCCGATCCTCGTCTCCGGCGCGCAGTCCTACCGCGACGGCGAGTTCGTCTACCAGGACTACCTCTACGACGACCACGGCGCGACGGGGGTCAAGGACACCAACGACCCGTACGGCGCCAGCGCCGATCTCTACTCGCCGCCGCAGGGCACGTTCACCTATCCCACGGCGAAGGTCTACGCCAACGACGCCGCCGACCTCGTCGAGTTCCGCACCAAGCCGCTCGCGACCGGCACGGCCTTCCGCGTGACGTTCAACACCCTGCAGGACCCGGCGAAGTCTGCATTCACCGTCGCCCTCGGATCATCGGCGTCGTCGGTGGCGTGGCCGTTCGGTGCAGGCGTCTCCTCTCCGGCGCAGGAGTTCCTCACCTGGCACGGCTCGCGCGCCGACCTCACGTCGGCGCAGCCCGGCAGGTCGACGGCGCTCTCCGGCCGCTACGTGCAGGTCGACCGGCTGCGGCGGCAGGTCACTGTCGTCGTACCGCACTCGATGTGGAACCCCGGCCACTCGTCGGTGCGCATGACGGTGGGCACCGGTCTGTGGGACGCCGGGAACAACTCCTACCTCAAGCCTCAGGTCGGTTCCGCCACCGCGACGACACCTGGCGGCGGCACGCCGCAAGGTGTCGCCATCGTCAACGTCGGGCCGCGGCTCAACGAGCCGTTGCCGCTCATTGCCGGCGCGACGATGGGCGACACGGCTGTCGGCGGCCAGGCTCTCGCCCGGTTCTGGCGCGAGTCGCAGCAGGCGGAACAGCTGACGCAGGGCGACGTGTCGCCGTTCGCTGCTGACGTCGACTTCGGCAAGCTCGCCGCGAAGAAGCGCGACGACTCGGAGGTGCCGAAGACCGGACCGATCGACCGGATCTACGCGAGCCACTACTCCTTCGGCCAGGGCTACAACGGCGCCAACGTCTGCTTCGACCTTGCGTCGAGCTTCTCCGCAGGCGCGAGGTGCAAGGGCCGCATGGTCGGCCAGCTGCAGCCCTACGCGCTCTATGTGCCGAAGAAGCCGCAGCCGCCCGCGGGCTTCGGCATGACGCTGCTGCTGCATTCGCTCAGCGCCAACTACAACCAGTATCTGGGGAGCCACAACCAGTCGCAGGTCGGCGACCGTGGGCCCGGCTCGATCGTGCTCACGCCGTCCGACCGCGGCCCGGACGGCTTCTACGCCGGCTACGCCGAGGCCGACACGTTCGAGGCGTGGGCCGACGTCGCACGTCACTACAAGCTCGACCCGGACTGGACGGCGGTGACCGGCTACTCGATGGGCGGCTTCGGCGTCTATCGGATGCTGGCGCGGTGGCCGGACCTGTTCTCCCGTGGTTGGTCGGTCGTCGGTGCCCCCGGATCCGTCAACGACCAGCTCGTGTCGCTGCGCAACACGCCGCTGCTGCTGTGGAACTCCACCGAGGACGAGCTCGTCAACATCCAGACGAGTGAGCAGGCCGTATCCGACGACACCGCCGCCGGCATCCGGTTCACCGAGGATCTCTTCCTGACGGCCGATCACCTGACGCTTGCTGCCAACGACGAGTACGCGCCAGGTGCGGCGTGGCTCGGCACGTGGCGTGTCGATCGTGACCCGGCGCACGTGACGTTCGTCGTCGACCCGACCGAGGACGCTCCCGGTGCAGAGGTGGTGTCCGATCACGCCTACTGGCTCTCCGGTCTGACCCCCCGCGGCAAGGGCGACGCGACCATCGACGTCCTGTCGAAGGCCTTCGGCACCGGCGTGCCGAGCGTCTTGCCGGTGCAGGACAGCGGGGGAGCGCTCACCGGGGGCGAGATCCCGGCGATGGCCTATGTGCAGCGCTCGCAGTCGTGGGGACCGACACCCAACACTCCGCGACGCGACGAGCTCGTCATCACCGCGAAGAACCTGCAGTCCATGACGATCGACGTCGCGCGTGCCCGAGTCACCTGCGGTGTGAAGCTCGACGTCCACACCGACGGCCCGCTCGTCATCCACCTCGCCGGCTGCGAACGCACGCTGAGCTTCAGCTAGCGGGCGGGTGCGGCTCCCGTTAGCCGCGTGGGAGCCATCGAAGAAGTGATGGCTCCGGTGGCGTCGGGAGCTGCACCGGCCGGTCTACAGATGTTCAGAAGCAAGCGGCGTCGGTGGACAGGACGTTGCCGACGACGCCGAACGTCTGCCCGACGATGGGCGAGTCCTCGAAGTGGTCCACACCCTTGCCGTCAGCCGTCTTGCCGTTGGCGTCGGCAGCAGTTCCTCCGAGGAGTGTCTTGTTCGACATCGTGGCGAGAACGGTGGGAAGGCCTGCAGCGGTCAAGGCGTCGTTGACGTCGATCGCGCACTGACCGCTCACACCGACAATGTCCGCGACGGGGATGCTGATCCAAGCCTGCGAGTGCCCGACGGCAGTCGAGCCCTGGTCGGACCGGTTGACGACGAAGCAGTCCTGGGCGAAGGCGCTCGTGGCGCCGAGGCCGACGAAGGCAGCGGTGGCAGTGGCCGTGACAGCGAGATTGCGGAAGTTCATGGCTGGGTCCTTCGGTCGGGTGCGGGGCCGTTCCCCGCTCGCCCACGACATTGCCGGTCCCGATGTCCCGACCGCATGAGCTCGTCGTCCCGACCTGGAGGGCGAGCTAGCCGCGCCCCCGCAGCTCGGCGATCTCGCGCTTGAGGGCGTCGACCTCCGACTGCAGCCTCAGCACCCGGCGTACACCGGCGAGCGTCAGCCCTTCACCGACTAGATGCACGATTTCCTGGACCCGCGCGATGTCGGCCTGGCTGTAGCGGCGTTGCCGGCCGTCGGAGCGGGCCGGGGCGACAAGCTCGTGCTGCTCGATCCGCCGGAGGAACGCCTGCTGCACGTCGAGAAGGTCGGCGACCTGGCCGACGGTGAAGAGCGGCCGGCCGGGGTCGTCGAGCGGGTTCACCGCCGGCCGCCCTTCCACGTCGTCATGTCAGCTCGCGATCTGCGGCTGGTCGGTGCCGCGGCGCACCTCGATGCGCCGCGCGCGTGCCTTCTCCGCCACCTTCATCGTCAGCGTCAGGACACCATCGGTGTAGTCCGCGGTGATGTTCTCTGCATCGGCCCAGTCCGGGATGCGCAGCCGCCGGGTCATCGTGCCGTCGAAACGCTCCTGCAGCAGCACTTGCTCACCGTCACCGAACGTCGTGTGCCGTTCGACCGACAGCGTCAGCGTCTGGTTCTCGACGGTCAGCCCGATCTTGTCCGCCGGGACACCCGGCAAGTCGACCCGTACGACGAGGTCCTCGCCGCGACGGACGACGTCCATCGGCAGTGCTTCGCCGTCGGCGCCGAAGGCGCGGTTGGTCAGCCGGTCGAACTCGGCAAGGAAGGGGTCGAAACGCTCCAGCAGCATCGGTCAACACCTCCCGTGTCATGGGCCGCGGCCGGTCGCCGCGGCGACTCTGCTGTGCAGCGTCGATAGTAGAAAACCTGCTACTCAGTTTGCAAGTCTGTCACGGGAGGGTGGCAGGAGAACCGGACATCGCGGCGAAGACCCGGTTATGCCACGTCGCATCCTGCTCGCCCTCGCCGCCGCGGCCTCGGTGGTCGCGCCGCTCACCGCCTACGCGACGGCGACGCCCTCCGCGCCCACGTCTGCCCTCGCGCTCGCCGAGAAGACCGCGCGCGACCTCGGCACGACGCTGGTCCCGGACGGCACGCCCCTGTCCAGCGAGAACGTCTCTCTCGTCACCACGATCCCCGGGACGTTCGCCGGCATGCGCATCGTCGGTGACAAGGCGTTCGCCACGGGCTGGGACGGCGTCACCGAGTTCGACATCTCCAACCCTGCGCAGCCCGTGCCGGCGGCGTTCCTGCCACTGCCGCACTTCGAGAACGAGGACGTCGACAGCGACGGCAAGATCGTGCTGGTCTCCAACGACCGCGAGAGCAAGAGCAAGGGCGGCTTCCTCTACATCATCGACGCCACGACGCCCAACGTCCTCAAGCCGCTCGCGGTGCTCGATCTCAACGACCTCAACACCGACCTGCGCGGCCCGGGTCACATCGCCAACTGTGTCGGCGGCACGAGCGGCTGCACGTGGGCATGGCTGACCGGTGGCCGGAAGATCTGGGTGGCCGACCTGCGCGACCCGGCCAAACCCAAGCTGGTCGGCGGTTTCGACACTCCCGTCTCGACAGGAAGCACCGACTTCGGCGGCAAGGGCAAGAAGTTCGCCGGCGCGACGCACGACGTCGAGCGCGACGCGCAGGGTCGGCTCTGGGTCACCGGCTCCGGTGGCATGGCGGTGTACGACGCCAGTCGTGACCCGGCGCATCCGCGGCTGCTCGCCTACACCGGCAAAGCCGGCATCGACCCGACGAACAACGACTTCATCCTGCACAACTCGATCCACCCGGACGGGGCGGCGTACCACCCCCACTCGGGTGCCCGTCGCGACGGCGACGTCCTGCTCATGACCGAGGAGAACTACACCGACACCGACCAGACCCCGCCGGGTGGCTGCCGGGCGCAGGGTCGGTTCGAGACGTGGGACGTCCGCAACTACTCCAAGGGCCGGACGCCGACCGTCATCGACAAGTGGACGACCGAGGTGTCGGGCGCTCCCTATCTGACGGAGAACCACGCGCCGGTCACCCTCTTCTGCTCGTCGCACTGGTTCAAGGAGCGCAAGGGCATCGTCGCCGACGGGTGGTACGAGCAAGGCACTCGCTTCCTCGACGTGCGCGATCCCGCGCATGTCCGCCAGATCGGCTACTGGGCCGCACCCAATGCCGTGACGTGGGCGGCGTACTGGGTCACGGACGACATCGTCTACACCGCCGACGTCGGTCGCGGCCTGGACGTGCTGCGCATCACGCGCCCGAAGGCCGGCGCCTATGCGCCGACGGTCGTCGCGCCGATCCGCGCGTCGTGGCTCGGTGCGGCGCCGAACAACACCGCCGACCTCATGCGCGAGTCGCGCCGCTGGCACTGGGCCTGCGCGATCCCGTCGTTCGACGGCGTCGGCTAGGACCTGCCGAGGTTGTCCGCGTTGCGCAGGTTCGCGAGCCGCACCTGACCCTGCGCGACGAGCCGATCCTCGTCGTCCTTCACCTCGACCTGCCACAGCTGTTGCGTCCGGCCGCGCTGCAACGGTGTCGCGGTCGTGGTGAGATTGCCCTCGCGCGTCGCTCGGATGAAGTTGGTGGTGTTGGCCACACCGACGACGTTGCCGTCCTCACCCAGCCAGAGCGCACCGGCGATGCTCGCGGCGGACTCGACAAGGGAGCAGTAGACACCGCCGTGCAGGATGCCGTAGGGCTGGTGCAGCTCGGGGCGCACCTTGCAGGTGATCACGACCCGGTCGCCGGAGGCTTCGACAAGGTTCATCCCCAGCAGTTCCTCGAAGTTCGTCGCCACGTTGCACATCCAACCGGACGCGATGCCGGCGCTGTCGGCCGGTCGCCTTCACAGCCGGCGCACAGGTCACGTCGGGCTGCTGCCCAGGCTCGGCCCGCACCCTCTGTTCTCACCGATACATCAGGAACCAGAGGAGCGCGACCTCATGACCGAGCTCACCGACCGCGAACCGAGCCGCGACGAGACCGAGTGGTTGGTCCTTGACGAGCCCGAACCTCTGACCCCGGATGCGCCGCCGGCGCAGCACCGCGCAGGACGTCGTACCGCTTTCGTGGCGACCGGTCTGGTCGCCGCCGGCGCACTGGTCGGCGGGGTCGGCGTCGCAGCGTTCCAACCGTCGACCGCGGCGAGCAGTCGGACCGGGTTCCCCGGCCAGCTGCAGAACGGCCAGGTTCCGAACGGCCAGCTGCCGGGCGGCCCGCTGCCGGGCGGCCACGGCCTCCCCGGCCAGGGTGGCTTCGCCGGCGGCGGCGTCGACGGTGAGCAACACGTGAACGGCACGGTCGTGTCCGTCGGAACGTCGAGCATCCGGATCCGCACCAACAGCGGCACGGCGTCGTACGCCGTCACCCCTCAGACCGAGATCGTCCGCAAGGGCGCGGTCGCGTCGCTGTCCGCCGTCAAGGCGGGGGACAGCGTCTTCGTCCACCTCGTCCCGACCGGCGGCAGCTCGTACGCCGTCGAGCGGCTGTTCGCCCAGTCCGGGTCGTCGACCGGCTCGGCAAGCACGTCCGGAGGCAGCTCCGGCAGCACGACCTGAGCTATCGGCCGGCGTCACAGCGCGCAATTACCTACAAACACCAGCTGCAAGGGAGCAACCAGCCGCTCGGCGCGCTCGCGGAAGCGCAAGGATCGAGGCGCCGCGACTCGTTTGTAGGTAGAAACGCGCGGCCATTGCGGTCGCACTCGGGCTCACAGCAAGTTCCCAGCGACTGTTCAGCCGGCGTCAACAGCCGGCTGACAGGCTGGTCCCGTGACCGCGGAGGCCAGGCTGCTCGTCGTCGACGACGAGCCCAACATCGTCGAGCTGCTTTCAGCCAGTCTGCGCTACGCCGGCTTCGAAGTCGCGACCGCACGATCGGGCACCGAAGCCGTCCGCGTCGCGCACGAGTTCCAGCCGGACCTGCTGGTGCTCGACGTGATGATGCCCGGCATGGACGGCTTCGACGTCGTACGTCGGCTCCGAGGCGACGGTCGCCGGGTGCCCGTCCTGTTCCTCACCGCGCGCGACTCCACCGAGGACAAGATCACCGGCTTGACGCTCGGCGGCGACGACTACGTCACCAAGCCGTTCAGCCTCGAAGAGGTCATCGCACGCATCCGCGCGATCCTCCGGCGCTTCTCGATCGAGAACGAGCAGCAGTCCTCTGCGCGCAAGCTGTTCGCCGACATCGAGCTCGACGAGGACACCCACGAGGTGTGGAAGGCCGGTGAGCTCGTCATGCTCTCGCCGACCGAGTTCAAGCTGCTGCGCTACTTCATGGACAACGCCGGCAAGGTCGTGTCGAAGGCGCAGATCCTCGACCACGTGTGGAACTACGACTTCGGCGGTGATGCCAACATCGTCGAGTCCTATGTCTCCTACCTGCGGCGCAAGCTCGACACCAGCGAGCCCAAGCTGATCCACACGTTGCGCGGAGTGGGATACACACTGCGGATGCCACGGGGATGACCGCCGTACGCCGTCTCATCGCACGGGTGACGTTGCGTACGAAGCTCGTCGTCGCGCTGCTGCTTCTCGTCGCCGTCGGGCTGATCGCATCAGGGGTGGTGGCAGCCACTGCCCTGCGCGGCTACCTGGTCGCCCGCGTCGACGATCAGCTCAAGCAGGTCTCGCAGTCGTTCTACCGCCAAGGCGGCGTGCCGCCGCCCGGCGACCCCGACGGTGGCGCAGGATTCGACCGGCGTGGCCCCAGCCAGTTCTACGTCGGCGTCGTCGACGCGACGGGTGTGGTGACGAGCATCAGGGACCAGCAGTTCGGCGTCACGCAGTCGGCGCCGGAGCTCCCGCCGGCCTCTTCCCTGTCGAGCGCCGAGAAGAGGGGTCGACCGTTCACCGTGTCCGCAGTCCGCAACGACGGCTCGTGGCGGGCGGTTCTTGCGCCGGCCGCCGACGGCAGCACGCTGCTCGTCGCGCAGAGCCTGAGCGATGTCGACCACACCGTGAGCCGGCTCGAGTCGCTGGAGCTCATGATCGGGCTGGCAGTGCTCGTCGTGCTCGCTGCCGTCGGGTCGGTCGTCGTCCGCCGCAGCCTGCGGCCGCTGGCCGAGGTCGAGGACACCGCCGAAGCGATCGCCGGGGGTGACCTCTCGCGCCGCGTCCCCGAGGTGGATCCGCGGACGGAGGTCGGACGGCTGTCGGCCGCACTCAACGGGATGCTCGCGCAGATCGAGCACGCGTTCGGCGAGCAGCGTGCATCGGAGGCGAGCGCTCGACGCTCGGAGTCGAAGATGCGGCAGTTCGTCGCTGACGCGAGCCACGAGCTGCGGACGCCGTTGACCTCGATCCGTGGCTTCGCCGAGCTCTTCAGGCAGGGCGCGCTCGATGACGAGCAGGAGCTGCGACGTGCGCTCGGGCGCATCGAGTCCGAGGCCAAGCGCATGGGCGTGCTCGTCGACGACCTGCTGCTTCTCGCTCGCCTTGACCAACAGCGGCCGCTCGAGCAGCAGCCTGTCGACCTGCTCGTGCTGGCGAAGGACGCCGTACAGGACGCGACCGTTCTGGCGCCTGACCGTGCCGTGGGGCTCGAGGCGTCGGCGGGGTCGGCCCCGCTCGTGATCGGCGACGAGCTCCGGCTCCGGCAGGTCCTGGGCAACCTCCTCGGCAACGCCCTGCAGCACACGCCGGCCGGCACGCCGGTCACCGTCCGCGTCCGCACGGAAGACGATGCGGGCGGCGCATGGGCGGCGCTCGAGGTCGCCGACCACGGGCCCGGTCTCACGCCCGAGCAGTCGGAGCACGTGTTCGAGCGCTTCTACCGCGTCGACCGCGCGCGGACGCGCGAAGGCGAAGGCGGGGCCGGCCTCGGGCTGTCGATCGTCGCCGGCATCGCGGCGGCGCACGGCGGTCGCGCCGAGGTCGTGACGACGCCGGGTGGTGGCGCGACCTTCCGCGTCCGACTGCCCCTCGCGACCGGTTGACACCTGCAGTAGCTCACAGCGGATGTCCAGCGAGGACGCAGGGTGGTCCCACCTGACGGTCCGATCGTCGTCGCATGACGTTGAGCCCAGCGCCGGGCGTGCCCCTGCCGACCCGGTCACCGGCCACGGCGCCGCTGGTCGACATCGTCGTCCCGGTTCACAACGAGGAACGCGCTCTGGTGCCGAGCGTCCGCCGACTGCACGACTACCTGCGCGAGCACATGCCGCACACCTGGCGGATCACGATCGCCGACAACGCGAGCACGGACCGCACCTGGGAACGTGCGTCTGACCTTGCCGCTGCGCTGCCCGGCGTGGTCGCCGTGCGTCTGTCCGCCAAGGGACGCGGCCGTGCGTTGCACCAGGTCTGGTCGGAGAGCGATGCGCACGTCGTCGCCTACATGGACGTCGACCTGTCGACCGACCTCGCTGCCCTGCCTCCGCTGCTCGCGCCGTTGCTTTCCGGCCACAGCGACGTCGCCATCGGCACCAGGCTGTCGCGCGGCGCGCGAGTCGTGCGTGGCCCCAAGCGAGAGCTGATCTCGCGCTGCTACAACCTGCTGCTTCACGCGGCACTCGGCACGTCGTTCACCGACGCGCAGTGTGGTTTCAAGGCGATGCGCGCGGATCGTGCGAAGGAGCTGCTGCCGCTGGTCGAGGACACCGGGTGGTTCTTCGACACTGAGCTGCTGGTGCTCGCCGAGCGACGCGGGTTGCGGATCCACGAGGTGCCGGTCGACTGGGTCGACGACCCCGACTCGCGCGTCGACATCGTGCCCACCGCGACGGCGGACCTTCGCGGCGTCCTGCGCATGTTGCTGCGCATGCCCGCGAGTGGCGAGCGGCCGACGCGTGCCGCGCAGATACTTCGGTTCGGCTCGGTCGGGGTGCTCAGCACGCTCGCCTATCTCGTGCTCTACCTAGCGTTGCGGCCCGCGGTGTCCGCGCAGGTCGCGAACGTCGTCGCGCTGCTCGCCACCGCTGTCGCGAACACGGCGGTCAACCGACGCTGGACGTTCGCCGTGACCGGCCGCACCGGCGCGGTGCGACACCACTTCCAGGGGCTGGCGGTCTTCGCTGCGGCCGTCGCGCTGACGTCAGTCTCGCTCGCCTTGCTTCATCTGCTCACCCGAACGCCGTCACGTCCGACAGAGGTCGGCATTCTCGTGACGGCCAACCTCGTCGCCACCGCGCTGCGCTTCCTCGCGCTGCGGCACTGGATCTTCGCCTCCCGGAGGACGGCATGACCTTCACCCTTGACCGACCCATTGCGGTCGATCGGGTCGCGACCGCTCGCCGGTTCGACCGTGACCGCGCCGCCTTCGCGGCTCTGCTCCTCGCGACCGGGGTGCTCTACCTCTGGGGTCTCGGCGCATCCGGCTGGGCCAACGGCTTCTACTCGGCGGCCGTCCAGGCCGGCGCCCACTCCTGGAAGGCGTTCTTCTTCGGGTCGTTCGACGCGTCGAGCTTCATCACCGTGGACAAGCCGCCCGCGGCTCTGTGGGTGATGGAGCTGTCGGCACGAGTCTTCGGCGTCAACGCGTGGAGCATGCTCGTGCCACAGGCGCTCGAGGGTGTTGCCGCTGTCGCGTTGCTCTACGCGACCGTACGTCGCCGGTTCGGCGTGAATGCCGGACTGGTCGCCGGCGCTGTGCTCGCGACGACGCCGGTCGCTGCGCTGATGTTCCGCTTCAACAACCCGGACGCTCTCCTCACGCTGCTGCTCGTCGCGGCGGCGTACGCGATGGTGCGTGCTCTCGAAGATGCACGCACCCGGTGGGTCGTCGTCGCCGGTGCCTGCATCGGCTTCGGGTTCCTCACCAAGATGATGCAGGCGTTCCTCGTCGTGCCGGGCTTCGGCGCCGTCTACCTGTTCGCCGCTCCGACGACGTTGCGGCGCCGCGTCCTGCAGATCGGTGCGGGCCTGGCGTCGATCCTCGTGTCAGCCGGCTGGTGGATCGCCGCCGTCGCGTTGACGCCGGCGTCGTCGCGTCCATACATCGGAGGTTCCCAGCACAACAGCATCATCGAGCTGGTGCTGGGCTACAACGGCTTCGGCCGGCTGACCGGGAACGAGACCGGCAGCGTCGGCGGGGGAGCGGCCGGACAGAGCGGCCGCTGGGGTGCGACGGGAATCACGCGGATGTTCGGTTCCGAGTTCGGAAGCCAGATCAGCTGGCTGCTGCCCGCGGCGCTGGTCTTCCTCGTCGTGATGCTGTGGCTGACCCGGCGCCGGCCGCGCATCGACGGCCGCCGCGCCCAGGTGCTGCTCTGGGGGAGCTGGCTCGTCGTCACCGGTCTGACCTTCAGCCTGGCGAAGGGCATCATCCACCCCTACTACTCGGTGGCACTCGCGCCGGCGATCGGTGCGCTCGTCGGCATCGGTGCTACGGCGACGTGGCAGTCGCGACGACATCTCGCGCCCCGGGTGACGCTGGCGACAGCTCTCGCGGTCACTGCGCTGTGGTCGTGGGCGCTTCTCGACCGCACGCCCAGCTGGCATCCGGAGCTGCGCGAGCTCGTGCTCGTCACGGGTGTGGTCGCGGCTGTCGGTGTCGTGGCGGCGCCCTGGCTCAGCCGCCGGCTCGCCGCCGGTGTCGTCGTCGCCGCTGTCGTCACGGGTGTCGCCGGGCCGACTGCGTACGCGGTCGAGACGGCAGCTCGTCCTCAGTCGGGCGCGATCCCGTCGGCGGGCCCGGCGTCGGCGGGCGGCTTCGGTCCCGGTGGTGCGCCGGGCGGGTTCGGTCGCGGTGGTGCGCCGGGTGGCTTCCGCGGCGCGGCCCCTGCGGGCGTCATGCCGGGTGCGCTCGGCGGCAGAGCCGGCGGCAACACCACCGGCGGCCGGCTCGGCGGCCTGCTCGACACGGCGACACCCAGCTCGGCTCTGGTCGCGGCGCTGAAGCGAGACGCGAGCCGCTACAGCTGGGTCGCGGCGACGATCGGCTCCAACAACGCCGCCGGGCTGCAGCTCGGAAGTGACCTTCCGGTGATGTCGATCGGCGGCTTCAACGGCACGGACCCGACTCCGAGTCTCGCGGAGTTCCAGGCGCTGGTGAAGGCGGGGCGCATCCACTACTTCGTCGCGGGCGGAGGCATGGGCGGGGGTCCGGGCGGCGTCGGTGGCAGTGGCTCGTCGACGAGCACCCAGATCAGTGCCTGGGTCTCACAGCACTTCACCGCAACGACTCTCGGCGGAGTGACTGTTTACGACCTCTCCGTGTCGTAGCGCGAGATCGATCATGCTCCGTGGTACCCATCGGGAGTGGTCAACGACTCGACCCTCGAGGGTGTTCGCGCCACAGGAAGCAACCGACGCGGTGTCATCGGCCGGCGCATCGCCTTGTCGTTGATGGCGCTCGCCGTCCTGATCGGCGCCAGCGGTTACCTCGGCGTCAAGGCTCGGACGATCCACGCGAGTGGCAACGGCTACCGCATGACCCTCACGTATCCGCAGGTCGCGCGCGCCGGTCTCGACATCCCCTGGCGGCTGACGGTCTACGCGCCGCCGGCGGGCTTCCCGAAGCAGATGACGATCGCCGTCTCCAACCGCTACTGGGACATCCTCGAGTACCAGGACCTGCACCCCGCGCCGGCCAGTGAGACGAGCACGCCGCTGTTCATCTACCTGGCCTACGCGCCTGCGCCGCACAGCCGGCGGTTCTCCTTGTCGCTCGACACCTACATCCAGCCAGCTAGCCAGGTCGGCCGGAGCGCCATGGTCCAGGTGCTCGCCAACGGTCAGGTCATGACGCAGCTGCACTACAAGACGTGGTTGGTGCCGTAATGGAAATCGTCTTCCGCGCGTTGTTCATCTTCCTGTTCCTGTGGGTGGTCACGCGGGCCGTCGGCCGCTCGTCGCTCGGTGAGCTGTCGACGTTCCAGCTGCTGCTCTACGTCGTCATGGGCGACCTCGTGCAGCAGGGGATCACGCAGCAGGACTACTCCGTGACCGCCTCAGTCCTGGCGATCTCGACGTTCGCCATCCTCACCGTGATGTTCGGACTGGCGTCGTACAAGTCGCGCCGCCTCCGGCCACTCGTCAACGGCGTCCCGCTCGTGATCGTCAAGGACGGAGAGCCGTTGACAGAGGCCCTGAAGCACGAGCGGATGTCCCTCGACGACGTCTACGCCCAGGCTCGCCAACAGGGCATCCGCAAGCTGTCGGAGATCCAGCTCGCGATTCTCGAGACAGATGGCAAGGTGTCGTTCTTCACGCGCAACAAAGAGGCCGAGGAAGGCGCGGCCGACCCTCAACCCCAAGCCGCCTGAGCACCCGCAATAACCGGCGTTCTCCGTTGCCGCGCGAGCCCCCCGGCAGCTTCATCGGTTGGTACGAAGATGGCCATTCGCGGGGTCGAAAACCCCGTGGTTCGTACCAACTGGCGTCGGGCGCGGCGTCGGATAGGTGCTGTTCTCCCGGACGGTTGCCGGAGTCATAGTGACGGCGTGATGAATCCGGCAGAGGTCGTGCTCGCTTTTCACGAGCGCGCAAGTCGACGGGACGAATCAGCCTTGGAGCTGATCGCCGAAGACTTCACCCAACACGCTGCAGGTCCGCAAGGCCGTGACGGTTTCCGGCAGACGCTCGAGACTCTTCGCCACGACCTGGACTCGCCGACGACGGAGGTCCATCGCGTTGTCGCGCAAGGCGACTTAGTCGTCGTGCAGCTCACGATGCGTGGCCGGCACGTGGCGTCGACGATGCCGCTGCTTGCTGGGCTACCTCCCACGGGCAACGAGATCGCGTGGGACTTCATTCACATCTGGCGGGTTGCCGACGGGGTGATCGCAGAACACTGGGCGTGCCGCGACGATGTGGGCCTTCTCGCTCAGGTCGGCGGTTGGCCACGCGGAAGCTAGCGGGAGCGCCGACCTCCCGCATGACTCTCGCCCTACAGCGCGCCCCCACTGGTGCCGATCTCGGGTCAGTGGCGCGGCTTCGCCTCCGGTACGACGAGTTGACCGACGCCGTCGTGGACGCCGCGATGGCTGCCGTCGGTGCGCCCCTGCTCGTCCTGATAGCGAGCGTCCGCGTCCGCGACACCGGCCGATCACTCTTCGTCTGGGAGCAGTGGCTTGCGTACGCCTTCGCGTCGTGGCTTGCATTCAGCGCTTTCCGTCATATCCGCCGGGCCCTGAGGATCTTGCGGCTGCGCCGTCAGTGAGGTGGGGCTGGTCGTGCCGCGAAGATCAGGGAAAGGCAGTTAGACGCCCCAGTCGGGGCGCAGGGGCATGCCGCTGGTGCCGTCGGCCTCGACTTTCACACCGAGCACCTGGTGCAGCTCGATCGTGTGTCGTTCGAAGCCGAGTCGCGACCCGGCCATGTAGAGCGCCCACACTCTCGCGCGCTCGCCGCCGACCTCCGCGACAGCCTCGTCCCAGTGCTCGCCGAGGTTGGCGCACCAACCGGCCAGCGTGCGGGCGTAGTGCTCGCGCAGGTTCTCCTCGTGCCGCACCTCGAGGCCGTTGTCCTGCATCGCGGACACGATCAGGCCGACTCCCTCGAGCTCACCGTCGGGGAACACGTAGCGGTCGATGAAGCCACCGGTGCGGACCGGCTCCGTCGTCGTCGGCCGGGTGATGCAGTGGTTGAGCATCCGGCCTTGCGGCCGGAGCTTGCCGGCGAGGAACGTGAAGTACGCCGGCAGCTGAGCTTTGCCGATGTGCTCGGTGAGGCCGATCGAGGAGACCGCGTCGAAGTCGGACTCGGTGACGTCGCGGTAGTCGCTGAACCGGACCTCGGCGAGGTGCCCGAGACCCTCGGTGGCGATGCGGTCCTTCGCCCACTCCGCCTGCCGGCGGGACAGTGTCACACCGAGCGCCTGGACGCCGTAGTGCTTGGCGGCGTGCACGACCATGCCGCCCCAGCCGCAGCCGACATCGAGCAGCCGCATGCCCGGCTGCAGTCCGAGCTTCTTGCAGACCAGGTCGTACTTGTGCTCCTGCGCCTGCTCCAGCGTCGAGTCGTCCTCCGGGAAGCATGCGCAGGTGTAGGTCATCGACGGTCCGAGAACCCACTCGTAGAACTTGTTGGACACGTCGTAGTGGTGGCTGATCGCGGCGGCGTCGCGTGCCTTCGAGTGCCGCAGACCGGTGCGGAGGCGGCGGACGCCGTACTCCGACTCGGGCGGATCGACCCAGCGCAGTGCCTTCGGGTCGACCGCACGCAGCATCGCGACCCGCTCGGGCCACGGCAGGTGCCCGATGTCGCTGCTCCAGACGAGCTGCAACGCCACGTAGAGATCGCCGTGGATCTCCAGCTCGCCGCTGACGTAGGCGCGAGCGAAGCCCAGCGACGACGGCGCGGTGATGAGGTAGGACAGCGCCTTCGGCGAGCGCAGCACCAGCCGGACCGGCGCGTCGACGGCGCCGGCGGTCGAGCCGTCGTAGGCCTCGATCCTGAGGCCGTCGCTGGTGAGCGCGCGGGCGAGCAGTGGAGCGAGGGGAGTGCGGGGCATCTGGTCTCCTACCTGCGATTCACGGTCTTGGAGTAGAGGTCGAGCAACCGACCATCCGGGTCGTAGGTCTTCTTCAGCACTTCGTAGTCGGGGCCGCCGTAGTTGTCCCAGAACTCGTCCTCCGGGTAGAACGCGGTCGAGTAGAGCGACTTGCGGCCGCCGAGGTCGGCGACAGCTTTCTCGATCGCGCGGTTGTGGAACGGCTCGTGCTCGCCGCGCGGCAGATCGACGCCACCCCAGAAGCCGACGTTGACGTAGGTCTCGTCGGGGTTCAGCGGATAGAGCGTCCAGCGCGCCGCCGGGTCGCGCTGCCTGAGCGGGCACAGCCACACCGGCTCCATGCCGGTCTGCTGGTGCAGGAAGCCGAGGAACTCCGGAGTCCGACCCACCGGGATCTCGACGTCCTGGATGACGTACTCGATCTCCGGCTTGCCGCGACGACGATCGATGGCCGCCTTGATGCCGTAGCGGCGCTCCAGCGACACGAGCTTCCAGAACACGTCGGAGCGCAGCTTCGACTTCGGCCAGAGCGCGCGCAGCGTCGGGTTCTGTGCACCGAATGCGCGCGAGCACCAGAACCAGTCGGTGTCCCATCGCCACAGGTAGTCGCGGACGGTCAGCCAGTCCGCGGACTTCTCGCGGATGGACTTGTAGTAGATGTCGCGACCCGTGTAGTCCGAGGTCGCGGGCGCGTCGCCCGTCCACGAGCCGAGGGTCAGGTAGACCTCGTCATGGCCGAACCACGTGCCGTCGAGGAAGTCCACCCGCTGGCCGTCGTACGACGACTCCGCGCAGATCTGCTCGATCGCCGCGGTGCATGCGCCGGCGTCACCGAACCGGACGTGTCGCAGCCGCACGTACGGCGACACCGGCTCGAGCTCGATCTTCAACCGCAGTGCGTAACCGAGCGAGCCGTAGGAGTTGGGAAAGCCGTAGAACAGGTCGCGGTGCTCGTTGTCCGGTGTGGCCGTGACGATGTCGCCGGCGCCCGTGAGCACATCCATCTCGAGCACCGACTCGTGCGGGCAGCCGCTGCGGAACGACGTCGACTCGATGCCGAGACCGGTGACCGCGCCGCCGAGGGTGATGGTCTTCAGCTGCGGCACGACCAGCGGCATCAGGCCGTGCGGCAGCGTCGCGTCGACGAGGTGCTCGTAGGTCGTCATGCCCAGCACGTCGGCCGTGCGTCGCTCGGCGTCGAGCGCGATCAGCCCGTCGAACCCGGTCGCGTCGAGGGGGCTGGACGGTCCCGTGCGCGGCCGGAACAGGTTGGACGTCGGCTTGCGCAGCCGAACGGGAGCGTCCGTGGGCAGCGCGAGCAGCGCACTGCGCATCTCCTCGACTCGGCGTTCGTACGCCGGCCACCCGCTGGTCGCCTCCACGCGGCCAACCTACGCCACCGTAGGTTGTCGAGTCATGCATGAGTTTCAGCGCGCGGACATGACCTTCGACGTCACCGACAGCGGGCCGGCCGACGGTGAGGTCGTCGTGCTTCTGCACGGCTACCCGGAGAACCGCACCTCGTGGGACGCCGTGACACCGCATCTCGTCGAGGCGGGTTACCGCGTGCTTGCGCCCGACCAGCGCGGCTACTCGCCGCGCGCACGCCCGAAGGGACGTCGCGCGTACGCCCTGCAGCATCTCGCCGGTGACATCGTCGCGCTCATCGACACCGCCGGCGCCGACAAGGCGCACGTCGTCGGCCACGACTGGGGCGGCGGCGTCGCCTGGGCGCTCGCGGAGTTCCACCCGGAGCGGGTGCGCACCGTGACGTCACTGACGACACCGCACCCGCGCGCGATGGCGAAGGCGATGGTCACGGGGACGCAGGCGTTCAAGTCCTGGTACATGTTCATGTTCCAGCTTCCGGTGCTGCCTGAGTTGGCGTACCGCCCACGCATGGAGCAGCGGCTGCGCGCGACGTTGCGCACCACCGGTCTGCCGGACGCCGCGATCGACCGCTACGTCACTCCGCTGCGCGAGCCGGGCGCTGCGACCGCGGCGATCAACTGGTACCGCGCGATGCCGTTCTCCGCGCGGCCGACAGGCGAGGTCTCAGTGCCCGCTCTCTACGTCTACGGCACGAAGGACGCATTCCTCGGCCGCAAGGCTGCCGACTTAACCGGCGACTACGTGCAGGCGCCCTACCGCTACGAAGTGCTCGACGGCGTCTCCCACTGGATGCCCGAGGAGATCCCGGACGTCGTCGCACGGCTCGTCACCGAACACATCACCCGCTCAGCTGGATGAGGGTGTCGAGCTCGCCGAAGTGCATCAACAGATGTGACACCGCGGGACGCATGAGCAGGACGCCCAGCGGCAGCTGACCGAGGCCCTCGATCTCGGCGAGAGCCGCCGGGGTGCAGTACGCCGGCCGCGTCTGCTGTCGGTCGTCGAACCCGGCCGGCGGCCGGTCGAGGTCCTCGGCCGAGAGCGAGCCCAGCCACTTCTCGACGCCTTCGTGGACGGTGTCGGCGTACGTCAACAGCAGCTCGGGGTCGACACCGGCGGCGACACTCGATGCTTCGGCGGGGGTCAGACCGGTGCCGAAGCCGAAGGTCTGCGGATCGGGCAGCGAGGCGAACTCCGGACTGTCAGCGACCTCGGCGCGGCCCTGGATGCTCGTGTTGACCAACCAGTCGAGCGTGCGCGGGACGTGCCACAACGTCAGCCCGATCGGACTCGTGCCGGGGGCGACGGGCGTGACCCAGTCGACCTCGCGCGCCCGGTCGACCATCGAGTGGAGGGTGCTGTTGACCGCCCCCACCCGGTTGCTGATGAGCGCCACTGCGTCCATGTCGCACCTCCCGTCGCCTATCCTCGCTGCCCGTGCCCTCCCTGTCCCAGGTTCCGCCGGTCGTGGCCAAGCGCGTCAACGAGGCCCGCTGGTGGTGGGCCTATGGCAAGCAACGTGGAAACGCCGAGTGGCGGCTGCGCGGAGCCAAGCGCGTCGGCGCCCAGCCGACCATCCTCGGTAACCCCACCGTCGACGCGACCGACCTCGAGGTCGGCGACCACTTCAAGATCTGGTCCGGCTATCGCAAGACCCTCGTCAGCGGGTGGGGCCGGATCCGGATCGGCGACCGCGTCTTCATCAACAGCGGCGTCGTCCTGATGAGTGTGCTCGAGATCACGATCGGTGACGACGTCGCCATTGCCAACGAGGCCTATCTGATGGACAGCGACAGCCACGGCGTCGAAGGCCGGCCGGTGAAGAACGCGCCGATCTCCATCGGCAACGGCACGTGGATCGGGGCGCGAGCAATCATCCTGCCCGGCGTGACCATCGGCTCGCGGTGCCTCATCGCTGCCGGCGCCGTGGTGAGCAAGGACGTGCCGGACGACACGCTCGTCGCGGGCAACCCGGCGCGCGTGGTGCGGGAGCTCGTCTACCCCGACGGCATCACGCGCGCCTGGCACGACTAGACCTCGACGACGCCGGGAAAGGAGGTCACGTGAGCAGGATCGGCCTCGTGCTGGGCGCCGGCGGTCTGACCGGCGACGCGTTCCATCGTGGCGTGCTGCGGGCGCTGCGCGAGCGGGGTTACGACGCCCGTTCGGCCGACCTCATCGTCGGCACCTCGGCAGGGTCGATGGTCGGCGCCTTCCTGCGCAAGCCGGACGCCGTCACGCCTCGACGCATTCATGGCGACACCGCGACGGTGCACGGCGATCGGCTGAGCCGGGTCCCGGAGCTGTCGCCGTTCCTCGCCGCTTTGCGCCGGCCGTGGAAGGCACGCATGTCGGTGCTCGCGACCTCGCTGCTGCCGACCGGTCGCCACTCGACGGAGTTCATCGCCGCGGGTGCGCGCCTGCATCACGGCAAGGAGTGGCCGAAGCAGCCGTTGTGGATCGTCGCCGTCCGCCGGCGTGACGGCAGGCGCGTCGTGTTCGGTCGCGAAGGCGCACCGCGCACCGACGTCGCGCACGCGGTCGCCGCATCGTGCGCCATCCCCGGCTTCTTCCACCCGGTCGAGATCGACGGCGAGGCCTACGTCGACGGCGGCGCGCACTCGCCGACCAACGCCGATCTGTTGCGGGGCCAGGACTTCGACGTCGTTCTCATCAGCTCGCCGATGTCCGTCGACGCGCGCCGGACCCGCGCGATCCTCGACCTTCCCCTGCGCCTGTTCTGGCACCGCGTGTTGCGACGGGAGGTCCGCGCGCTGGGTCGGCGTTCGGCGCACGTGCTGACGTTCGAACCCGGCGGCAGCCTGCTCCAGGTGATGGGCATCAACCCGCTGCACGGCGGTCGCGTCGACGAGGTCGAGATGGCGTCGTACGAGCACGCGCTGGCGCTTCTCGACGCCCATCCGGACGTCCTCGAGATCCTCACCGGTCGCCGGACTACGCAGCGCTCAGCCTGACCGTTGTGTCACGCTGGCGGTGATGACGCCGGCCGCTGTTCTCGCCTGGATCCCGCTCGTGCTCGTGCTGGATCGCGGCGCCTCGATGACGCAGCAGCGGTTGCTCGGCGTGGGCACCTGGCTGCTGCTGGTCGCGCTGCTTCGCCGCGAGTCGATGCGCACGCGTGCGCAGGTCGCCGTCGTCGTCGTCTTCGCCACCCTCGTCGAGTACTGCTTCGCCGGGTGGCTCGGTGTCTACGTCTATCGCCTGCACGACGTGCCGTGGTTCGTGCCGCCGGGCCACGGGCTGGTCTACCTCGGCGCACTCGCCATCGGCCGGTCGGACGTCGTACGTCGACAAGCGCGTTGGCTCGTCCCGGCGACGCTCGGGGTCGCCGGCGCCTATGCAACGTGGGGCTTGTTTCTCTCCGGCCGCACGGACGTGCTCGGTGCGTTCTGGTTCGCGTGTCTGGCGTTGTTCCTGCTGCGCGGCAAGAACCCGCTCGTCTTCGTCGGAGCGTTCTTCGTCGTCACCTATCTCGAGCTGCTGGGCACGAGTCTCGGGACGTGGACCTGGCAGGTGCGTGACCCGATCCTCGGTCTCGTTGCGATGGGCAACCCACCGTCGGGCGCGGCTGGGGGCTATGGGTTCTTCGACGCGGCAGCGTTGTGGTTGGCGCCGAAGGTGGAGCTGCTGCTCGAGCGACGGCTAGCGCGCGGCAAGCGCCGCGACGACGTCGTCGTGGAGCAGCCCGTTGCTGCACACCACGCTTCCGCCGTCAGCACGGTCGACGCCTGACAGGTCGCTGAAGCGGCCGCCGGCTTCCTCGACGATCGGTTGCAGAGCGGCGAGGTCCCACAGCGACACCTCGGGCTCGCAGGACGCGTCGACCGCGCCCTCGGCGACCAGCATGTGCGACCAGAAGTCGCCGAACGCTCGCGTCCGCCACACCCGTCGCGACAGGTCCAGCAGTGCATCGAGCCGGTGCTGCTGCTCCCACCCGGTGAGCGACGAGTACGACACGAACGCATCGTCGAGGGTCGCCACCTGTGAGACCTGGAGCCGCCGCGGCTCGCCGGCGTCGTACGACGTCCACGCGCCGGCTCCGCGGCTGGCCCACCATCTGCGGCCGAGAGCGGGCGCTGACACGACGCCGAGCACGATGTCGTTGTCGACCTGAAGCGCGACCAGAGTCGCCCACACGGGGGCGCCGCGCACGAAGTTCTTCGTGCCGTCGATCGGGTCGACGATCCACCGTCGGGGAGAGTTACCGGTCTCGCCGTACTCCTCGCCGACAACGGCATCGCCGGGGCGCATCTGCGCGACCCGGGCGCGGAACGCCGCCTCGACGGCGGTGTCGGCATCGCTCACCGGCGTGAGGTCCGGTTTGGTCGAGACCGCGAGGTCGACGGCGCCGAACCGACGCATCGTGACCTCGTCAGCGGCCGACGCCAGGTCCAGCGCGAGCGTGAGGTCGTTGCCCCAGTCGGCCATGCCCTCACCCTAGAGGACGC